>NZ_NKIS01000006.1:0-310125 GCF_002278815.1 Novosphingobium sp. PASSN1 | reverse complement strand
ACCGCATCCGCCGCTTCCTGCCGATGGTGCGCCGCCTTGCCTGGCACGTCCACGGATCGGGCCGCGCCGGGATCGAGATCGACGATCTGGTGCAGGCCGGGCTCGTCGCCCTCACCGAATGCGCGCAAAAGCACAACGGGCCGACCGAGGACGGCTTTGCCGCCTATGCCAAGCTGCGCGTGCGCGGCGCGATGGTCGATCTGGTGCGCCGCTCCAGCCCGCTTTCGCGCAGCGCGAGCGACCGGCGCAAGCTGGTGGCAGGCGCGGCGCAGGCGCTGACGACAACGCTGGGCCGCGCACCCAGCGAGGACGAACTGGCCGAAGCGATGGGCATGACCACCGCCGCGCTGGGCGAACTGCGCGCCGCGAGCGAGCCGATGCGCTTCGAGCCCATCGACGATACATATTCTGACAGCGACATGGCCTTCGCCGACGACCGGCCGGACAGCTTCGAACTGCTGGCCGACGAACAGACGCGCGGCGCAGTGGTGGCGGCGATTTCCGGCCTGCCGGAGCGGCTGCAGATGGTGATCCAGCTCTATTTCGTGGAGGAACTGAACCTCGCGGAGATCGCGGAGGTGCTGAGCGTGAGCGTGCCGCGCGTGCACCAGCTGAAGGCGCAGGCGCTCGACAAGCTGAGGGCGGCGCTGGGGGATGAGTTTGATGTGATTTAGGGGGGGGGATGTCAGAGGAATCGTCGGCCCGGACTTGATCCGGGCCTTGGCTTTTCTTTCCGGGCGCTGCGCCAGAAGATAAGCCCAACCCCGTGTCAAGCACGGGGTGACGGGACAGAAATCAAAGCAAACGCTTCCACCACGGCGGTTTGGACCAGCTATTGAACCTTGATGCGATTTTCGGCGCCATCCGATCATAAGATTCCCAACTATCTGAGACGTCGTAAAGAGTTTCAAAATCCGAGAATTCTTTGTCGTAGTCTGTGAGATAGGCATTGGGGCCTGACGCAAAACTACCGTCGACGCCATAATAGGTCGACGCGAATGCATTTCCTTCCACGGTAAGATCTTCGTCAGTGAACTTTTCGTCGCACGCTGTGATGAACCACCGCGCAGGTGTAATGCTTCGAGCCTCAATTTGAGCCAGTAGATCCGCACTTTCGTCGGTATGGAACTCGCTCGCTAGGCCGTTGAGGGCACACCATACGACAAACATGGCAATGTGTGTGGACCCGGCCTCTGGAGCCAGATGAGCGGGGAAGTCTCCCCCATAGTGCCAAGATGCATCGTCGTATTTCATCGAGCTGTCCCCAAATTAGCGCGTGCAGCGTATCAGATCGTCGGGATGACTCCTATGTAGCGGGTCCGAGCAGTCTGCCCATCCCCATCTCCCAACCCTCTCCCCTGAACGGGAGAGGGCTTTTAGCATTTGTGCCACTTGCACCGTCCCCCGCACCGGCTTAATCGCGCGGTTAAAGGAGAACGATGCCATGAAGATCGAACAGGGTATGGCTGCCGTCGTGACCGGCGCGGCTTCGGGTTTGGGGCGGGCGACCGCCATCGCGCTGGCGGCGGCGGGCGCGAAGGTTGCAATTTTCGATGTGAACGCTGAGGCCGGTGAGGAAGTGGCCAAGGCGATTGGCGGGCTGTTCTGCCATGTCGATATCACCAGCGAGGAATCGGTGGTCGAAGGCTTTGCCAAGGCCCGCGCGGCGCATGGGCAGGAGCGGATCACCGTCCACTGCGCAGTGGTGCACCGCAAGGGCAAGACCGTGGGCCGCAACAAGGAAACCGGCGAGTTCACGCGCCTTTCGACCGAGGACTATGCCTTTGCCGCGAACGGCGTGCTGATCGCCAGCTACCGCGTGGCGAGCCTTTCGGCGCTGGGCATGGCTCATGCCGAGCCGCTGGAAGGCGATGGCGAGCGCGGCACGATCATCCTGACGGGTTCGGTCGCGGCGCAGGATGCGCAGATCGGGCAGGTGGCCTATGGTTCGCTGAAGGCGGGCGTGGTCGGCCTCGTGCTGCCGATGGCGCGCGATCTCATGGACCTTGGCATCCGCGTCAACGCGATCCTGCCGGGCATCTTCGACACGCCGCTCTTGGGCCGCGTGCCGGAAAAGGTGCGCGCGGGCCTCAATGCCTCGGTGCCGTTCCCCAAGCGGCTCGGCCTGCCGGAAGAGTTCGCCAGCCTTGCGATGGAGCTGGTGCGCAATTCCTACTTCAACGCGCAGGCGATCCGCCTCGATGGCGGGATCCGCATGGCGCCGCGCTAAGGGCTGCGAACCCGCACGCCAATCTCCGTCGGCCCGTGCTTGACACGGGCCTTGGCTTCTTTTTCGGGCGCGGCGCTGGGAGGGAAGCCTAACCCCGGGTCAAGCCCGGGGTGACGGGAAGGGGGTGTTGTGGCCTAACCCGCCTTGATCGCCAGAAACGAGGCGGCAACGCCCAGCATCACCACGGCAAAGCCCCGGCGCACCCATTTGGTGCGGGCGGGGTCTGCCAGCCACGCCTGCGCATGGCTTCCGGCCAGCACGATGGCGAGGTGGATCGCGGTGGCAATCCCGGTGCTGACGAACGCGAGCGTGAGCGCTTCGGCAAGGCCCAGCGTGCGCCCACCGAGGAACTCCGGCGCGACGACCACAAAGAACATATAGGCCTTCGGGTTCAGCAAGTTGATCAGCGCGCCGGTGGTGAAGGCGCGGCGCGTGGCGGTGGGCGGCGGGGCTTTCTCCGCGCCGCGCCATGCCTCGATGGCAAGCCACACCATCATCGCTGCGCCTGCGATGCGCAGGCCATGCAGCAGCGCGGGCATGGCGGTGAGCAAAGTGGCAAGGCCGAGCGCGGCGAGCACGCCGTTCGCCAGCAGGCCGAGCGCGATCCCGGCGACCGCAGACAGGCCGCTGCGCCTGCCCTCGGTGGCGGCGAGGCCCGCGAGCCACGCCATGTTTGGCCCCGGCGTCAGCTCGATCAGCAGAACCGCAGCGGCGAAACCGGCAATGTCGAGCGTGCCCGCCACCTAGACGGCAGTGCCCACGACCATGCCGATCCCGGCGGTGGCGGCCATCGCCAGCGCGCCCCACACGACGACGCGCAGCACCGGCTTGCCCATCGCCGCGCCGCCCGCGCGCGCACCCAGCGCACCGAGGAGCGCGAGGAACAGGATCGAGCCTGCTGCCGTGCCTGTCACCATCAGTCCCATCGGCAGGATCGCCGCCAACAGCAGCGGCAGGAACGCGCCGCCGGTGAACATCAGCGCCGAAGTGATCGCGGCGAGCACCGGCTGCGCGGCGGTGGTCTCGTTGAGGTGCAGTTCGTCGCGCGCGTGGGCGGCGAGCGCATCCTTCGCCATCATCTGCCGGGCGACTTCGGCGGCGGTGCCAGGCTCCACCCCGCGCGCTTCATAGATCCCGGCGAGTTCTGCATGTTCGTGGACCGGATCGGCGGCCAGTTCGGCGCGTTCGCGGGCGAGATCGGCGGCTTCGGTATCGGACTGGCTGGAGACCGAGACATATTCCCCCGCCGCCATCGACATCGCGCCCGCAACCAGCCCCGCTGCACCCGCCACCAGCAGCGCCTGCCGCTCCGCGCCCGAAGCCGCGACGCCGAGAATCAGGCTGGCGGTCGAGACGATCCCGTCGTTCGCGCCGAGCACCGCGGCGCGCAGCCAGCCGATCCGGCTGACGAGGTGGCGTTCATCGTGGGGGCGCATCGGTCATCTCCTTTTTCCGACCATGGCCCTCATGCCACTGCCAGGACAGGAGAAAAACGATTCAGATCAAGAATCGCGGTGGGCGGCGGCCTCCGGGCCGGTTGAGACAGCGCCGGTCGGAGCGTCTGCGGAAATGATCGGCTGGCCCACGCCGATGCGCTTGCCGTCGGTGATGATCACCCGGTCACCCAGGCTCGCGACACCGAACAGGCGCTTGGCGAAGGCATCGGGCACGCCGATGCAGCCGTTGGTGGCATAGCCGCGTTCCACTTTGCTGCCGTGGATCGAGACGCCGTCGTTCGTCAGGCGGAGCATCCAGGGCATTGGCGCGTCGTAGATCGAGGAGACGTGGTCGGCGTCCTTCTCGCTGATCGGGAACACGCCGGTGGGGGTGGGCTTGGTGCCATAGCCCTTGAGGATCGCGGCGGCGCCAATCTCGTGCCCGTCGCGGAACACGGAGATGGTGCGCGCTGCGAGATCGACGGTGACGACGATGGGGCCGGTGCTGGCGGCGCTTTCGTCCCAGAAATACTGGCCGAACTTGATCGGCTCATTGATCTTGAGGATCGACTTCACGACGAACGGACTGTTCGCTGGCACCGATGCCTGCGTCAGCGTGGCGGGCTTGGCCAAGGGTTTGGCGGCGGGGGCAACATGCGCCTCGGCCTGCGATCCGCCAAACGCGAGCTGCGCGACATCCTTGCCGACATGGAACGCCAGCAGCGAGGCGAGCGACATCGCGATCATGCCGAGTGGCGCGCTGACCCAGCGGGTACGCAGAAGATCGGTCAGGGACTTCGCGGCGGACATGGCGGTTTCATCGCTCCTTTCTCTTGCAGAATAGCGTAAACGCGGCGCTGCGCGAGAGGCATTCCGGCCGCGTCCCGCCTAGGGACGCCGCGCGTTCCGGCCGTTAATGGTCATGGTTAAGCCGCGCTGCAAAGGCCGCTCGGCAAATGGCGCAATGGTGCAGCAAGCTTCGGCGGGCTAAGGCAAAGCCGATGACGCAGATCTACACCTGGCTGGAAAGCGGAGCACCGTGGCTGGGCCAGCTTTCGCCGCTGTTTGCCGCAACGTGTGCGGCGCTGCTGCTCGTGGTGGTGGGCGGCGCGCTGGCTGGACGGGGCGGGCAGCTCGGCGGGGCAGTGCGCTTTGCGGGCAATCTGCTGATGGTGGCGGTGTTCGGCCTTGCGGTCATGCGCTTCGTGCGGATGGACCCCAGCTTCGATGCCGCGCTGCACAGCATCGGCGGCCCGGCGCAGACTGTCTCTGGCGGGGAGACGCGCATTCCGCTTTCGGCTGACGGGCACTACTGGATCACGGCGCAGCTCAATGGCACGCAGCTCCGGCTGATGGTCGATACCGGCGCGACGGTGACGGCGCTATCGGGCGATGTGGCCGAGGCGGCGGGGGTGGAGCCCGATCCGCTGCGCCCCGATGCGCGGGTGGAAACGGCCAACGGCACGGTGAGCGCCTCGTCCGCGCGGATCGACGAACTGCGCTTCGGATCGGTGGTGGCGCGCGATTTGGATGCCATCGTGATGCTGGGCACGGGCGGGCCGAACGTGCTGGGGATGAACTTCCTGACGCGGCTGAAAGGCTGGCGGGTGGAGGACGGCGTGCTGATCCTTACGCCGCACCAGCCGCAGACCGAGGAACGCCCCACCAGGTAAGCTTGCGCCACAGGGCTTCGAGCGGACCCTGGCCAAACCGGGCGAGCCACCACTGCGGCCATGCCAGCATCAGCACCCAGCCGAACAAGACCACCAGCGGCAGCGCGGCGCGGGGGAGCACGCCGCCAAGGCTGAGGCCCCAGCCCGCAAACAGCGCGCTCATCACCAGCGTGGTGCCGAGATAGTTGGTGAAAGCGCAGCGGCCTGCCGCGACGAGGCGGCGCGAGGCGGATGTGCCTGCGATGCGGAGCCAGAGCAGCAGCAGGACGGCGAGATAGCCCAGGGTCATCAGCAAGTGCGGAATGGCAGCGAGCGAGCCCATCACCGCAAACATCGCGCCCGGCGGGAAGTGGTGCGCGGCGGCCCAGCCGATCAGTGCAGCGCTCATCGTGCCGCCCGCGCCGATGCCGATCAGGGCCATGCGGCGCAAGGCGGCTTCCGGCCATTCGCCATTGAACAGCCCCATGCGTAGCAGCGCCATGCCCAGCAGCATCAGCGGAAAGGTTTCGAAGAAGGTTGCGCCAAGGTTTTCCAGCGGCAGGAACGGCGCGGTGGTGAGGCGGATGTGCATCGCTTCAAGGAAGGGCGCGCGCAGTACCTGACCGTCTGCCGCGAGGGAGGCGGCGATGCGGCCCATCATTGCGGCCTGCTCGGCCACTTCGGCGGGCGTGCCGTGCCCCGCCAGCACCCGTCCTTCGGTGGCCATGGCGGCGAGATTGCCCGGAATTTCGATGGCATGGCTGACAAGGAACAGCAGCAACGCGCTGGCGAACAGCGGCTCCGGCGCAAGGCGGCGCAAGCTGAAGGCGAGCAGGCCGCACACCGCATAAGGCAGCAGGATATCCCCCCACCACAGCAGCGCGTAATGCGCATAGCCAAACAGCATCAGCCACAGCAGTCGGCGCACCTGCATCAGATCGGGATTGGCGCCGCGCCGCTCTGCCGCATCGGCAAACAGCAGCATGCTCGCCCCGAACAGCAGCGTGAACAGGCCGCGCATCTTGCCTTCGAACAGCACGTAGGCGGCGATGAACCACACCGCACCGCCGGCTTCGAGGCGCGGCAGGGCCGGGTTGAACGTGGCGAGCAGCGGCCCCCAGAAACCGGTTATGTTGATCGCGAGAATCCCGAGCACGGCCACGCCGCGCACGAAATCGAGCGCACCGATCCGTTCGGGCATGGTCTGCCTCAGGCGATCAGGGTGCGACGATGAGGCAGGCGAGGCCCCCGGCCTTGAGCGCGGCGCAGGCCCGCTCTGCCGCGCCTTGCGAATAGCCGGTGGCCAGCAGGCGCGTGACGGTGCCGGGAATGTCCTGCCGCGCATGGCCCGTGATTTCGGGCCGTCCGCGCAGGCGCGCCCACAGCGCGTCGGCGTTGGCTTTCACCCCGAACGCGCCGAGCTGGATGCGGTAGGCTCCGCCTGTGCTGGCCGGGGCCGAAGGTGCGGGGGTGGCAGGCTTGGGCGGCGCGACCTTCTTCGGCGGGGCCTTGGGCAGCTGCGGAGGTGGCAGCGGCGCAGGGTCATAAGGGGGCGGCAGATAGGCGGCGACGGGCGCGCTTGGCGTCGAGGGCGGGAGATCGACGGTCTCGATCGCGCCGGCAGTTGGCCTTTCAGCTGGCTTTTCGGCGGGCCGAAGCGGCGGGGGCACGCCTTGCCCGCCAAGATCGGCGGCGGCCAGTTCGCGGCCGCGTGCATCGGCTGCCTTCTGGTCCAGCTCGCTGGCAAGGCTGACGCCCATCTGGCGCTGGGCCAGCGGAATGGTCTGGTTCATCGTGGCGAGGCTGGCGGTGGCCTGCCCAAGGCCGGTCGCGGCGGCGCGGGTGATCAGCGCATAGGCGCGTACCCAGTCCTTGGGGGCATAATCGCCGTTGTAGGCCGCGATGCCGAGGACATACATCGCGCGCGGCTCGCCCCGGTCGGCGGCGGCCTGCAGCCACGGCATCGCTGCCTGCTGCCGCTCCGTCTGGAACAGGACGATGCCGTAATTGTCTGCCGCCGCGATATGGCCGAGGCGCGCGGCCTTGCCATAATAGCCTTCGGCCTTGGCGAGATCCTTGGGCACGCCGCGGCCAAGCTTGTAGGCTTGGCCCAGGTTGAACAGCGCATCGGCATCACCCTTGGCCGCCGGACCCTGCCACGCCTTGATCGCTGCTTCGTAGTTGCCGGCCGTCCAGGCATCGACACCGGCGCGGACCGCTGCGGCGCTGGCCGCGCTCGCCGCGGCGGACATTGCGGAAGGGACCGCAGGCGGGGCTTTGGGCGGCGCAGGCGCGGCCAGTGTGGGCGCTGGCAGGGTGATTCCCGCAAGGCCGAAGCTGGCCGCCGCCACGAAAGCAAATCCGCGCATGAGTGTTCAAATCTCCGTTGGGGCCACCGTCTGAACAACAGCGGCCTGAACAACAACAGTTAACGATGCCGTGCGGCGCAGAGACGAGCAAGCCGTGCCTGTCCCATATGCCGCAATCAGACGATACCACGTAACTTAGCGTAGATGGTTAATGCCGCAAAGCCAGCAACACGGGGCGATGCGGCAAGCGGGTCTGGGCAAATCCACTTGTTGTCGGGGAGGCGATGTTAACCAAAATTTGAGGGTCTTCTGCGATCCCCCTGCGAGAGACCATTTACGTCTTGTCCGTTTTACCCACAGGGGGGTTGCTTTGCGCGTACTGGCTTTGGCATCGCAGAAGGGGGGGTCTGGCAAGACGACCTTGTCCGGTCACCTTGCGGTTCAGGCGCAGCGCGCAGGCGCTGGCCCGGTCGTCCTGATCGACATCGATCCGCAAGGTTCGCTCTCCGACTGGTGGAACGAGCGCGAGGCGGAGTATCCCGCCTTTGCCCAGACCACCGTGGCCCGGCTCGCCAGCGATCTGGCCGTGCTGCGCCAGCAGGGCTTCAAGCTGGCGGTGATCGATACCCCGCCCGCGATCACCATGGCGATCCAGTCAGTGATCTCGGTCGCAGAACTGATCGTGGTGCCAACCCGCCCCAGCCCGCACGATCTGCGCGCGGTGGGTGCCACTGTCGATCTGTGCGAGCGCGCAGGCAAGCCGCTGATCTTCGTGGTCAACGCCGCAACGCCCAAGGCGCGCATTACCAGCGAGGCCGCCGTTGCGCTTTCGCAGCACGGCACCGTTGCGCCGATCACGCTGCACCACCGCACCGATTTTGCCGCCTCGATGATCGATGGCCGCACGGTGATGGAAGTCGATCCGAAGAGCAAATCGGCCGCCGAGGTCGAAGGGCTGTGGACCTATATCTCCGAGCGGCTCGAAAAGAACTTCCGCCGCACCGTGTTCGCGGTGCCCCAGCCCGGTCATGCCGCTTCGGTGATGCCCGGCGCGCCCCGTCCCGCTGGTGGCTTCGGCCGCCGCGTGATCGGCTCCTGAACGAAAGGCGCCGATCATGTCCGAACCCAAGCCTTTCGCCTCGCTCAGCCCGAGCCTGCTCGCCCGCAAGGGTGCGGCGCGCCCGGCGATGCGCCCCCAATTGATGCCGCTGACCGCCGAGGACCGGCAACGCATGGGCTTCGGCTCGGCCGCGCTGGCACCGGAATATCCTGCGCCGGATGCCGATGATCTTGGCTGGAACGATCTGGGTGAAGATGTGCCGGCAATGGCTTCTGCTCCGGCCCCTGCGCCCGCTGCGGAAATCGTGGCGATTGCCGCCGATCCGCTGCCCGAACCGGCCCAGCCCGAAGTGCTGCGGCGAATCGAATCGCTGGCCGATGTGCTGAAGCTGCCGACCGAGGCATCGCCGAAGCGCCAGCGCGGCACCGCGCTCAAGGAAGGGCGCAAGGCGGCCTTCACGCTTCGGCTTGATGCCGCGCGCCACCTGCGCCTGCGCCTCGCCTGCACGATCGACAACCGCAGTGCACAGCAACTCGTGGTCGAAGCGCTCGACCGTTTCCTCGAAACGAAGCCCGGTCTCGAAGACCTTGCCCGCCGCGCGCTCCGCTCCTGAACACGAATTCCAGCCGGGACATCACGCCATGACCACCGCACAAAGCAGCACGAATGATCGGAAGGCCCCCTATCGGATGGCCCGGATCTGCATGACCACCGCTCTCGCCGCAGGGCTGCTTTCGGGCTGCGCAGCGGGCGGTCCGAATCACGCGAAGTTCGCCTCCAGCGCGCAGACTGCGCTGGGCAAGGGCAGCCCGGACAAGGCGATTGCGCTGGCAGAACAGGCCGTGCTCGCCGCCCCGCGCACCGCGGCCTATCGCACGCTGCTGGGTTCGGCCTATCTGCGCGCCGGTCGTTTCGAGGCGGCGCGTCAGGCGTTCGACGAAGCGATGCAGCTGGGTGAGGACAGCGGCAAGGCCGCGCTCAGCCTCGCGCTGGCCGATATCGCGCTCGGCAAGGGCAGCGAAGCGGTCGATACGCTGAACACCTACCGTGATAGTATTCCCGCCTCGGACTACGGCCTGGCGATGGCGATGGCCGGGCAGGCCCAGACCGGCATAGCCGCGCTGACTGAAGCCCTGCGGCGCGGTGAAAACACGCCGAAGGTGCGCCAGAACCTTGCTTATGCTTATGCGCTCGATGGCAGCTGGCGCGAAGCCAAGCTCATGGCGCAGCAGGACGTGCCGGCGGACAAGCTCAACGAGCGCCTGCAATCATGGGCGTTTATGGCCCGTCCCGAAGACACCCGCCGCCGCGTCGCCAGCCTGCTGGGCGCGCCGGTGATGGTCGATGGCGGCCAGCCGACCGCGCTGGCGCTGGCGAACTTCCCGGATGCAACCAGGCTCGCCGAAGAAGCGGCGGCGATGGCGGCGACCGAGCAGGCGCCGTCTGCCGATGCGGCCGCACTGGCCCAGGCCGCCGCGACTGCGCTGCCCGCCCCGCAGGCCGATGCGGCTACGCCGCAGCCGGCACTTGCCGATGCGTCCAGCGTGGCGGCCCCGGCCCGGCTCGCGGCGCTCGATCTTCCGCCTTCCGCAGCCGCGTCCTCCGCCGCCCCGCAGCGCATGGTGTCCAATCCGGTGGTTCAGGCCACGCATCGCGGCGCGCGCGTTGCGCCCGTTGCAGCATCAGTTCCCGCTCCGGCCGGAGGCGGCGCACGCGGCAGCCATGTCGTCCAGCTCGGCTCGTTCGCTTCGGCGGACGGCGCGCAGCGCGCCTGGCGCCACTTTGCCGCGCGCAATCCGGGCCTTGGCAGCTATCACAACCAGATCACGCAAGTTGCGGTGAACGGCCGCGCATTCTGGCGGGTTCAGGCCGTGGGCTTCACCGGTCTCGCTCCGGCGCGGCAGATGTGCCAGTCGGTCAAGGTCAAGGGCGGTGTCTGCTTCGTGATGAGCGATCCTTCGGCGGTCACGCCGCAGGGCCGCGTGGCGCCCACGCGGATGGCTCAGCGCTGATTTTGCCCTGAAGGGGATAGGCGGCACCAGCCCGCTCCCCCGCCCGGCCACCCAACGGAATTGTACGTTGTGGGTGGCCGGGCGGGGGAGCGGGCTGGTGCCGCCTGCGTTTCAGCCACGCTGAAACGCCGAACTAGGCAACCCGGCTACCGCCCTTGAACAGCGCGGTGACGCGGCCTTCCACCGGGCGGCGATCAAAAGGCGTGTTGCCCGCCGTTGCCGCCATCTTGCTGCGATCGACGATCCACGGGCGCTCGGGTTCGACCAGTGCGATATCGGCTTCGAGCCCCACTTCAAGCCGCCCGGCAGGCACGCCGAGCAGCCCCGCCGGATTGCCTGCCAGCAGCGCGAAGGCGCGGGCCATGTCAATCCGGCCATCGCGCACAAGCGTGAGCGTGAGCGGCAGCAGCGTTTCCGCGCCTGCCATGCCCGGTTCGGCATCGGCAAACGGCAGGCGCTTGTCTTCCGCGCCGCGCGGATCGTGGCCCGATGCGATGACGTCGATGGTGCCGTCCGCCAGTCCGGCGATCACCGCCTGCCGGTCCGCATCGCTGCGCAAGGGCGGCGAAAGGCGGCAAAACGTGCGGAACTCTGCCAGTTCGAGATCGGAGAGCATGAAGTGCGCCGGGGTAACGCCTGCCGTCACCCGCACGCCGCGTGCCTTGGCGGCGCGCACCAGATCGAGCGCGGCGGCGGTGGTCACTTGCCGGAAATGCAGGCGGCAGCCGGTCAGTTCGGCGAGCGACAGATCGCGCGCCACCGCCAGCGCCTCGGCCTCTGCCGGGGCGGAAGGCAGGCCTAGCCGGGTGGCCATCTCTCCGGCCGTGGCAACGGCATGGCCCGCGATTCCGGCATCCTCCGCATGGGTGACGAGGACGAGGCCAAGCATCGCGCAATAGCCCATCAGGCGCAGCATCACGCCCGAATCGCCGATCCAGCGCCGCCCGGTGGCCACGGCCTTGGCCCCGGCATCGCGCATCAGCGCCAGTTCGGCCAGTTCGGTGCCTTCCAGCCCGCGCGTGGCGGCGGCGAGGGGGTGGACCCACATGTCGGGCTTGCCCGATTGCGCGGCAAACCGCACGCGCGCCGGGTGATCGAGCGGCGGCCCCTGATCGGGCATCAGCGCGGCGCGGGTGATCCCGCCAAAGTGGAACGCGGGCTTGTCGATCGCGAACACACCCAGATCGACCAGACCGGGCGTGATCAGCGCGCCCTTGGCATCGAGCACGTCGTCACCGGGCTGCGGCGCGATATCGCCTAGCGCGATGATGCGGCCTTCCTCGATCCGCAGCGCGCCGGGCTGCGGCGCGCCGGAGGGAAGGACCAGCTTGCCGCCGGTGATGGTCAGCGGGCGCGGGGTCATGCCGCGGCTCCTTCGGTTGCGGCCCAGCCGGGCAGGCCGCGCGCGCGGCGGGTCAGCACATCGAGGCAGGCCATGCGAATGGCGACACCGCTTTCCACCTGCCGCGTCACAAGGCTGCGGGTGGGGTGGTCTGCCACCTGGCTGTCGATCTCGATCCCCCGGTTCATTGGCCCCGGATGCATCACGAAGACATGGGGGGGCAGCTTGGCGAAGCGGTCCAGCGTCAGGCCATAGAGGTGGCGGTATTCGCGCGGGGAGGGGATGAACTGGCCGGACATGCGCTCCTGCTGCAGGCGCAGCATCATCACCACGTCTGCCCCGGCAAGCGCGGCATCGAAATCGTGGGTCAGCGTCACGCCCATCGCGGTGATCTCCGCGGGCATCAGCGCGGGCGGCGCGCAGACCGTGACGTCTGCGCCAAGGGCCGTCAGCGAAAGAATGTTCGAGCGCGCAACGCGGCTGTGCAGGATATCGCCGCAGATCGTGACCTTGAGGCCATTCAGATCGCTGCCGGGCGCAAGGCTCAGCGCATGGCGAATGGTCAGCGCATCGAGCAGCGCCTGTGTGGGGTGTTCGTGACTGCCGTCACCCGCGTTGAGCACGGGGCAATCGACCTTGTCGGCAATCAGCCGTACCGCGCCCGAACTCGCGTGGCGGATCACGATGGCATCGGCGCGCATGGCATTGAGCGTCATCGCCGTGTCGATCAGCGTCTCGCCCTTCTTCACGCTGCTGGTGGCGGCATGCATGTTGACTACGTCCGCGCCAAGGCGCTTGCCCGCGATTTCGAACGACAGCAGCGTGCGGGTTGAGTTCTCGAAGAAGGCGTTGATGATGGTGAGGCCGGAGAGCACTTCGGCGCGCTTGTGGCGCTGGCGGTTGAGCGCGAGCCACTGTTCCGCCTCGTCCAGCAAATAGAGAATTTCGTGCCGCGCGAGGTGCGCAATGCCGGTGAGATGGCGGTGCGGGAAGGCGAGGCCGCCTTGGGGATACCGGTTCGCGGCTGTCAGGTTCGATTCAGTCATCGAAACCATGCCCCTAGTGCGCCTCATGGGGCGGCTCAAGTGTTTCGACTGGCTTCGGGCCCCGGCGGCACCTAGATATCCCCCATGAAATTTGCCCGCTCGGTCTGGAAGATCCTCGTCGCCATCAAGGACGGCCTCGTGCTGCTCCTCCTGCTGCTGTTCTTTGGCGGGCTCTATGCCGTGCTGGCGCTGCGGCCAACGCCGGGTGCAGTGCAGCCCGGCGCGCTCTATCTAGCGCTCGAAGGGCCCGTGGTGGAGGAACGCGCGCGGATCAGGCCGTCGCAGCTGCTTTCGGGCAGCGGGCCGATGAAATCGGTGCAGGAACGCGATGTGGTCCGCGCGGTCGAGGCGGCGGCGAACGACGAGCGGATCAAGGCGGTCGTGCTCGATCTCGATTCCTTCGGCGGCGGCAGCCAGGTGGCGATGACCCGGATCGGCGCGGCGATGGACAAGGTGCGCGCCGCGAAGAAGCCGGTGCTGGTCCGCGCCGGGCTTTATACCGACGACAGCGTACAGATCGCGGCGCATGCCAGCGAGGCGTGGGTCGATCCGCTGGGCGGCGCGATGGTGGCGGGGCCGGGCGGCACACAGCTCTATTTCAAGGCGCTGCTCGACCGGCTGAAGATCAAGGCGCATGTCTTCAAGGTCGGCACCTACAAGAGCGCGGTGGAGCCGTTCCTGCGCGAAAACGCCTCGCCCGAAGCCAAGGAAGCCACCGCCGCAGTCTATGCCGCGCTGTGGGAGACATGGCAGGCCGATGTGAAGAAGGCCCGGCCCAAGGCCGATATCGCGCTGGTCACCGGTGATCCGGTGAAGTGGATCGCGGCTTCGGGCGGTGATGCGGCCAAGGCGGCAGTTGCGGCTGGGCTGGTTGACCGGGTGGGCGACAAGATCGCCTTCGGAAAGCGCGTCGCCGAGATCGTCGGCAAGGAGCCTGCCGATGGCGAAGGCGCGTTCAAGGGCACCACGCTCGAAACCTATCTGGCCGACACCACCCCGCCGACCGAGGGCAAGGCGATTGCCGTTGTGACTGTGGCAGGCGATATCGTCGATGGCGATGCCGGGCCGGGCACTGCTGGCGGAGACCGGATTGCCGAGTTGGTCGACAAGGCTGCGGCGAGCGGAGACTACGCCGCGCTGGTCGTGCGGGTCGATTCGCCGGGCGGTTCGGTGACCGGCGCGGAGCGCATCCGGGCTGCCATCGCGCGGATTAAGGCGAAGAAGATCCCCGTGGCTGTCTCCATGGCAGGCCTTGCCGCAAGCGGCGGCTATTGGGTTGCCACCCCCGGTGACCGAGTGTTTGCCGAACCGGCCACGATCACCGGCTCTATCGGCATCTTCGCGGTGATCCCCAGCTTCGAGGAAGCGCTGGGCCGGATCGGGGTGGGCACCGACGGGGTAAGGACCACCGCGCTTTCGGGCCAGCCCGATGTGTTCGGCGGCTTCTCGCCCACGGCGGAAGCGGTGATCCAGCAGCAGATCGATTCGGGTTATGCGCGCTTTGTCGGTCTGGTGGCCGAGGCGCGGCACAAGAGCCCGGCTCAGATCGACCGGATTGCGCAAGGCCGCATCTGGGATGGCGGCACCGCGCGGCAGCTCGGGCTGGTCGATGAATTCGGCGGGATCGATGCGGCCTTGGCATGGGCGGCAAAGGCGGCAGGGGCGAAGACCTGGCACGCGGTCTACCTCGGTGCTTCGGAGGACTCGCTCAGCGCGTTCCTCGATCAGCTGGCCGAGAGCGAAAGCACGGCAGCGCGCGGCGCCGCGCCCGATTTTGCCGCGCTTGGCGCGCAGCAGCAGGGGGCGCTTGCGCAGCAGCTGGCGGGCGATCTGACGCGCCTGCTCGGCGGGGCCGGTGCGCAAGTCTATTGCCTCGAATGCGCGGGGCTTGCTCCGGCCGCGGGGCCAGCAGTGCCGCCTGCGGGCATCAGTTGGCTGGCGCTGCTGGGGCGGCTTGCCGGATAGGAAGAGCGCCCTTGCGGCTCGCCCATTTGGCAAGGCTTGCCCTTTGCCCGGCGCTGCGATAGGGGCGGCGCTCGTTTTTCGCCGGATGCGGGCGTGGCGGAACTGGTAGACGCGCTGGATTTAGGTTCCAGTATCGCAAGATGTGGGGGTTCGAGTCCCTTCGCCCGCACCAGAACCGTCCGGCCCCGAGAAAATCTGGTTGGCAGCCGTAATCAGCCCTCCGGCCCCGGGTTGCCGGGTCCGGATGGGCCGTGTGTTTGATGACGCTAAGTCGTACAAGAAAGTTGGATCACAGATGCAGATCGTCGAAACCAGCAACGAGGGCCTCAAGCGCGCCTATGCCCTGACCATCGCCGCGAACGATATCGCCGCGCATGTCGAGGGTGAGGTCAAGAAGATCGCGCCGCAGGTCCGCATGCCCGGCTTCCGCCCCGGCAAGGTGCCCGCGAACCTCGTGCGCAAGATGCACGGCCCCGCCCTGCACCAGCAGGCGCTCGAAACCTCGATCCGCGAAGCTATGGACAAGCTGGTTTCGGAAAAGGGCCTGCGCCCCGCGACTCAGCCGGACGTCTCGCTCGCCGATGGCTATGAGCAGGGCAAGGACGCCGAACTCACCATCAACCTCGAAGTGCTGCCCGACATCGCGGCTCCCTCCACCGATGGCCTCAAGCTTGAGCGCCTGACAGTCGAAGTGAGCGACGAGCAGGTCGACGAGGCGATTGGCCGCATCGCTGCGGGCCAGAAGCGCTTCAACGATGCGCCGGAAGGCACTGTCGCGGCCGATGGCGATCAGATCATCATCGATTTTGCAGGGTCAGTCGATGGCGTCGCGTTCGATGGCGGCACCGCCAGCGATCAGCCGCTTGAACTGGGTTCGGGCCGCTTCATCCCCGGCTTCGAAGAACAGCTAGTCGGCGTGAAGGCTGGCGACGAGCGCACGATCACCGTGACGTTCCCGGCAGACTACCCGGCTGAAAACCTTGCGGGCAAGGATGCCCAGTTCGCCTGCACCGTGAAGTCGGTCCAGCACGCGGCTGAATTCACCGCAGACGACGATTTCGCCAAGTCGCTCGGCCTTGAAGGTATCGACCAGCTGCGCGGCCTGATCCGCGGCCAGATGGAGCAGGAAACCGCTGGCCTCACGCGCACGGCGATGAAGCGCTCGCTGCTCGATCAGCTGGCTGCTGGCCACGATTTCGCGGTGCCGCCGTCGATGGTCGAAGCGGAATTCGCCCAGATCTGGCAGCAGCTCACCAGCGAAGCCGCCAAGGAAGAAGATCCCGCCGCCGCACTGGCCGAGATCGAGGCCGAGAAGGACGATTACCGCAAGATCGCCGAGCGCCGCGTGCGTCTGGGCCTGCTGCTTTCGGAAATCGGCCAGGCCAATGGCGTGCAGGTGACCGCGCAGGAAATGGAAATGCTGATGCGCCAGGCCGCCCAGCAGTACCGTGAGCAGGACCGCCAGCGCTTCATCGACTACATCCGTTCGGACGCGCTCGCCGCTGCCCAGCTGCGCGCCCCGCTCTATGAAGACAAGGTCGTCGATTTCCTGTTCGACAAGGCCGAAGTGACCGACCGCAGCGTGACCCGCGAGGAACTGCAGGCGGTGATCGAAGCCGACGAGACCGGCAAGCCTGCTGAAGTGAAGTCCGAGAAGGCCGCGCCGAAGAAAGCTGCGAAGAAGGCCAAGGCAGAGGCTCCCGCTGAGGAAGCTCCGGCTGCCGAAGCGGCTGAAGCTGAAGCCAAGCCTGCCAAGAAGGCTGCGCCCAAGAAGAAGGCGGCTGAAGCTGCGGATGCGGCTGACGAGGCGGCTCCGGCCGAGGAAGCCCCCGCTCCCAAGAAGAAGGCACCGGCCAAGAAGAAGGCTTCGGACGCCTGATCTTCGCCGCAAGGCATTGAAAACATTGGGGGCGCTCCGGCAACGGGGCGCCTCTTTTGCTATGCGCGTGGCATCCGTGATCGCACGTAATTGACCCGGCGAATCAGGGCGTGAGAGATTCGGGCAGGATCGGCTCCTGGGAGGGACCTCCGATGCATACCGTTCGCAATCGCCTCGCTTCGCGGCCTCCGGCTGCCATGCCCATCGCGGCTGGCAGCAGGGCGCCAAACCACGCCGCCATGCGGCACGAACTGGCCTCCAGCCCGCGCGGTTCGGTGGCTGCTGCGCCGGTCTTTCCGGATGAAGCCGACCTGATCGAGGCGCGCCCGCAGAAGCGGCGCAATGCGAAGGGCAAGAAGGCGCGCAAGGCCTCAGCGCGGATGGCCGTGACGCGGGCGGCCAAGGCCTTGCCGCCTGATCCTGCACAGGTGATCGAAACACTGCGCAGCCCCAAACCGTCCTCCAAGAAGCGCAAGGCCAAGGCGGTGAACCGGGCTGCGGGACATCCGAACCCATCCGAAACCGTCCAGCCCGCGCAGTTGCCTGCAATCCCTGCGGCCAGGCCGGTGATGGGATCCTACAGTCCGCCCGCGCTTACGCTCCCGGTCCGGCCTGAGCCGCTGGTTGAACCGCTGGTGGCAGCAGCATCGGCGGTGTCGCCGCGCGTGCTGTCGTTCGCTGACATGCCCGAGTTGCAGGCGCGGGAGCCGGAGCCCGAAGTCCGGCCTTCCGCGCTGCTCGCGGTGGCAGAGCCGTTGGCCCTGCTGGCAGAGGCCCCGCTGCCCCGCGCCCGTGCGCTGGTTCCGGCTCGGCGGCAGGGGCTGGTCGATGTGATCGCGTTCCTGCTGCGCGATTCGGGTCGGCGGCTGGCGCGGTGGTCGGCGCGCCGCCACAAGAGCCGCGCCGAACGCGATGCCTTGCGCCGGGCCGAGGCGCGCCAGATCAATCTGCGGCGCGAACTCGAAGCGCTCGATGCGCTGCAACGAAGCGCGGCAAAGAACTTGGGGTTAGCGGTCACTCCCCCCAGCGCTTGAGCGAAGGCTTGGGCACCGGCACGGTCCGCGCGCGTTCATAGGCGGCACCGGCTTCGAGCACGCGCTTGTCGTCCCACTTCGCCCCCATGATCGAGAGCCCCATCGGCAGCCCCTCCACCGCGCCCATCGGCACGGTGAGGTGCGGATAGCCCGCAATCGCAGCAAGGCTGCCCATGCCGACATCGATCGAATGGTCCCCGGTCACGAGGTCGATGGCCCAGGCGGGCGGCGCGGTCGGCGCGATCAGAAACGAGACGCGGTTATCGGCCAGCAGCTTGTCGATGCCGTCCGCCCCGGCCAGCCGCAGCGAATTTGCCCGCGCCTTCGTGTAGACCGCCGTATCGGTCATCGCTTCGGCTTCCTCGAAGCTGTCTTGCCCGAACCACTTGAGCTCTTCGGGGTGCGCCTTGTTGAAGGCGATGGCATCGGCCAGCGTGCGGGCGGGGGGCGTGTCCTTGAACGAGGACGCGGGGACCGACTGTAGATAGGCCGCCAGATCGGTGCGCAGTTCATAGAGCAGCACGGTGTATTCATCCCGGCCCATTTCGGCGGGCGGCGTGTAGTCCAGATCGACCAGGACGGCGCCTGCGGCCTTGAGGTCTGCCAGCGCCTTCTCGAACAGCGCAATCACCTTGGGGTTGCTCCCCACGCCCCCACGCAGCACGCCCAGCCGCACGCCCTTGAGGCTCGCGGCAGCAAGTCCGGCGGCAAAATCGGTCTTGTGGGCATCGGCCTCAGTCGTGGCGGCATCGGCGGGATCGCTGCCCGCCATTGCGTTGAGCATCAGCGCGGCATCCTGCACGCTGGTGGTCATCGGGCCGACGGTGTCCTGGCTGTGGCTGATCGGGACAACGTGCGTGCGGCTGATCATGCCGACCGTGGGCTTGAACCCGACAATCCCGTTGAGCGAGGCGGGGCAGGTGATCGAGCCATCCGTCTCGCTGCCGATGGCGGCCCATGCCATGCCCGCCGCGATGGCCGCGCCGCTGCCCGAAGAGGAACCGCAGGGCGAGCGATCAAGCGCATGGGGATTGCGCGTCTGTCCGCCGACCGCGCTCCAGCCGCTGGAGGATTGGCCGGAGCGCATGTTGGCCCACTCCGAAAGGTTGGTCTTGCCGAGCACGACCACGCCCGCCGCGCGCAGGCCCAGCATGAACGGCGCATCGCGCCCGGTGCGGTTGTCTTTCAGCAGCAGGCTGCCGGCGGTGGTCGGCAGCGGATCGGCGGTCTCGATGTTGTCCTTGACGAGGATGACCTTGCCCGCGAGCGGCCCGGTAACGCCCTTCGCGGCGGCTTCGGCCTTGGCGGCATCGGGATTGAGCGCGATCACCGCGTTGATCTTCGGCCCGGCCTTGTCGCTCGCCTTGATCCGCGCGAGGTAGCTGCTCACGCTTTCCTGCGCGTGGGCGGGCATGGCGCCCAGCGCTGTCGCGGCGAGGAGGACGGCGGATATGGCCTTTGTTGTGTGGCCGGTTGCTGAGCTCGACATGGATTACTCCCGATGATTTGGCGGTAAGCTGCGGCCAAGAACCGCGCTGCGCAAGCGGATGCAGGGGCATTGCACCGCGATTCTGCCGATCTTGCACCACTTTTCTTGCGCACTTGCGCGGATGTGGGGTTAACGCCCTTGAACATCCTGTCGTGGCACGCGACATAGACGAGGCATTTTCAAGAGGACTCTATGCTCGATATCTTCGGCGGCAGCGGCGCATCGGTTTATGGTGGCCAAGGACAATTCTCGCGCGATCCGATGACCGGGGCGCTGGTCCCGGTGGTGGTCGAGCAGACCAGCCGCGGCGAACGCAGCTTCGATATCTTCTCGCGCCTGCTGCGCGAACGTATCGTGTTCGTGACCGGTGAGATCGAGGACAACATGGCCTCGCTGATCGTGGCACAGCTGTTGTTCCTCGAATCCGAGAACCCGTCGAAGGACATTTCGATGTACATCAACTCGCCCGGCGGCGTGGTGACGGCGGGCCTCGCGATCTACGATACGATGCAGTACATCCGTCCGCGCGTCTCCACCGTATGCATCGGTCAGGCCGCTTCGATGGGCAGCTTCCTGCTCGCCGCGGGTGAACCGGGCCTGCGCGTGGCACTGCCCAATGCGCGAATCATGGTGCACCAGCCTTCGGGCGGCGCGCGCGGCATGGCTTCCGACATCGAGATTCAGGCGCGCGAGATCCTGCGCATGCGCTCGCGGATGAACGACCTCTACGTCAAGTTCACTGGCCGCACGCTCGCGGAAATCGAGAAGGCGATGGACCGCGACACGTTCCTTGAAGCGGACGAAGCGCTGAAGTTCGGCCTCGTCGACAAGGTTTTCGAATCGCGCCCCGCTTCCGACCAGCTCGACGGCGCAGAAGGTTCGGGCGGCGCGCCCAGTGCGTGATGCGCGCCTGATGTGCGCCTGATTTCGGCCTGATCCCGGTACTTTGCCTTAAAATGACAGGGTGCCGGATCAGGGATTGTTCGCTATTTTTGTGTCCGGTTGATTAATGCCCTCTGGGTAGTAGGATAACCGGGTCCGCCTCTCGTGGAGAGGCGTTTGGGATCGAAGAATGACCAAGCTTTCCGGATCGGATACCAAGAGCACGCTTTACTGCAGTTTCTGCGGCAAATCGCAGCACGAGGTACGCAAGCTCATTGCCGGCCCCACCGTGTTCATCTGCGATGAATGCGTCGAGCTGTGCAACGATATCATCCGTGAGGAGACCAAGGCCGGTCTTGCCGGAAAGAAGGATGGCGGCGTACCCACCCCGCGCGACATCTTCGTGACGCTCAACGATTACGTGATCGGCCAGGACCGCGCCAAGCGCGTGCTCTCCGTGGCGGTGCACAACCACTACAAGCGCCTCAAGCACAGCGGCAAGGGCGGCGATGTCGAACTGTCGAAGTCGAACATCCTGCTCGTCGGGCCGACCGGTTCGGGTAAGACGCTGCTGGCGCAGACGCTGGCCAAGACCTTCGACGTGCCCTTCACGATGGCTGATGCCACCACGCTGACCGAAGCGGGCTACGTGGGTGAAGACGTCGAGAACATCATCCTCAAGCTGCTGCAGGCTTCCGACTACAACGTCGAGAAGGCGCAGCACGGCATCGTCTACATCGACGAGATCGACAAGATCAGCCGCAAGGCCGAGAACCCCTCGATCACGCGCGACGTTTCGGGCGAAGGCGTGCAGCAGGCGCTGCTCAAGCTGATGGAAGGCACCACCGCCAGCGTGCCGCCGCAGGGTGGGCGCAAGCATCCACAGCAGGAATTCCTGCAGGTGGACACGACCAACATCCTGTTCATCTGCGGCGGCGCTTTCGCGGGCCTTGAAAAGATCATCTCGGACCGCCTGCAGAAGCGCTCGATCGGCTTCGGCGCGCATGTCGCCGATCCGGACAAGCGCAAGGTGGGCGAACTGCTCCAGAAGGCGGAGCCGGAAGATCTCCTCAAGTTCGGCCTGATCCCCGAATTCGTCGGCCGTCTGCCGGTGATCGCGACCTTGAACGACCTCGACATCGAAGCGCTGGTCAAGATCCTGCGCGAGCCCAAGAACGCGCTGATCAAGCAGTACCAGAAGCTGTTCGACCTTGAAGACGTGCAGCTGACCTTCACCGACGAGGCGCTCGAAGCCATCGCCAAGCGCGCCATCGAACGCAAGACCGGCGCGCGCGGCCTGCGTTCCATCGTCGAAGGCCTGCTGCTCGATACGATGTTCGACCTGCCGACGCTGGAAGGCGTGACCGAAGTGGTGGTCGACAAGGACGTGGTCGACGGCCGCAAGGAGCCGGTGCAGGTTCTGGAAGGCAAGGAAGAAGCGGCCTGATTAGGCCCTCAACCGCTGAAACATCGATCGCCCGCTGGCCCCAGCCAGCGGGCGATCTGCTTTTGGAGTGGTGTCAGGCCGCGACTTTCGCGAACCGGGCGTCCGCTGCCGTCCACGTTGCAGCGGCCATGAAGGCATCCACATAGGCGGCGGCCTTTGCGCCGTAGTCCATGGCGTAGGCGTGCTCGTACATGTCCATCGCGAGGATTGGGGTGCCGCCCGCCAGCGTCTGGGTGTGGTCGCTGGCCCACTGGTTGGTCAGGCGGCCATCGTGCGGGGACCATTGCAGCAGGACCCAGCCTGAGCCGCCGCCGAGCGCCTTGCCCATCGCGGAAAATTCTGCGGCCCAGCGGGTGAAACTGCCGAAATCGCGCTCGATGGCAGCACCCAGCGCGGCGCCGGGTTTGCCGCCGGTTCCAAGGCAGGAGAAGTAGACTTCGTGGAGCAGCATCGAGTTCCACGCGATCAGTTCCTCGCGCTTCAGGCCATTGAGCATGAAGCCCGGCACGGTCGCCATATCGAGCTTGGCGAGTTCGCCCTTGATTGCGCCGATGCGCTTCACCGCGCTGACATAGTTGTTGTCGTGGTGGCTGGTTAGCAGCTTGGCGGAGAGGCCGGGGATCGTGGCCGGATCGAACGGCAGCGGGGCCGGGGCAGGCGCGAAGACCGGGCCTGATGGAGCGGGCGCAGCAGTTTGCGCTGCGGCGGGAATGGCACTGGCGGCAGCGGCGGTCATCGCAGCGGTGAGGGCGGTGCGGCGATCAATCTGCATGGGTCACGACTCCTTGAACGGAATTTGGCCATTGTGGTTAGGGGCCATTGTGATCAGGAAATCAGTGCTGTCCATCCACCGCGGGAGGGCAAGCCGCCATTCTAGTCGTTCAGCACGATCTTGCCGCTGACGACCGAGTAGCTTGCCGCATCGCTGGTGCCCGCGGCGATGGTCGTGGTGAGGCTACTGGCGAGTGCAGTTGTGGCGATAGCGGCGGCGGCGGCCATCGAAATGCTGGCAATCTTCAATTCCGTGCGAAGCATATCGAATCCCCTGAAAAGCGCTCTTGGCAGCGCTATAGGGATCAACGGTGGCCGCGCGCAGGCACCCCTAAGGGCCAAGTGGCCGGTCCATCCCATCGGCGCACCGCCGCTGCGTGGAAAGGCCGCAGGATGAAACCGGTCAGTGCCCTTTCCCACAGCCATGGTCGGCAAGATCGGCAAGATCGGTCGTTTCGATTTGCACGGTGGCGTGGCAAATGCCGAAATCGTGTTTGAGTATGTGCGCAAGGCTGGTGAGGAAGCCATCGCCGGGGTTGCCGCCGGGCATGACTAGGTGCGCGGTCATCGCGGTTTCGGTTGTGCTCATCGGCCAGATATGGAGATCGTGGATCGCCGCAACGCCGGGCAGGCTGGCGAGGTGGCCCTGCACCGCGTGACTATCGACCGAGCCGGGCACGCCGAGCAGCCCCATCTTCAGCGAATCGCGCGCCAGTCCCCATGTGCCCCATGCGATCACGCCGACGATCACGAGACTGGTGACCGGATCGATCCACCACGCGCCGGTGAGTGCGATCAGCGCGCCTGCCACGACGACGCCAGCGGATACCGCAGCATCGGCGGCCATGTGGAGATAGGCGCCGCGAAGGTTGATGTCGTGCGCGCTGCCGCGCAGGAACAGGAGCGCCGTGGCCGTGTTGATCGCGATGCCGATGGCCGCGACGGCCATCACCGGCCCGGCGGCAACGGGCGCGGGCACGATCAGGCGGTGGATCGTCTCCACCAGAATCGCGCCGAGCGCGATCAGCAGCAGCGCGACGTTGAACAGCGCGGCAAGGATCGAGCTCGACTTGTAGCCATAGGTGAACCGCGCCGAGGGCGGGCGCGCGGCGAGAATGCTGGCGGCCCATGCCACGGCGAGGCTGAGCACATCGGACAAGTTGTGCCCGGCATCGGCGACCAGCGCCATTGAGCCTGAGGCGATCCCGTAGCCCGCTTCCACCGCCACGAACGCGCTGTTGAGCACAATGCCGATGGCAAACGCGCGGCCGAAGCTGGCGGGGGCATGGTGGTGCGCGTGGCCGTGATGCCCGTGCCCGTGGGGATGCCCATGCTCATGCCCATGCTCATGCTCATGATCGTGGTGGTGATGGTGCGCGCCGGACATTCGCGGCTCCCTAGCGCCTTCAGCGCGGCTAGGAAAACGCTTTGATGGCCCGCGAGTAATGCCAGGGGGCCTGTAAGCCGGGTTCTGTGACGCGGACGGTATCGCCCAAGGTCGCCCTTGATATGTCGACCGTATCCGCGCCGGCAGCCATTCCTCTAGGCGGCCCGTTGCCGGGCGCGCTCAAGCGACCAACCCGGACTGCTGGCCCGAAACAGGCCTGCTCCTGATGGAGCGCGCAGTCCCTATTCGGTCTTGCTCCGGGTGGGGTTTGCCTTGCCGCTCCTGTCGCCAGTCGCGCGGTGCGCTCTTGCCGCACCCTTTCACCCTTGCTGCCCATTTCTGGGTTAGCGGTCTGCTCTCTGTGGCACTTTCCCTTGACCTTTGGCTGATGCCTCCGGCCCGGCGGGCGTTACCCGCCACCCTTGTTTCGTGGAGCCCGGACTTTCCTCGGGATCTTGCGATCACGCGGCTGCCCGGCCCCCTGGCGAGGGGTCACCTAGCACGCCCGATGTCGCGTTCCAACAGAAGCTCGAACAACAATGCGCCGATCTGGCCGTCCACCTGGCCATCGATGCGCGAAGGCCGCCAGCGGCGCTGGAAGGCGCGCACCGCGGCTTCGGGGTCGGTGATGTCGTAGCCGAAGCGTTCGAGCGCGAGATGGAACGCGCCGGGGTTGTCGAAGACCAGCTGGATCGCGAGCTTGGGCTTGCCCAGTGCGAGGCGGTAGCGGGCGAGGATATCCCACGGGAACAGTTCGCCGGGATCCTCCTTGCGCGCCGGGGCGATATCGGAGTGGCCGACGATGTTGGCGCGGGGAATGTCGTGGCGCTTCACGATATCGGCCAGCAGCGGGATCAGCGCTTCAAGCTGCGCTTCGGGAAACGGGCGATAGCCGAATTCATGCCCCGGATTGACCAGTTCGATCCCCACGCTGGCCGAGTTCACATCGGTGATCCCGCGCCATGACGAGCGCCCGGCGTGCCATGCGCGCTTGTGTTCGGGGACGAGGCGGATGACGGTGCCATCCTCGTCGATCATGTAATGCGCGGAGACTTCCGCCGCCGGATCGCACAGCCGCTCCAGCGCCTCGGCGGCGGTGCGCATCCCGGTATAGTGCAGGACCACCATCGAAACGGGCAGCTTTCGCTCGTTCCAGTTGGGCGAGGGAACCTCGCGGTGGACCAGCCAGCGGTTCATGGCACCTCAGGCCGCGACGGGCAGCATTGCCCCCATCACCAGCGCCTCGGGCGCGGCGTGATATTGCAGCGTGCCGCCAAGGCCGTCGACCAGCTGGCGCAGCATGGCAGCAGGCGCGGTGCGGCTGGAAAGTTCTTCGGGCGGGAGCGCCCCTTCGAGCGCAAGGCCGATGGTGCGATCAAACACCACGCGCGCGCCGCTGGCGCGGATCACGATTTCGCTGCAGGGCTTGGTTCCATCGGTGCGCAGTTCGGCAGCGATATCGAGCGTCCCGCCGCGCACCAGCGCCTCGATCCCAATCAGCGCGAGGTTGAGCAGGGTCTTCACCGCGGGCTTGGGCAGGCTATCGCCGCCAAGCGCCCAGTTGGCCTGAATGCGGCCATTGTTGCCGACCAGCGCATCGATCAGCGCGCGCGGTTCATTGAGCGGCACCATCTCGCCAAAGCCGCCTGCCGCCCCGAAGGCGAGGCGGAAGAAGCGCAGTTTGTCTGCCGAAATGCGTGCGCTCTGTTCGAGCAGCTCGAAGCACTTCTGGCGCATGTCCGGGTCTTTCTCCTCGGCGAGGAGTTCAAGCCCGTTGGTCAGCGCGCCGACAGGGGAGAGCATATCGTGGCACAGGCGCGAGCAGAGCAGGCTGGCGAGATCGGGAACGGCGGCAGTCATGTTCAGGATATCAGCCTTCTAGATGAACGGGTTGGCACGGTTGACACAGTCCCGAGCGAAAGAGGCGAGGGGCGAGGCGAAGGCCTTGCCGCTGGCGGAGCAGTCTGCGCGAAGGAAGGTCTGGCTTGGCGTCACGTGACTGCCTTAACCCTCCTTGAGCACGTAGGAAAGCGGTTCGAACCCGGAGGGGGCATCACGCCACAGGCTGACTTCACCGGAGGCGGCAATCGCCCAGATCCGGCCATCGCCCGCAGCCATCGCCGCATCGGTGGCAGAAGGGCGGGCAAGGCCATTGGGGTGGGAATGGAAATAGCCGATGACCTGAGGCCCGCCTGCACGTGCGGCCCGGTGTGCGGCGATGAGCGCGGCAGGCTCGATCTCGAAATGGCGGATGGGATCGGGATGGACGTTGGCGGCGGTTTGCGCGGCTGCGATGTGGGTGGCGGTGCCGAGGAGCAAGCCGCAGGCTTCGTGGGGATGCGCTGCGGCGGCGGCATGAACGATGGCGGCGTGGGCTGCGGGGGTGAGGGTGAGGGTGAGGGGCATTGCGGCGGGATCAGTCCTCTTCGTTGGCATGCAGCCAGTCCTCACGGCCATGGCGCACGCGCAGGATCAGAACCATATCATCCTCCGCAATCTCGTAGATGATCAGATGGGATTGATAGCGATGCACCCGGACCGGGGGGGCAATCTCAGTGCGCAATCGGGCCGCGAGTGGATAGTCGGCCAGAAACGCAAAGGCTTCGCCAAGGCCATCATGATAGCGATCGGCTTGCGCCGTGCCGAACAGGGTGAGGCCTTGCAGATAGATCTGGACGAGATCGTCTGCCGCGGTCCGTGAAAGCCGGAATCCGGCCACGCTTATGGTGCTGTGCCGGCCATGCGCTTAGCGCGGGCGCGAATGTCGGCCATCGTTTCATCGCTCGTGCCACTGGCGCGGGCTTCATCGACAAGGTGCTGCAGGTGCGCGATCCGGTCCGTCCGTTCCTGCTCGCGCCGGATCAGATCGCGGATATAGTCGCTGACATTGCTGTAGCGCCCGGTTCCGGCTTTTGCCTCGACCCACTGCTTCATGGGTTCGGGCAAGGAAATATTCATCGTCGCCATATCCGGAGGGTGCTGGATTTTGGCAAGGTTTGTCAAGATCGGGTCGCCCTTGCCGCCCCGCCACCCCGTTCCCATATCCTGCCGACCATGGGGGCACATGAGACGATCATCGCGGGGACCATTCCCACCGGCGGGCTGCGGCTCGATCGGGCACTGGCCGATGTCTCGGGCCTTTCGCGTGAGCGGATCAAGGCCTTGCTCGACGATGGCCGCGTGGTCCTTGGCGGCAAGGTGGCCGGGCAGGCTTCGCTGAAGGCCGCAGCAGGCACGCCCTTCACTATCCGCGTGCCCGAGGCCGCCCCAGCCGAGGCGGCAGCGCAGTATATTCCGCTGGTGGTAGTCTATGAAGACGCGCACCTGATCGTGGTGGACAAGCCCGCGGGGCTGGTGGTCCATCCGGCGGCGGGGAACCTCGATGGCACGCTGGTCAATGCGCTGCTGCACCACTGCCGGGGCCAGCTTTCGGGCATTGGCGGTGTGGCGCGGCCGGGGATCGTGCACCGGATCGACAAGGATACCTCGGGCCTGCTGGTGGTGGCCAAGAACGATGCGGCGCACGAAGGGCTGGCGCGGCAGTTTGCCGACCATTCGATCCACCGCGCCTATCAGGCGGTGACGGCGGGCGTGCCGATGCCCCCATCGGGCACCGTGCGCGGGGCGATCGGGCGCAGCGAGCGGGACCGCAAGAAGATGGCGCTGGTGGCTGATGGTCGCGGAAAGCACGCGGTGACGCACTACCGCACGCTGGAGACATTGGACGGCGCGGCGCTGATCGAATGCCGGCTCGAGACCGGGCGAACTCACCAGGTGCGCGTTCACCTTGCATCAATCGGTCATCCGCTACTGGGAGACCCAGTCTATGGACGTACACCTCCCAAGCTCAAGCCGCTGCTCGCGGACCTTCACTTCCAGCGCCAGGCGCTGCACGCGGCCGAACTGGGCTTCGTCCATCCGGCGAGCGGGGAGACCGTGCGGTTTGCCAGCAAGCTGCCCGTCGATTTCAGGACGCTGGTCGTCGAACTGGGCGGGCGTGATGGCTGATGCGGCGGCATGGGTAGATTCTGACCCTGTGTGCGCCCAGGCCAAAGGTGCAATGCCCCAAAAACGGGGTGTATCGAACGGCGCTTCGTGCGCGAATAGAATTGCTGTGTGGTTCCCTTCCCCCGTTTCGGATAGAAGAGTGCGTGGGGAAATACCGGTGATGCGAAAGGACGTGTTCTGGTGACCAAGTCTAAATCGACCGCGCTTGTCCCCGCGCTGGGCGGAGAGGCCGGGCTTAATCGCTACCTGACCGAGATCCGCAAGTTCCCGGTGCTGACGGCCGAGCAGGAATACATGCTCGCCAAGCGCTATCAGGAACACGCCGATCCCGAAGCCGCCGCGCAGCTGGTGACGAGCCACCTGCGGCTCGTGGCCAAGATCGCCATGGGCTACCGGGGCTACGGCCTGCCGGTCAGCGAGCTGATTTCCGAAGGAAACATCGGCCTGATGCAGGGCGTCAAGAAGTTCGAGCCCGATCGCGGCTTCCGTCTGGCCACCTATGCGATGTGGTGGATCAAGGCTTCGATGCAGGAGTTCATCCTGCGTTCGTGGAGCCTGGTGAAGATGGGCACCACGGCGGCGCAGAAGAAGCTGTTCTTCAACTTGCGCCGGATGAAGAAGAACCTCGAAGCGTTCGAGGATTCGGACCTGCATCCGGACGACGTGAAGAAGATCGCGACCGACCTCGGCGTGTCCGAGACCGAAGTCGTCAACATGAACCGGCGCATGATGATGGGCGGCGATGCCAGCCTGAACGTGTCGGTGCGCGAGGACGGTGAGGGGTCGTGGCAGGACTGGCTGGTCGATGACAGCCCGCTGCAGGACGAGACCGTGGCCGATGCCGAGGAAGCGCACTTGCGCCACGCCCTGCTGGTGGAAGCGATGGACAGCCTTTCGGACCGCGAGCGCCATATCCTGACCGACCGCCGCCTGATCGACGAGCCCAAGACGCTCGAGGAACTGAGCCAGGTCTATAACGTCAGCCGCGAGCGGGTGCGCCAGATCGAAGTGCGCGCGTTCGAGAAGCTGCAGAAGGCGATGCAGCGGATCGCGGGCGAGCGGCATCTGCTGCCAGCCTGAACGGGCGGTCTTCGTTATTGCAAGGCGGCCGGGGGCAACTCCGGCCGTTCTTGCATCTGCACTTCAGAACTGGCGGGCGAAGCCCAGCAGGATGGCGTGATCGGGCGCACCGGCGCTGAGGCCGATATCGATTTCGAAGTCGATCTGCAGCGAGCGCCCGGCATGCCATGCGCCCGACAGGGCGAAGCGCGAATCGGTGGTGTGGCCTGCGGGGTCTTCATCGCGAAAGGCCGAGATTTCGGCAGTGACGCCGAGCGATGGGCCGACGGGGTGCGAGACGCCGAACACGTTGCCCCACGCGAGATGGCGGCCATGGCCCGAGCCGTTGACCGCCGCGTCCACTTCTGGCGCGAGTTCGAGCTGGAAGCCCGCCGGCAAGGGCAGGGCGATGGGCACGAGCACGCCCGCGCCCCAATCGCCCGCACCACCCGGCGCGCGGCCGATGGGCAGCGTGACAAAGGCCTGCACCGCCACTTTCGCATCATCCGGGCTGCCGAAACCGTGGCGTATGCCGATCATGGCATCGCCCAGCCCGCGTTCGGTTTGCACCGCATTGCCGGAACGGCTGCGCGCATGGCCCCAGCCGCCGAGGCCGACCTGCAGATCGGTCGAATGGCCGAGCCCGATGCGCACCAAGGTATCGGCCAGCGTGATCGTATCATCGCGCGCGCCGGGGGCGGCGGTGTGTTCCCATTGGAGCGCGCCGAATTCGACCATGACGCGGCCGGGCTCGAGTGTGCAGGTAGGCGTGCCGAGGCCGGGGCGATCGACGCACAGATCAGGCGCCTCCTCCGCGTGGGCGGCAAGGGGGAGGCAGCACAGCATGGCCGCGAACGCGCAATGATATCGCCGGTGCAAAGATGCACGCTCCCCGATTGCCACCGGCCCCGCGCCGGTTAATATCAGGTCTTCATGGACGAGGACCTGCTCAAGCTCAAGAACCCGGAAGTCAGGCGGGCGCGGCAGCCCGGCGTGCTGCATCGCGTGGGCTGGTTGCTGGCGCGGCTGGTGGCGGCGTTTCTGTTCCTCAGCGTGGCGATGGTGGTGATCTACCGCTTCGTGCCGGTGCCGGTCACCCTGACGATGATCTTCGATCCGGGTGGCATTACCAAGACCTGGGTGCCGCTTTCCGCAATCGACCGCAACATGGTGGACGCCGCGATTGCCGGAGAGGACGGCAAGTTCTGCGAGCATAGCGGCTTTGATCAAGATGCGATCCTCAAGGCGTGGGAACGCAACCGCGAAGGCGGGCGCATTCGTGGCGGATCGACGATCAGCCAGCAGACTGCCAAGAACGTGTTCCTGTGGCAGGGTGGCGGCTATTTCCGCAAGGCGCTGGAGGCATGGTTCACCGTGCTTATCGAGACGATCTGGGGCAAGCGCAGAATCATGGAAGTCTACCTCAACGTGGCCGAAACGGGCATCGGCACGTATGGCGTGGAGGCCGGGGCGCAGCGCTACTACAAGAAGCCGGCAGCGAAGCTGAGCCGGGTGGAAGCGGCGCGCATCGCGGCGGCGTTTCCCCAGCCCAAAGTGCGCGCGGTGACGGGGGCAACCGGTTTCACCCGGCGGCATGGCAACGTGATCGCCAAGCGGGTGACCACGGTGCGCGCGGACTACGACACCTGCGTTTATCAATAAGGGCGTTTTCAATAGGTGATGGCGGCGGCGCGCTGTGCTTGATGGGCTTTCAGAAGGAGAGCCAGACATGCCGCAGGTCGTCATTCACGCCTATCTGGAATTTGCCGATCAGGCCACGCGCGATGAGGCGGTGCGGCTGACGGGGCCGATCCAGTGGAAGACCCGCACCGAAGAGCCGGGCTGCCTGGAATACTGCTTTGCCGCGGACCCGTGCGTGCCAAACCGCGTGACAGTGCACGAATTGTGGGAGGACCACGCCTCGCTCGTCGCGCATTTCCAGCACACCTATTACATGCAGATGCGCGATGCGCTGGTCGGGCTTGGCCCCACGGCGACCTGGAACCGGATGTACGAAGTCAGCCGGGAAGCGCCGGTCTACCGCGAGGACGGGGCGATCCGGACGGTGCTGTTCGAAGACTAGGCGGCCGCTGCCGCTGGTTCGCCCTGCACTGAAATCAGCCAGCGTGCGGTGCCTTCAAGGCCGACGGCGGTGAGCAGGCCCGAGGCATAGGCACCGGTATCGAGGCTGATGCGCAGCGGCGAGACATGCGGCGATTCGAGGATCGTGTGGCCGTGGACGACAGCAAACTCGCGGTTCTCCGGGGCATCGATGAATTCGCCGCGAATCCACCGCAAGTCCGATGTTTTCTGGTCTTCGAGCGGGATGCCGGGGCGCACGCCGGCGTGGACGAAGACGTAATCACCGATCTGGATGCGGTCTTCCATCCCCTGCATGAAGGCGATGTCTTCGGCCGGGATGACCTCGTTCATGATCGCGCGCAGTTCTTCGAGCGTCGCGCGGCTGTAGACATCGGGCGCGATGGGATAGCTCAGCAGGGTTTCGCGGCCGCCATGGCGCAGGAAGTGGCGCAGCGTTTCATCGCGCTCCAGGCTGCCGAGGAACATTTCCTCATGGTTGCCCGCAAGGATGCGCACGCGGCGGCGCTTGGCCCATTCGCGCGCGGTGGCGATGACCCCGGCGCTATCAGGCCCGCGATCGACGAGATCGCCGAGCAGGATGACGGTCGAATCGGCAGGATCGCGTCCTGCCTCGTCCGCCTCGATCCGCGCGATCATCCGGCACAGCAGATCGCAGCGGCCGTGAATATCGCCGATGGCATAGACGCGCTGCCCATCGGGCAGCGATGGGATCACGTCCGGTGCGGAGCGGGTTTCGAAGAGGGTGCGGAGACGTTTCAGCATGGAGAATGGGCCTGACGGGCCGGATATGGGGTCCGGGGTTGCACTTACAAGTCGCTCTGCACCGATGGTGCGCAATTGCAACAGAGCGTGGGAAAGCTGCGATAAGCCGTTTTCTGGCCCTTGTGCAGCGCAGCAATATTCAGCAATAAAAAGTTACAGAACGAAGGCCGACCACGCGAATGGATCGGCCACGGTCTGTGCAGGTGGGACGACGCAAACCCAAAAACAAAGGATTTCCCATGCGTACGTCCAGCAAGGCCCTTGTGGCCGCCACTCTTGCCGCCTTGAGCTTTGCTGCTGCGGCACCCGCGTTGGCCGATGAGACCGCGCCGCCGAGCGACATCACCGTGACCGGCGCGGCGACCATCGCCAGCCAGTACCGGTTCCGCGGCGTCGCGCAGTCTGACAACAAGCCGGTGGTGCAAGGCACGTTCACCATCGCGCACAGTTCGGGCTTCTATATTTCGACCTGGGGTTCGAGCGCTTCGGCCGGGAGCAGCCCGATCAACATCGGCGGCACCGAGATCGACATCTACGGCGGCTATACCCACGGCATCGGCAATAGCGGCTTCACCATCGACGGCGGCATTTACGGCTACATCTATCCGGGCGCCACGGTTGGCAACTACTGGGAAATCTATGGCTCGGTGGCCAAGACGCTTGGCCCGGTGACCGCCAAGGTCGGCGCGAACTTTGCGCCTGCGCAGAAGGTGTTCAACTACAACTTCACCTCGACGCATCGCGAGAATCTCTACGTTTACGGGGAACTGGGCGGAGCAATTCCGGGCACGCCGCTGACCATCCATTCGCACCTCGCGCACACCGGTGGCGGCTTCGACCTGCCGAAGCCGTTCTTTGACTACAACGTCGGCGTTACCGCAAAGTATAAGAACCTTGCGCTCGATGCCTCAGTCGTCGGCACGAACATGCACCGGAGCGACTTCGCGCAGAGCGGCCTGTGCAGCGGCGCGGGTTCGCCCACGGCGATCGATGTGTGCTCGAACTCGTTCTACCGCACGACCAAGCCGGTGGGCGTGGTTTCGCTGACTGCTTCGTTCTGAGCTGATTCCATTTGCAGGGGGGATGGGGCGCGCCGCCATGCGGTGCGCCCCTTTTTCTGTTTGCGGGCCTCACGGCCCGGGTCTGGATCCGCCCACTCCCCCGCCCGACCACCCATTCAGGATACGCTTGTGGGTGGTCGGGCGGGGGAGTGGGCTGGTGCCGCCCCGCTGCGTGCGCGGCGCAAACTTCAACGCAGATAGAAATCGATCGTGGTGACCACGCGGACCTTTTTGAAGGGCGTGTCCGAAACGCCCCAGCCGCCGCCGCCATCGCCGTCACGCGCGGTGACTTCGAAGTAGCCTTGCGTGGCGCTCTTGATCCCGCCGACGCCGGTGCCGCTGTCCTTGGCGAACTGCTCGGCGGAGCGGCGCGCATCCTTGGTCGCGGCGGCGACCATGTCGGGCTTGATCTTGTCCAGCCCGGTGAAAGTATAGGCCATCCCTGAGCCTTCCTCGAGCATCACCCCCCGGCGCACCAGATCGAACTGGCGGCGCACGGCGTTTTCGGCGCGCTTGATATCGGTGGTGCGCAGCGCCATGCGCTGGCGGACGGTGAAGCTGGTCAGGCCGTTGTCGGTGCTGGTGCTGACGTTGACGCCGGTGGGCTGAAGCGCCTCTGCGGGGAAGCCGAGGCCGGAAAAGAACGCGCGGATTTCCTGGCTGTCGTGATCCACGCTGGCCTGCGCGCTCGCCATGTCGGATGCCGTGGCGGAATAGGCGATGGTCCAGGTGGCAAGGTCCGCGGTCACTTCGCGTTCGGCCAGCCCGCGCACGGTGACCGCGCGCTCCGCTTCGCGGCTGCGCCGCAGGCCGTCACCCAGCAGATAGCCGCCCACCACCACGCCGAGCGCGAGCACGCCCGCTGCGGCCAGCGCGGGGCGCAGGCTGGCGGACGGGCTCAGGCGTGAAAGAAACGATTGGGAATCGGCGGCAGCCTCATTATCGGTACTGGTCACGGTATGGTCTCCCTGTCGGCGCTTGGCCTGCGGCGAACTGTGCGATGAATTGTGCAATTCTGGCGATGAACCGAAATTGAATGAGCAGGAGACGTTAGTTTGACCAAGTTCCTCCACGCAATGATCCGCGTGACCGATCCGGATGCGACGATCGCCTTCTTCGAGCTGTTCGGGGTGAAGGAAGTGCGCCGCTTTTCGAGCGAGCAAGGCCGCTTCACCCTGATCTTCCTGGCCGCGCCGGGAGGCGAAAACGTGGCCGAGGTCGAACTGACCTACAACTGGCCCGCCGAAGATGGCAGCCCGGCTGAAGTCTATGGCGGCGGGCGCAATTTTGGCCACCTCGCCTACCAGGTGAGCAATATCTACGAGACTTGCGCGAAGATTCAGGCCGCCGGGCACATCATCCACCGCCCCCCGCGTGATGGACACATGGCCTTCGTGAAGAGCCCGGATGGGATTTCCATCGAACTGCTGCAGGACGGGCGTCTGGAGCCGGCTGAGCCGTGGGCGAGCATGGCCAACACTGGGACCTGGTGAGCCCCTCAGGCCGCGCGTCCCGCTGAGGGACAGCGGCGCGGGGATACCGGCGATCCGGACCAAAAAGCGGTGTCACGGGGGGTAAGGTTCCATTAACCAAACCTTCATGGGTTGGGCTCTGGGACGAATCCCCGTTTTGGCGGGCTTGCTGCTGGCATTGCTGGGCTGCGGCGTGCTGGCGCGCGGTGCGTTTGCCGAACGGGCTGCCTTGTCTGCGCCGCCTGCACTTGTGGCCGCGGCTCCGGCGCAATGCGGGCCGGATCCGGCGCTGGATGGCCCGCCGCCCGGGCCGCCGCCTCCAACTCCGGCTTCTGCAGCCGCCAAGGGCGTGCTGATCGTGGTGAGCATCCCTTCGCAGCGGCTCTATGTGTTCAAGGATGGCGAGCCTTGGGGTGAGACCACGGTCTCCACCGGGCGGCGCGGCTATGGCACGCCTGCGGGCACGTTTACCATCCTGCAGAAGCACGTGAAGCACCGCTCGCGCACTTATGGCAACGCGCCGATGCCTTATATGCAGCGGCTGACGTGGGGCGGTGTGGCGCTTCATGCCGGGCGCGTGACGGGGGCGCCCGCCTCGCACGGGTGCATCCGCCTGCCCTATGGCTTTGCGCGCGATCTTTATGCGCTGACCAATCCGGCGGCGACTTCGGTGGTGATCCTGCGCCAGCCGCTGACGTTTGCGGCAGCGGCAAAAAGCGCGGCGCTGGGCCTGCCTGCGCCCGTTCAACCGCAGCCGGTGCAGCAAGCTGGCACTGCGCCAAAGCCTGCAGCAGCACCGGCTACGCCGCGCGTGCCCTACGTTGCGGCGCAGGGGCCGAAGCAGACGATCCAGCTGGCGGCGGCGGGCAATGTGGCAGGTGCGGATGCGCTGTGGCAGGCGCTGGCCGCCAGCGAGCCGGAGCTTGAGGCGCTGGAGCCGGTGATTATCCCGGCGGTGGTGCGTTCGGTGCAGGTTTATCGCCTGCGCGCGTCCGGCCCGGATGCCCATGCGATCTGCGGACGGCTGACCGCGCGGGGCATCGCCTGCTTGAAGGTCAGCGCCTAGGTCAGGGCCCCTAACCCAGCGCGCTGCCCGCCTGCAGGTGGGCGCCAAGGTGCGTGACGAACGCCTCGATCCGCGCCGGAAGCGCCGGGGTGGGGGCATGGACGGCATAGATGCCGACATCCTGCGAGCCCTGATACCGCGCAAGCACCCGCACCAGCGCGCCTGAAGCCAAGGCTTCGTGCACATCCCACAGCGAACGCAGTGCGATGCCGCAGCCGCCTAGCGCAAGCTCGCGCACGACTTCGCTGGAATTGGTGCGCACGTGGCTCTGGCCGGAATGGGTGACGGTGCCTTCGGGGCCATCGAGCTGCCACGGCAGCTGGCTGGTGGTGGCGAGCAGGCGGTGCTGTTTGAGGTCCGCCAGCACTTCGGGTGTGCCGAAGGCGGCAAGGTAGGCAGGCGCGGCGCAGAGCACGCGGTGGCTGGTGCCAAGGCGGTGGCCGGTAAGGCCGGTGCCGATCTTCGCGCCGATGCGGATGGCCAGATCGCAGGAGCCATCGAGCAGATCGGCAAATTCGTCGGAGAGATCGAGCTGAAGGCGCACGTCCGGGTGGGCGGCGAGGAAGCCGGGCACATGCGGCACCACATGCATCCGGCCAAACGAGGTGGGCGCGGTGACGCACAAGGGCCCGCGCACATGGGCGTGGCGGCCACTGACGCGCTCTTCGGCAGCCTTGAGGGTGGAGCGCAGCGGGAGGAGCGCGTCGTGCAGATCCTGCCCGGCGGGGGTGAGCGCAAGCCGGCGCGTGGTGCGGTGGACGAGCCGGGCGGAGAGCCGCTCCTCCAGCCGGGCGAGGCGCTTTGACAGGGCAGCGGTGGACGCGCCGGCCGCGCGGGCGGCGGCAGAGATCGAACCGGCTTCGACGATGGCGAGGAAGAGATCGTAATCGGGATCGAACATTGTTAACCCCAAGGAGAAGCTGCGTTGAATTATTTCCTTCTACCGGTAGGCGGCACAGGGGGATAGGGAGGGGCTTCGGATTATGGGAGTCGGTGCGATGAGCGGATATGTCGAGCGTTCGGGGCTGCAAGTGGCGGGTGTTCTCGCGGACTTCATCGAGACGCGCGCACTGCCGGGGACGGGGCTGGCGGCGGACGCCTTCTGGGCTGGCGCGGCGGATATCTTCGGCACGTTCGCGCCGCGCAATGCCGCGCTGCTCGCCAAGCGCGAAGACCTGCAGGCGAAGATCGACGCGTGGCACAAGGCGCGCGCCGGACAGGCTCAGGACATGGCGGCCTACAAGGCGTTCCTCACCGAAATCGGCTATCTTGTGCCGGAGCCCGCGCCGTTCACGGTTGCGCCGCAGAATGTCGATGCCGAACTGGCGGTGACGGCGGGGCCGCAGCTGGTCGTGCCGATCCTCAATGCGCGGTTCCTGCTGAATGCGGCGAATGCGCGCTGGGGGAGCCTGTATGATGCGCTCTATGGCACCGATGCGATCCCCGGCGCAGCGGCGGGCAAAGGATACGATCCCGTGCGCGGGGGCCAAGTGATTGCCTGGGCCAAGGCGTTTCTCGATGAGGCGGTGCCGCTGGCTTCGGGTTCGTGGACCGACTGGACGGGCGGCGAACCAGCGCTGAAGGACGCAGGCCAGCTGGCCGGCCGGGCGGGCGCAAACCTCCTCTTCCGCCACAATGGCCTCTACATCGAAGTGGTGATCGATCCCGCGCATCCCATCGGCAAGGACGATCCGGCGGGTATCGCCGACGTCGTGCTCGAAGCCGCGATTTCCACCATCTGCGACTGCGAGGATTCGGTCGCGGCGGTCGATGCCGAGGACAAGGTCGCGGCCTATGCCAACTGGCTCGGGCTGATGCAGGGCAACCTTGAGGACACCTTCGAGAAGGGCGGCGCAATGATGACGCGTCGGCTGAATGCGGACCGCGTCTATACCGCGAACGATGGCAGCACGCTGACGCTGCATGGCCGTTCGCTGCTGCTGGTGCGCAACGTGGGCCACCTGATGACCAATCCGGCAGTGCTGCTGCCGGGCGGGGGTGAGGCGCCGGAGGGCATTCTCGATGGCATCGTCACCAGCCTGATCGCGAAGCACGACATCAATGGCGCGCGCCGCAACAGCCGGACGGGTTCGGTCTATATCGTGAAGCCCAAGATGCATGGGCCGGAAGAAGCCGCTTTCGCCAACGATCTGTTCGATGCGGTGGAAGACGTGCTGGGCCTTGCGCGCCACACGCTCAAGATCGGCGTGATGGATGAGGAGCGCCGCACCAGCGCGAACCTTGCTGCCTGCATCCATGCGGTGAAGGACCGCATCATGTTCATCAACACCGGCTTCCTGGATCGCACGGGCGACGAGATGCACACCTCGATGCAGGCGGGCGCGATGCTGCGCAAGGGCGACATGAAGACGAGCCCGTGGATCACGTCCTACGAAGATCGCAACGTGCAGATCGGGCTGGCCTGCGGGCTTTCGGGCAAGGCGCAGATCGGCAAGGGGATGTGGGCGATGCCCGACCGCATGGCCGACATGCTGGTGCAGAAAGTGGGCCACCCCAAGACCGGCGCGAACACTGCCTGGGTGCCTTCGCCGACAGCGGCGGTGCTGCACGCCACGCATTATCATCAGGTTGATGTTTTCGCCCGGCAGGTGGAGCGGCGCGCCGAAGGGATCGCCAGCCTCGATGCGCTGCTGACCATTCCGGTCGCGGCGGGGCAGAACTGGTCTGCGGAAGACATTCAGGCCGAGATCGACAACAATGCGCAGGGCATTCTGGGCTATGTCGTGCGCTGGGTCGATCAGGGCATTGGTTGCTCCAAGGTGCCCGATATCAACGATGTCGGCCTGATGGAGGACCGCGCTACCTTGCGGATTTCGAGCCAGCATATCGCCAACTGGCTGCTGCACGGCGTCGTCACGCCTGAGCAGGTGGACGCGGCGCTGCTGCGCATGGCGGCGAAGGTCGATGCGCAGAACGCGGGCGATCCGCTCTACCAGCCGATGGCGAGCGATCCGGCGGGCAGCCTCGCGTTTCAGGCGGCGCGGGCGCTGGTGTTCGATGGCGTATCGCAGCCGAGCGGCTATACCGAGCCACTGCTGCATGCGTTCCGCCAGAAGGTGAAGGCGGCAGCCTGAACCGGAGACTTTGCCGATGACGATTGCCATGCCGGTGCCTGACGCGGAGACGCTCGCCAAGCGCGAGCGGATCGCGCGGGCGCTGCGGGCGATCGTACCGGGTGAGGGCGTGATCGACGCGCCCGAGGCCTTGCGGCCATGGGAATCGGATGGGCTGACCGCCTATCGTCAGCCGCCGCTCATGGTCGTGCTGCCTGAGACGACGGCGCAAGTCTCCGCCGTCCTCAAGTGGTGCCATGCTGAGGGCGTGAAGGTGGTGCCGCGCGGGGCGGGAACTTCGCTTTCGGGCGGGGCGCTGCCGCTGGCCGATGCGGTGCTGCTGGGGCTGGGCAAGTTCAAGCGGGTGCTCGAGATCGACTACGAGGACCGCGTGGCGGTGGTGCAGCCGGGCGTCACCAACCTTGCGATCACGCAGGCGGTGGAGGCTCGCGGTTTCTATTACGCGCCCGATCCTTCGAGCCAGATCGCCTGCACCATCGGCGGCAATGTCGCGGAGAATTCGGGCGGGGTGCATTGCCTGAAATACGGCCTCACGACCAACAACGTGCTCGGCGTCGAGATCGTGATGATGGACGGCGAGATCGTGCGGCTGGGCGGGCGGCATCTCGATTCCTGCGGGCTCGATCTGCTGGGCGTGGTGGTGGGGTCCGAAGGACTGCTTGGCGTCGTCACCGAAGTGACGGTGCGCATCCTGCCCAAGCCCGAGACGGCGCGGGCAGTGCTGGTTGGTTTCCCTGATGCCGAGCAGGCGGGGGCCTGCGTGGCACAAGTGATCGCCGAAGGGATCATCCCGGCGGGCATGGAAATGATGGACCGGCCCGCGATCTATGCGGCGGAAGCCTTCGTGCAGGTCGGTTATCCGCTCGATGTCGGCGCGCTGCTGATTGTAGAAGTCGATGGCCCGGCGGCGGAATGCGATTTCCTGATCGGCGAGATTGCGCGGATTGCCGATGCCAATGGCGCGGTGACTTCTCGCGTTTCGGACGGCGAGGCCGAGCGCATGGCATTCTGGGCCGGGCGCAAGGCGGCGTTTCCGGCGGTGGGGCGCATTTCGCCGGACTACCTCTGCATGGACGGGACGATTCCGCGCCGCCGCTTGCCCGATGTGCTGCGGCGGATGGAGGAGCTTTCGGGCGAATACGGCCTGCGCGTCGCCAACGTGTTCCACGCGGGCGACGGCAACCTGCATCCGCTGATCCTTTACGACGCAAACGTGCCGGGCGAACTCGACAAGGCCGAGGCGTTTGGCGCGGATATTCTGCGGTTGTGCGTGGCGGTCGGCGGGGTGCTGACGGGCGAGCACGGGGTGGGCATCGAGAAGCGCGATCTGATGCCCGAGATGTTCAGCGAGGCCGACCTCAAGCAGCAGCAGCGCGTGAAGTGCGCGTTCGATCCCGAGCTTCTGCTCAATCCGGGCAAGGTGTTCCCGGTGCTGCACCGCTGCGCCGAATTGGGGCGGATGCACGTGCATCACGGCGCTTTGCCGCGTCCAGAGTTGCCGAGGTTCTGATGCTGGAGCCGAGAGACGCGGCGGACCTCGCCGAGATTGTCGCCGATGCGGCGGCGAGCGGGGGCAAGCTGGAACTGCGCGGGGGCGGGACCAAGGCGGCGTTTGGTGCGCCGCGCGAGACGGAGTTGGTTTCGCTGGCAGCCCTGACGGGTGTGGTCGATTACGATCCGGCGGAACTGGTGCTGACGGTGCGCGCGGGAACCTTGCTGAGCGATGTGCAGGCGCTGGTCGCGTCCGAAGGCCAGATGCTGGCGTTCGAGCCGTGGGGCGATGCTGGCGCGACGATCGGCGGCACGATGGCGGCAGGCGTGGCGGGTTCGCGGCGGGTAACGGCAGGCAGCGCGCGCGATCACCTGCTGGGGCTGACGGCGGTTTCCGGGCGCGGCGAGGTGTTTGTCGCAGGCGCGAAGGTCGTCAAGAACGTGACCGGCTATGATCTGCCCAAGCTGATGGCGGGATCGTGGGGCCGGATCGGGGCGCTGGCCGAACTGACCGTGAAAGTGCTGCCGCGCCCGCGCGAAGTGGTGACGCTGGCGGCGCGCGGGCTGGCTCCGGCAGCAGCCCATGCGGCGATGGCCTGCGCGCTGGGCAGCAATGCCGAGGTTTCGGCAGCCGCGGCGCTGAGCGATGGCACGGTGCTGCTGCGCGTGGCGGGTTTTGCGCCTTCGGTCACAGCGCGGTGTGCGGCGTTGCCGGGGCTGCTGGCGGCGCATTGCGCCTTGGAGCAGCTGAAGGATGCCGCACCGTTGTGGCAGCAGGCCATGACCGGCCAAGGCCTGAGGGGTGCGGTGCGCTGGGATGTGCATCTGCCGCCGCGCAGCGCTCCGGCGCTGATTGCGGCGCTGCCGGAAGGCGCCGAGTGGGCGATGGACTGGGGCGGCGGGCGCGTCTGGGTTGCCACCGCTGTCGAGAATGGTGGCGTGCGCACGCTTGCAGCGCAGCTTGGCGGCGAAGCGCGGCTTGTTCGCGCGCCAGAAGCGATGCGGGCGCGCGTCCCCGCTTTCCATCCCCGCGCGCGCGGCGTGATGGCGCTGGAAGCGCGGGTGCGGCGGGCGTTCGATCCCACGGGCGTGTTCGTCACCGGGCGGTTTGCGGAGGATGCCGATGCAGACGCAGTTTCCGCCTGAGGCGCTCGCCGATCCGGCGATGGCGGCGTCCGAGGGCGTTATCCGCAAGTGCGTGCACTGCGGGTTCTGCACCGCGACCTGCCCGACTTATGTTCTGCTGGGCGACGAGAACGACAGCCCGCGCGGGCGGATCTATCTTATCAAGGACATGCTGGAGAACCAGCGCAAGCCGGGGCGGGAGACGGTCAAGCATGTCGACCGCTGCCTCTCGTGCCTTGCCTGCATGACGACGTGCCCTTCGGGCGTGAATTACATGCACCTCGTCGATCACGCGCGGGCCTATATCCATGAGCACTACAAGCGGCCCTGGCATGAGCGGGCCACGCGGCGGCTGCTGGCCCTGGTGCTGCCTTATCCGGGGCGGATGCGGCTGGCGCTGGAATGGGCACCGCTGGGCCGTCCGCTGGTGCCGCTGATGAAGCGGGTGAAGGTGCTGCGACCGCTGGCAGCGATGCTGGAGCTGGCCCCGGCACGGGTGCCTGCACCTGCTCCGGCGATCCCGGTGCGGGTGGCGGGCGCCAAGGCGCGCGTCGCGCTGCTGCAAGGCTGCGCCGAACCGGTGCTGAGCCCCGAAGTGCGCGCGGCGACCTTGCGCTTGCTGGAGCGCGCCGGGTGCGAAGTGGTGTTTGCGCGAGGGGAAGGCTGCTGCGGCGCGCTGGTGCACCATATGGGGCGCGATGCGGATGCGCTGGCGGCGGCGCGGCGCAATGTCGATGCGTGGATGGCCGAGATCGAGGGGGAGGGGCTCGACGCGGTGATCGTCACGACATCAGGCTGCGGCACCACGATCAAGGACTATGGCCACATGCTGCGCACCGATCCCACCTATGCCGAAAAGGCCGCGCGGGTGAGCGCGCTGGCGATGGATGTGAGCGCGTTTCTGGCCAAGCACGGCCTTCCGGCGGCAACCCCGCGCGGCCTCACCGTCGCCTATCACCCGCCTTGTTCGCTGCAGCACGGGCAGAAGGTGACCGAAGCGCCGAAACGGCTGCTGGCGGAGGCCGGCTATGTCGTGCGCCTGCCCGCCGAAGCCCATCTGTGCTGCGGATCGGCGGGCACCTACAACATTCTCCAGAGCGAACTCGCCGACCAGCTCGGCGCGCGCAAGGCCGAGCGGCTAGCGGCGCTGGAGGTCGATGTCATCGCCACCGGCAATGTCGGCTGCGCGGTGCAGATTGCCCGTCATTCCGGGCTGCCTGTCGTTCACACCATCGAATTGCTCGACTGGGCGACTGGCGGGCCAAGACCGCAATCACTGAAGCATCTTCCCCAGGAGTAATTACCATGACCCGTATTTCGCTCGATCAGGCCCAGATCATCGTTTCCGGCGCGCTCAAGGAAGCGCGCGCGCTTAACCTCAAGCCTATCAGCGTTGCCGTGCTCGATGCAGGCGGCCACCTGATCGCCTTCGCGCGCGAGGATGGCTCCTCGAACCTGCGCCCGCAAATCGCGACCGCCAAGGCTTCGGGCGCGCTGGCGCTGGGCGTGTCCTCGCGCACCATCGGCGAAATGGCGATCGAGCGGCCCACGTTCATCAACGCAGCGGCGGGGCTCAATCCTGCCGGCATCGTGCCGGCGGCGGGCGGCGTGCTCGTGCGCGCGGATGGCGCTGTGATCGGCGCGGTGGGCGTGACGGGTGACACCAGCGACAACGACGAACTCGCCGCGCTTGCCGGGATCGCTGCGGCGGGCCTGAGTAGCTGACGCGCTGCTCCGCACCGATCAAAAATCGTACTGCGCCGCGCGATAATCGGGTACCCTTTTCCGCGAAGACGTTCCGGGAGGAGGCTCTGGTGAACGCAATGCGCGGCGCGGGGTTCACGCGGGTGCGGCTGGCCTTGGCGGTCGCTGCGGCGCTGGCCGTCTGGCCATGCGCGGCGGCGGCGGCAGAAGCGCAGGCGGCCGATCCTGTCGCCTTGTGCCAGGCATGGGCGCGCAGCCCCGGCGCTGGGGGATCGGCGGTCCCTTCTGACATTGACGCCGGAACCGATGCCGGAATGGATGGAAATCCGGCAATGGCTGCGGCTGCGGTGGAATCCATGCTGGCCGCGAACCCCGATCAGGTGGCGGCGGCGGACCGCGCCATTGCCTTGCTGATGGGCGTGGTGGCGGCAGATCAGCGGGGGGAGCCCGGCACCCCATCCAGTGCCCCATCCAGCAAGCCATCCGACTCCAAAGCCGCATTCTGCGCCGCGGCGGGGGAGGCCTACCGGCTCGGCAAGGGCGGCAGCCCCTACCAGGCGCGGTTGCTGCTGGTGGCTGGATACCGCCTTGCGGTGGCGGCGAAGCGCGATGATCTGTGCGCGCTGGCGGCCTATCGCCTAGGCCTGCTCAATCTGGGTGGCTTTGCGATGGGCGCGCGCGGGCAGCGGCGCACCGCGCTGCGTAGTGGTTCGCCCGGTGGAGCAGTGCCCGCAGCGCTGGCGGCTGCCGAGGAATCTGCAACTCCGGGTTGCTTCGCGATGGACCAGCGCAGCATGAGCGTGCCGGGTGTTGCACTGGCGACCGTGAACGCGCTGACCTGCGCGATTGGCCAAGCCCGCAGCGCCGGGGCCTTTGATACGGGCGCGAAAGCCAGTTTGCGGCTGGCGCGCTACTGGCTTGATCATGGGCGGCGAACGCCCGGCGAACTGGCGCGTTCGCAGCAGCGCGCCGGGCGGATTGCGCTGGAGGCGCTGGGCGGTTCGGCGCGCGTGCCGGATGCCGCGCTGCGGTTTGATCTGATGGGGCGGCTGGCCGATGCGGCCATCGATGCTAGGGCCAGTGCAGAAGATCCCCGGCTGGTCGAAGCCGTCAACACGATGGCGGCGGGGGCAGCCGATGATCGCCAGCGTTCACAGGCAGCGGCGCTGCGCGCCCGGATTGCGCTGGCGCAAGGGGACGGGGAGGCCGCCAGCCGCCTGCTGCGCGAGGCGATCTATCTCGAGAGCCGGGGTATTCTCCCGCTGCGCCTGCCGGACTGGCACCTGCTGCTGGCGCAGGCTGATCCCGCGAACCGCAGCGACCATCTGACCGCTGCGTTCCGCGCGCTGGGCAGTGTGCGACCGTTGCTGCCCCGGTTTGACGGGACGACGGCGGAATCCAATTTCACGCTGCGGGTCCAGCCGGTTTACGAGGCGCTGCTGGCCGACCGGCTGCTGGTCGTAGGCGATGGGGCCGATGATCCGGTGCGCATTGCCGAGGCGCAGGCGCTGGTCGAGGACTATCGCCAGGCCGAGCTGCAAAGCGTGTTCGGCAGCGAATGCGTGGCCGCGCGCACGCCGATCCGGCCCGCCGAACTGGGGCCGCGCGAAGTGCTGCTTTATCCGGTGCTGCTGCCGGACCGGGTGCTGCTGATCTATGCAGCAGGAGGGGCCGGGGCCGATGGCGCGCCGCCGCGCTACCATCTGCTGGCGGCAAACCGCCGCTATGGCCGGTCTGACGTGATCGGGCTGGTCAGCAAGATGGCCGAATCGGTGAGCTATGGCAGCGATGACAGCTGGCGCGCCCCGGCCCGGCAGCTCTATGATATCCTGATCTCGCCGGTCGCCGAACGGCTCGGGCCGGGAAGCACGCTGGTCGTCATTCCCGATGGCCCGCTCAGCACTCTGCCGTTTGCCGCGCTGCTCGATGCCAAGGGGGCCTTCCTGATCGAGCAGACCAATCTGGGCGTGGTCCCTTCGCTGGCCTATTCACAGCCCGGCGCCGGGCTGCGCGGGGCGAGCACCGGCGTGGTTGCGGCTTCGCTGGAAAAGGCCGTCACGTTGCCGGTCGGCACGTTTCCGGCGCTCAGCGGCACCAGTGAGGAGGCCCGGTTCGCCGCCGCCGGATACCGGCGCAGCGCCTTCATCGAGAACTTCCGCCGCATCGATCTGGAACACGCGCTGGCGACCCGGCAGACCGATGTGCTGCATCTGGCCACCCATGCCAGCTTCAACGGGCGTTCGGACCGCTCGTACATCGTGGCGGACGGTGAGCAGATTCCAATTACCGACTTGCGCGGCCTGATCGCGCGCAACCAGCTGCGCGGCGAACAGCTCGATCTGCTGGTGCTGAGCGCGTGCGAGACGGCGGTGGGCGATGACCAGTCCAGCCTCGGGCTGGCAGGCGCAGCGGTGCAATCGGGCGCGCGCAGCGTGCTCGCCTCGCTGTGGCAGGTGAACGATGCCGGCACGGCGCAGCTGATGAAGGCGTTCTACACCGGGCTGGCCAAGGGCCTGAGCAAGTCTGCCGCGCTGCGCGAGGCGCAGTTGGCGCTAATCCGGCAGCGCGACGAGATTTCCGATCCCGGGGTGTGGGCGGCCTTCATTCTGATCGGGGGCTGGCGGTGATCCGCAGGCTGCTTTCAGGCGGGCCGGAGCGTTCGGATGCGGCGGGGCTGTCTGCTCAGTGCCAGCCGGGGACAATTTTGCGTCCTTGCGCATGGGTGCGGATGCGGCGGGATTGCGGAAACCGAATTTCCGCTTCCAGCCTGTGGTTCCACGATGACGAGCGTTCTTCGCGGCGCCAGCCTGGATAGAACCGATCGAGAATGGCGCCCGCTTGCCGGGGCAGCAGCAGGTCTGATCCGGCGAAAGCAACCGGCTCACCCGGGAGGACCATTTCGGGCGAGACGGGGGGCGAACCGTCCCACACGCCGGGGACAGCACCGGTGAGCGGCGTTGTCCGGTAGATGAACAGATCCACGAAGGGCCAGGTCCACGAGCGGCCGGGGATGGGGGTGAAGCCGGGGTCGAAGATCTTGATGATCTTTTCGCCGGGATCGATCTCCACCGCGCCGAGCCCTTCCACCCGGCAGGCCGCGAGCAGCGCGGCCACTGCTGCTGGCGGCACTTCGAACAGCGCCAGATCGACATCGTCGTCCCACGGCAGGATATCGCCCTGCCGGACTTGGCCCAGCAGCGTCCCCCAGAACAGGAACAGCCCGATGCCTTCGCGCGCGGCGCAGCGGGCGATCCGGCCAACGAGATCCTCGATCCGGCGGCGCGAGGCGGGATCCCAGCAGTCGGCGAAAGGATCGGTGAGGCCGAGCTGCCAGGCCCAGCGCGCCGCAAGCCAACGCACCGTGTGCGGAACTTTCATGCCCCGATCAAAGCGTGCTGCCGGGCCGCAAGGTGCCCTCGCGCGCCCGCTCGACCACGCGGGCGATGATCCCGCGCGAGGATATGCCGGCCGAATAGGGCACCGTGCGCAGCCGCCCGCTGCCGATCAGATCGGCATACCAGAAGGCCAGCTCTTCGGGAGGCATATCGTCTCCGTGGCAGCAGAACGCTGCGCCGATAGCATCGAGGAACGCCCGCGTGCAGTGCAGCGGTGCCGGTTCTTCGAGCACCAGATCGACATGGCGGCACCCTTTGACGACCGCGACCCGTTCGGCGTGAGTGAGGATCGGCTGCGGCTTGTACGTCGCGGCGTCGGCATCGCTGAGCAGGCCGACGATCAGGCGATCACCCAGCGCGCGGGCGCGGGCGAAGAACTCGACATGTCCGAAATGGAACAGGTCGCACACTGCATCGACGTAGATAGTGGTACCGGTTGACACGATTGAACGCCCTTCTCAAATCGCGGGCAAATGATGGTGGGGCAGCATGACGATACCTTGCTGCAGCTTCAGGTTTTACCCGTCCTGCCTTGCCAATTCTTCGCAAAGTGACAGGTGCAAACTGCCAAGGCAAACATGAAAATCCTGACATACAACCTTGGCCTGCTGAACCTGACGATGGCAGGGCGCCACGTTTTCAGGATGGCCCCTGCGTTCGAGGCGCGCCTTGCGGCGGCGCCTGCCTTGCTGGCGGCGACTGGTGCCGATGTCCTCATGCTGCAGGAAGTGTTTGGCCGCCGGTGTCAGCAGCGGCTGATCCATGCGCTGCGCGGCGTTTATCCCCATGCGGTCGGCGCGCCGCAGAACGGCACATTCGGGGGGAGCGGGTTGCTGATCCTTTCGCGGCACCCGCTGCACGATCCGGGCTTCTCCCCCTACCGCGATCGGGATCTGCTGCATGCCTTCTGGCAGCAGGGTTTTCTCCATGCCGCGCTCGATGCGCCGGGTTTCGGTCTGCTCCGGCTGGTGAACGTGCATCTTTCGATCAGCGCAGGGCTGCGCCATCCGCTTTCGGCAGGCAGCATGGCTTGCCGCGAGCGGGAGATCGCGGCGCTGATGGCGGCCTGCTCCGGCCGGGCAGCTCCGGGGCAGAAAGCCGCAGGCATTGGCGGGCCGGATCTGCTGGTGGGGGATTTCAACTGCGGCCCCAACTATGCGGTGCCAAACTATGCAGCCCTGCTGGCGTCGGGCTATAAAGACGGGTTCGTGCTGGCCAATGGCAGCGATCACGAACACGCCGGCTATTCGTGGAACGCGGCCAATCCCATCGTGGCGGCGGGCCGCTATCGCGGTTTGCCGAACCAGCGGGTCGATCATCTGTTCGTGCCGCAATCCGGCCTCGAACGGCTCCGCGTGAAGCGCGCGCGGCTGGTGCTGGAGGATGCCGCGGTCAAGGCCGGGCGGCGCATGGTGCCCTTGTCCGATCACTATGGCATGCTGTTCGAGCTTGATCCGGCTGCTGCGGCGAAGCGCGGGGGATGAACGAAATGACCGGCTTTGGCAGGGTGCATATCCGCCCGGCGCTGGCGATTCTGCGGCATGTGCACGGATCCGTCGGGCGTGAGCCCGCGCTGATCCTTGGTTTGCTGGCGGTGCAGGGCCTGCTCGAACTGGTCAGCATTGGTGCGATCTTGCCGGTCGTGGCCTTGCTGGTGGCCCCGGCGGGCCCCTCGCGCCTTCTGCCCGCCGGATTTTCCGGGATCATGCGCCGGTTCGAACAGTACGATCATGCCATCACCGTGCTGGCGCTGCTGGTGTTTGCGGCCTTTGCCATCAAGGTGATGTTCCAGACGTTCGTGGCCACGCGCGTAGCGCAGTTCTCCAACGCGCTGCACGATGCGATCGGCCACAAGCTGCTGCAGAGCTATCTTGGCCAGCCCTACTTGTTCTTCAAGTCTCACGGCACGGCCGCATGTGTCCAGACCGTGCAGGACGAGGCGTTCGATGCAGCACATGCGGTGCGCATGTTGTTCGGCATGCTGTCGCAGTTGGTGGTGGTGGGCGCGATCGTGAGCTTGCTGCTGCTGGTCTCACCGCTGCCGGGGCTGATCATGGCGGCGGTGCTGGGGGTGCTGAGCTGGGCGATGGTGCGGCGCAACCGCCGCCTGCTCCGCGAAGCCGGGAGTATCTACCGCACATCGCGCGATGCCCAGCACAAGCTGCTGCGCGAGGGTTTTCGCGGGGTGAAGGAAATCCTCGTGCTGCACCAGCAGTCCGCGCTGGTCGCGCTGTTCGATGTGCACAGCCGCAGCGCGGCGCAGGCCCGCGCCCGGTTCGAGGTGCTGGAGGCGATGCCCCGCATCTGGCTGGAATTCATCGCGGTGTGCGGCTGCTTGCTGATGCTGCTGTTCCTGGCGGATACGCGCGCCGATGCAGCCCGAATCCTGCCGCTGATGGCGCTTTATGGGGCGGCAGCTTTCCGCCTGATCCCCTCGGTCAACCAGATCGTGTCCTATGGGCAGGGCTGGCATTTCCTTACCCCGACACTGCTCCATGTCGAACGCGAGCTGGCGCTGGCGGCACCGGGGGTGGGCGCGGCACAGGCACCGCGGCCGCCGTTTCGCGCTGCGCTGCAACTCGAACACGTGGGCCTTACCTACCCCGATGCGAGCGAACCGGTGCTGGAGCAAGTCCATCTGTCGGTGCCGTTCGGCGAGGTGATCGGCCTTGTGGGCCCGAGCGGCAGCGGCAAGACCAGCCTGCTTGACATCATGCTCGGCCTGATGCCGCCGAGCACGGGGCGCGTGCTGCTGGACGGCGCGCCGGCCGAGGCCGGGATCAGCGGTTGGGGGCGGCAGGTCGGCTATGTGCCGCAGGACGTGTTCCTGCTGAACGATACGATCCAGCGCAACGTCGCGCTCAACCTTGGCGGCGAAGCGATTGACGAGGCGCGCGTCGCCAGTGCCTTGCGCTCTGCCGATCTGGCCGATCTGATCGCGGCCTTGCCGCAAGGCGCCGAGACGCGGGTGGGCGAGGACGGCACTTTGCTGTCTGGCGGGCAGAGGCAGCGCATCGGCATTGCGCGGGCGCTCTATCACAGTTCGGGCCTGCTGGTGCTGGACGAAGCGACGAGCGCGCTCGATGCAGCCGCCGAAGCGGAAATCTGTGCCGCCGTGGCCAGGCTCAAGGGTCAGGTCACCGTGATCATCGCATCGCATCGCCCGGCGCTGCTGGCGGCGTGCGATCAGGTCTACCGGATCGAGCATCGCCGTTTGCTGCCTGCGGGTCCAGAGGGCGCTGCGCGGTGATTACGGCCTTGTGTACTCCGATGGTGGCTGCCAGAGCCGCTTGAGCCGCGATGGGTGCCGCAGCACGCGCCCGGCGCGGGATGCGAAGGCTAGCACGGCATAGTACAGGCGCTGGTTCGGCGAAAACAGGGCCACGGTGATGGAACGGGCAAGCGGGCTTAGCCTGCCGACGGCGATGGCGACGGCAATGGCCTCGTTCTTGGCCGCGAACCGCCCGCCCGAGCCGAGCTTGGTGGCCACATCCAGCAGCTCCGTGCGGACGAAGTGCTTGATTCCATCGCTATCCCGCTGCTCCACCCGTGCCCAGTTCCAGAAGGAGGCCACGGCGCGGAATTGCGCTTCGACATGTGAGGTTACCGGAATGTTGAGCGAGAGATGGTCCGAACCGTGACGGCGGCGCAGCCCGACGATCCGATCGACGATCTGCACCGAGCTGCTCGATGCGCAGATCCGCCAATGCAGCTCCGTATCCTCTCCCAGCCGCAAGTCTTCGTTGAAAGGCCCGGCATCATGCAAGGTGGTACGCCGGTAGAGCGCGGCATGGGTCAGCCAGCTGTTCAGTCGCAAGTGCTTCGGATTCCAGGCGGGCCGCACATGGGCGATCCGCTTTCCCGCCATGTCGACTTCCTCGATCTGGCCAAGACTGAGCGCGGCATCGCTTCCGAGAAGCGGCGTGACGAGGGCACTTATCGCATCGGGTGCGGGGAGGTCATCGGAATCGATGAAGTAGATGAAGCGTCCGCGGGCGACTGTGCAGCCAAGATTGCGCGCGGAGGCCGGCCCGCCGTTGCTGCGCTGGATGATCTCATGGCTAATGCCCGGCAGGCCCGGTCGCCAGCTGGCGAGCCATTCGGCGCTGCCATCGGTGGAGCCATCATCGACCACGATGATCTGGAGCGGACGCCAGCTCTGCGCAATCAGCGCGGCCAGCAGTTCCTGCACGAAGGGCAATCGGTTGAAGGTGGGGATGACAACCGAAACGAGATTCTCCTCACCCGGCAGCGCCAGCCACGTCGCAGTATCGTCCGCGGGCGTCGCAGTCATGGTGATGGCTGGGCCTTCTGCTGGCGGCCTCGTGGAAAATTCCGTTCTGATAGAACCGCTGTGGATATTCATAATCCGGCTGCCTTGGTTCCGACCATAATTTGTCATAACAGCCCTGTTTTGAGCAGCAAGGCGATTGATGGACCATTTTGAACTAGCGGGATTCTACGTAGTTCGAGAAAGAGCGGTGAACCGCGCGGACGTGGTTGTTATCGGGGCCAGCCTGTATTTGGGGTGCACAATTCATCCGGTCAGAACTTCACGCCATCGGCGCGGGCGGCGCGAATAGGTGCTGAACAGCTGGCATGCCGTGATTTCCGCTGGCGATGGCGTCCAGCCCAAGTGCAAACTCACGGTCAATCGCGGATTGCTCCCTGTTCGATGCCTGCTGGTGGGGCGGCATTGCATCGATGAAATTTGTCCTGTCGAAGGCTGGGGCAAGGTGCGGGTCTCGCCCGGCCTCACAGCTGACTGCCGCGCACCGCTGGCCTGCTTCGCGGTGCCGAATGTCGTTAGAAGTCGCACGAAATGTTCGCGGCTCTATGCCGCTATGCGCTGGCCATACGGAGCCCAGCCGGACCACTAAGCGGTGAAGGGAACCGCGAAAAAGGCAAAAAAGCACGCTAATAAGCCATTATCTGACAAAGCAAATTCAAAGATACCCCCAATCATACCCCCAAATGCGCTGGCTAGGGGCGGATTGCGGCGTTCACTTCGAGGCAAACCAGCTCACCGTGATTGACCATAGGCCCGGCCACCCGGCACGCCCTTGTCCGCCGCCAGCCGTTCCCATGCCTTTGTCGGAAAGTCGGGCAGGTTGCCAACCGGACGGCCCCGGCTTTGCTGGAAGGCGATGTAGTCATCCACCTCCGCCCGCTCTTCAGCCAGTCGTTCCAGCCATGCCTCCAGCGCGGCCAGCGCCTTGGCCTGATAGGCGAGTTCGCGGAACGCCACTTATGCTGTCTCCAGTCGGTAGAGCGCGAAGGGCAGCGGGGCATAATCCACGTCCAGCCGTTCGCGGCCCAGCAATTCGCGGGATACGAATTTGGCGGGGGCGAACACCAGATGATTGCCGGGAGCGGTGGCGGCGATGGCGCGGGCCTTGGCCAGTGAGAGCGCGGCTTCCGCCGATTTCAGCCAGTCACGATCCGGCTTGTAGATCAGCCAGTATGTGCGCCCGGCGAAACTGCCCAGCGTCGCTAAGCCCTCGCCAGTTTCGGGGGAGGGCACCATGTCCGCTTCGACAAAGGGCGTGGCGGTGGCGGTGTGCCACAGCAGGCCCGCCATTGCCGCCACATCGGGCAAGCCTTCGCCAGACAGGATGGCATCCATTTCAATCGCCGCGCCCAGTTCGCAATAAGTGAATGCGCCGCCAAGCCCCGGCGTGGTTTCGGCCACGTCGCGTTCGCCCGTCACGATCAGCGCGCCGTCCCTCACCGTTTTAGCGATGCGGTCGAACTTAGGGCCGTCCAGCGTTTCGATGGCCTGCACCTTTTCCAGCAGGGTGTTGGCGTTACGGAGCTTGGAAAAGGTGATCGGTTCGCGCAGCAGTTCTTCACGGCTAGTGCCGGTGAAGGCATAGCCATTGATAACCCGGCGCACCCGCTCCGCTGTCAAGCGGTCGGCATAATCCTCCCCCTCCACAAGGATGAAGCGGCGATTGCCGCCGTCGCGGGCATTGGCGGCCAGCACGGCATGGGCCGTGGTGCCGGACCCGGCGAAGGAGTCGAGGACGAGCGCATCCTGATCGGTTGCAACCTGTATAACCCGCTCAATCAGCGTCAATGGCTTTGGCGTTATGGTGGCATCTTGCGGCAAGATATCGGACAGGATCGAGCGCAGTTCTTTCTTTGCTGCGTCCGTATGACTGGCAAATTCCCAATCCCACCATGTGCCGGGAACAACGCCGCCGCCGCCCTTCAACTTGTGGCGATACCGCTTGAAGTTGGGCGTGGTGGCCAAGCCATCCTTGCCCCACCAAACGAGATTCTCTTCCTCGTTCTTTGCGTGCTGCTCCGGCCCATAGCCTTGCCTTTTGAAGTCACAATTCAGGGAGGGGGCGGTCTGCCCACTTAGGCGTGGCTGGCCTTGCGCAAATTGGACGGTGCATCCGGGCATAATTGCAGCGATATCGGCTTCGCGTACCCGGCGGTGCATGATGGTTTCGCAGCGTTCGCAAAGCGCGCGCAGGTTGCCGCTGCCGGGGCGCATGGGTACGAAATCGACCATGCCAAGCGCAGGGGCGCGCGGGGAACAACAGCGGAAGCAATAGAGCGTTCCGGGAGTGCAGGGCTGCTTGCGGCTGGAATTGCGGGCGGCAAGGAAGCTGCGCACCGATGCTCCTTGGAACAGGACAGGGCGGCCCCTGTCGATAGGTTCCAGCCCCTTGGCCTGCCAGTGCCGCACAGTGTTCTTGTGCACGTCGAGACAGCGCGCCAGTTCTTCCACGCTGTAGCTGCGGTGCATCTTCAGCCTTCGAGGCAGGTTTGGGCGTTAACCGGTCAAGCGCTGGCAGATTGGCCAGATCAAACTTGACGCCGGTCGCGTGGCCCTTCGCGTAAATGCCCGCATCGCTGTCGTCGAAAATGAAATCACCCGCGATCCAGTCAATGGTCGCAACGGGCTGCAAGCGCCGCAGGGTCCGCCAGAAATTGGGATCGATGGTGCGATCCTGTTCGCGCAAATGGAAAGCATGTTCCGCTGCGCCTTCGCTGCTACCTTGGACAAAGCGAAACCAGATCGGCTTTGCCAGCAAAGCGCCTTCCGCCAAACGACGCAGGATTGCATCGGCTGCCAAAGCCATCGCGGCACGTTGCTGTCGTTCCTTGGATTCGTATTCGACAATATCGTGGAGCGCGTAAGCTTCGGTGACGAGCCGAAGTGCTTCGCGTGAAGCAATCCACTCGCGATACCCGGCCAGCGCCTTCGAATCTTTCAGCGCACGGCTGGTTGACTGCATCTACTAAAAATGGAGCACGGAACGAGAACGCACAAGGCTGGACGACGCCGTATCCACATGTTCAGCGTCAATAAAGCGACTACCAAGTTTCAACCAAGGTATTGCCTACCTTGCTTCGCGTTCGGGGAAGGCCACAATATCAGCCCCTTTTCGCAACTGGTCGAGATGATCCGACCACCATTGCGCCATTTCCACCCGCTCATTCCAATGCGCTCCCCGGTGATAGGCCGCGCGCACCTTGTCGGTATCGCCATGGGCAAGGGCGCGCTCGATTGCGTCCGGGTTCCACTTGCCGCTTTCGTTCAGCAGGGTGGAAGCCATCGCGCGAAAGCCGTGTGCTGTCATTTCATCGGTGGAGTATGCCGCTGCCTTCATAGTCATCGATGGCGCGAAGCAGCTGGCCCACTTTGTTTGCTTCGGTGATCGCGCCGTAGTGGGTGACAGTTGGCGCTGTCAGTGCGCCGCGCAGATCGCGGGTCGGGTCCGATGCCAGCCGCGCCGTTGCCACGGCATAGCGGAATACCGCGCCCGCCAGTTGCAGACTGCGCCGGGCGCTTTCCAGCTTGCCCTTGCCTTCGATCCGGCGAATCGCTGTCAGCACGTCCGCCGGTTCAATCTCGCCGATGGGCAACTTGCCGATTGAGCCGCAAACCAGCGAAAGCAGATATTCGCTGCGGATGGCGGTGGCAGGTGCCCAGCCTTTTGCACCGTCGCGCCGCCGCTTCTCGCAATACTCGTCGCAGATCGCTTTGAACGTGTCCGCCGCCAGAACGCGCGCGCGCACCTTCTCGCGCTGCTTTTCGCGCGAAGGGTCTTTGCCAAGCGCGATCAGTTCCCGCGCTTCCTCTCGACGCCTACGGGCCTCTCCCAAGCCAATTTCCGGATAGGCCCCGATGGCCAGCAGCTTCTCGCGCCCATCGATCCGAAACTTGAGCCTCCAGAGTTTGCCGCCAGCCGGGGTGACAAGCAGGAACAGGCCGTTCCCGTCCGCCAGCTTGCTTGCTTTCGCGCCGGGTTTGGCATTGCGGATGGCCACATCGGTCAAAGCCATGGATTTCCTAGCCTCTCCGGGGTCTGTACCCCCAATATACCCCCAAGCTTGGGGGTATCGAGTTGGCCGTTTTGCATATACCCCCCCAATCGTACCCCCAGATACTGGCGGCTGGACGCGGACATGAAGGGACGCTTGCGGCCTGATAGGCGTTAAATGCCTTGGATTTTGGGGGTTTTCCAGACGTTGGGGGATATCGGCGGACTGGAAAATGGAGCGGGTGAAGGGAATCGAACCCTCGTATTCAGCTTGGGAAGCTGCTGCTCTACCATTGAGCTACACCCGCGCAGTTCTGACCAAGGACCAGAACTTGCGGCGAACGCCGGGGCTGCCGTATGGCGGGATCGCTGGCCTCCATCAAGCCCCTTTCGCACCTCTTTCGTGCCTGCACCGCCCGCAGGCGCAGCAAGCCCACGCAATCGCCGTCGGCCGACCGATAAATCGCCCGATAAATCCCATTGCCTAGCGCCCGCCATATGGCTAAAGCGCGCGCCTGCCCACAAGGCACGCCGCTTTAGCTCAGTCGGTAGAGCACATCATTCGTAATGATGGGGTCAGGTGTTCGAATCACCTAAGCGGCACCACTTTCTTCAAGGTGCTTTCCCTACAAAAATCATCGGCGTTCCTGCCAAAGGCTCGTCGCCTTGGCGGTTTCATGTCGCCAGCTGAAAGGCGCAAATCTAGTCCAGATCCGGTAAATAGGCCAAAGAGCGCTCAGCTTGCGCTTGCGAATCATGCCGTTGAAACTGTTCCGGTTCGGTTGCCCATCGAGCATACGGCCAGAGCGGCTTTCGGCTTTGCCTACCGCCCGAATGGGGCGCATCTGAGTCAGGCTTGGCTGATTTCAGGGTGTCATAGCGGCACAGCAAAATTGCGCTCGCTGGACGAGACCTTGGTGATGGGCGCGGCTGGACCGCAATTTACAAACACGGCCTGCGCGCGCCGACGGTGGCCGGCGCGCGCCGCGGATTACACGATGACGAAGTCCGACAGTGCCAGCGTTGTCACGCCTTGCAGGGTGGCAACCAGCATCGGCTCTTCGACGATGCCCGATCCGTCCTTGTCCAGCCACAGCCGCGACGTGCTGGTGTCGAAGTGCAGGTTCGGTGCCGTCCCACCCGAAGAAATGCCCGCGCCGCTGCTGAACGTCATGTTGTAGCCGAACGCGTACTGGCTGATTTCCAGCTTGTCGGTACCACGCTTGAAATCGGTGATTTCATCGGCTTGCCATGCCGACGCAGAATAGTTGTAATCGGCCCGCAAAACGAATGTATCGGCACCGTCACTACCGGTCATGATGTCGGAGCCAGCTCCGCCGTCAATGCGGTCGTTCCCGGCGCGCCCATTGATGGTATCGTCGCCATAGTTGCCTTCAAGGACGTTGTCCTTGGCATCGGCCAGGATCAGGTCGTCCGAGTAGGAACCCTCAAGGTTCTCGATGCCGGTGAAACGGTCACCCAAGGCCCCGCCGTCGTTCTTCGACTGGGTGACCAGATCGATCACCACCGAGTTGTAGGTGTTGGCATAGCTGGCCTTGTCAATGCCATCACCGCCGCTCACCGTGTCGGCGCCGAAATCGGTATCGCCGACGTAGAAGTAGTCGTTGCCGGCATCGCCCGAAAGCTTGTCCGCTCCGGTACTGTTGTACAGATAGTCATCACCTGCACCGCCTGAAAGCGTGTCATCGCCGGTGCCGCTGTCGCTGATGACGTCGTTGCCCGCACCACCCGAAAGCGTGTCGTTGCCATCCTGGCCATCGATCGAATCTGTACCACCACCGCCGCTCAGCTTATCATTCCCGGCCCCGCCGAACAGGACGTCATAATTGGCCCCTCCTGTAATGGTGTCCACGCCGCTACCGCCAGCAAACTGGAGCACTTCGAAGCCGGCGATCGTCGTGCCGTTGGCCAACCGGGTGGACGTCGTGGTCAGCGTATAGGTGATCCCCACCGTGTCATTGTTGAAACTGAGGCCGATGGTGTCTGTGCCTGTACCGCCCAGAGCCGTGTCGCCCTTGCCGATCACGAGCGTGTCGTTGCCGGCACCGCCATCAAGCTTGTCGACTTCGGTCGTGCTGTCACCGCCAAAGAAATATGGATAGGTCGACGAGGAGAGCCGGTCATCGCCAGCACCGCCGGTGATCGTGTCCTTGCCGAGGCCCCCGCTAATGGTATCGTTGCCATCTTCGCCGGACAACTGGTCGTCGCCGTCGGAGCCGCTCAGCGTGTCATTGCCAAAGCCGCCAAACAGCTTGTCGTTGCCGCCGTACCCTTCAAGAGAGTCATCGCCGTTGCCGCCATACAGGGTGTCGGCAAAGCTCTGGCCAAAGTCGTCTCCGTACAGGAGGTCGCGGCCATCTCCGCCATTGAGGATGTCTGCCCCGGCCCCGCCGTACAGTGTATCCTGGCCGCCCATTCCCTTGAGGGTATCGGCACCGTCGCCCCCGATGAATGTATCGTCATGGCGCCAGCCGGTCATGGTATCGGCATTGACCGTGCCGGTGACATTGTACCGTTCGACACCCTTGATGCTGAACCCGCCGATTGCGTAAGTCTGGCGCGGATCGAGCGCCGCAAACGTCAGCGCGGTGCTCCGGGCGGAAAAGTCGACGAACAACCGGTCGATGCCATAGCCGCCGTCGATCACATCGCCGGTCATTTCGGCTAAGGTACCGACATAAAACGAGTCGTTGCCCGAACCGCCGTTCAGTTCATCGCGACCGGCGCCGCCGTAAAGCGCGTCATCACCGGAATCGCCGAACAGCTTGTCGTCGCCCGCCTCGCCATAAATGGTGTCGTTGTTGTAACCGCCATGGATGATATCCGCTCCCCCGGTTTCGGGGGTGACGTATTCGCTGGCAAGCCTGTCGCCGTAGATCCAGTCGGCGCCAAAGCCACCGTTGATCTTGTCCGCAGCAAGACCGCCATAGATGTAGTCGGCCAGACTTGTCCCGTTCAGGGTGTCAATGTCTACGGTTCCATTGATCGTTGCCATAATATTCTATCCCCCGCCTACTTGATACGAAACATCCGATTCGGTGAAAAGATAGCGCGACTGGATGAGCACTACCATCCCTGAATCTCTGCCCATGAAAGAAGTGACGCGCAAATAGCCGTCTTGATCAACCTCACGGTGCGGCGCGAGACAACCGGATCCAGTTCATATAGGTCCGGATCGGATATTCCATTTCTGTTTCACGACGAGCGTGGTGGGAGAAATTTGCAACGCGCCTGACGTTGCGCGGTTGCGTGCGCTCGCACAGGTGGTTCGCTTTCCTTTGGCCAATCCGAAATCACTTTCGCGACTTCCATTGAACCACGAACCCCCAACTTCAATTCCGCGCCAAGGTTGGACATCCGGCAGCTTGAGGTTGGCCGGGGCGTCTGAAAGCCGGGGGGGGCGTTCTGTAGGAAATCCTCGGAAGCTTCCCGCCTTTGTTGCTGCGGATCATCTCGTTTCCGCTGGTGCAGGGGCCCGGATTGTCGAAGCTTCACCACTGCTTGCAGGCTGTCAGCCCGTTGCATCGCTGCGGGTCTCGTGGGATGCCGTGTCGCAGGTTACGCAAGGCGTAAAGGCCGGGGAAATTTGCCGATGATCGAACTGCTGAGTGCGCCCACGCCGAACGGGTGGAAGATTTCCATCATGCTGGAGGAATGCGGGCTTCCTTATGCGGTGAAGTGGATCAACCTCGGCAAGGGCGAGCAGTTCGCGCCGGACTTTCTGGCGGTAAGCCCGAACAACCGGATTCCGGCGATCATCGATCATGCGCCGGCTGATGGCGGCGATCCGGTGCCGGTGTTCGAGACGGGGGCAATCCTCGTCTATCTGGCGGAGAAGACCGGACAGTTCCTCCCTGCCGATCTGCGCGGGCGCAAGGCGGTGCTGGAGTGGCTGTTCTGGCAGGTCGGCGGGCTGGGGCCGATGCTGGGCCAGCACGGGCATTTCCGGCTCTATGCGCCCGAGCGGATTGCCTACGCTACCGAGCGGTATCGCGCCGAGGCGCTGCGGCTTTACGGGGTGCTGGACCGGCAGCTGGCGCGCCATGAACACGTGGCGGGGGCGGACTATTCGATTGCCGACATGGCCTGTTTTCCGTGGATCCAGACGTGGAAGGCGCAAGGCATTCCGCTGGAGGAATTCGCGGCGCTGAAGGCATGGTATGACCGGCTGAAAGAGCGGCCGGGCCTCAGGCGCGGGATGGCCGTGGGGCGGGATCGGATCAACCGGCGGCCGCAGGACGATGCCGAGACGCGGCGCGTGCTGTTCGGGATCAAGGATGGTGATGGGGAGCAGGGCGAATGAGCGTGCGGGTGGAGTTTTTCTACGATCTGTCCTCGCCGTGGACGCGGCTGGCGTTTCACAACTTTCGCGAAGGCATCAAGGGCCGGGATGTGGAGGTCAGCTGGCGGCCGTTTCTCGTCGGCGGGGTGTTCAACGCGGTGAACCAGAGCGTCTATGAAAGCCGCGCAAACCCGGACAATCCCAAGTTTCGCCTGAGCTTCGTGTGGCTCAAGGAATGGGCGCGGCTGGCGGGGCTCAGGATGAATTTCCCCTCGGAGTTCCACCCGGTGAAGTCGGTCCACGCGATGCGGATTTGCTGCGCGCTGGAGGATCGTCCGGAGGATTTGCTGCGCTTCAGCGAGGCGGCGTTCGAGGCCTATTTCGGCGGCGCGCGCAATATAGATGATCCCGCAGTGCTGGAGGATATTGCCAACGTCTGCGGGCTTGATGGCGCAGGCTTGCGGGCGGCTGCGGGGAGCGATGCGGTGAAGGCGCGGCTGCGCGCGAACACCGGCGAAGCGATTGCGCGCGGTGCCTATGGTTCGCCGACGATCTTTGTCGATGGCGCTTTCATGTACTTCGGCAACGACCAGCTGCCGCTCGTCATGCAGCGCATCGACATGGCGGCAGCCGGCTGAACGCCTCAGTTGCGCTGGATCAATGACCCAGTGTCCAAAACCATGGAGCCTTGATCTGTCCAGCGGGGGTGACAGATCATGCGCATTCTTCTCGTTCATCCGAATTACCATTCCGGCGGCGCGGAGATTGCGGGGAACTGGCCACCTGCGTGGGCGGCCTATCTGGCGGGCGCGCTGCGCGGGGCGGGCTATGACGACGTCCACTTCATCGATGCGATGACGGACCATGTCACGGACGCCGATCTTGAGGCGCGCATCCGCGAACTGAAGCCTGATATCGTCGGCACCACCGCGATCACGCCCTCGATCTACAAGGCCGAGGAGGTGCTGAAGCTCGCCAAGCAGGTCTCGCCCGCGATCATCACGATGCTGGGCGGGGTACATGCGACCTTCATGTTCAAGCAAGTGCTCACCGAAGCACCGTGGATCGACGTTATCGTGCGCGGGGAGGGGGAGGAAATCCTGCTCGAACTGGTGCGCTCCATCGACGATGGCCGCTGGCCGCTGGCGCGCCATGAAATCGAAGGGCTGGCCTTCCTCGACGGGCAGGACATCATCGCGACCAAGGCCGCGCCGACGGTGAAGGATCTGGAGAAGATCAAGCCCGACTGGGGCATTCTGGAGTGGGGCAAGTACATCTATATCCCGCTCGGCAAGCGGGTCGCCATTCCCAACATGGCGCGCGGGTGCCCGTTCACCTGCTCGTTCTGCTCGCAGTGGAAGTTCTGGCGCGACTATCGCATCCGCGATCCCAAGGCGGTGGTGGACGAGATCGAGACGCTGGTGAACGACCACGACGTCGGCTTCTTCATCCTTGCCGACGAGGAACCCACCATCAACCGCAAGAAGTTCATCGCCTTCTGCGAGGAACTGATCGCGCGCGGCCTGCCGGACAAGATCCAGTGGGGCATCAACACCCGCGTCACCGATATCCTGCGCGATGAGGAATACCTCGCGCTCTATCGGCGCGCGGGGCTGGTCCACGTCTCGCTCGGCACCGAGGCAGCGGCGCAGCTGAAGCTCGATCTGTTCAACAAGGAAACCACCGTCGAGCAGAACAAGAAGGCGATCCGCCTGCTGCGCGAGGCGGACATTCTCGTCGAGGCGCAGTTCATCGTGGGCCTCGAGAACGAGACGGCGGAGACGCTGGAAGAGACCTACCGCATGGCGATGGACTGGAAGCCGGACCTCGCCAACTGGTCGATGTACACGCCCTGGCCGTTCTCCAACCTGTTCGAGGAACTGGGCGACAAGGTGGAGATCCACGATTTCGACAAGTACAACTTCGTGACCCCGATCATCAAGCCAGCGGCGATGGACCGGGCAGAACTGCTCGACCGGGTGATGAACAACTACCGCCGGTTCTACATGAGGAAGGCGCTGTTCTCCTATCCGTGGCAGGGGACGGGGTACCGGAGAAAGTACCTTCTCGGGTGCCTCAAGGCGTTCCTCAAGGCCGGGTTCCAGCGCACGTTCTATGATCTTGGCCGGGTGAACTACTGGGGGCCGCAATCGAAGAAGGGTGTCGATTTCAAGTTCGACCGGACCCGCACCAACCACCGCGCCGAGACGGGCGACTGGCAGGCGGTGGCTGAGACCAGCCGCAAGGCGGCCAAGCGCGAAGCCGTGGTTCACGAGGCAGCCAATGAGGTCAAAGGGGGCGTGACCAAGGCTTGCGGCGGCGGGACGGAGCAACTGACGGACGCGGAGGCCGACGAATTCAATGGCCCGCCCACGCGCGGGAATGCGCCGGGGCGGAGCGGGGCGCACATATGAGCGCGGCGGGGCTCGGCGCGGGAACAGTCGGCCCCAACGCGATCATCCAGCTGGCCGATGTGCTGGCGGACCGGGTGGGGCTGGAAGAGCGCGCGGCGGCGCTTAGGGCGGCGGGCCTTGCGCGGTATCTCGCCGCCGATCCCGAGCGGATGACCGATGAGCGCGAGGCGGCGGCGCTGCACCGCGTGGTGCAGGCGCGCCAGCCTCGCGATTGGGACGAGCTTTCGTGGGAGGCGGGCGAACGGACCGCCGAATACCTGCTCGCAAACCGCATTCCCAAGGGTGCCCAGTGGCTCTTGCGGCGGATGCCTGCGGCGTGGTCGGCGCGGATGCTGCTGCGCGCGATCAGGGACCATGCCTGGACTTTTGCCGGATCGGGCGACTTTTCGGCGCGGATGGAGCGCGGCGCGGTGGTGATTGCCATTGCGGCCAATCCCATCGCCATGCCGGGCTGTCCGTGGCATCGGGGGGTGTTCACACGGTTGTTCCGGGAATTGGTGAGCCCGCGCGTGCTGGTACGGCATGAAGCCTGCTGCGCGCATGGGGCGCGGGACTGCACTTTCGTGATCGGCTGGACCTGATCGCCAGTTGACCCGTGTTCCATAATTGCTACCAAGCAGTATAAACATAGCAATTATGGGAGAACGGCAGTGGTCACAGCCTCACAGGTCATGCTCACGGCAACCGAGCGCGTTACGCTGGGCGTGCCGGCAGCCGAAGCAGTTGCGCAGGAAGCCGCGGCGCGCGGCGCCAGCCGTGTGTTCATCCTCGCCAGCAGCTACCTCAACCGCCAGACCGACGAGATCCGCCGCATCGAGGCCGCGCTCGGTGCGCGCCATGCCGCCACGCACGATGGCATCCAGCCCCATGCTCCGCGCAGCGATGTGCTGGCAGCGGCCAATGCCGCGCGCGCGGCTGGCGCCGATCTCGTCGTCACTGTCGGCGGCGGTTCGGTGACGGATGCGGGCAAGATCCTGCTCGTCTGCCTCAAGCACAATATCACCACCATCGAAGGCTTCGACGACTACCGCGTGCGGGTGGACGATACCGGCGCGATGGTGATCCCCGAGTTCGCCGGGCCGGACGTGCGCGCGATCTGCGTGCCGACCACGCTTTCGGGCGGCGAATTCAACCCGCTTTCGGGCGCGACGGACGAGGCGATCAAGCTCAAGCAGGCCTATACCCAGCGCGAGATGGTGCCGGTCTGCGTCGTGCTCGATCCTGCGATCACGGTGCACACGCCCGAATGGCTGTGGCTCTCGACCGGCGTGCGTTCGGTCGATCACGCGACCGAGACGCTGGCCTCGTTCCTCTCCAACGATTTCTGCGACGGCATCGCCGATAGCGCGCTGCGCCTGCTCGCCGAAGGTCTGCCCGCCGTGAAGGCGAACCCGAACGATCTCGATGCGCGGCTGAAGTGCCAGATCGGCGCGTGGCAATCGATGATCCCGATCATCGGCGGCGTGCCGATGGGCGCAAGCCATGCCATCGGCCACGTGCTCGGCGGCACGTGCGATGTGCCGCACGGCCACACCAGTTGCGTGATGTCGCCCTATGTTCAGGCGTTCAACGCACCCGTGAACGGCGAGCGACAGAAGCGCATCAGCGCGTGCCTCGGCGATGCCAGCCGCCCGGCCTCCGAACTGCTCGACAAGCTGATCCGTGGGCTCGGGATGCCGCGCTCCTTGAAGGAAGTCGGCGTGCGCGAGGACCAGCTTCAGCTGATCTCCGAATATACGCTCGAAGACATCTGGGGCCGCACCAATCCGCGCACGATCACCACGGCCGCTGACGTGATGGAAATCTTGCGGACCGCGATGGGCTGATGCACAAAATTGCCGACAGCATTGACCCGGCGGACATCATGGACAAGTCGAAAAAGAAGCGCGCTGCGGCTCAGCTCAAGGATGAAATCACCGCCTACAAGCGGCGGCGGATCCTTGAGGAGGCGAGCCACTTCTTCTTCGCGAATGGCTATGAGGCTACGACGCTGGATTCGGTGGCCGAGCAGCTCAATGTGACGAAGCCCTTCATCTACTCGTACTACAAGAACAAGGGCGAGCTGCTCTACGAGATCTGCCAAACGGGTATCCAGCTTTCGCTTACCGCGCTGGAAGAGGCGCTCTCCGTCGAAGGCACGGCGAGCGAGCAATTGAAGATCGTGGTCGAGCGCGTGGCGCGGATCATCATCGAGAACCAGCGCTATGTGACCGTGTACCTGCGGGAAGAAAAGAGCCTGCTGCCCGAAGACGCGCGGCGCATCCGCGAACTGCGCCATGCCTTCGATACCAAGCTGGCGGCGCTGCTGGAGCGGGGCAAGCGCAGCGGCGAGTTCGATGTGGCGCACCCCTCGCGCACCGCGATCTGGGTTTCGGGTCTCCTGAGCTGGATTGCCCTGTGGTATCACGAAGGCGGGCGCTGGTCCGCCACGGAAGTGGTGATGGACGCGATCACGATGGTGCAGAAGATGGTGCAGCCTGCAGGTGGCGCGCATGTCTGAAGCAAAGGGCCACAGCGATCCGCGCGTGCTGGATCGGCGGCGCTGCGTGCTGCGCTATCTGATCGACGATCATGCGGCGGCGCAGCCGGATGCGGTCTATGCCGTGTTCGAGGATGGCGGGCAGTGGACCTATGCGCAGCTGCGCGATCTGGTCGTGCGCAAGGCGGCGGGGCTGGCCGAGCTCGGCGTGAAGCGCGGCGATCACGTTGCCGTGTGGCTGCCCAATGGGCGCGAGGCGCTGATCGTGTTTTATGCGATCAACTACCTTGGCGGCGTGTTCGTGCCGTTCAACACGGCTTATCGCGGCTCGATTCTCGAACATGTGCTGGCCAATTCCGATGCCACGGTGCTGGTGGCCCACGGCGGGCTGCTGGACCGGCTGGAGGGGATCGATACGGCGGCGGTTTCGACCATCGTCCAGCTGGGCGATGGCACCGCGCCCGCGCGCTTTGCCGTCCATGCCTTCGATGCGGTGAGCGGTGAGGAAGCGGAGCTTGTGCCGCTCGCCAGTCCGATCGAGCCGTGGGATACGCAATCGATCATCTACACGTCGGGCACAACCGGCCCCTCGAAGGGCGTGCTGTCGTCCTACCTCCACCTCTACACCAACGCCGGGCCGGAAAGCTGGCACTTCGTCAGTGGCAAGGACCGCTTCCTCGTCAATATGCCGGTGTTCCATATCGGCGGGCTGGGCATTCCCTTCGTGATGCTGGCGCGCGGCGGCTCGATCGCGCTGATGGAGAACTTCTCGACCGACACGTTCTGGGACTTCGTGAAGCGCACGCAGTGCACCACGATCTTCCTGCTGGGCGTAATGGCCACCTTCCTCATCAAGCGTCCGCCGGGGCCGGAGGACAGGGATCACGGCGTGACCAAGGCCTTCATGGTGCCGCTGACCGAGGCGGCGGGGCCGTTCCACGAGCGCTTCGGGATCGACGTCTACACGATCTTCAACATGACCGAGATTTCCTCCCCCATCGTCTCGGAGCCCAATCCGGTGAAGCTGGGCACCTGCGGCAAGGTGCGTCCCGGCGTCGATGTGCGGCTGGTGGACGCGAACGACTGCGAAGTGCCCATCGGCACGGTGGGCGAAATGATCGTGCGCACCGACCGCCCCTGGGCGATGAACCACGGCTATCACAAGAACCCCGAAGCCACCGCGAAGGCCTGGCGCAATGGCTGGTTCCACACCGGCGACGCCTTCCGCTGCGATGCGGAAGGGTATTTCTACTTCGTCGACCGGGTGAAGGACGCGATCCGCCGGCGGGGCGAGAACATCTCCTCGTTCGAAGTGGAAAGCGACGTCACTGCGCACCCCGATGTGCGCGAGGCGGCGGTGATCGGCGTACCGAGCGAGTATTCGGAAGACGAGGTCATGGCCGTGATCGCCCCGGTGCCGGGCGCAAGCATCGATCCCGTGGCGCTTTCGGAGTTCCTCGCGGCGCGGATGCCCTACTTCATGGTGCCGCGCTATATCCGCGTTCTGCCCGAACTGCCCAAGACACCGACGGCGAAGGTGATGAAGGCCGAACTGCGCGCCGAAGGGATCACGCCCGATACGTGGGACCGCGAGAAGGCAGGGATGCGGCTGAAGAAGGAAAAGCTCTGATTACCAACTCACGTTGAGCTGGGTCAGCCCGCGGAACATGAAGCCTTCCTGCCGCCACGCGGCGCTGGCGGCATCGATCTGCAGGTTCGGGAAGCGCGTGACGAGCGACTTGAGCGCGATTTCGCCTTCCAGCCGCGCCAGTTCCGCGCCCACGCAGAAGTGAATGCCGCCCCCGAACGAGAGATGCTTCGGCCCCTTGCGCGTGATGTCGAACCGATCAGGCTCGTCGAACACGGCAGGGTCGCGGTTGCCCGCAGCCACCAGCGTCAGCACGCGCTCGCCCGCGCGGATCGTCTGGCCGCCCACTTCGGTATCGGTGAAGGCCGTGCGGTTGGTGCCGACCAGCGAGCTTTCATAGCGCAGGATCTCTTCGGTCGCGGATTCGGCGAGTGACGGATCGGCCACCAGCTTCGCCCACTGGTCGGGAAACTTCGCGAGGCTTAGCAGGCCATTGCCGATCATGTGCGCGGTGGTTTCAAAGCCAGCGCCGAACAAGCCGATGGCAACCGTCGCGATCTCGTGGTCGCTGAGCGGCCCGTTCTCGTCGCGCGCGTTGCACAGCGCGGTGGCGAGATCGTCGCGCGGCGCACGGCGGCGGTCTGCGATCACCGAGCCGAAGAAATCCAGCAGGAAATCCATCTGCCGGTTGGCAAGGCCGAGTTCGGCGTCCGAAAACGCGCGCATCTCGAACACCACGAAGCTGTCGGCGATGGCCTGATTGAGCGCGGCAAGCACTTCGTCCGAGGCTTCCTCTGCCGAGAGGCCGAGCATGTCGCACATCACGAGGGTGGGGAAGCGGTAGGCGAACTGGTGGATCACTTCCATCCGGCCATCGCCCGCCACGGCATCGAGCAGCCGGTCTGCCACGGCCTGCACGCGCGGACGCATTTCGATCACGCGCCGCGCGGTGAGCGCCTGCGTGACGAGGCCCCGCACGCGCGTGTGGCGCGGCGGGTCCTGATAGAGAAAGATTTCCGAAAGCCAACGATAGGCCGAATGCGAGAGGACGTCGAAGTCCGGCCCATAAAACAGCCGGATGTTCGAGAGGAAATCGCCCTGCCCGAAGTTCGTGCGGTCCATCAGGATCTGGCGCACATCGTCATAGCGCGTCGCGATCCAGAACCCCATCGGGGAGAAATGCATCGGCTCTGCATCGCGCAGGGCCTTGAACACGGGATAGGGATCGCGCTTGAGCTGCGGATCGGTCAGGTCGAACCGCAGCGCATCGCTCATCCCTTTATCCTCCCGTCCGCCTGTGATCAGCGGAAATTCAGCCCGAACGTAACACCATAGGTGCGCGGCGGGGCGACCGAGCCGACGCGGACGCTGCTGAACAGCGGCGCGGTGATGATGTTGTTGGTGATCACCAGCTTGTTGGCAAGGTTGCGGCCCCAGACATCAACCGACCACTTGTCGTTCGCCGAAGTGAAGCGCAGCCCGGCGTTGATCAGGGCATAAGGGGCCTGCGTGGCATCGGCGTTGTTGAACTCGGTGAAGAACACGCGGTCCTGCCAGTTCACTTCGGCGCGTGCGTTGAGCTTGCCCGCAGAGCCGACCGGGATGTCGTAATCCGCGCCCGCCCGGAACGAGAATTCCGGTGCGTTCTGCAGGCGGTTGCCCGCCACGCTGATCTGCTTGAAGGCCTGCCGGTAATCACCGGTCACGAACTTGCGGTACTTGGCGTTGAGGTAGGTGCCGAACAGTTCGAGCGTGAGGCCCGGCAGTGGCTTGGCGCGCAGTTCGGCCTCGACGCCGTAGTTGCGGGCCGAAGCGGCATTGACCGTGGTGACAACGCTGGTCGCATCGACGAAGCCGACCTGCAGATCGCTGTAGTCCATGTAGAACGCGGCGAGATTGGCCTGCAGCTTGCGGTCCGCCGTCGCGGTCTTGAGGCCGAGCTCGTAGCTCCACACGTATTCGGGGTTGATCACGTCGTTGCGCGAACCGACGTTGATCACGCCCGATTTGAACCCGCGCGTGACCGAGGCATAGACCAGCGTCGCGTCGTTCGCCTGATAGTTGAGCGTGACGGTGGGGGTGAAGGCGTTCCAGCTCTTGGCCTTGTCGGTGCTGACGCCGCCGAGGAAATCGAACGTGCCGACGCCTTCGCGCTTTTCATGGCTGAAGCGTCCGCCAGCGGTGATCTTGAGCTTGTCGCTCACCGCATAGGAGCCTTGCGCATAGACGCCGTAGGCATTGATCTTGACCGTGCCGAACTGGAGATAGTTGGCCGCATTGAACGTGTTCGCCGGCAGGCCGAACAGGATGCCGAGGTTGATCAGCGGAACGCGCACGCTGCCGAACAACTCTTCGTGGAAGTAGTTGGCACCGATCAGCGCATCGAACTTCTCGCTCTTGTAGCTGCCGACGAATTCCTGGCTAAAGGTCTTGCTGCGCTCATCGTAGTTGTTCTGCCCGAACATGTTAGCATCGGACGCATCAAGATCGTCGCGGTTGAAGCGCGTGAACTTGTGGTACGAGGTGATCGACTTCACGTCCCAATCGCCCGGCGTCCAATTGATCGTGCCGGTGAAGCTGTAGCCGTCGCGCTTGTTGAGCGGTTCCTGATCCGACCAGATGTTGCGGATGTTGGCCTTCTTGCCAGCCGCCGCCGCCACGGTGAACAGCGACTTGCCGCCGATCAGCGAGCCGAGGAAGTTTTCCGGGCGTACCGTCGGGCCGAAATAGTGGAACGCGTAGTTGCTGTCGTTCTCGTTGAAATACTCGCCCGAAAGCGTGACCGACAGGTCCTCGACCGGCTTGAACAGCAGGGTGCCGCGGAAGGCGTAGGCATCGCGGTTGTCGATATCCTGCCCGGTGAACTCGTTGATGCCGTAGCCGTCGCGGCGGTCGTACTTGCCCGCGAGGCGGATCATCACCTTGCCGCTTTCGCTGATCGAGCCGCCGATTGCGCCTTCAACGGTGGCGGCGTTGTAGTTGCCGTAGCTGGCGCGGATATAGCCATCGAGATCGGCAGTCGGCTTCTTGGTGATCAGGTTGATCGCGCCCGCCGTCGCGCCGCGGCCATAGAGCGTGCCCTGCGGCCCGCGCAGCACTTCGACGCGCTCCAGATCATAGAAGCCCGAAAGCTGCGCGGCGGGGCGGGCGATCTGCGCGCCGTCCTGCAGGAAGGCGACGCCGCCGTCTGCGCCAAGATCGATCGAGGTGAGGCCGATGCCGCGAATGAAGATGCGATTCACGCCGAACTGATCACCCACCGAAAGGTTGGGGATCGCGGTGGCGAGCGACTGGACGTCCTTCACCCCGCCAACGCCGAGATCGGCAGCCGAAACGGCGGAAACCGAGGCCGCGACCTTGGACAGCGATTCCGAGCTGCGCGTGGCCGTCACCACGATATCGGCAAGGCCTTCGGTGGCCTGGGTAGCGGGCTGGGCGGCTTCCTGCGCCAGTGCGGGCGTGGCCGCCACTGCGGCGCTGGCCATCAGCAGGCCGAGCGCGGCGCGGCGCGACTTGGTAACGATACGTGCGGAAAACTGGCTGCGAACCATGATCAATCCCCTCATCCCCCGCAGCATTGAAACTGCGTGCATCTTTTATCTACTGGCGCGTAGATACAGGTTCCGCTAGGTAGATTGCAAGTGATATTGAGGGAGAGAGTGGCTTGACCACGCTGAATCTGGAAAGCCCGGGTGCGGGCGATCCCGTCGATCTGTCTGCGCTGGCCGCCGATCCGCAGGCGCTGCGCGCCGCTCTGGCCGAGGCCGACGCTGCCACGCTGATGCTCGTGCTGGTGCAGCTGACCGGCGATCATGGCCTGCTTGAACGCGCGCGCCCGCACATCACCGGCCCGATGAATTATCACGAAACGATGCCCGAGGACTTGCGCGCAGAGATTCGCGCGCGGCTGGAAGCGGCGCTCCTCGATTATGCGCGCACGGGCCGTCCGCTGCCGCCGCTGCCCGAAGGCGATTTCCTGCAAGAGATGCTGTCTACGGCAGTCGGCGAACATGTCAGTGCAGACTATACCGCAATGATGCGCGAGGATCTGGAGGCCGCCCAGCCCGATCCGCGCGGGCTGATCTGGCGCAAGCAGCCCGAACCGGCCGCGCTCGAAAGCTTCCCGGTGGTGATCATCGGCGCGGGCATGTCGGGCGTGTGCGCCGCGATCCGGCTGGGGCAGGCGGGCATCCCTTATACGATCATCGAGAAGAACGCCGCGGTGGGCGGCAGCTGGTATGAAAACTTCTATCCGGGCTGCGGTGTCGATACCCCCAACCACTTCTATTCCTACTCGTTCGAGCTGAATCACGAATGGGCGCACTTCTTCGCCAAGCGCGATGAACTGTGGACCTATTTCGAGCGCGCGACCGACAAGTATGGCGTGCGCGAGAATATCCGCTTCGAGACCGAAGTGAGCGCCGCGACGTATGACAGCGCAAGCGGCACATGGGATGTCACCACGCGCGATGGCTCGGGCGCGGTTTCACACATCAAGGCCCGTGCGGTAATCTCTGCCGTTGGCGTGCTCAATCGGCCCAAGTTGCCCGATATCCAAGGGTGCGAGACGTTCGCCGGCACCGCGCTCCACACCGCGCAGTGGCAGGAGGGGCTGGACCTCAAAGGCAAGCGCGTCATCATGATCGGCACCGGCGCTTCGGGCCAGCAGGTCGGCCCGACGATCGCGCCCGATGTGGCGCAGCTGACGATCCTGCAGCGTTCACCGCACTGGGTGGTGCCCAATCCGAATTACTTTGCCGAAGTTTCGGAAGGCATGAAGTGGGTTCTCGCCCACGTGCCGTTCTTCGCGCGGTGGTACCGGTTCCAGCTGTTCTGGGCTTTTGCCGATGGGCTCCATGCTTCGCTGCAGGTCGATCCGGCTTGGGACGATGGCGGCAAATCGATCAACCAGGTCAATGCGCGCCACCGCCAGTTCATGGAGCGGTACTTGCGCGGTAAGCTGGCGGGGCGCGATGATCTCATCGCCAAGTGCACGCCGAGCTATCCGCCCTATGGCAAGCGCATCCTCGTCGACAACAACTGGTACGACATGCTGCTGCGGCCCAATGTCGATCTGGTGACGGGCGTACCTGCGAAGATCGTGCCCGAAGGCGTGGTCATGGCCGATGGCTCCCTGATCGAGGCCGACGTGATCATCTACGCGACCGGTTTTCAGGCCAGCAAGATGCTCGCCCCGATGACCATCACGGGCGAGGGCGGGCGCGATCTGCACACGGTGTGGGGCCCGGACGATGCCACCGCCTATATCGGCACGATGGTTCCCGGTTTTCCCAATTTCTTCATGCTGATGGGGCCGAACACCGGCCTTGCGCATGGCGGGAACGTCATCTTCATCACCGAATGCCAGATGCGCCTGATCCTCACCGCGCTGCGCGAAGTGGTGGAAACCGGCGCCAAGGCCATCGACGTGACCACCGCGGCGCACGATGCCTATGTGGCTGATGTGGATGAACGCCACGCCCGGATGGTGTGGACGCACAAGGGCCTTACGAACTGGTATCGCAACGATGCGGGCCGCGTGTTTGCATTGCTGCCCTATCGGTTGGTCGATTACTGGCAGATGACGAAGACCTTCAAGCACGAGGATTTCATCCTGACATGACCGCTGTAGCCCTCGAAATGGCGGATGGCCGGACGATTTCCGGCCACTGCGATGCGCAGTTCACCGGCGTGCTGGCCGAGTTTCGCCGCAACTTCGAGGAGCGCAAGGAGCAGGGCGCGAGCGTGGCGATCACGCATCAGGGCCGCAACGTGGTCGATCTGTGGGGCGGCGTGGCCAATCCGCAAACGGGCGCGGCGTGGGGGCGCGATACCGTGTCCATCGTCTATTCTTGCACCAAGGCGGCCACTGCGCTGTGCCTCCACATGCTCGTGGATCAGGGCAAGCTGTCCTACGATACGCTGGTCGGCGATATCTGGCCCGCATTTGCCAGTGGCGGCAAGGAAGCGACCACCGTCGGCATGATGCTGGCGCACACCTCGCCCGTGCCGCATGTGGCAGAGCCGATTCGCAAGGGCGGCCTCGCGGATTGGGACTACATGACCGCGCGCGTGGCGGCAGAGCCCGCGCACTGGGAGCCGGGCACGCGCCAAGGCTATCACGGCGTGACGTATGCGTGGACGGTGGGGCAGATCGTGCGGCTCGTGGCCGGAATGCCGCTGGGGCAGTATTTCCGCGAAAACGTGGCCGGGCCGCTCGGGCTCGATTTCCATATCGGCTTGCCGGAAAGCGAGGAGCCGCGCGTTGCGCCGATGATTGCGGCCGATCCGGCGGAAGTGAACTTCGCTTCCGCCTTCTTCCGCAAGGCGACAACGCAGCCCGGCAGCCTGCCCCAGCTGTTCCTGACCAACCTTGGCGGTGCGGATTTCAACTCGCGCGAGATTCATGCCGCCGAAATCGGCAGCGCCAATGGCATCACCAACGCGCGCGGGCTGGCTGGCATGTATGCCCCGCTGGCAAACGGCGGCGGCACGCTCGTGTCTGCCGATACGCTCCACCGCATGAGCCGCGTTTCCGCCGCCACGCACAGCGATGCCGTGCTCTGCCAGCCGATGCGCTTTGCCATGGGCTTCATGGTGAGCACCGACAATCGGGCTACCGGCGCAGACAGCCTGATCCTGGGCGAAACCGCGTTCGGCCATGTCGGCATGGGGGGAAGCGTCGGTTTTGCCGATCCGGCGCAGGGCCTCGCCATGGGCTATACCATGAACCGTATGGGTGCAGGCATTCTGGTGGGGCCGCGCGGCCAATCGTTGATCGATGCAGCCTATCGCGCCGTGGGAATGACGTCCGAAGCCAGCGGGGCCTGGCGCTGACACCGGGCTGATCGCTCGCGAAATCGCTCGCGGCGCGGCCTTCAGCACTCGCGCAACTGCAGAAACAGAAACGGCCCGGCCTTCATCAAGGCCGGGCCGATCCCGTTTGTTAACAATTCAAGCGAGAGCGATCAGCCGCCGGGGCTGTCGTTGCCCGAGCTCGAACCGATCAGCGCACCAATGCCGCCACCAAGGGCTGCACCGCCAAGGATGATACCGGGTGGCGGCGGGGGAGGCGGCGGCGGAGGCGGGGGAGGAGGCGGCGGCGGCGGGGGCGGCGGCGGAGGCGGAGGTGCCATCGGCGTCGTCGTCGTCGTCGTCATCGTCGTCGTCTTGGGCAGGTAGCCAGCCGAGCGCGAGCCCGATGACACGTAAGCGGCGCAAACGCGGCGCTTCTTCCCGTTCTTGTAGACGCTCTTGTAAGAACGGCAGACCTTGCCCTTCTTCTTTGCGGCCTTCTTGTGGACTTTGTGCTTGGGGGCGCCAGCATCGGCGTTGACCAGCACAGGGGCGGCAATCAGCGATGCTGCGGCAAGCGCACACATCGCGCGGGCAATAAAGCCAGCAGGGGGTTTAGCCATCTTTCTACTCCAAATAAAACGGCGCCGCACGAGTGGCGAAGGACTGGAAGCGTTTGTGTTTTTTTGGACCCCAGGTCGCAGATGGACCCTTAGGAAGATTACGTATCATACATAACATACGTTCGCAAAGTGCGAATGAAGGGTCCGCTCGCATTTGCAGCAAGCCTATGAATGTTTGTGGTTATTTTGGTTAAGGCGGTCGCGTCGGTGGTTAAGATGCATGGTTAGGTACGTAACGCAAACCGGCGCACCTTTACGCTGCAGATTGCCTGCAGGCCGTTCAAATCCAGGAATAAACTGCAATTACAGATGTTTGCGCGTCAATGCGCGGCAGACAGATCGACCGGACCTTGCGGCCTCGGTGCCACCCAGACAATCAGCGCTGCAAGTGCGAACAATCCGGTGCAGCCCCAGAAAATCGCATTGGTGGCAAGAGTTACGCTTTCGGTCTGGACGATTCGCTCCAGCACCATCCGGCCCTGTTCCGCACTGAAACCGGCACTTTGCGGCAGCGGGTGAACCAGCCCGGCCAGGTCCTCGTGCGCCATCTTGGCCTCGCGCTCCCACAGCGTCGTCGCCAGCGACGTGGCGAATGCCCCGGCCAGCGTGCGCACGAAATTCTGGAGGCCTGCCGCCGATGCGGTCTGGTCGGGCCGCACCGATCCCAGCGCCAGTGCTGTGGTGCCGATGAAGAAGAACGGCATTCCGAGGCCTTGCAGGAACTGCGGCAGTGAAATCGTGAAGAAGTCCATCTGCGTGACCCAGCTGGCGCGCAGCAGCGAAATCACACCCAGCCAGATGACGCCGAAGGTGATCAGCTTGCGCACATCGTAGCGCGCCATCAGGCCCGCCGCCACGGGCGACATGATCACGGCAAGCACGCCCACGAACGCGGTGGCATACCCGGCATACGTTGCTGAATAACCCAGGTTCGTCTGCAGGAAGAGCGGGACCACCACAATCGCGGAAAAGAAACCGGCATAGGCGATGCTCTGCGCCGCAACCGCCGCGCTGAAGCCGCGCTGGGCGAAGACCGAGAGATCGACGACCGGATTGGCTTCCGTCAGCTCCCAGATGAGGAACGCGGCAAAGCCGACGACCGCGATCACCGCGAGCGTGCAGATGAACGAGCTGGCGAACCAATCGGCATTGCGCCCTTCATCGAGCAGGACTTGCAACGCCGAAACCCAGATCACCAGCAGCGCCAGGCCGACATAATCGATCGGGCGCTTCGCCGTCGGGGTTTCGAAGCGCCGGACGTAGGTCAAGGTGCCGAGCAGGCACAGCGCACTGATCGGGAGGTTGATGAAGAAGATCCAGTGCCAACTCCAGTCATCCGAGATCGTGCCGCCGAAGATCGGCCCGAGGATTGGCGCGACAACCACCGTCATGCTCCACAGGCCGAGCGCCATACCCTGCTTTTCGGGCGGGAAGATGCGGGTCATCAGCGTCTGCGACATCGGCATGATGGGGCCGCCACAGAAGCCCTGCATGATGCGGAAAATGATCAGCGCTTCGAGGCTGCCCGACAATCCGCACAGCAGCGAGGACAGCGCAAAGCCGACCACCGCCACGAGGAACACCCGCACCGCGCCGAACCGCGCCGCCAGCCAGCCCGAAAGCGGCACGCAGATCGCTTCCGCCACGGCATATGAGGTGATCACCCAAGTACCCTGAGTCGGCGAGACAGCCAGGCTTCCAGCGATATGCGGCACCGAAACATTGGCGATGGTGAGATCGAGAATGACCACGAAGTTGGCCAGCGCGAGGCTAAGCGCTGCCAGGAGCAGCGGCCAACCCTTCAGCTGCGGAGCTTCTCCAACTCCGCCCATCTCACTTCGCTCCGGTATCGATCGTCGCGGTCATCGAAAGGCCGATGCGCAAGGGGTGCGCCTTCAGCTCCTTCGGATCGAGCGCGACGCGCACGGGCAGGCGTTGCACCACTTTGATCCAGTTGCCGGTGGCGTTCTGCGCCGGGATCAGCGCCTGCGCCGATCCGGTGCTGCCCGAAAAGCCGACCACGCGGCCATGGAAGACGACGCCGCCGCCATAGAGGTCCGACGTGAGTTCGACCGGCTGGCCGGGCGTGACGCGGCGCAGCTGGCTTTCCTTGAAATTGGCATCGACATGCGCATCGCCCAGCGGCACCACGGTCATCAGCACTGCGCCGGGGGCAACGCGCTGGCCCACCTGCACGGCGCGCTGCGTGACGATGCCATCGACTGGCGCGCGGATCACGGTGCGCGCGAGATCAAGCTTTGCGCGCTCCAGCCGGGCCTTGGCGGCCAGCACATCGGGGTTTTCGGCAGGCAGCGTGCCGCCGACCAGCGCCGCATTGGCGCTGGACTGCCCTGCGGCCGACCCGCGCGAGGCACGCGCCTGCGCCAGATCCGCTTCGGCCACGGCCAGCTGCCCTTGCGCGGCGGCAAAGGCATTGCGCGCGCTCGAAAGCTCCTCGCCCGAAACCGCGCCGCCCGGAACCAGCGCCTCGCGCCGGGTCAGATCGAGCCGCGCGCGCGCCAGATTGGCCGCTGCCACGCCGACCAGCGCCTGCCTGCGCCGGATATCGGCCTCGCTCGCGCTCACTTGCGCATCGAGCGCGGTGCCGGTGGCCACAGTCTGGTTCACGCGGCGCAGCGCCTGCGCCACGGCGGCTTCGGCTTCGGCCACGGCAATCCGGGCATCGGCCGGATCGAGCTCCAGCAGCACGTCGCCCTTCTTCACTGCGGCGGTGTCGATTGCGGCAACCTTGATCACCGTGCCCGCCGCCAACGCAGTCACCGGCGCGATTTCCGCCGCGACATAGGCATTGTCGGTTTCGACATAGCGCCCGGCAAACAGCAGTTCATAGCCGCCATAAACCACCCCGGCGGCAAGCACGACGCCGCCCAGAATGGCAAAGCCGCGCTTGCGTTTTGCGCCAGCGTCAACTGGGGCGGCGACAGGGGGCGTGGTTTCGGTGGTTTTCAGCATGATCTGGGGGTCGCGTTCAGCCATCGGGGTATCCTTGATCATGCTTTCGCGCCGTATCCGCCGCCAAGCGCGCGGATCAGCTCGATCGTAAGAGTGAGCGCGCGCGCATCGACCGCGGCGACAAGCTGGCGGTTCCTGAGCAGCGCATCCTGCGCCGTCAGCACCGCAAGATAGGGCGAAAGTCCGCCTTCATAGCGCCGCCGCGCGATGGCGTAGGCTTCCTCTGAAGCGACCAGCGCGGCGCGGGCCTCGGCCTGCCGCACACCCAGCGCGCGGCTTGACGCGGCGGCATCGGCCACATCGTTGAGCGCGCGGACGAGGGTCTGGTCGTACTGCGCGACGGCCTCATCATAGTCGGCGCGGGCCGCGCGGTACTGTCCTTCGATCCGCCCGCCGGAAAAGATCGGCAGGCTGATGGCCGCACCGGCCTGCGCGATGTCCGATCCCTTGGCAGTGAGATTGCCGAGCCCGAACGATTGCAGGCCGATCAAGCCCAGCAGGTTGACGTTGGGATAGAACCCGGCGCGCGCCGTGGTGATCCGCGCACCGGCGGCTTCGGCGCGGAGGCGGGCCGCAGCGATATCGGCGCGGCGCCCGATGAGATCGAGGGCGAGATTGGCGGGCAGACCCGGCGCGGCCAGCGCGTGAGGCGCGGGGAGCGCGATGGCTGCGCCGCGTTCCGGCCCGGCACCGAGCAGCGCGGCAAGGCGGTTGCGGGTGAGGGCGATGGCCTCGTCCGTCGCGGCCAGATCGCCGCGCGCCAGCGGCACGCCCGCCTCGGCCTGGCGCTGTTCGCCGCGCGTATCGAGCCCGCTGATCACGCGGCGGGCGACGAGCGCGGCGACTTCCTCGCGTTGCTGCACGGCGGCGACCTGCACTTCGCGTTCGGCAGCGAGGCGGGCCAGATCGGCGTAGGCAGCCGCAACGGAGGTGGCGAGCGCCAGCCGGGCGGCGCGCGCTTCGATCTGGGCGGCTTCGCGTTCGGAGGTGGCGGCGCGCAGCGCGGCGCGGTTCTTGCCGAAGAAATCGAGCTCATAGCCCAGATCGAGGCTGACGCGCCCGGTGTCGTTCAGGCCCTTCGGCACGAACTGCGCGGGAAAGCCGTTGTTGTAGCTCTGCTTGACCCCGGTCACCTGACCATTGGCGGTCAGCGAGGGGAGCAGTGCAGCCCCGGCGCTTGTCGCATAGGCCGCCGCCTTGCGGGCGCGGGCATCTGCGCCGGCGAGTGTGGGCGAACCCGCCAGCGCTTCCTCGATCAGTGCCGCCATCTGCGGATCGCCGTAGTCCTTCCACCAGCCATCGCCGGGCCAGTTTCCTTCGGGCGCAGCGGGCGCCGCGCCCAGCGTGGCGGGATCGCGCAAGGCCGGTTTCGGACCGAGATCGGGCATCGTGGCGCACCCAGCCAGCGCCGCGCAGCCGACCAGCAACGCAGCATGGCGCAGCACACCTGGAATCGCCGGAGCGGCGTGCTTCAACGAAAAACCCATGCGCATCGATGACACCATAATGACGGTACGGTTCGGTCACTAACGCAGTGGCCGCTTGCTTCTTTCGAGTCAAGTGAATAAGTGTACGGAATGGTCACTAAGGTAGCAGCCATTCCAGATGCCGGGCCCGGCCATCGGCCAGATACCGGCGCCAGCCAGCGGCTGGGGCGAGCCAGCCCGGATGAGCGCCGCGAGCATATCCTCTCCGTCGCCTCGGAGATATTCGCCCGCGAGGGCTATGGCGTATCGTCGATGTCCTCGATCGCGGCGCGGCTCGGCGGCTCGAAGGCCACGCTCTACAAGTACTTCGCCTCCAAGGAGGAGCTGTTCCACGCGGTCATGCAGCGCAAGTGCGAGGCGGTGATCGGCCCGCTGGAGCAGCTTGCGGGCAGCTCCCCCGATCCGGCCACGTTACTCCGCGAGTTCGGCAAGATCTTCCTGACCCGCCTGTGCCAGCCCGATGCCATCGTCATTCACCGCACCGTCCACGCCGAAGCGGAACGTTTTCCCGAAGTGGCGCGCACGTTCTTTTCCTACGGGCCGGAGGCGGCCTATGCCGTGCTCACTCCCGCGCTCGCCCGGTTCCATGCGGAAGGGGTGATCGATTGCCCCGATCCGCGCCTCGCGGCCGAACAGTTCCTTGCGATGGTGCGCGGTGATCTGCACTTGCGCGTCTCCAGCGGCCTCATCCCGCCGCCCGACGAGGCCGAGATCGAGCGGCAGGTGAGCCATGCCGTCGGCATCTTCGTGCGCGGCATTGCACGGCAGGGTCCGCCTGCCTGAAATCTGCCCGGCAAGCCCGCTGGCCCCTTGACCGGACCGCCCCGGCACGGGCACACCGCCTTCGTGCCGACTTCGCCAAAGAGCTGGTCGGCAGGCTGACTACAAAAAGGAGAGGCCATGTTTTCGCACGTCATGCTCGGCAGCAATGATATCGAGCGCTCAAAGACATTCTATGATGCCGTGTTCGCAGCATTCGGTGGCCCCGCCGGGATCATCGATCCCGCTGGTCGGCTGGTCTACATGCACAACGGCGGCATCTTCCTCCTCACCAAGCCGATCAACGGTTCGCCCGCTTGCGGCGCCAACGGTGGCACCATCGGCTTCGCAATGACGCCGGATCAGGCAAACGCATGGCACGACGCCGGCGTCGCCAATGGCGGCACCACGTGCGAAGATCCGCCGGGCCCGCGCGAAGGTTCGCCCTACTACCTCGCCTACCTGCGCGATCCGGACGGCAACAAGCTGTGCGCCCTGCACGTGATCGGTAGCTGAGACACTGACGATGGCGCCTGATTCCACGTTCGAGACCGTTTCGACCAGCAAAGCCCATGGCGGCACGCTCGGCGTCTATCGGCATCAATCCACCGCGACGGGGACGGGAATGACCTTTTCGGTCTTCCTGCCCCCGCAGGCGGAGGAAGCCGGCGCAAAACTGCCGGTCCTGTTCTATCTTTCGGGACTCACCTGCACCCACGCCAACGTGACCGACAAGGGCGAGTACCGGCGGCTCTGCGCCGAACTTGGCCTGATCTTCGTTGCCCCGGACACCAGCCCGCGCGGCGATGACGTGGCCGATGATGCGGAAGGGGCCTACGATTTCGGCCTTGGCGCGGGCTTCTATGTCAACTCCACCGAAGAACCCTTCGCGGCGCATTACCACATGTGGGACTACATCGCGCATGAACTGCCCGCGCTGATCGAGGACCACTTCCCGATCGATCCCGCGCGCATGGGCATCACGGGCCATTCGATGGGCGGCCACGGCGCGCTCACCATCGGCCTGACCTTCCCGGACACGTTCAAGTCGCTCTCCGCCTTCGCGCCGATCGTCGCGCCCGGCCAGGTGCCGTGGGGCCACAAGGCGCTCGGCGGCTATCTCGGGCAGGACCGCGCGGCATGGCGCGCGCATGATGCCGTGGCTCTCATCGAAGACGGCAAGCGCCCGGCGGGCGACATCCTCGTCGATCAGGGCGCGGCCGACGGCTTCCTCGCGCAGCAGCTCCGCCCCGAACTGCTCGAAGCGGCCTGCAAGGCGGCGGGCGTGAACCTGACGCTGCGGCTGCAGGACGGCTACGACCACAGCTACAACTTCATCTCGACCTTCATGGATGATCACATCCGCTGGCACGCGGATAGGCTGTAAAAGTGCTCCGGACCCTGATGATTTTTCAGTGATCGGTTATTCGTCACCCCGTGCTTGACGCGGGGTTTGGCTGTTCTTCCTGCAAAACGCCTGAACAACAAAGCCAAGGCCCGGATCAAGTCCGGGCCGACGATGTCATCAGTTGGGTGTGCGCGTTTCTTTCTCTCTGCGTCTTTCAGCGCAGACTAAGCCCGTACGTCCTTTGCCACGGCATCGAGCAGCCCGTTGACGAACTTCGTCTCGCGCGCATCGAAGAAGGCGTGCGCCACGTCGAGGTATTCGCCGATCACGGTGCCGACGCTGATGTCCGGCCGCGCCATCAGCTCGTAGGCTCCGGCGCGCAGGATCTGCAGCATCGTGCGGTCGAGCCGGGCTATGGACCAGCCATCGGCGAGGCGGGCAGTCAGTGCGCCGTCGATCTCGTCGCGCCGGGCAGCCACGCCGCGCACCACATCATCGAAGAAGGCGACGTCGGCATCGTGGTATTGGTCGTCTTCGATTTCCGCGCCGAGCCGGTGCATGTGGAACTCGTCGATCAGCAGGTGCAGCGGCGTCTGCTCCATTTCGAGCTGGTAGAGCGCCTGTACGGCGGCGAGCCGCGCGGCGGAGCGAGCCGTAAGGCGGGAGGTGCGGTTCATATTCCAAGCCTCAGTTCGATGGAGCGGGCATGGGCTGCAAGGCCCTCCGCTTCGGCCAGAGCCACGGCGGCTGGCCCGATTGCGCCCAGCGAAGCCTCGTTCACGCTGAGGAAACTGGTGCGCTTCATGAAATCGAGCACTGAAAGGCCCGAAGCAAAGCGCGCGCGCCGCCCGGTGGGCAGCACATGGTTCGGCCCGGCGACATAGTCGCCGATGGCCTCGGGCGTGTGGCGGCCAAGGAAGACCGAACCGGCGTGGCGGATTTCGGCAAACAGCGCCTCGGGATCGTCCGTCGCGATTTCCACGTGCTCCGCCGCCAGTGCATTGGCGAGGGCAGGGGCCTCGGTGAGCGAATCCACCACGATGATCACGCCGTGCGCAGACCAGCTGGCGCGGGCCACGGCGGCCGTGGGCAGCAACGCGATTTCGGCCTCGACCGCGGCTGTCACGGCATCGGCAAAGGCGGCATCGTCGGTGATGAGGATCGATTGCGCGGCGGGATCGTGCTCGGCCTGGCTGAGCAGGTCGGCGGCGATCCACTGCGGGTCATTCTTGCCGTCCGCGATGACGAGGATTTCGGAAGGCCCGGCCACCATGTCGATGCCAACCACGCCGTAGAGCTGGCGCTTGGCTTCGGCCACCCAGGCGTTGCCCGGCCCGGTGATCACATCGACCGGGGCGATGTGCTGCGTACCATAGGCGAGCGCGGCAATCGCCTGCGCGCCGCCGACGCGCCACACTTCATCCACGCCCGCAAGGTGCGCGGCGGCCAGCACCAGCGGATTGATCGCGCCTTTCGGCGTCGGCGTCGTCACCACCAACCGCCCCACGCCTGCGACTTTGGCCGGAATCGCGTTCATCAGCAGCGAGGAGGGATAGGCCGCGCGCCCGCCGGGCACATAGAGCCCCGCGCCATCGACCGCCCGCCACTTCGCGCCGAGCCGCACGCCGGAGGCGTCCACATAGTCGCGATCTTCGGGCAGCTGCGCCTGATGATAGGCCCGAATGCGTTCGCCTGCGAGTTCGAGCGCGGCACGCAAGGCCGGATCGAGCGCGTCAAAGGCTTCGCGGCAGGTCTCGGCCGGAATGCGCCAGTCGTCACCCAGATCGTGCCCGTCGAACCGGGCCGTGTAGTCGGCCAGCGCCGCGTCACCCCGTGCGCGCACGTCGGCCAGAATCGCGCTCACATCGCGCGCGACATCGGCGTCGCTTTCGCGCCGGTCGCCCACCACCGCCGCAAAGGCTGCGGCGAAACCGGCATCGCGCGTGGAAAGGCGCTGCATCAGGCGGCTTTCCCGCGCGCCACGAGTTCGCGGAACGTATCGATTAGTGCGCCCATCCGCGCGCTGTCCGTCTTGAGCGCGGCGCGGTTGATGATGAGCCGTGCCGAAACCGGCATGATCCGGCTGGTCTCGACAAGGCCGTTGTCCTTCAGCGTGCGGCCCGAAGAGACGAGATCGACGATCCGGCTGGCGAGGCCCAGCGAGGGCGCGAGTTCCATCGCGCCATTGAGCTTCACGACTTCCGCCGCAACGCCCAGCTTCTCGAAATGGCGGCGCGTGAGGCTGGGATATTTGGTAGCCACGCGGGCATGGCTTTCGCGCGCGGTAGCCCCGTTTTCGACCGCAGCGGCGGGTTCGGCCACGGAGAGGCGGCAGTGCCCGATATCGAGATCGACCGGGGCATAGAGGTCGGCATAATCGAACTCGTCGATCACGTCCGAACCGACGATTCCGGCCTGCGCCGCGCCGTGGGCCACGAACGTCGCCACATCGAACGCGCGGACGCGGATGATCGTCATGTCGGCGCGGCTGGTGGCAAAGCTCAGCTTGCGGGAGTTCTTGTCGAAGAAGTCCGCTTCGGGCACGACACCGGCATCCCCCAGGAGCGGCAGCGCTTCATCGAGGATGCGGCCCTTGGGCAGGGCGAAAACGATCGGGGTTGGGGCGGCGGTTGGAGCTGGCATAGCCGCTCGCCCCTATGGCAAAGGGCCGGAAAGGGCAACCGTATGGAACGGGTCATGGATTGGCATGATGTCGCAGAGGCGATCCGCTGGCAGGCAGACCACGCGGCAAACAACGGTGCGCCTTGTACCGCGCGGGTGGTACGCGCGCAGCTTGCGCTGCTTTCCGGCAAGACCGAGGCCGGCCGCCGCGTGGCAAACTGGCCGGGGCGGCCGCTGGAGGATGCGCTGCCACTGCGCCTTGCAGGCGGGTTTCATCACCTTGTGTTGTCGGGCACCGATACGCGCCTCGGCGCCGTCTATCGCGGCGAACTGACCGATCAGGATGCGGTGGACGCGCTGATTGTGGACCTGACGCGCCAGCACGATGCCGCCTTGCTGCCGTGGCTCGATGGCCCGCCGCAAACCAACGAGGCAGGCCGCTCCGCCTCGATCATGGCCGCGCTGCTGTGGCTTTCCCCGCGCACCGGCCCACGCTTCGAGCTGAACGAACTGGGTGCCAGCGCGGGCGTCAACACGATGATGGAGCGCTACCGCTACGATCTCGGCGGCACCAAGGTCGGCCCGGCCGATTCGCCCATGCGCATCGCCCCCGAATGGCGCGGTCCGCCGCCCGTGCCTGCGCCGGTGGAGATCGCATCCATTCAAGGCTGCGACCGCGCGCCCGTGAACCTTGCCGACCCTGCCGCGGCGCTGCGCCTCAAGAGCTATGTCTGGGCCGAAGTAACCGAGCGGCTCGCGCGCATCGACGCCGCCATTCAGCTCGCTAGCGAGCATCCGCCAACCCTCATGCAGATGGACGCGGGCGAATGGGTCGATCTGCGCCTCGCGGCTCCGCTGGCGGCGGATACCACCCGTTTGTTTTACCACTCGATCGTGTGGCAATACCTGCCGCCTGAAACCCGCACCCGCATCACCAAGGCGATCATCGGCGCAGGCGAGGGCGGGCAACGGCTGGCGTGGATCATGCTGGAAACCAACCGCGAAACCTTCCGCCACGAACTGACCGTGCGCCACTGGCCGGGCGGGGGCGAGCCGGTGCTGCTGGGCGAAGCGCATGCCCACGGGGCGTGGGTGGCGTGGCACGGCGCAGGCTAGTTGGCCGCACGGACCGATTGCACCCGCCTGCGCGCGTGCTAGCTTCCCCGTGAACCTGCCTTGAAAGCCCCGCATATGCGTCCGCTGAACTTGCTCCTCGCCGCCCTCGCGCTTGCCGCTTTGCCTGCTGCGGCTCTCGCGGATTCCCCGCCGCTCGATTGGCGCACCAAGGTCCGCGCCTTCAATATCGAGCACTGCAAGCACCCCGCGTGGGGTACCTCGCATTCGGACCGCGACTACGCGCTGGCCAAGGCGATGGCCGCCACCGACAAGGTCACGCTTGATGACGATGTGCTGTTTGCCGCCGCCTATCTCCACGATGTGGCGGCGTTCAAACCTTACGAGAAGGCCGATCTCGATCACTCGGACGTCGCGGCAGACCTCGTCGGTGAAATCCTTGCGCCCACTGGCTTCCCGATGGCGAAGCTGCCGAAGGTGCAGGCCGCGATCCGCGAGCATATGTACTACCGCACGCCGACGGTTCCCGAATCGCTTTATCTCCACGATGCCGACGCGCTCGACTGGCTCGGCGCGATTGGCGCGGCGCGGATCATGGCGCTGGCCGACCCCAATGGCGCGCAGCCCGATGGCCCCGCCGTGCTGCCGATGCTCAAGGAAAACCTGCGTGATGTTCCCGCACGGGTGCTGACTCCGGCTGGCAAGGCGCTGATGCCGGCGAAGCGCGATTTGCTGGCGAAGTGGCTGGAGACGCTTGCGTCCGAGACGGACGGGTTCAAGACGCTCTGATCATGCCTGAGGTCACCTACCGCCCTTACGCCAAGTCCGACGAGGCCGCTGTCATCGCGCATATCGTCGGCATCCAGCAGGGCGAGTTCGCCGTGCCCGTCACCGCGGCGGACCAGCCGGACTTGCATGCCGTGGCTGAGGTCTACCAGTCCGGCACCGGCGGCTTCTGGGTTGCTGAAATGGACGGGCGGATTGTTGGTACCATCGGCCTGATCGGATTCGGCGCCAATGAAGGCGCGCTGCGCAAGATGTTCGTCGCCGCCGAGGCGCGCGGGCGCGCGCATGGGGTGGCGGCGCGGCTGCTGGCGATCCTTGTCGATCACGCCCGCGCCAAGGGGATCGCCGCGATCACGCTGGGCACCATCGCGCGGCTGCATGCCGCCATCCGGTTCTATGAAAAGAACGGCTTCGTGCTGATCGACACCGATGCCTTGCCGGAAGGGTTTCCACGCATGGCGGTGGACACGCACTTCTTCCGGCTGGAACTGGCCTGAACTGCCCTATTTCAGAAACGCATCCAGCGCGGCGTTGACCTTTTCCGGTGCTTCCCACGGCACGAAGTGGCCGCAATCGGGCACTTGCACCAGCGTCAGGTTCGGGATCATCGCGTCCAGCCCGTCAAGGTTGGCGGGCGGCAGCGCCATGTCGTCCATCGCCCAGATCACCAGCGTGGGGATGGCGAGCGGCGGCAGCGGTGGGGGTGCGAAGCCTGCGGGCAGCGCGAAGGGCGCGTCCATGTCCGGCACATCCATCGGGCTGGCGCGGTACCAGTTGAGCATGGCGATGGCGCTGTCGCCGTTCGACCAGTCCTGCAGCAGCGCGGCGCGTTCGGCCTCTTCCATCACTGGCGCGCGGTCACCCCAGTTCAGCACCTGCATGAGCAGCGCGCCCAGCCCATGTTCGCGCACCAAGGCATCGTTGGCGGTATCGCGGAACGCGCGCATATACTGGCTCGCGCCGCGCTGCACGGGATCGGTGTAGAGCAGCTTCTGGAAGATCCCCGGATGCGGCGCATTGGCGACCACCGCGCGGGTGACACGGGTGCCTTGCCCCAGCAAAGCCACGCCCCAGGCAATCGCGCCGCCCCAATCGTGGCCCAGCACAGTGAACTGCCCCACGCCCAGCGCGTCCGCCAGAAGGAAGATGTCGCCGATCAGCTTGTCCGGCGTGTAGTTTTCCGCGCCTTCTGGCTTGGAGGAACCGCGATAGCCGCGCTGATCGGGCGCGATGCAGCGGAACCGGCCCGAAAGGTGCGCGATCTGGTGCCGCCAGGTGCGGTGCGATTCGGGAAACCCATGGAGGAACATCAGCACCGGCGCGTCGCGCGGCCCGGTGTCCACCACATCGAGTTCGATGCCGTTCGCGAGCTTCACCCGGGTGAGGTCCATGCTCATTGCGCGCTCTCCACCTTGGGGCTTTCCATCTTGGTGGCATAGCCATCGGCGACCATCTTCGCCATCCGGTCGAAGATTTCATCGGGCGTGCGGCAGGCCTCGCCGATCAACTGCTCGAACCCGGTGGCGACGATGATCTCGCGCTTGCCTTCGGCCATTTCCGCCAGCATCTGCGCCGCTGCGACCTCCGGGTCCATGCCCCCGTCGATACCCTTGTCGCTCACCCCGCGGCGGCTGCCATCGGCATTCAGCGCATTGCGCGAGACATTGGTGCGCACCGATCCGGGCGCGATGACATGGACCTGAAGGCCTTCGCCGGTCACTTCGCTGCGCAGCGCATTGGCATAGCCGATCAGGCCGAACTTGGCTGCGCTATAGGCCGTGCGCAGCGGCACGCCGACTTTGCCCGCCACGCTGGAAACCATCGCGATGCGGCCCTTGCCGCGTGCCACCATGCGCCCGAGTAGTGCCTGCGTCAGCGCGATAGGGGCCAGCAGATCGACCGCGATGATCTGTTCATAGACGCCGTAGTCGGTATCAACGGCAAGGCTGCGCTGCGAAATCCCGGCGTTGTTGAACAGGATGTCGATCCCGCCGCTGCGCTCCTGCGCCCACGCCCACGCCTGCTCCGCTGCGGCGAGGCCCGCCGGGTGGTCCGTCGCCTCGAAAGGCAGGACCAGCGCCGTGGCATTGCCCGTGGCGCACTCCGCCGCGACTTCTGCAAGCGCTGCGGCGTTGCGGCCTGAAAGGATCACATGCGCGCCCTCTGCCGCCAGTGCCCGTGCCACTGCCGCGCCGATCCCCGATGATGCTCCGGTGATCCACGCCACCTCTCCGGCAAATGCCATGTCTGTCCTCTCCCTTGCGTTTTCTAAAGATTGGCGCGCGTGTTGGCCACTTTGGGCAAGGGGATGAATTCGTCCTCGTCCCCCGGCACCTTGGGAAAGCGCCCCGCATCCCAATCGTGCTTGGCATGCGTGATCCGTTCGCGGCTCGAACTGACGAAGTTCCACCAGGCATAGCGCCTTGATGTGAACGCCTCACCGCCCAGAAGCATCACCCGGCCGCCATCTTGCGAGGTCAGCGAGAGCGCCGCACCCGGTGCCAGCACAGCCAGCGCATAAGGCTCAAGCGCGGCGCCGCCGATGGCCGCATCACCGCCCACCAGCATCACCGCGCGCTCGTCGGCGCTGGCATCGATGGGGATCGCGCCGCCCGCTTGCAGCATGATTTCGGCATAGATCGTGTGGCTGTGCTGCGTGGTCGGCGCGGTTTGCCCCCATAGCGTGCCCATGATGACTTGCGCGCGCACCCGGCCATCGTCGATCACCGGCAGATCGGTCTGCTGCTCGAACGCGGGGTCGATCTCCTCGCGCCCGTCGGGCAGCGCGAGCCAGGTCTGCATCCCGTAGAGCCTTGGCCCGGCGGCGCGTTCGGCCTCCGGCCCGCGCTCGGAATGGACGATCCCGCGCCCGGCGGTCATCAGGTTGACCTGTCCGGGGCGGATCGTGGCGAAAGTGCCGAGGCTGTCGCGGTGGTCGATGGCACCGGCGTATTTGCCGCCGAACAGCCATGTCACCGTCGCAAGGTTGATATGCGGATGCGGGCGCACGTCCATCGCGGTGCCGATGGGCAGAATGGCCGGGCCGAATTGGTCGACGAAAATGAACGGCCCCACCATCGTGCGCGCCGGGCTGGGCAGCACGCGCCGCACTTCGAACGCGCCGAGGTTGTGCGTGACGGGGGTCAGCGTCTCAAGCACGGGTTCGGTCATTGCGCCGCCTCCGCCAGCAGCAGATCGAGGATGTTCACCGGAAACACCGGCTCGTGCCACTGGGCCAGGTCATCCGCGCTGAACCAGCGGAACTCCTTGATCAGTGCGCGCTCCAGCTCGGTGTGCCCGGCGCTGTCGGGCGTGAAGCTGGTGGTGCGCACGCGGAAGAAGCGTTCGTCGGATGTGACCGGCTCGCCTTCCAGCGTGATGAAATCATCGGTGCGCTGCGCGATTTCCGGGCCGCAGCTCTCCACTTTGAGGCCGGTCTCCTCGAACAGTTCGCGCACCGCTGCTTCGTGAAAGTCCTCATGCGGATCGCATTCGCCGCCAACGCCGCACCAGAAGGCGCGGCGCGTGGGCGGGGCAAAGCGGATCAGCAGCAGGCGCTCGTGCTCGTCGATCAGCAGGATGCGCGCCGCGCGCCGGATGCGGCGCGGGCTGTTACTCACCGGGCGCACGGGCCTTGATGGCAAGCGCGTGCACGCGCTGCCCCGGAATATCCCCGAGCGCGCCGTTCACGAGGCGCTGGCGCTGCACGCGCGAAACCCCGGCGAAGGCCGCGCTGGAGATCTCCACCGTGAAGTGCGATTCGCCCGTGCCGTCATCGCCCATGTGGCCGCTGTGGCTGGCGCTATCGTTGATGACGGCAAGATGCTCGGGCGCGAAGGCTGCGGTGAGGAGCTGGGTGATTTCTTGGGCAAGGGGTCCGGTCATGGCTTCCATCTTGGCCGATCCATTGCCATGTGAAAAGCCGAATGCGACAGCAAAGACCCCATGATCGTTTCCATGGCCGGGTGCAGGGCACCGGGCAGGCCTGCGCCGTGCCCGGCTGCGTCGAGGCGGGAGAATTTCGCGCGCCCGGCCAGCGAGGGCCCGGCTTCGATGGCCCCGGCGATTACCGCTGGATGTGCCTCGAACACGTGCGCGCATTCAATGCCGGGTATGATTTCTTCGCCGGGATGAGCCCGGAGGAAATCATGGCCGCGCAATCGCCGCTGGCGGGCTGGGCCACGGAAACGCGCGCCTTCCGCCCCACCGCCGGGATCGATCAGGCCCCGCGGTGGGGCGATTTTGCCGATCCGCTCGATGCCATCGCCAGTCGCGCCCGCCACCGGCGCGAGGATGCGCTGCACCGGCAGGAAGCCGCCCGGCGCGGCATCGGCCCGGAAGAGCGCAAGGCCTACGAAGTCATGGGTCTGGGCTTCGATGCCGACCGCAAGGCGCTGCGTGCGCGCTATTCGCAGCTCGTCCGCCGCTTCCACCCCGATCGCAACGGCGGCGACCGCGCGCATGAAGGCCGCCTGCAAGCCGTGGTCGAGGCTTATAACCTGCTGCGCGCCACGCCTGCCTTCGTCGGCTGAGGGCTGGTTCTGGGGGCCTGATCTGAGGGGGTGGACAAGCCCCCGCTGCGGCGCGAAGCTGCGCGCAAGGTCAGGGGGGGGCAGCACATGACAAGCGAAGACCGCAAGCTGGGCATGGACCGCGCGATCACCCGGCGCGATTTCGTGAACGGCGTGGCAGCAGCGACGCTGGCGGCTGGGCTTCCTGCTGATGGCCTTGCGAAGGGCGCGGCTGCTCTCGTCACGCCCGAAAACGACCCCAACCCCTATCCCCCGGCGAAGCAGGGTATGCGCGGCTCACACGCTGGCGCGTTCGAGGCGGCGCACGATCTGCGCGATGGCGCGCTGAAGCTGGCGGATGCGCTGGACAGCGGCGAGATCTATGATTTGATCGTCGTCGGCGGCGGGCTGTCTGGCCTTTCCGCCGCGCACTTCTTCCAGAAGCGCGTTGGGCCGGGTGCCAAAGTGCTGGTGCTGGATAACCACGACGATTTCGGCGGCCATGCCAAACGCAACGAGTTCATGGTGGGGGGCCGCCTGCTCGTCTGCAACGGCGGCACGCTCAACATCGAAAGCCCCGCACGCTACGACAAATGGTCGCGCGTGCTGCTGGATGATCTGGGTGTCGATATTGCCCGCTATGAACGCGACAACACGGCCAACGCCGGGCTCTACAAGTCCCTCGGCATGGGCCACGGGATGGTGTTCGATGCCGAGACGTTTGGCGGCAAGGACGTGGTCCTGCCCATGGGCGGCGGCTGGCGTGGGGGGCGGATCGAGCCGGAGAAGCTCGCCAAGGCACCGCTGACGGCCAAGTCCCGCGCCGATCTGGCGCGCCTGTTTGCCGATCCGCAGCCCGATTACCTCGCCGGGCTGGACCAGGACGCGAAGAAGGACTGGCTCGCGCGCCATTCCTACAAGCAGTTCCTGATGGAGAAAGTCGGCGTCGATCCTCAGGTCTACTGGCTGTTCCAGAACATCGGCATGGCCAGCTTTTGCGTGGGCGGTGATGCGGTGCCTGCGCTGTTTGCGTGGGTGCAGGGCTATCCCGGCTTCTCCGGCATGGCGCTGGGCGAGGTTCCGGCGGACCTGTTTGCCGATCTCCCCGGCGGGCAGCACGGCCGCCAGCGCGAGGGCGACAAGTCGATCCACTTCCCCGATGGCAACGCCACGCTCGCGCGCCTGCTGATCGCTAAACTGGTGCCCGAGGCGACCGCAGGCCGCTCGCAGGAGGACATGGGCACGGCGGTGATCGACTATGGCGCGCTTGATCTGCCCGGCGCGCCAACGCGCATCCGGCTTTCTTCGCTCGTCCTCAATGTCGCGCACAAGGGTGATCCCGCCACCGCCAGCGAAGTCGCGGTGCACTATGCCAAAGCCGGAAAGCTGGTGGAGGTGCGCGGCAAGGCCATCATCATGGCCGGGTGGAACATGATGATCCCTTATGCGATGCCCGAACTGCCCGCCGCGCAGAAGGAAGCGCTGGCCTACGGCGTGAAAGGCCCGATGGTCTACACCAGCGTCGCGGTGACGAACTGGCGGTCGTTCGTGAAGCTGGGCGCAGCCAATTTCCACTGCCCCACGATGTTCCATCAGGAAGTCGGTCTCACCGAAGCGGTCAGCCTCGGCGATCTGAAGCACCCGCAATCACCGGACGAGCCGGTGGTGCTCCACCTCGTCAAATACATGAACAAGCCCGGCCTGCCGCGCCGCGACCAGCACCGCGTGGGCCGCGCCGAACTGCTCGCGATGGATTTCGCAACGTTCGAGCGCGAAACCCGCCGCCAGCTGCAGCGGATGCTGGGCGGCGCAGGCTTCGATGCCGCGCGCGACATTGCCGGGATCACCGTCAACCGCTGGGGTCACGGTTATTCCTACACCTACAACAGCCTCTACGATCCGGTGGAGTGGGTCTACAGCGAAAGCCCGACGCGCCCTTGCGTGGTGGGCCGCCAGCCGTTCGGCCTTGTCAGCATCGCCAATAGCGACGCCGCCGCCAGCCCGCACACCGATGCCGCGATCCAGGAAGCCCACCGCGCGGTGCAGGAAGTGATCGAGCGGCGGACCTATCCCTTCGTGCCAAGGCGCACGGGGTAGGGGCCCTCAATCCGCCAGAGATGCCAGATCCGGCTCCACCCAGCCGCGCCGCGCTTCCACGCTGAACAAGCGGTCTTTCGAATAGAAGCACAGCGGCCAGCTGCGGTCGCCAATCTCGCTTTTAAGCAGCGTGTTCACCGCATCGACCAGCGCGGTGCCTGCGGGCTGCGCCTCCGCAAATGCGCGCACGCCCTTGATGTAGAGCTGGGTCAGCGTCTCGTGATACCCTGCGTTGTCGGTGTTTTCGCCGCCCGCCGCCACGTTGTAGGCGCTGATCGTGCCGGGCATGTCGCGCTCGGGCACGAAGTCCGTGCGCTCGCGGATCAACCACAGGCACGCGGCAAGGTGCGCCTCGTGCGTCCACTCCGCCTTGGGCAGGGTGCGCGCCAGCAGCCCTTCGCCCACGTGGCGCACCGCCGCATCATCGGCGAACGGGCGGATCGGATGCGCGGACATTTCGGAATACCTTCAGAGCACAAAAAAAGAGGCCTCGCACAAGGCGAGGCCTCTTTCCAGAAACGATTGGCGATGTGGCTTACGCGGCGATCGGCGCGGCGTTGCGCACGCTTTCATCCACGTGATCGGCAAACTGCGCGAAGTTGTCGATGAACTTGCGCACCAGTTCCTTGGCTGTGCGGTCATAAGCATCGGCATCGGCCCACGCGCCGCGCGGATCGAGCAGCGCGGTATCCACGCCCGGCACCGAAACCGGCACTTCGAACCCGAAGCTGGGATCAATGCGGAACTCGGCGTTGTTGAGGCTGCCGTCGAGCGCGGCGTTGAGCAGCGCGCGCGTCGCCTTGATCGGCATGCGCTTGATCCCCGGCGTCGTGGCCAGACCGCCCGACCAGCCGGTGTTGACCAGCCAGCACTTCACGCCGCCCTTGGCGATACGCTCCTTGAGGAGGTTGCCATAGATAGAGGGATGGCGCGGCATGAACGGCGCGCCAAAGCAGGTGCTGAACGTGGCTTCCGGCTCGGTCACGCCGATTTCGGTGCCCGCAACGCGCGCGGTGTAGCCCGAGAGGAAGTGATACATCGCCTGATCGGGCGTGAGCCGCGCGATCGGAGGCAGCACGCCATAGGCATCCGCCGTCAGGAAGATGATGTTCGACGGCACGGGGCCGAGGTTCTTCTCGCTCGTGTTCGGGATGAACTCGATGGGATAGGAACCGCGGCTGTTTTCCGCGAGCGAGGCATCTTCGAGGTCGATGGCGCGGGTTTCGGGATCGATCACCACGTTTTCGAGGATCGTGCCGAAGCGCTTGGTCGTGGCGAAAATCTCGGGCTCGGCCTCTGCCGAAAGGCGGATCACCTTGGCGTAGCAGCCGCCTTCGAAGTTGAACACGGCGGTATCCGACCAGCCGTGCTCGTCATCGCCGATCAGCGTGCGGCTGGCATCGGCCGAAAGCGTGGTCTTGCCGGTGCCCGAAAGCCCGAAGAACACCGCCGTCGTGCCGTCTGCGCCGATATTGGCCGAACAGTGCATCGGCATCACGCCCTGCACCGGCAGCAGATAGTTGAGAATGCCGAACACCGACTTCTTCATTTCGCCGGCATAAGCCGTGCCGCCGATGAGGATCAGCTTCTCGGTGAAGTTCACCGCGATCACGGTTTCGCTGCGGCAGCCATGGCGCGCGGGATCGGCGCGGAAGCTGGGCAGGTCGATGATCGTGTATTCCGGCGCGAAGCTGGCAAGCTCTTCAGCCGTCGGGCGCACCAGCAGGGTGCGAACGAACTGCGAATGCCAGGCGAATTCGGTGACGACGCGGACCGAGACGCGGTAATCGGCCTGCGAACCGCCGAACAGATCGGCGACATAGGCCTTGTCCATCCCGCCCAGTGCGCTGAGGAAATCGGCCTTGAGCACGGCGAACTGGTCCGGCGTCATGCTGGCGTTGGTCTTGCCCCACCAGATCGTGTCTTCGGTCGTGGCGTCGCGGACGAAGAACTTGTCCTTGGCGCTGCGCCCGGTGTGCTTGCCCGTGGCTACGACCAGCGGGCCATCGGCAGAAAGCACGCCCTCGCCGTTGCGGATCGCATGTTCGACCAGCGCGGCGGTGCCAAGATTGGCAAAAATCTGCGCAGGCTCGGGAAGGCCCTGCTGAGCGAGTGTCACGTTCAATGTGGTATCAGACACAGATCGGTCTCCCATGGCGGGTCTGCCAATTCCCCGGCCCGGTGTGGACCTTCTTCGGAAACTGGCGCTGCCCGCGCGTTGTAATCACACCCAGATGCGCCAGACTGCGCATTGTCCGCCGGCGAATCCGCAGCATTGCTGCATACGAATGCGCTGAGTCTTTTGCGGCGCATAGCCACCCCGCCATGCTGCGTCAAATACCCTCGCGGCAACCTAGATTTTTGCGCAGCAAGTTGCACCGCGTACAACTGCACCGCAAATCCCGACCGGGTCGCCAACCGGTCGCCTCCCGGTTGCCAGCCACGCGCCAAGCCGGTAATCCGTCATTTCATCGTCAGCCAGACCGGAAACCACCCTGTCCGAAGTCCCGCAATCCCCGGTCCCGCCTGCGCCTCGCCTGCCCGCGCGCGGCAGGGATGATCTCCGGGATGATCCCCGGGTGATCGCGCTGGTGGATGATGATCGCAACATTCTCACCACCGTTTCCATCGCGCTCCAGGCCGAAGGGTTTGCCACCCGGCTATATTACGATGGTGCGGCGGCCTTGAAGGCGCTGCTGGAAAACCCGCCCGATCTGGCCGTGTGCGATATCAAGATGCCGCGCATGGACGGGCTCGAACTCCTCAGCCGCCTGCGCGAAAAGAGCCAGCTTCCGGTGATCTTCCTCACTAGCAAGGATGCGGAAAGCGATGAGGCGCAGGGCCTTGCGATGGGCGCGGACGATTATATCGCCAAGCCCTTCAGCCAGCGCCTGCTGATCGCCCGTATCCGCGCGATCCTGCGGCGCAGCGAAGTGGCTCGCAGCGATGCCGATGCGCCCGGCGAGGAATGCGAAGACGCCCAGCCGCTGCCCGAGCCGATCCGCCGTGGCCGCCTGCTGATGGACCCGGCGCGCCACACCGTCACGTGGGACGGCGTGGGCGTTTCGCTCACCGTTACCGAATTCCTGATCCTTGAGGCGCTGGCGCTGCGACCGGGCGTGGTGAAAACGCGCAACCAGTTGATGGACGCGGCCTATCAGGACGATGTCTTCGTCGATGATCGCACCATCGATAGCCATATCAAGCGGCTGCGGCGCAAGTTCCGCGTGGCAGACAGCCACTTCGCCGCGATCGAGACACTGTATGGCGCCGGATACAGTTTCGCCGATTCCTGATCCGCGATCCGATCTGGTGCCCGATCCGGCCCCCGATCCTGCACGGGCCAGCCTGCGCCGCCGTTCGTGGCGCGTGCGCGGGGTTTCGCTCACCGTGCGTATCCTCGCGGTCAACGGCATCGCGCTGGCGCTGCTCGCGGGTTCGTTCTTCTATCTCGACAGCTACCGCAAGCAGCTCCTCGCCGAACGCTTCAAGCTCGCCCGCGCCGAAGCGGAAATCGCCGCCATCGCGCTGACCGAAGCGCGCCCGGCCAAGGCCCGCGCCGTGCTTGCGGAAATCGGCACCGTGCAGAAATTGCGCCTCACCCTCTATAACGCCAAGGGCGGCCTCATCGCTGACAGTTTCCGCCTCGCCCCGCCGCCGTTCACGTTCGCCGATCCCGATACCGAGGCCTGGTATTCCAGCGCCGCGCGCATGCTCGATCGCGGGGTCGATTTCATCGTCGGCGCGCCGGTGATTGAACGCTACCGCGAGCCACCCGCCCCCGGCGCGGCCAATTGGCCCGAAGTCGCCCGCGCCCGCGCCGCGCACGCCACCGAAGTCTATCTGCGCTATGCACCGGATCGCACCCCGGTGATCACCGCAGCCACTCCGGTCGGCACGGATGGCGAAATGCTGCTGGCGCTGCGCAATGCCACCGATGTCACCCAATCGGTGCGCGATGCCCGCCAATCGCTGGGGATCATCATCGGCGTCGCCTTTCTCCTCTCGATCCAGCTGTCGCTGTTCCTCGCGCGCACCATCGTCCAGCCGCTGCGCGCACTGGTCCGCGCGGCCATCCGGGTGCGGCTGGGGCGTGATCGCGCGGTGGTCGTGCCGCGCCTGCCCGAACGCGGCGACGAGATCGGCCTCCTCGCCCGCGCCTTTTCCGATATGACCACCGCGCTGCGCCAGCGGATCGACGCGGTCGAAAGCTTCGCCGCCGATGTCGCGCACGAGCTGAAAAACCCGCTCGCCTCGCTGTCCAGCGCACTGGAGACGATGGAGAAGGTCGACGATCCGGCGCTGCGCCACCAGCTCGCCGCCATTGCCGCGCACGATGTCCAGCGGCTCGACCGGCTCATCACGGAAATCGCCGACGCCAGCCGGATCGACGCGCAATTGAGCCGCGCCACGTTCGCCCCGCTCGATCTTGCCCAGCTTGCGGCAGACGCCGTGGGCGCGCGCGGTGCCCGGCCGGGCCGCGAAACCTGCCCGATCCGCATGGTGCGCGGCGGCGGCGCGGCGCTGGTGCGCGGCGATGCGCTGCAGCTGGAGCGCGTGCTCGACAACCTGCTGGATAATGCCGTCTCGTTTTCCCCGCCCGGCGGCACGGTCGAAGTCGTCGTGTGGAGCAGCGAAGGCCGCGTCTACCTCGCCGTCACCGACGATGGCCCCGGCATCCCACCGGCCGAGCGTGAGAAAGTGTTCGAGCGGTTCCACTCCATCCGCCCGCCGTCCGAAGCCTTCGGCGCCCACAGTGGGCTGGGGCTGGCCATCGCGCGCACGATTGCCGAAGCGCACGAAGGCACGCTGGCCATCACCGACCGCCCCGGCGGCGAGCGCGGCGCGCAGCTCGTGCTCGAACTGCCGATGGCCGGGGAGGACGAAGAGTGAGTGCGGCGCTCAAGCATCAGGCCACTTGCGTCGCCATCGCTGGCCGCGCCGTGCTGATTGAAGGCGCGCCGGGTACGGGCAAATCAAGCCTCGCGCTCGCGCTCATCGATCGCGGCGCGGTGCTGGTGGGGGATGACGGTGTCTTGCTCGAACCGCAGGGTGCGCGCCTCCTCGCCAGCCCCGTCCCGGCCACGGCGGGCCTGCTCGAAGCGCGCGGCCTTGGCCTTGTGCCGATGCCGGTGCTGCACGCTGTCCCCGTCGCGCTCCTCATCACGCTCACCCCGGATGCCCCCCGCTTCATCGCGGCGGCGGAGGCGATGGCCCGCCACGCGGTGCCCCTGCCGCACGTCCGCCTCTGGCCGGATAGCCCGGTGCTGGCCCTGCGCGCTGAACTGGCGCTGCGCACTTATGGTCTCGCCGTGTGAGTGTGCCTTGGCGAAACATTGCTGCCCGCCGGGCTGCCTCCTTGTGCCCTTTCCTTCCTGCGCGGTTCGGCGCAAACCACGCGCATGTCGGCTGAGTCGCAACCGGAACGCCCACCCCAGCGCATCCTGCTCGTCACTGGCGTGCTCGGGGCCGGCAAGACGACTGTCATGCGCACGCTGGAGGACATGGGCTGGGAGGCGATCGACAACTTCCCGATCCGCCTGCTCGACCGCCTGCTGGAAACCGAGCCCGGCTCGGCCCAGCTCGATGCCGGCTCCCCGCTCGCCATCGGTTTCGATACGCGCACGCGCGGTTTTGATCCGGGAAAGACAATCGACCGGGTGAAGCGCCTCGCGGGGCGCAGCGATCTTGCGGTGACCACGCTGTTTCTCGATTGCGGCGGGGCCGAACTGGAGCGCCGCTACAACGAAACCCGCCGCCGCCACCCGATGAGCGAGGACAAGCCCGCTGCCACCGGCATCGCGGCCGAGCGTGAATTGCTCGAACCGCTGCGCCGCTGGGCCGACGTCGTGATCTCCACCACCGATTTTTCCACGAACGATCTCCAGCAGGCGATTCGCGAACAGTTCGCCAGCCACACGCCGCAGCGCACCACGCTTACCATCAGCAGCTTCGGCTTTTCGCGCGGCACCCCGCCGCTGGCCGATCTGGTGTTCGACATGCGCTTCCTCGCCAATCCGCACTGGGATGATGTGCTGCGCCCGATGTCCGGGCTGGACGCCCCGGTCGGCGAATATATCAGCCGGGATCCGGCATTTGACGAGGCTTTTACGCGGATTCGCGATCTCCTGCTGCTGCTGCTGCCGCGCTTTCAGGCGCAGGGGAAGGCTTATGTGAACATCGCCTTCGGCTGCACGGGCGGGCGGCATCGTTCGGTGTTCACGGCGGAGAAGATCGCTTCCGCCTTGCGCGATGCGGGATTTTCTCCCACATTGCTGCATCGCAACCTGGGGTCGCGCGCTGCCGACATGGTCGAAGGCGCGCAGACATGAACAAGACAAGCATCTGCCGTCCGTCCGGGGGGAAAGGCAGAAACCGGGGGAGTGGGCATGCACTGGAAGATGGCGAGGCCGGTCGGCAACAAGGCCGGATATGGCGCCAGCCACGACCAGAACTGCCCAGCCTGATCACGGCGCCCTGCCGCATCGCCCTTCGGAGCCAAACCACCACATGATCGGTCTTATCCTCGTTACCCACGGCGCGCTTGCCGACGAATTCATCCACGCGATGGAACATGTCGTCGGCCGGCAGCCGGATATCGTCGCCGTCTGCATCGGCCCGAACGACGATATGGAACGCCGCCGCAAGGAAATCGCCGAGGCGATCCGCCGCGTCGATTCGGGCTCGGGCGTGATCGTGCTGACGGATCTGTTTGGCGGCACCCCGTCCAACCTCGCCATCTCGCTGATGGAAGCGGGCAAGGTCGAAGTGATCGCGGGCATCAATCTGCCCATGCTGATCCGCCTCGCCAAGGCCCGCAGCAGCATGGGCGTGCGCGAAGCCACCGCTGCCGCGCGCGATGCAGGGCGCAACTACATCACCATCGCATCCGAATTCCTGGGGCAGGACGCCTGAGTATGACCGACGACACCGCTGCCGCTTCTTCTGCAACAACGGCGCGCGAGACGGTGCTGATCATCAACCAGCGCGGCCTGCATGCGCGGGCCAGCGCCAAGTTCGTCAACGCCGTGGCGCGCCTGCCTGAAGGCGTTGATGTGAAGGTGATCAAGGACGGGACCGAAGCGCAGGGTGGCTCGATCCTCGGCCTGATGATGCTCGGCGCGGCCAAGGGCGATACGGTCGAGATCGTGGTCACCGGCGCTGATGCGGACGCGGTGCTGATGAAGGTTGCCGGGCTCGTCAAGGACGGCTTCGGCGAAGACTGAGAGCCTGCGATGAACCGCCGCCAGATCACCGGGTATTCCAACCCGACCATCAAGGCCGTGCGAGCCCTGCGCGAAAAGAAACACCGCAAGCGCGAGGGCCGCTTTCTGGCCGAAGGGCTGCGCTTGCTGACCGACGCGCGCGAATGCGGCCGCCTGCCCGAATTGCTCCTGATGGCCGAAGGGCGCGAGGGGCATCCGCTGCTCGATGCGCTGGAAGTGGCCGTGGTGCAGGCAGGCGGCGATGTGATCGAAATGCCCGAAGACCTGCTCGCCAAAGTCACGGGCAAGGACAATCCGCAGGCGGTGGCGGGCGTATTCGCCGAATGGGACACCGGTCTCGCGGGGCTGGACCGCGCCCGGGCACCGCTTTGGCTGGTCGCGCAGGCGATGCGCGATCCCGGCAATCTTGGCACCATGCTGCGCACGGCGGATGCCGTGGGCGCGGGCGGCGTGATCCTGCTCGATGATTGCGCCGATCCGTTCTCGGTCGAAGCCGTGCGGGCCAGCATGGGCGCGGTGTTTACCGTGCCGCTGGCGCAGGCGCGGTGGGAAGATTTCCAGCGCTGGCTGCGCGCCGGGCCGGGCCAGCTTGTTGCTGCCAGCTTGCGCGAAGCTGTTCCCTATCGCGGCGCGCCATATTCTGCGCCCTGCTTCGTGATGGTCGGCAATGAATCGCGGGGCCTGCCTGAAGAGTACGAAATGGCTTGTGATTTGCGCGTGACGATGCCGATGAAGGGCCGCGCAGACAGTCTCAACGCGGCGGTGGCGGCGGCTGTTCTTGCCTATGAGGTGTTGGCGGCGCTGGGAGGCTGAGCTGCTCGCTCAACCCCTCAGCAATCCACACGTACCGCACGTCATCCCCGCGAATGTGCTTTCGGCAAGCTCCGAACGTCGCGTCTATTCTGCCGCCTCGCCGTCCGTGTCCGGCTCCACCAGCGCCAGCTTCGGGCCGTCGCTGTCGGCATGGCGCGGTGCGGTTTCCACCAGCGGCACATCCTCGATCTCGCGCTTGCCGATCTCGATATGCTTGTCGCGCAGGCGGCGGCCGGCGGAGAGCACGTTGCGCTCGAAGCTGCCGACGAACTTGTTGTAGTGCCCAACCGCACTGTCGAGGCCCGACCCGACGCGCTTGAGGTGCTCTGCCGCGACCGCGAGCCGGTCATAGAGTTCGCCGCCCATCCGGCCGATCTCGCGCGCTTCACGCGCCAGTCCGTCCTGCCGCCAGACTTGCGCCACGGTGCGCGCGATGGCGACGAGGTTGGTGGGGGAGGCGAGCAGCACGCGGCGTTCGAACGCGAAGTCCCATAGCGCCGGATCGCGTTCCAGCGCGGCGGCGATGAAATGCTCGCCCGGCACGAACATCAGCACATAATCGGGGGCTTCCTCGAATTGGCTCTGGTAGCTCTTGGTCGCCAGTGTCTGGATGTGACCGCGCATGGATTGCACATGCGCCGCCAGCGCCAGCGCGCGCGCGTCGTCGTCCGCCGCCTCGAAGGCGTCCTGGTAGGCGTTCAGGGAAACCTTGGCATCGATCACCAGGATCTTGTTGCCCGGCACCCTGACGATGGCATCGGGGCGCAGTCGCCCATCTTCGGTGTCGACCGAATGTTCCGTCACGAAATCGGTATGTTCGGCCAGCCCGCACTGCTCCAGCACGTTGCGCAGCTGCAATTCGCCCCAGCGCCCGCGCGTCTTGGGGCCATTGCGCAAGCTATTGCCCAGTTGCAGCGCGGCAGTGCGCACCGCTTCTTGCCCCTGACGCATCCCCTCGATCAGCCCGGTCAGCTGCCCGAAGGCATCGACCCGCTTTGCCTCAAGCTCCTGCACCTGCGTCTCGTATTTCGCCAATCGCGCGCCGACCGGTTCGAGCACGGCCTGCAGCCGCGCTTCGCTGGTCTTCTCGCTCTCTGCAAAACGCGCATTGGCCCGCGCGAGGAAGGCTTCCTGCGCGCGTTCGAGCACTTTGTGCCCGGCGTTCTCGAATTCCTTGCGTAAGGTTTCCTGCGCTTCGATCAGCAGGCGCTTCTGTTCGGCGAAGTTTTCGGCATCGGCCTTCAGGCGTTCCAGTTCCGCACGCAGCGCCTCGCGGTCGGCGCGCAGCGCGGCGAGTTCGGGCCGCATCCGGTCCGCCTCGGCCGCGCGTTCATGCGCGGCGGCAAACTGCGCGGCGAGTGCGTCGCGCTCGGACCGAACCGCGCCCATCTCTGCCGCCAATGCATCGCGTTGCCCGGCCTTTTCGCTCGCGGCGGCCAGTTCGGTGATCGCGCGGCGGAACTTTTCGTCAAGCTCCCGCGCTTCGGTATCGCGGGCGGTAAACCGCGCCTGCCATTCGGCCAGCGGACGTGCACCCAAAAACCACCCGATGGCGAGGCCAGCCAGCAGCGCGACAAGCACGAAAACAAAGACAAGGGTGGTGTCCACGCCGACTCCGAAAAAAGAACGAAGCGTGAACTTATCCTGCTTCCGGTCCCGGCGCAAGCCGGGCCGGAGGCGCTGAGGTCATCACGCCGCGCGGCGCAGCTTTTCCAGCTTCTTCAGCACCATCTGCCGCTTCAGGCGCGAGAGGTGGTCGATGAACAAGATACCTTCGAGGTGGTCCATTTCGTGCTGCAGGCAGGTCGCCATCAGGCCGTCCATGTCTTCCTCGTGGACGTTGCCATCAAGATCCTGCCAGCGCGCGCGGATGCGCGCCGGGCGCTCCACTTCGGCGTACATTTCGGGCACCGAAAGGCAGCCTTCGTTATAGACGCGCAGGTCTTCGGACGGCGCGAGAATCTCGGGGTTGATGAACACCTGCGGCTCGCGCTTCGTCGGCTGGTGATGATGGTGATGGCCATCGTGGCTGCAGGCCACCGGCTCGGCATCCGGATCATCGGGCTGCAGATCGATCACCAGCACGCGCAGCGGCACGCCGACCTGTACGGCGGCAAGGCCGATGCCGGGCGCATCGTACATCGTCTCGAACATGTCGGCGACGAGCGTTTTCAGCTCCTCATCAAACATGGTGACGGGCGCGGAGATCTGCTTCAGGCGCGGATCGGGGACTTCGAGGATTTCGCGGATAGCCATCCCGGTCAGATAGGCAAGGCGGGCCCGACTCGCAAGATACTACCCGACTGCCTTATCCCACAGGCCGCCGCGCCCGCAGCGCCTGCGCCAATGTTCCCTCGTCGAGGTAATCCAGCTCGCCGCCCACGGGCAGGCCGTGGGCCAGCTGCGTCACGCGCAGGGGCAGGTGCTCGATCCGCTCGGCGATGTAATGCGCGGTGGTCTGGCCCTCCAGCGTGGCGTTCATCGCGAGGACCACTTCGTCGATCCCGCCCGCTTCCAGACGTGCCAGCAACTGGCCGATGGCAAGGTCTTCCGGCGCCACGCCATCCAATGCAGACAGCCGCCCGCCCAGCACGTGATAGCGCCCGGTGAACAGCCGCGCGCGGTCGAGCGCCCAGAGATCGGCGACTTCCTCCACCACACACAGCGCGCGGGCATCGCGGCGCGGATCGGTGCAGATGCTGCACGGGTTGGCGGTATCGACATTGCCGCAAGTGGCGCATTCGATCAGCCGCGCGCGCACGCCTTCCAGCGCATCGGCGAGCTGAACGAGGCTCGTCTCGCGCCGCTTGATCAGCCACAGCACGGCGCGCCGCGCGGAACGCGGGCCAAGCCCGGGAAGCCGCGCCAATGCGCTCGCCAATGCCTCGATCTCTTGCGATGCCATGGGGGGAGAGATAGGGCCGCCTCACGCAAACGAAAGGCCCTTTTGAGCGTTATGCGCATTGTCTTCATGGGCACCCCCGATTTCGCGGTGCCGACCCTGACCGCACTGGTTGCCGCCGGGCACGAAGTGGTGGCGGCCTATAGCCAGCCGCCGCGCGCTGCGGGGCGGGGCAAGCAGTTGCAGCCCACCGCCGTCCACCGCGCGGCAGAGGCGCTTGGCATCCCTGTGCGCACGCCGGTTTCGCTGAAAGGCGCGGAGGAGCAGGCCGCGTTCGCCGCGCTGGGGGCCGATGTCGCGGTGGTGGCCGCTTATGGTCTGATCCTGCCGCAGGCGGTGCTCGATGCGCCGCGCCTTGGCTGCCTCAACGTTCACGGTTCGCTCCTGCCGCGCTGGCGCGGGGCGGCGCCGGTGCAGCGGGCGATTCTGGCGGGGGACGCGGCGACCGGCGTGACGATCATGCAGATGGAGCGCGGGCTCGATACCGGGCCGATGCTCGCCAAGGTGGAAACGCCGATTGCGGGCAAGACGGCGGGTGAACTCACCGCAGAACTGGCGGAGAAGGGGGCGGCGCTGATGGTGGCCGTGCTGGCCGATCTTCCCGCGTATCCCCCGGTGATCCAGCCGGAAGCGGGCGTTACCTATGCGCACAAGATCGACAAGGCCGAGAGCCGCCTCGATTTCAGTCAGAGCGCGGTGCAGGTGGAGCGGCAGATCCGCGCTTTCGCGCCAGCGCCGGGCGCGTTTTTCGAGCTGGAGGGGGAGCGCTACCGCGTGCTGGCCGCCGAAGTGGTGGGCGCCACGGGTATCCCCGGCACCACGCTCGATGCCGCGCTCACGATAGCCTGCGGCGAAGCCGCGCTGCGGCCCACGCTGATCCAGCGTGCTGGAAAACCTGCTATGGAAACCGACGCCTTGCTGCGCGGACGGGCGATTGCGGCGGGCACGCGCCTTGGGTGATCCCGCACCCGTCACGCGGTATGCGCTGACCCTCGAATACGATGGTACGCCCTACATGGGCTTTCAGCGGCAGGCGCATGGGCCTTCGGTGCAGCAGGCGGTGGAGGAAGCGGCGCAAGGTGTTGTTGGCCATCCGGTCACGCTCCACGCCGCCGGGCGCACCGATGCGGGGGTTCACGCACGGGGGATGCGCGCGCATTTCGATAGCGCAAAGCTGCTCGCCCCGTTTCGAATGGGTGAGGCAGTCAATGCCCGGCTGCGCTTGGCAGGCGAGGCCGTGGCGGTGCTGGACTGCGTGGAAGTGCCGGAAGACTGGCACGCGCGGTTCTCGTGCATTGGCCGATCTTACGAATATGTCATCGCCAATCGCCGCGCGCCGCTCGTGCTCGAAGCCGCGCGGGCGTGGCGGATTGCCCAGCCGCTGGATGCAGATGCGATGCACGAAGCGGCGCAAGTGCTGGTCGGGCATCACGATTTCACGACCTTCCGGTCCGCCCATTGCCAATCGGCCAGCCCGGTCAAGACGCTGCGGCACCTTTCCGTGCGGCGTGCCAAAGGACCACATGGGGCGGATCATGTGATCGTGGCGGCGGAGGCGCGCAGTTTCCTCCACCATCAGGTCCGCTCGATGGTCGGCTGCCTTGCGCTGGTGGGTGAGGGGCGGTGGAGCGCGGCAGACTTGCGCGATGCGCTCGAAGCCTGCGATCGCCGCCGCCTTGGCCACAATGCGCCCCCCGATGGCCTCTATTTCATGCGCGCGCTTTACCCGGGGGATTGAGGCGTTAAGTTGCGGATTGAAACCCGCGCGGGACCAATCCCGGCGCGGCCACAATCGGAGAGAAAAATGGCATTCAGCGGCAAGCAGCTCACCACCCGGCTCGATGCAGACGGCACGCTCACCGTGCAGATCGTGCCCAAGACGTGGGACGCGCCCAGCGGCAGCCAGGTGCTCGTCCAGATCGAGGCGACGCCGATCAACCCTTCGGACCTTGGACTGCTGTTCGCTTCCGCCGATACCGCCAATGCTGTCTATACCCCCGGCAAGGTCGTCGCGAAAATGCCTGAGGGCGCCACCCGCGCCATGGCCACGCGCCACGGGCTGGATATGCCGGCGGGCAACGAAGCCGCCGGGATCGTCGTCGCCGCCGGTGACAGCCCCGCCGCGCAGGCCTTGATGGGCAAGCGCGTCGCCTGCGTGCCGGGCAGCGCCTATGCCAGCTACGCTTATGCCGAGAGCGGCATGTGCCTGCCGGTGGATGACGGCGTGAGCGCGGCGCAGGCCGCTTCCAGCTTCGTCAACCCGATGACCGCGCTGGGCTTTGTCGAGACGATGCGGATGGAAGGCTTCACCGGCCTCGTCCACGCTGCCGCCGCGTCCAACCTTGGCCAGATGCTCGTGCGCATCTGTCAGGAAGATAACGTTCCGCTCATCAACATCGTGCGCAGCGCCGAGCAAGTCGCGCTGCTCAAGGGCCTCGGCGCGACGCATGTGCTGGACATGACCCAGCCCGGCTTCAACACTGCGCTGGCCGATGCGATCCATGAAACCGGCGCGATGCTTGGCTTCGATCCGATCGGCGGCGGCACGCTGGCGGGGCAGATTCTGGCTGCGATGGAATCCTCCGCCAGCCGGGGCGCAGCATTCAGCCGCTATGGTTCGTCCACGCCCAAGAAAGTCTATATCTACGGCGGGCTCGATATGGGGCCGACGATCCTCAACCGCGCTTTCGGCCTGACGTGGGATCTCGGCGGCTGGCTGCTCACGCCGTTCATGGCCAAGGCGGGCATGGAAACCGTGGGCCGGATGCGCGCACGCGTTGCCCGCGATCTCACCACCACTTTCGCCAGCCACTACAAGGCTGAAGTCAGCCTTGAAGGCATGCTCGAACCTGCCGCCGTTGCGGAATACAACGCGCGGCGGACGGGCGAGAAGTATCTGGTGGTGCCGACCGCCTGACAGGAAAAAGGGGCGCCCGGCGGGGCGCCCCTTGTTCTCGTTTCAAACCTTGCCGACAACGCTCTCGGGCAAGTCCTTGCCGAACACGCGCTGGTAGTATTCGGCCACCAGCACCCGCTCGGTCTCGTCGCACTTGTTGAGGAACGAGAGGCGGAAGGCGAAGCCCGCATCGCCGAAGATGCCGGTGTTCTGCGCCCAGCTGATCACGGTGCGCGGGCTCATCACGGTGGAAATGTCGCCCGCGATGAAGCCCTTGCGGGTGAGGTCGGCCACGCGCACCATGTCAGCGGCGGTCTTGGCGTCGAGCCCCGGGACCTTCTTGGTCACCACGTCGATCTCGGTCGCGGCGGGCAGGTAGTTCAGCGCCACCACGATGTTCCAGCGGTCCATCTGGCCCTGGTTGATTGCCTGCGTGCCGTGATAAAGCCCGCTGGTGTCGCCCAAGCCGACGGTGTTCGCCGTGGCGAACATCCGGAAGTACGGGTTCGGGCGGATCACGCGGTTCTGGTCGAGCAGCGTGAGCTTGCCTTCGGTTTCCAGCACGCGCTGGATCACGAACATCACGTCCGGACGGCCCGCGTCATATTCGTCGAACACCAGCGCGGTCGGCGTCTGCAGCGCCCACGGCAGCAAGCCTTCGCGGAATTCGGTAACCTGAAGCCCGTCGCGCAGCACGATCGCGTCGCGCCCGATGAGGTCGATACGGCTGATGTGCGCATCGAGGTTGATGCGGATGCACGGCCACTTGAGGCGCGCGGCCACCTGTTCGATGTGCGTCGATTTGCCGGTGCCGTGATAGCCCTGCACCATCACGCGGCGGTTGTGCGCAAAGCCCGCAAGGATCGCCAGCGTGGTATCCGGATCGAACACGTAGTTCGGATCGATATCCGGCACGCGTTCATCAGCCACCGAAAAGGCCGGAACGGTCATGTCGATCGGAATGCCGAAAGTCTCCCGCACGCTGAGCGTGATATCGGGAGCGGCAAGGACGGTGGTGGCGCGGGTGTCGGCCTGCAGGTTGGGAATGTCGGTCATCACCTCTTCGCCTATACGGGCCTGCGGAAGGCTGCAATAAGCTTTGAGGGAGCCTATTGGAATCGGGAGCAGGTCTGGCATGAAACTCTATGGCGCGTTGCTTTCGCCGTTCGTGCGCAAGGTGGCGGTGGTGCTGGCCGAAAAAGGCCTCGCCTATGAAGCCCGGCGGGGCGGCCCGGGGACCACGGACCCGGAATTTCTCGCGGTCAGCCCGTTTGCCAAGATCCCGGTGCTGGAGGACGATGGCTTCGTCCTGCCGGATTCGACCGCCATCGCGCTCTATCTCGATGCCCAATATCCCGAACCTGCGCTGATTCCCGCTGCGCCGCAAGCGCGCGGCAGGGCGATCTGGCTTGATGAATTTGCCGATACGATCCTCGCCGAGGCCGCCATCAAGGTGCAGATGAGCCGGATCGTCGGCCCGCGCTTCCTTGGCCGCCCGGTCGACGAGGACATGGCCCGCGCAGGCGAGGCGGAATTGCCGCGCGCGCTCGATTATCTCGAATCGGTGGCCCCGGAAGCAGGCTGGCTGCTGGGCGCGGATTTTACGCTGGCGGATATCAGTGTCGGCGTGGCCCTCAGGGCGGCTGAATTCGTCGGGTGCCTTGGCGATGCCGCCGCCCGCCCTCGCACGGCCGCGTGGTTTGAACGCCTGAAGGCGCGGCCATCCTGGCAATCGGTCGCGGAGCGCGAAGCGGCGCTGATTGCGCGCGCGCTGCCCGATCTCGCCAACGCGCAAGGCTGATCCGCGCACGCAAAAGGAGCACTGCCCGTGCCGCACACGCCCACCAGCTTCATCTGGTACGAACTGATGACGCCCGATCTCGATGGAGCAAAGGCCTTTTACGATGCCGTCGTCGGTTGGCGCATCGATGGTCCGGGAGAGCAGCCAGGCGATGATTTCTACCGCATGATCATGCGCGGTGCCGATGCCGCGACGGGCGGAGCAACCGGCGGCGCGCTGCGGCTCTCGGACGCGATGATCGCGGGCGGCGCGCGGCCCACGTGGCTGTGCTACCTGCACGTAGACGACCTCGATGCCAAAGCTGCCGAGATCGTGGCCGAAGGCGGACGCCAGATCATGCCGCCGCAGGATATCCCGCATGGCCGCTTCACCATGGTCACCGATCCGCAAGGCCAGCCGTTCTATCTGATGCAGCCGACGCCGCCCGCCGATGCGCCCGATGCGGTCAGCACAGTCTATGATCGCACCACGCCGCAGCACATGTCATGGAACGAACTGGTCACACCGGATCTCGCCGCAGCCAAGGCGTTCTATGCGCGGCATTTCGGTTTTGCGTTCGATCGGTCACTCGCGATGGGTGATCTGGGCGAATATTGTTTCATCGATCAGAACGGCGTGGACATCGGCGCGGTCATGCAGGCCCCGCCGGGGCTGGAGCCGAGCGGCTGGACTTTCTACATCCGCGTGGCTGATATCGACCGCGCCGCCGCCGCCGTCACCGCTTGTGGCGGGCAAGTGGTGCGCGGCCCGCATCCTGTGCCGGGCGGAGACTGGACGTTGAACGGGATCGATCCGCAGGGCGCAGCTTTCGCGCTCGTCGGCCACAAGGAAGCCTGAACCCATGGCAGACTACACCTTCTTCACCGTCCCCATGTCGCGCGGCCAGATTGCCCGCTGGGCCTTGCACGAAGCGGGCGCGCAGTATGAGCACGTGCTGGTCGATTGGGCCAGCCGCCCACCCGAACTGGCCGCTGCCAATCCGATGAACAAAGTGCCCACGCTGATCCACCATGCGCCTGAGGGGGACCGCGTCATCACTGAATGCGCCGCAATCTGCGCCTATCTCGCCGATGTGCACCCCGAAGCCGGACTGCTGCCACAGCCGCACGAGAAAGCCGATTACTTCCGCTGGTTGTTCTTCGCCGCCGGGCCGCTCGAACAGGCCGTGATCAGCCGCGCGATGGGCTGGGATGTGCCCGAGGGCAAATCGGGTATGGCCGGTTTCGGCACGTATGAGCGCACGATCGACGTGATGGACGGCCTGCTGTCCAGCCGCGACTGGGTCTGCGGCGCGCGCTTCACCATGGCAGACGTCTATGTTGGCAGCCAGATTGATTGGGGCCTCAACTTCGGCTCGATCCCCCCGCTGCCCAGCTTCGCCGCCTATGCCGAACGCATCCGCACCCGCGCCGGGTATCAGTCCGCCAAAGCCATCGACCGCGCGCTGATCAAGGCGGCAAAAACGGACTGAGGTTGGCGCCTCAGCCTTGCTTCCCCGCAATATACGCGTCGATATTCTGCCCCAGCACATCGAGCGGCACGTTCCCGCCCTCGACCACCGCGTTGTCGAAGGTGCGCAAGTCATAGGCCTTGCCCAGCGCTGCCATCGCCCGCGCGCGCTGGCGCAGGATTTCGCTGCGGCCGATGAAATAGCCGCAGGCCTGGCCCGGCCAGCTGCAATAGCGCTCCACTTCGCTGGTCACCTCGTCGCGGCCCGAACCGTTGGTGCTGGCGAACCAGTCGATCGCCTGCTCGCGGGTCCATTCGCGCGCGTGCAGCCCGGTATCGACCACCAGACGGCAGGCGCGGAACGCGATGGACTGCAAGTAGCCCAGCTTGCCCACGGGATCGTCGTCATACGCGCCCAGCTCGTCGCCCAGCGTTTCGGAATAGAGCGCCCAGCCTTCCGAATAGGCATTGAACGCCAACATCGCGCGGATCGTGGGGAGCTGGTTCGAATATTCGCCTTGCCACACATGGCCGGGGATCGCTTCGTGGTGCACCAGCGTCGGCAGGCTGTAGGTGCTGTGCAGCCGTGTGGTACCGAGGTTGATCCACATCTTGCCGGGGATGCTGCCATCAATGGAGCCCGGCCCGCCATAGGCCCCCGGTGCTCCCGGTTCTTCCGCCGGGGGCAGGCGGCGCACTTCCAGATTGCCGCGCACCAGCTTGGAAAACGCGCGCGGCATCTGCGCGCGAATATAGGTCAGCCGCTTCTGGATGAACGCGACGATCTGCGCGCGGCCCTCGTCGTTGTCCGGAAACTGGAAGCGCGGGTCCGCTCCCAGCGCGGTCATCCGCTCGCCCACCGTGCCACTGGTATAGCCAAGCTTCCTGAGGATCGGGTCCATCCGCCCCTGCAGATCGGCCAGCGCATCGAGCCCCAGCTTGTGGATCTCGTCCGGCGTCATCCGCGTCGTTGTGCTCGCGCGCAGGGCCCAGGCGTAGAACGCATCGCCGCCGGGCCGCTGGTGCATGCCGGCTGCGGGCACCGCCAGCTTTCGCTGTGCGATCAGTTCGGCCAGCTGCGCTTCCAGTGTCGGCGCGACCTGCTTGGTCACGATCTCACGCGCGCGGGCCGCCCAGTCGCCCGCGATGCCCTTCTCGCGGGTGCGCCGCTCCAGCGAATCGACCAGCCCGCCACCGGTGCCCCCATGGCTTTGGCTCCCATTGCTTTGGTTCATCGCCGAAAGGCTCGCGCCCATCTGGCGGATCGCCTTGTCGAGGAGGAACGAAGGCGCGATCAGTCCGCCTGCCGCCGCTGCCTTCAGCCGCGCGGTCTCTCCCGCCAGCACCGCCGGGAACTGCGCCAGCCGCGCGAGATAAGCTTCCGCATCCGCCGCCGAATTCACCGGATGGTCTGAATCGAGGAAGCGCGGAACGTCGATATAGGCGCCCACGTTCTGGATCACGACATACGGCGTGTTGCGCCAGCCGCCGACGGTCACATCGCCATAAGGCAGCGCAAAGCCATCGAGCGCGGTGCGATAGGCGCTTTTCACCACGGCGAGGCTGGTCCGCGTGACGGGATCGGCACCTGCATCGGTAACCGCTTCCACCCGCGCCAGATCGCTGCGCACCAGCGCCGCCACCGCCGCTTGCCCCGCTGCCGAGCGATCCTCCAGCACGCCGCGCAAAGCCGCATGTGCCCCGCTATCGAGCCCGAGCGATGTGGCGCTTTCCGGCTTCAGCGCCAGCATCCGCCATGCCGCATCATCCAGCAGCGTGGCGGCGGCGGAAGGTGGTGCGGAAAGGGCCTGCGCCGGGAGCGCCAGCGCCGCAGTTCCCGCAGCCAGTCCGGCGATGGCCTCGCGCCGGGTGAGGGAGGGGGCGCGGGCGGCGGTTTCGTGGTGGTTCTGGGTCATGCAGCCATCACTGCCCCCGCCGCCGCCAACTGTCAAAGCCGCGCCGCACCCCGGAGCGATGGCGACGGAGGGGGGGGCGAGCCGGCCCCGCCGCAAGAATAGTTCGGAAATGGAGCAACCGGCCGTGGACTCGCCTGCGCTTTGCCCGCCTTCCTCGCCGCCGAAGGAGTGTGGGGTGATGAGCACCGGGCCGAATGTGGGCCATGATCGCTATCGGCTGCTGGACGAGCTGCGCGGGCTGGCCGCCGTGGCCGTTGTGGTGTTCCACATCGCCACGCGCGGCGGCGGCCCGGCGGTGATGCCCAATGGCTTTCTTGCGGTCGATTTCTTCTTCATGCTCAGCGGCTTCGTGATTGCCGAAGCTTATGAAACCCGCCTTGTGCGCGGCATGGGCTTTGCGGGTTTCGCGCGGCGCAGGCTGATCCGCATGGCCCCGGCGGCCATGCTCGGAACGCTCGTCGGCGGCGCTTATCTCGTCGCGCGGGCGTTCGCTGCCCCCGCCCGGTCCGATCCACTGCCCGAAGTGCTCGGCGCCAATCTGCTCAATCTGCTGATCCTGCCCAAGCTGTGGCACGCGCGTGCCACCGGGTGGGAACTGTTTCCGGCCAATGGGCCGCTGTGGTCGCTGTTCTTTGAAATCGCTGTCAATCTTGCGTGGGCAGCGCTGCTGGCCGGGCGCAGCACGCGGCTGCTCGCGGCGCTCGTCGCGGGCAGCGCCGCGGTGCTGGTGCTGCTCGGCTTGCGCTTCGGTACGCTCCATCTCGGGTGGGAAGTCATGTCGCTGGCAGGCGGCGCAGCGCGTGTCGGGTTCGGCTTCGGCGTGGGCCTGCTGATCCATCGCAGCCGCGGATTTCTGCCGCGCATGGGGCAGGGCGGGGGCATGGTGGCAGTGGCCGCGCTGCTCTATTTCCTGTTTCTGCCCCTGCCCGCGCTGGGCTGGCAGCTGGCCGTCGTGCTGGTCTGCATGCCCGGCGTCCTGCTGCTCGCGGTCGCATCCGGCAATGCGGCGGTGGTTCCGGCGGGCGCTTTTCTCGCCCGCCTGTCCTATCCGCTATATGCCACGCACCTGCCCCTGATCGCGCTTTGCGCAGGCGCGCTCAAGTTTGCCAGTTTGGGCGGGGCAGGCGGCCACTGGGCGTCGCTGCTGCTGGTGCTCCCGCTCATCGCGGCCGCGTGGGCGGCGCTGGTGTGGTGGGATGAACCACTCCGCGCCTGGCTTACGCAGCACGCAGCGGCGCGGCGCAATGCGCCGCCACCTCCACCGCGTGCGCAATTGCTTCGGAACTGAACCTGTTTCCGCGCGGCAGGCCGTGCCTTGCGCGCTATGCCATCTTGTGTCGCCAAGCGCGGGGCTCTGACCCCCAAACGCGCAATTCTCTTCGATGATCTGCCCTCTCCGAATCTTCGGTTCCGATCACTGGATCCGTTCATGGTCACTACCGACTCGGTTAGCACGTATAGATGGGCAAATTCATTTTGTGCTATGCACAATATGGAATTAACCAACGGCAATATCAGGTATTAATTCCGTATCTGAGTAGAACTCTCGGTATGGCCGATAATATTGGAGATTTGACATGGCGACGATAATCGGAACAAAAAGCAGCGAGATCATCAACGGAACTTCAGGTGATGACACCATTACCGGTGGCGGTGGTAAGGATGTTATCGACGGCGGCGCCGGGAATGACATGATCTACGGCAGCGGGGGCAAGGATTTCCTCTACGGCGGCGAGGGCAATGATGTGCTCAAGGGCGGCGGCGGGCAGGATTCGCTCACCGGCGGCACTGGCGCGGATCAGTTCGTGTTCCGCTCGGCCGAAGGGTTCGCCCCGCTCAGCTTTGCCGGCGGCCATGGCGTCGCACAAGTGTGGCAGTGGGCCATCGTCACCGATCTCACGTTCGCTGATGGCGATAACGTGCGCATCACCGGGTTCGATGATATCTTCGGCGGGCTTGGCATGGCGCGCCGCGGCACGGGGTCCTTCTTCATCGATGGGCAGGAAGACATCAACGCGATGGTCAACTTCCTCAATGCCAACCCCACCAAGGGCAGCTACTACGAAATCTTCGGTGGCCAGAACGATGGCATCACGTTCCTGCTCAATGATGCGGCAGGCAACACGCAGGCGCTCACGCTCAATGGCATTCACCCTGATCTCCTGATGGTCTGATCGCGGCGTTCGTGGCACGGTTTGCGCATCGGCGCACCGTGCCACGGCCCATATCGGGCTTTTATAAGGGATGCCTTCCCTTCGAGCTTCGGCTAAGCTCGCGCCATCGCATCCACAGGAGCCCGGCGCATGAGCATTTTTGATCAGATCCTCGGCCAGATCAGCAGCAACGTCGATATCAAGAACCTTGCCGAAAAGGTCGGGATCGATCCCACCATGGTCGAATCCGCTATTGCCGGTCTCGCCGCAGGCCACGCCGCGCCGACTGACACGGTCGAAACCGCCGCGGCCAACACCGGCATCGATGCGGGCATTCTCCAGCAGATCGTCGGCCATATCGGCGGCGAAGGTTCGCTCGGCAATTTCGCCTCGATGCTCAGCCAGCACCCCGATGCCGCCAACATGCTTGGCGGCCTGCTCGGTGGCGGGAAGGACGGCGAAAACCCGCTCGGCAATCTCGGCGGCCTCGCCTCCGGCCTGTTCAAGTCCTGAAGCTGGTGCCGTGACTGACGCGGCCCTTTCGCTTGCCATGCTCACCGCGCTCGCACTCGTTGCGGGCGCGGTGTTCCTGTGGCGCAAGGGTGAACGCCAGCGCCCCGCGCTGATGGCAATCCTTGCCGCCGTGATGATCACCAACGTGGTGATCTGGTCCCTCCCCACTACAGACGGCCAGACCCTCACGGCGGCCGCGCCTCCCCACGAAAGCCAACCATGACCAACCACGTTGCGGGCAAATCCATCGTCATCACCGGCGCAGGCGGCGGCTTCGGCCGCCTCGTTGCGCACAAGGCCGCCGCGCTCGGCGCTGCGATTACCTGCGGCGATATCGACATTGCCGCCGCGCAGGCCACGGTAGACGCCGTCACCAGCGCAGGCGGCGCCGCGATCGCGGTGGAAACGGACGTGCGCAGCCTCTCGGCAGTCAAGGCGCTCGTCGCCGCGGCCGTCGCCGCGCATGGCGGCATCGATGTGATGATCAACAACGCGGGCATCATGCCGCTGGCGTTTTTTTCCGATCACGAAGCGGCCTATGATGCCTGGGAACGCTGCATCGATATCAACATCAAGGGCGTGCTCAATGGCATGGTCGCCGCCTACGATCCGATGATTGCCGCCGGGCACGGGCAGATCGTCAACTTGTCCTCGATCTACGGCAATTTCCCGGTGATCGGCGCGGCAGTCTATGGCGCGTCGAAGTCCGCCGTGAACTTCCTTTCGGAATCGCTGCGCGTCGAAAGCCGGGGCAAGATCAAGGTGACGACGATCAAGCCGACCGGGGTTCCCGCCACTGGCCTTGGCGGCTCGGTCGTCAATCAGGCCGCCAGCATCGGCATCCTTGCGCACAACACGCCCGATTTCATGGACATGGTCGGCCAGATGGGCGCGGGTACCTTCCCGGCGGAGCGGCTCAACCCCGATGCGATGGACTACGCCAGCCTCGCGCCCGAGCATATCGCCGATGCGATCATCCACGCGATCAACCAGCCGTTGGGCGTCTCGATCTCCGAAATGACCGTGCGCGCGGCGGGCGATCACTTCGTCCTCTGAACAGGTAACCCTCGGAAGAGGGTGGCTTCAATACCAGCCAAGCACTGATCCTGCAGTCAGCGCCAATCGGCAGTCAGCCGGGCCATGCCGCCAGTCGCGGCGGGCGCGGCGCGGTCCAATGCAGACTAATTAAATACGCAGTGGTCGGTTTCCCGCTCCAAGTTCACCTTCTCCCCACAGGCAGCAGTGCAGTAAAGCTATGCCTTATAACAATATAAAGGGGGAGAACTGGCATGAATGGCACGTTGAGCGCCGCGAAGGCGCGCCTTGTCAAAGTCCTGATGATCGGGGGCGCCTTCTTGCCTGCCGCCGCAATGGCGCAGGCTGAGCCGCAGGCCACCGGCGCCACCACCAGCGAAACCGAAGCCGGCGCGATCGACAACATTGTGGTCACCGCCCGCTTCCGCAACGAAAAGCTGCAGGATACGCCGCTGTCCGTCAGCGCGCTCAATGCGAACATCATCCAGAATTCCGTCCTGCTCGATGTGCAGAACATCCAGAAGTTCCTGCCCAACGTGCAGCTCTCGCGTGTCTCGTTCGCGGGCAACGCGCTGTCCGCCTCGATCCGCGGGGTCAGCTTCGCCGATCTTGAAAAGACCTTCGATCCCGCCATCGGCATCTCGATCGACGGCGTGTTCCTTGGCACCAACACCGGCGCCAACGTCGATTTCTTCGATCTCGAATCCGTCGAAGTGCTGCGCGGTCCGCAGGGTACGCTTTATGGTCGCAACACCATCGGCGGCACCATTTCGATGCGCCGCACCAAGCCCACGGGCGAACTCGGCGCCGCGCTCCATGGCCGCTATGGCAGCTACGGCACGTATGATCTCGATGCGGTGGTGAACCTGCCCAAGATCGGCGATTTCGCCTCGATCAAGCTGTTCGGCCTGCTCCGCAAGAGCGACAGCTTCACGCGCAACCGCTATACCGGCGAGCGCGAGAAGGGCCGCGATTTCTGGAACGTCGGCGGCTCGATGCTGCTCGATCTTGGCCCCGATACCACCGCGCTGCTCTCGGTCGATTACCAGAAGGACCGCTCGGGTTATCCGTCCACGATCAACCTCACCCAGGCCAGCGGTCTGCCTTTCGGTGCGGGCGGCAATATCTGCGATTTCACGCAGGCGATCTTCGCAGCGGTTCCGCCGCTCAAGGAGCTCGGCTGCGCGTCCGAAGGTTATCTCAAGCAGGCCAAGGAAAACTACACCCTCGCCAACAGCACGATCCCCTTCCGCAGCTTCATCGACGGGGTGAATGCCAGCCTCGAAATCAATGCCAAGCTCGGCAATTTCAAGCTCACCGCGATCACCGGCTACCGCGATACCAACGATTCGCTGCTGGAGGAAAACACCGGCACGCCGCCGATCCCGGTTGCGCCCGGCGTGGCGCTGCCGCTGTTCGTCGCCGCGCGCGATCAGTCGTACAAGCAGTTCAGCCAGGAAGTGCGCATCGCCGGCAACCTGACGGACAACATCGATATCGTCGCCGGTGCTTATTACCTGCACACCGATTACTTTATCAAACCATACCCCTACAACGGGAAGCGCGCCGCGCAGGCCTATATCCTCAATGGCCCGGTGCAGAATTTCACCGCCGGGCAAAAGCTTGATTCAATTGCGATCTTTGCCGAATCCATCTTCAAGCTGGGCCACAATGTCCGCCTCACTGTGGGCGGGCGCTACACGTGGGAAACCAAGGACTTCAACATCGATTTCACCGTGCCGGGCAAGTTCAGCGCGGCGGCGAAAAAGACCTTCAGCGATCCCACGGGCCGCGTGATCCTCGATTGGAAGCCGAACCCCGATACGATGCTCTATGCTAGCTGGTCGCGCGGCTTCCGCTCCGGCGGGTTCAATGGCCGCGCCACTTCGGCAACTTCGATCGGGCCTTACAACCCCGAAAAGGTCGACAGCTACGAGGCTGGCATCAAGAGCGACCTGTTCGGGGGCAAGTTGCGCGTCAATCCCACGGCGTTCTGGGTGAACTACAACAACAAGCAGGAAGACATCATCCGCGCCGCCGGGGCCGGCACCGAAACCATCGTCGAAAATGCCGCCTCCGCCCGCATCTGGGGCCTCGAACTCGAACTGCAGGCGCGGCCCACGCCCGATCTCACGTTGCGCGCCTCGGGCGGCTACCTCAACGGCAAGTACAAGTCGTTCCTGATCCCGGATCTGGCCAATCCCGGCAAGTTCATCGACGTTTCGGCCCAGCGCAACTTCCGCCGCGCACCCAAGGTCTCGTTCAACGCGGGCCTTGATTACGGGTTGCAGGTCAGCGATGCCAACCGTGTCACGTTCACCATCGATTATGCCTTCATCGATGATCTCACCACCTCGCCGCTCGCCGATACGACCGGCGCGCGGCGCGATGTGATCCCCGCTTACGGCACGCTCGATGCCAGCGTGGCGCTGCTCCACGAAGGCAGCGCGATCAAGAACCTGCGCATCTCGGCCTATGCGCGCGATCTGCTCAACAAGGGCGGCCGCCTCTCTAACGTGCTCGATGCCGGGCTGTTCTACTTCGGCGTCGTGTCACCGCGCCAGCAGTTCGGGATCGAAGCGACGATCAAGTTCTGAGCCGGGGCAGGAGCCTCTCCCTTTCGCAAGGAGAGGCTCCTGACACCTCGCCGGATGACGCTGCCTTCCGGATGTGGTTTATTCCCCAGAGCATCGCCGCATTCCGCATCGCAGCGGAAGGGCAGGGCCAACAAGGGGGATGATGACCATGCTGCAGGAACGGCGCCGCGCGCTGCTGGTGTTCAACGGGATCGGGCTGATCGCCACGGCGCTGGTGGCGGGGTGGATCTATTTCTTCTTCCTGCTGGGGGCCATCGATCTCTGGCCGATCATCACCGACGTGCCAGTGCAGATCGGCGGTGATCGCCGCGCGTGGAACATGGCGCACCTCGAAGGCCTGACCAACGGCACCCTCCTCATCGCCATCGGCGCAGGCGGGAACTACATCCGTCTGGGCGAGCGGGCGCAGGCGTGGCTGTTCTGGTCGTCGCTCACCTTCGGCTGGCTGTTTACCCTGCCCGCCATCGCCAACGCGGTGTTCGGCACGCGCGGCCTCGAATTCGGTGGCGGCCCCTTTCCGGGCAACGTGACGATCAACAACGTGATTTTCCTGTTCGGCTGGCCGCCGATCACCGCCGTGCACATCGCCGTTGGTTTGGCGCTGTGGGGGTGCTGGCAGCATTTCCGGCATCTGGGGGAGGGGCTAGGTTGACACGGTCTAAAGAGATAACTGGCGGGCCGGAGCTGGGCTGCCTTTCCTCCTGATACCAAACAACAAATGCCTGTTGCCTGCCTGAGCAAGCTAAGGCTGCTGGCAGCGGTGAGTTGGAAAGTGGTTTGTGGTCGGTGGGAATCTGGGGGTTATTGCACATTTTGCCGTACGCCAACCGTACCCCCCTCGTCTGTATGGCACTTGCCCGCCGGAGGCTCTCCTCACCGGGATAGCTGCTCCGGCCCTTTGCCCCTCCACCACCCGCTGCGCGGGAGGTCCCCCTCCCCATTTGTGCGTGCCGCCAAAATGGGGAGGACCTTTCAGGCTTGGCAATTCCCTCCACACAGGCCACCCCTGCCCAAATCGGGAGTGGCCGCAAGGGCGCGCCGTTCTCATGGTCGCAGCACGCATCACACACGAAAGGAACGCGCAATGGATCTCGGGCTCAAGGACAGGAAGGCCATTCTGGTTGGCGCCAATGGCGGGATCGGGCGGCAGGTGGCGCTCGCGCTGGCGGCAGAGGGTTGCCACGTCGCGGTCTGCGGACGCACGCAGGTCAAGGTCGACAAGATCGTGGGCGAGCTCGCGCCGAGCGGGGTCACGGTCTATTCCGAGGCGCTCAACGTGACGGACGTCGAAGCGGTTCCGGCGTTCGTTGACCGCGCGGCCGAAGCGCTGGGCGGCTGCGACATCTTCATCAGCTTCACCTCGGCCAATCTGGGCGAAGACAGCGATGCGGGGTGGGATGCAGTGATGCAGGCCGATATTCTCCCCATGCGGCGCGGGATCGCGGCTGCGAAGCCCCACTTGCTCAAGTCCGATGCCGGCTCGATCATCTGCATGAGCTCGACCGGCGCGGTCGAGGAATTCATGGGCGTGCAGCCCTACAATGCGCTCAAGGCAGCGGTGATGGTCTATTCGTCGGATCTGTCGCAGGCACTGGCGCCGCAGGGCGTGCGCGTGAACTGCATCACGCCGGGCCCGATCATGACCGAGGACGGTCCGTGGGCCTACATCAAGGAAAAGATGACGCCGTTCTACGAAAGCACGCTGGCCCAGATTCCGATGGGCCGGATGGCAACCGGCGAGGAGCTGGCGCGGGCCATCGTGTTCGTCGCCTCGCCGACGTGCAAGGCGATGACGGGCGCGAACCTCGTCGTCGATGGCGGCTACACCAAGCGCGTGCAGTTCTGATCTGAAAACCCCCTCTCCCGCAAAGGGGAGGGGGTTTTCCCATCTCAGCGGATCGGGCCGTCCGGAGCAAGGCGCATCCGTCTGGCTGGCTTCAGATTTCGCCTTTGGCGTGCAGGCGCATCAGGGCGAGGAAATCGGCAAAGGTCAGCCGCGCATCCAGCGTTTCGTAGACGCGCATGGTCCTGCCGGGGATGGCGGCGCCATAGCTGCCATCCGCCTTGATGCGCCGCGCCGCGCGATCGGCAAAAGTGCTGCTTTCCGATGTGATCGCGGTGATCATCACTGTCGGGCTATCGCCCATCGGCCAGCTGCCGCCCAGATCGACGAATGCCGGGGGTGAGGTAAACTTGTCATAAATCCAGGCGGCAAAGGGCGAGATCGGGCGCAACTGATCGGCCAGTTCGGCCACGGAGGCCTGCATCTGGCGGTAGGCCGGCTGGGGCACTTGCCACAGCGGAACCCGCGATTGCTCGATCACGGTCCGCGCGGCCGGAAGGTCAGTCGCCAGATTGTATTCCCAGCCGCCTTTGGGATAAGCGCCGCCGCCGATCCAGATCACGGTCATGCGCCGCGCAATGGCGGGTTCCATCCGCAGCGCTGCGGCTAGATTGGTGAGCGGACCGCCGCAGGTAAAAAACAAGGGCAAAGGATCATCGCGCATCGCTTCGGCCGCAATGGCGCGGGCAGCCGCACTGGGTTCGGCAGGGCTGCTGCCCAGCGCTTCGGATCCGGCGATCACCGGCGGGGCAGGGCTGATGCCCGCCCGTGCGATCAGTTCCAGCGCAACATCGCGCCCTGCTGCTGCGCTTCCTTGCGGAAAGGCCGAGCCGAGCAATTTGGGATCAAGCGCCGAACTTGTGACAAGGACGGTTCTGGTCTTCGTGGTGAGCAACTGGTGCGCGAGCGCCACGAGGCCATCGGGATCGCCCGCGAAGTCGTTGTCCACAATAACCCTCGCCGAAGGGCACTGCGGAATCGCCCGGTAGCTGGCGGCAGCGGCGCGTCCGCCCAAGGTCAACGCGGCTGCCGCACTGGCGCCCAGGATCACGCTGCGGCGCGTGGGCATGTCAGCCTCCTGTTCGGATCGGGAAGGTCAGCGGATCGGGCAATCCGGCGAGAGGCGCATGTCGAGATAGTTGTCCACCGCGCGCATCATGTCGTCGAGCTCGTTCTCGAAGAAGTGGTTGGCGCGCGGGATCTCGTCGTGGTGGATGGTGATGTGCTTCTGCGTGCGCAGCTTGTCGACCAGCTTCTGCACCGCATTCGGCGTCACCACCGTATCGGCTGCGCCCTGCACGATGATGCCGCTGGCGGGGCAGGGGGCGAGGAAGCTGAAATCATACATGTTGGCGGGCGGCGCGACCGAGATGAAGCCCCGGATTTCCGGGCGGCGCATCAGCAGCTGCATGCCGATCAGCGCGCCGAACGAATAGCCCGCGATCCACGTGGTGCTGGCTTCGGGGTGGATAGACTGCACCCAATCGAGCGCAGCGGCAGCGTCTGACAGTTCGCCGATGCCGTTGTCAAAAGAGCCCTGGCTGCGGCCCACGCCGCGAAAGTTGAAGCGCAGCGTGGCAAAGCCGCGCGCAACGAACGTCTTGTACATCGCCTGCGTGATGCGATCGTTCATCGTGCCGCCTGCTTGCGGGTGCGGATGGAGGATCATGGCGACCGGCGCGCGCGGGCGCGAGGCGGGCTGGAAGCGGCCTTCGAGGCGACCATCGGGACCGGGAAAGATGACTGCGGGCATGGACTGTCCTGATTTACCAAGCCCTGTCGTGGGGGCCATGGGGCCGCGCGGCACGCCGGGGCTGGGAAAAGCGAGAAGCCGCTATATAGAAACGGTTGCCTCAAAAGCAATCATTCCCGCCAGAGCGAACATTCATGCCGCCGATCTACCTCGACCATGCCGCCACGACGCCGCTGCTCCCCACCGCGCGCGAGGCCATGCTCGAAGGCTTCGCGCTCTGGGCCAATCCCTCCAGCCCGCACAAGGTAGGCCGCGCGGCGCGGGCAGCGCTGGAAGATGCGCGCGCGCGGGTCAAGGCAGCGCTGGGGTGGACGGGCGAGGTGGTGTTTACCTCTGGGGCGAGCGAGGCGCTGGCACTGGCGATAACGCGCTGCGCCGTGCCGCTCGCGGCGGTTTGCGCGGTCGAGCACGAGGCGGTGCTGCGCTGGGCGGGTGATGCCGTTCGCCTGCCGGTCGATGGTGCGGGGCAGGTGATGGCAGAGGGTACGCTCAATGGCCTCGTCGCCGTGCAGCACGTCAACAACGAAACCGGCGTGATCCAGCCGCTTGCTGATATGACCGCGCAAGTGCGGGCAGCGGGGGGCATGCTGCTGGCCGATTGCGCGCAAGGTGCGGGTAAGATCGCGCTCCCGGCGGCAGACCTGATTGCGATCAGCGCACACAAGTTCGGCGGCCCCATCGGCGTGGGCGCGCTGCTGGTGCGCGATTGGGCATTGCTCAGGCCCACTGGCGGGCAGGAACGCGGCTATCGCGGCGGCACGGAAAACCTGCCAGGCGCGATGGCCATGGCCGCCGCGCTGGAGGCGGGGTTCGGCTGGCTGGAGCACGCCGCACGCCTGCGGCAGCGGCTCGATGAGGGTGTTGTTGCGGCGGGCGGCGAAGTGGTCGCGGCTGACGCCCTGCGCCTTCCCACCATCGCCGGATACCGCATGCCGGGCCGCTCCGCCACGGCGCAGCTGATCCGCTTCGATGGCATGGGTATCGCTGTCTCCGCGGGCAGCGCCTGTTCGTCAGGCTCGCTCAAGGCCAGCCCCGTGCTCACCGCGATGGGCTATCCCCATGCGGGTGAAGTGATCCGCGTTTCGATCGGGCGGGAAACGACGCAAGGCGAGATCGATGCTTTCCTTAGCGCGTGGCGGGAGATCGCGGGATGATCTATCTGGATTATCAGGCGACGACACCGCTCGCCCCCGAAGCGCGCGAGGCGATGCTTCGCTGGCTGGGCGATGATGGCTTTGCCAATCCGCACAGCCCCCACCGTCCGGGCCGCGCAGCGGCGGCGGCGGTCGAGGTGGCGCGCGAGCAAGTCGCCGCGCTCCTGCCGCCCGGTGGCCGCGTGATCTTCACCTCGGGCGCGACTGAGGCGCTCAATCTTGCCATTCTAGGCAGCGGCGCGAAGCGGCTGGCGGTGTCGGCCATCGAACACGCCGCCGTGCTCGATACGGCGCGCTTTGCCGATCCGGCCTGCGCGGTGCTGCCTGTGGGGCTGGATGGACTGGTCGCGGGGGATGCGGCGATCCCTGAAGGCACTGGCCTCGTCGCGGTGATGCAAGTCAACAACGAGATCGGTACCATCCAGTCGGTCGAGACGCTGGCGGACGCGGCGCACGCTGCTGGCGCGCTGTTTTTGTGCGATGCGGTGCAAGGCGCGGGCAAACTCGCCCCGCCCGCGAATGCCGATATGATCGCGATATCGGCGCACAAGCTGCACGGCCCCAAGGGCATCGGTGCCTTGTGGGTGCGCGATGGTATCCAGCTCGCCCCGCAAATGCACGGCGGCGGGCAGGAGCAGGGCCTGCGCTCGGGCACGCTTTCCCCCGCGCTCTGCGCCGGGTTCGGCGCGGCGGCCGCCCTGTGCACAAGTCTGCGGGAAAGCGATGGACAACATGTCGAAGACCTGTGGCAATTGGCCCGCGCGCTTTTCGCCGACTGGACGCTGAACGGCAGCGCCGATCACCGCTGGCGCGGCAATCTCAACATCCGCCGCGATGGCCTCGATGTTGCCAGACTGATGTCGGATTGCCGCACGCTCGCCTTTTCCGCCGGTTCCGCCTGCGCAAGCGGCTCGGGCCGCCCCAGCCATGTCTTGCGCGCGCTCGGACTTTCAGACAGGGATGCAAAAACCGCGATCCGGATCGGCTTCGGACGCTATACCAGGGCAGAGGATCTTGAACGGGCCGCCGCCGCAATCAATGCGGCTGCGAACGAACAAGGCGCGCTATGCGCGCCGGGTGCGCAAGCTGCGCAGGGAGCGACGTAGCCATGGTCAAGGTCACTTTCATCACCGCGCAGGATCAGCGCATTGCGGCCGAAGCTGCTCCCGGCACGCGCCTGCTTGAAGTGGGCCAGAACGCGGGCCTGCCGCTCGAAGGCACGTGCGAGGGGCAGATGGCCTGCTCCACCTGCCATGTCGTGGTGGCGGCGGAGTGGTTCGCGCAGCTGGCTGCCGCGAGCGACGACGAGGAAGACATGCTCGATCTCGCCGCCGGGGTCACGCGCACCAGCCGCCTCGCCTGCCAGATCGTGCTGACTGACGCGCTGGATGGGCTGACCGTGCATGTGCCCGAAGAAGCGCGGGATATGCAGGGGCGCTGAGCCGCGCTAGGGGAATACCCGTATGGCCGCGCAAGGCGGCGCATCGGGGAGCGACCGTGCAAGACGTGCTGCAGCACCGCCTGATCCGCGTGCTGCTTGCCCTGCTGGCAATCTGCATGGCGGCCCCGGCCCACGCCCAGCTGCGCGCGCTGCAAAACCCTTCGTTCGAAGCCAACGATCCGGCCGGGCCCGGCGCGCCGAACTACGAAATCCTGCCCATCGCCTCGGTTACGGGGTGGAGCTCCACCACCGGCGAGATCGAGCTGTGGGACACCAATTTCAACGGCGTCCCCGCCTATGCCGGCGCGGTCTTCGCTGAAATGAATGCCAACACCAATGGCACGCTGTTCCAGAACATCTGCCTGATCAACGGCGAGCCGTTCGGCTGGACCTTCGCGCACCGCGCCCGCGCTGGCGGGCCCAACACCCAAACCGCGCGTTTTCAGGTTGCCTCCAGCACCGGGACGGTGATCCAGACGCTGGCGACACAGGTTTCCACCACCGCCAACCAGGTGTGGAACGTCAACACCGGCAGCACCACCTACACCGGTGCCACCGGCATGCAGCGCGTGCAGTTCACCACCACCGATGCGGGCTCGTTCGGCAATTTCCTCGATGCCATCCAATTGAGCCTCAGGCCCTTCGTCCAGATCTCCGCCGCCAGCAGCACAGGCACGGAAAGCGTACCAGCGGCCAATATGGCCACGCTCCTCGTCACCGGCTCTGCCACGAGTGCGATCAACGTGATCGTCAGTATCACTGGCGGCACCGCCACGCGTGGCACCGATTATACCACGCCGGGCAATGCTGCGACCTTCACCGTCACCATTCCTGCGGGCACTTACTACAACACCCCAGTCGCGCTTGGCATCAGCGTGGTCGACGATACCGCACTCGAAGCTTCCGAAACGATCAGCTATTCGATCAGCGCAGGCACCGGCTACACCATCGCCAACACCACCTCGTGCGGCGCAACCGTCCAGACGACCGGCACCTATACGATCACCGACAACGATGGCCGCGTCACCCTGCGCAAGCAGTGGGCCGATGCCAACGTGGGCGATGATGCCACTGTCACCCTTGCGCGCGGGGGCACCGAGATCGGCGCGCTCGCCTCCGATGCCGGCACCGCAAGCGAGCTTGATACGAGCGCGGCCCCCACGCCGGTCGTGCTGGGTGAAACCGTCACGCTGGCCGAGACCCTCGCCGCCACCAATGTCAGCCGTTATTTCGCCGCGGTGGCCTGCACTGGCGCGGCCGACACCAACCTGGCCGATGGCCTCACCATCGGCGCTGCCGAAACCGCGATCGTGTGCACCTATACCAACACCCGCGTCCCCGCGCTGGCCGTCACCAAGACGTCCAGCGTGCTGTCCGATCCGGTCAACGCCAGCAATCCCAAGGCGATCCCCGGCGCGGTGCTGCGCTATTGCATCCTCGTGACCAATCCCGGCACGCTGGCGGGCACCAATATCGCTGCCACCGATCTGCTCCCCGCCGGGATCACCTACACTCCCGGCACCGCGCGCAGCGGTCCGGCCTGCGCTACGGCCACGACGGTCGAAGATGATGACGCCGCCGGCGTGGACGAGAGCGATCCCTACGGCGTCTCTTTCCTTACTGGCACGTTGACCGCTACCGCCACCACGCTCGCCCCCGGAGCGACTTTTGCGATCACCTTCGACGCCACGCTGAACTGAGGCTGCAGGACACTGATCCGCAGCTTGTCCGGTGCTTCCTGCATGATAAACCCGCCGGTGAAGGCCGCGCCGTTCAGGGCGCTGCCCATCCGGAGAGGCTCATGACATTATCCCGCCGCCGCGCCATTGGCCTTATCGGCGCAGGACTTCCGCTCGCCACCGCCGCCTCGCGGCTCGAGGCCGAAGCCCTGCCTGCCCCGGCGGCGCAGCAGCCCCGGGTCTATGATCAGCCCGGCCTCGAATGGGTGATGGATATCCTGCCGTTCTGCACCGCGCCCGAATCGATGGGCGGCAAGGGTGGCAAGAATGGGGACGATCAGACCGCCGCCGATGGCATCCGCGAAGAGCTGTGGCCGATCGTGGGAGGGACCTTCTACGGGCGCGGCATCAAGGGCACGGTGGTTCCCGGCGGCGGCGATTTCCCGGTCGTGCGGCCCGACGGGGTGGAAATCATCGACGCGCTGTACCGCCTGCGGACCGACGACGGCGTGCAGATCATCATCCACAACATGGGGCCGCGCTATTCGGAAAACCGCTTCCGCCTCCAGCCCAGCTTCAACGTGCCGGGCAAGAAGTATGCATGGCTGCGCGAATCCGTGTTTGTCGCCACCCTGATCTATCCGATCCCGCCGGAAATCCCGGCACCGGATTTCGGCCCCAACGCGAACGGACGGCTGATCCAGGTGTTCCGGATCACCTGAACGGGGCGAGGGGCGCGCGCTGCCGTACTCCGCGCGCCCAAAACATCGGGGTAAACTCGCCCTCCGGCCTGTTCCCATGGCCCGGCCCGGCTTGCTATGGCGCAAGGTGCCATGACTACGAAAATCACCGACGCCGAGCCTGATCCCTTCGACGCGATTGTCGATGCGCCGTTCGATAGCGCGCTGTCGGAGCGCTATCTGGTCTATGCGCTCTCCACGATCACCGCGCGCTCGCTGCCTGATCTGCGCGATGGGCTGAAGCCGGTGCATCGCCGCCTGCTCTGGGCAATGCAGCAGCTGCGGCTCGATCCCACCGGCGCGTTCAAGAAGTCCGCGCGCGTCGTCGGCGATGTCATCGGCAAGTATCACCCGCATGGCGATGCCTCGGTCTACGATGCGATGGTCCGCCTCGCGCAGGATTTTGCGCTGCGCTACCCGCTGGTCGAAGGGCAGGGCAATTTCGGCAATATCGACGGCGATAATGCCGCCGCCTACCGCTACACCGAAGCGCGGCTGACGCGCACCGCGATGCGCCTGATGGCGGGGCTGGAGGAAGGCACCGTCACCTTCCACCCCACCTACAACGGCGAGGAGGAAGAGCCGGAAATCTTCCCCGGCCTCTTCCCCAATCTCCTTGCCAACGGTTCCAGCGGCATCGCCGTGGGCATGGCGACCAATATCCCGAGCCACAACGTCGCCGAAATCGTCGACGCCACGCTCATGCTGATCGACAACCCGGCGGCCACCCATGCCGAGCTGATGGAGGTGTTCCACGGCCCCGATTTCCCCACCGGCGGCCTCGTGGTGGATAGCAAGGTGGCCATCAGCGCGGCCTATGAAACCGGCAAGGGCGCCATCCGCGTGCGTGGCCGCTTCTCCACCGGGCGGCAGGAAGACGGCAGCTGGGAAGAGACCGGGATCGAGAAGCTGGGCGGCGGGATGTGGCAGCTCGTCCTCTCCGAAATCCCTTATCAGGTGCAGAAGGGCAAGCTGATCGAGCAGATCGCCGCCCTGATCGCGGACAAGAAGCTGCCGATCCTGGAGGATGTGCGCGACGAGAGCGACGCCCAGATCCGCATCGTGCTCGTGCCCAAGAGCCGCAACGTCGATCCGGACCTGCTCAAGGAATCGCTCTACCGGCTGACCGATCTCGAAGTGCGCTTCGGGCTCAATCTCAACGTGCTCGATGCCCGCCGCACCCCCGGCGTGCTCGGGCTGAAACTGCTCCTGCAGGAATGGGTGATCTCGCAGATCGACATCCTGCTGCGCCGCTCACGCCACCGGCTGGAAAAAATCGCGGGCCGGCTTGAACTGCTGGGCGGCTACATCATCGCCTATCTCAATCTCGACAGGGTGATCGAAATCATCCGCACCGAGGACGAGCCCAAGCCGATCATGATGGCCGAATTCGAGCTGACCGACCGGCAGGCCGAGGCGATCCTCAACATGCGGCTGCGCAGTTTGCGCAAGCTTGAGGAAATGGAACTGCGCAAGGAGCGCGATGGGCTGATCGCCGAGCAGACCGAACTGCAAGCGCTGCTCGATGATCCCAAGCTCCAGAAGAAGCGCCTCAAGTCCGATCTCAAGGCGCTGCGCAAGGAATATGCCGAGACCACCCTGCTCGGCGCGCGCCGGACCACGCTGCTCGAAGCCGCACCGACGCGTGAATTCAGCATGGACGCGATGATCGAGAAGGAGCCGGTCACGGTGATCCTCTCGGCGCGCGGGTGGGTCCGCGCGGCCAAGGGGCATCTGCCGCTCGATAGCGATTTCAAGTTCAAGGAAGGCGATGGCCCGGCCTTCGCGCTCCACTGCCAGACGACCGACAAGCTGCTGTTCGCGATCGACAACGGGCGGTTCTATACGCTGGGGGCCGATAAACTCCCCGGCGCGCGCGGGTTTGGCGAGCCGGTGCGCACGATGCTCGATATCGATCCCGAAGCGCAGATCGTGGCGCTGGTGGCACACAAGCCCAAGGGGCAGTTGCTCCTTGCCGCCAACAGCGGACGCGGTTTCGCGGCGGAAATGGACGAACTGCTGGCGGAAACCCGCAAGGGACGCGGCGTTGTCACCACCAAGCCGGGCGTGAAGCTCATGCTGGTGCGCGAAATCGCGGCGGAGCATGATTCGCTTGCCGTCATCGGTGATAACCGCAAGCTCGTCATCTTCCCGCTGAGCGAAGTGCCGGTGCTGGCCAAGGGGCAGGGCGTCACCCTTCAGCGCTACAAGGATGGCGGGCTGGCCGATGCGATCACGCTCACTTTTGCGGATGGTCTTTCGTGGGCGATGGGCGGAGAAAGTGGCCGTATGCGCACCGAGAAGGATCTTCTGCCGTGGAAGGTCGCTCGCGGCGCAGCCGGGCGCTTGCCCCCCACCGGCTTTCCAAGGGACAACAAGTTCGCATGACTGGCACAAGACTTTCCGGCCGCATCGCGCTGATCACCGGCGCTTCCTCTGGCCTCGGCGCGCACTTCGCGCGGCTCTATGCGGGCGAAGGCGCCGCCGTGGTGATCGGCGCACGGCGCGTGGAGCGCATTGCGGCGCTGGCGGATGAAATCAACGCAGGCGGCGGAAAAGCTCTCGCCGTCGCGCTCGACGTGAACGACGAAGCCTCGATCATCGCCGCCTTCGATGCCGCCGAAGTGCAGATCGGCGTGCCCGATGTGGTCGTCGCAAATGCCGGGATCGTCGTGCCGGGCCGCGCGCTCGATGTGCCTGCCGAAGGCATCCGCTCGGTCGTCGATACCAATTTCACCGGCGTTTACCTCACGGCCCGCGAAGGCGCGCGCCGCATGATCAAGGCCGGTTCGAAGCAGAGCGAGAAGGGCCGCGTTATCCTGATCGGCTCGATCACCTCGCACATGACCGGGCAGGGCGATGCCTCCTACGCCGCCACCAAGCTCGCCGTGCAGCACCTCGGCCGCCAGCTGGCGCAGGAATGGGCGCGCCTCGGCATCAGCGTCAACACGATCCAGCCCGGCTACATCAGCACCGAAATCGCGGGCGACTGGTTCGATACTGAAGGCGGCAAGGCGCAGATCAACACCTGGCCCCGCCGCCGCCTGACCGATATCACCGCGCTGGACGAGCCGATGGTATTCTTCGCCAGCGACGCCTCGCGGCAGGTCACTGGCTCGCACATCACGGTGGATGACGGGCAGAGTTTGTAAGGGCCCTGCTGCTTCCGGGGGCATTAAAATAGGGACAGTCCCTATTTATTTCCCCCCGGCAGCCCGGCCATGAAGTCCGCGCTCAACACTTGCGGCAGCTTTTGCGGCTCCGCAGCCTTCGCCGGATACCACAGATAGAGTGGCACGCCCGCCGCGCCTTGCGCCGAAAGGAAGCTGGTGATCTTGGGATCGCGCCGCGTCCAATCACCCACCAGCACCACCACGCCCGCCTTCTTGAAGGCATCACGCGTCGTATCGCGCTCGATGGCGGCGGCCTCGTTCACCTTGCACGATAGGCACCAGTCGGCGGTGAAGTAGGCGAATACGGGCTTGCCCGCCGCGCGCGCCTGCGCCAACGCGGCTTCGCTGAAGGGCTTGGCACCCAGCAGCCCTGCTTCCACCGCGCCGCCCGGTCCTTCGGCGGCAAGGCGCGGCGCTGCGATCAGCGCCAGCGCGGCGAGCGCGATGCTCCCCGGCAGCGCCCAGCGCGCCGAGCTCACCCCGCGCCGCTGCGTGCGCCCGATGGTGATCAGCAGCGCCACGACCAGCACGGCGAGCGCGATGGCCCCCGCCGCATAGGCAGGCCCGCCCAGCCGCCACGCCAGCCAGCACAGCGCCAGCACCGTCAGCCCCATCGGCACGGCCATGGCGCGGCGGAACCGCTCCATCCATGCGCCGGGTTTGGGCAGCAGGCGGCGCAGCGCGGGCACGAAGCCCAGCAGCAGAAACGGCAGCGCAAGGCCAAAGCCCAGGGCGGCAAATACGGCCATGGCAGCCCATGCCGGCAGGATCAGCGCCGCGCCCACGGCGGCGGCCATGAACGGCCCGGTGCAGGGCGTGGCTACAAACGCCGCCAGCAGGCCGGTGCCAAACGCGCCCAGCCAGCCACTTTTTGCTGCGCCGCCGCTGCTTTCAAGGGAAAGCCCCGGTAGTTCATAAAGCCCGGCAAAGTTTGCGGTGATCGCGGTTGCCAGCAGCAACAGCAGCGCCACCACGCCCGGATCCTGAAGCTGGAATGCCCAGCCCACTTGCGTCCCCGCCGCGCGCAAGCCCAGCATCGCCGCGCCCAGCGCCATGCAGGCCAGCATCACGCCTGCGGTATAGGCCACGCCTTCCACTTTGGCATGATCGCTGCCGGACCGCGCCAGCGCCATCGCCTTGAGGCTGAGGATCGGAAACACGCAGGGCATGACATTGAGGACCAGCCCGCCCGCCAGCGCGCCGAGGATCGCCAGCACCAGCGTCACCGCGGAAAACGGCGCGGGCGCATTTCCGGCGCCCAGCGGCGTCCCGCCCGTCGGCACGGTGCCCGGCGCAGCGGCAAAGGCGATGCCGCCGAGCGGCTTGCCATCCGGCCCGTTGCCCAGCGAAAGCACCCCGGCCAGCGTCGCGGGCGGCTCGGGCGCGGGGAAGGCGGCCTTGGCCAGCTCGATCACCAGCGTATCGCCCACCCGGCTGAACGCTTGGGGCTTGGCATAGTCCGCCACGCCCTCAGCCTGAATGAAGAAGTGCGGCTCGCCAATGGCGGCACCCGCCGGGAACGGCATGGCAATGCGCCAGCCGGTGGGCGCGGCGGCAAACGTCCCCTGCCGGTCCAGCGGCGCGGGCAGCGCCGCGCGCCAGCCATCGAAGCGCGCATCGGCCGGGCCTTCGCCAACGGTCACCGTGCCCTGCAACGTCGCGCTTTCCGGTACGCAGATCGCTTCGGTGCAGGCGAGCCAATCGGCCTTCGCCGTGATCGGCAGTGTGGTCCCTGGCTTGGCATCCTTGGGCACGCTGAACGGCACGAGCACGGCATAATCATGCTCGTAGACGTGGTTCATCAGGCCCTGCACCAGCAGCGTTTGCGGCACGGGGAACTGCAGCGCCCCGGCGCTCGCGCCGGGCGGGAGCGTCCATTCCAGCGAAATCGGCAGGCCCGCATCGCCGGGATTGGTCCAGTAGCCATGCCAGCCCTTGTCCGGCTGCATCAGCACCGCCAGCGTCACCGTCTCGCCGGGTTTCGCAGGCCGCTCTGCCAGCAGCGAGGCGCGGATATGCGCCGGTCCCGCCGCGGGCTGCGCCGATGCGGCAAACGAACCGAGTGTGAGCCACAGTGCGGCGAAAAGGGCCATCAGGCTTCTTTGAACTGACATGCCCTGCATCTATCCCACCCCCGCGATCTTGGCCACCGGCTTACGCCGATCCTCTGGTGCAGCCCGCAGGTGCAGCGCTTGCGCGCAGCCTCTTGCGATTGCGGGCGGGCAGGGCCATCACGCAAGTGTATCAAGGCATTGGACCGGCGAGTCCGCACTGGACCCGGCTGAAGGAAACTACCCCATGGCGTCTCGCAAAATCCTTCCCGCCACACTCGGTGCGGCCGCGCTGGCGCTTGCCCTCGCGCTGCCCCACGCCTGCGCCGCGCGCCCGGCGCAGCACCACGCCGCCAAGGCCGCGCCTGCTCCCGCTCCCGCAGCGGTTCAGCCCGCCGCCAATGCCCCGCGCCTGATCGTCGCCATCTCCATCGATCAGTTCTCCGCCGATCTCTTCGCGCAATATCGCTCGCACTTCACCGGCGGCCTCGCCCGGCTGGCCACGGGCGCGGTGTTTCCTTCGGGTTATCAGAGCCACGCGGCCACTGAAACCTGCCCCGGTCACTCGACCATCCTCACCGGCGTCCACCCCGCGCGCAGCGGCGTGATCGCCAACACCTGGATCGACCAGTCCGTTGGCCGCGCCAAGAAGACCGTCTATTGCGCCGAGGACGAGACGGCCACAGCCGCCGATCCCAAGGATTATGTCGCCTCGGTCGGCCACCTCCTCGTCCCCACGCTGGGTGAACGCATCAAGGCGCTCTGGCCCGCCAGCCGCAATGTCGCCGTCTCCGGCAAGGATCGCGGCGCGCTGATGATGGGCGGCCATGCGATCGATGCGGTCTACTGGTGGAAGGGCGCTGGTTTCACCTCGCTCGATGGCCGCACGCTCAGCGCGGCGGCGGTGAACGAGAACAAGTCGTTGGCACCTGTGCTGGCTGAAGGTGCGCCCGAACTTCCCCTGCCCGAATGGTGCAAGGCCAAGGACCGCGCAGTGCCGCTCGGCGCGTTCTCGGTCGGCAACGGCCACTTCGCGCTCGCCGCCGGAGACAAGGGCAGCTTCCGTTCCTCGCCCCGCCTCGATCGCGCCACGCTCGATCTGGCGACTGAACTGCTCGACGAACAGAACCTCGGCAAGGACAATGTGCCCGATGTGCTCTCGGTCAGCCTGTCCGCCACCGATTATGTCGGCCATGCCTTTGGCACCGAAGGCGCGGAAATGTGCATCCAGCTCCAGCAACTCGATCTCGCGCTCGGTGACTTCTTCATCGCGCTCGATCAGCGCCGCATCGATTATGCCGTGGTGCTCACCGCCGATCATGGCGGGTTCGATATGCCCGAACGATTGGGCGAGCAGGCGCTGCCCGCCGCCCACCGCGTGAGCAAGACCTTGCTGCCCGAGGCGCTGAGCGCAGCGGTCGCGGCAAAGACCGGGCTGGCGGCGGAAGGCCTGATCCTTTCCGATGGCGCTTCGGGCGACGTGTGGCTGCGCCGCGACTTGACCGCCGACGACAAGGCCCGCGCGCTCGCCGCGCTCAAGGCCGAATTGCTCGCCAATCCCGAAGTCGCGGCGGCCTTCACCGCCGATGAAATCGCCGCGTCGCCCGCGCCCACCGGCTCGCCCGAGACATGGCCCCTGATCGCGCGCGCCAAGGCCTCGTTCTATCGTCCGCGTTCGGGTGATCTCGTGCTCATGCTCCATCGCGGCGTGGTGCCGATCCCCGCGCCGGGGCCGGGCTTTGTCGCCACTCACGGCTCCCCGTGGGATTATGACCGGCGCGTGCCGATGCTGTTCTGGCGGGGGGGTATGACCGGCTTCGAACAGCCCAGCCCGGTTGAAACGGTGGACATTGCGCCGACGCTTGCCGCGCTCATCGGCCTGCCCGTGCCTGCGGGGGCGTTCGATGGACGCTGCCTCGATCTCGATGCCGGAACCGGCAATACCTGCGGAGCTGCCAAGTGAGCGATACCCTCCATTCCGATATCGTGGTCATCGGCGGCGGGCTGGTCGGCATGACGCTGGCCATCGGGCTGGCCAAGGCGGGCATCCCCAGCTGTGTGATCGACAGCTCCGATCCCGCCGCGCAGACTGCTGATGGCTTCGATGGCCGGGCCTCCGCGATCTCCACCGCCAGCTGGAATCTCTATAGCCACCTCGGCCTTGGCGATGCGCTCGAACCGCTCGGCTGCCCGATCGATTCCATCGCGGTGACCGACGGAATGAAGCCCGGCCGGATCGATTTCCAGCCCCAGCCCGGCGATGGCACGCTCGGCCGCATGTTCGCCAACCGCGATCTCAGGACCGCGATGTACGCCGCCGCCGCGCAGGAAAGCCTGATCACCTTCCTCCCCAATGCCCACGTGGCAGAGCGGGAGCGCGATGCGCATGGGGTCAGCGTCACGCTCGCCGATGGCCGCACGATCAAGGGCCGCCTCATGGTCGGCGCGGAAGGCCGCGCTTCGCCCACGCGCGATGAGGCGGGCTTCACGCCTGCGCGCTGGAGCTATGGCCACCGCGCGATGATCGTCGGCCTCGCGCACTCCAAGCCGCACGGCAATGTCGCGTGGGAAATCTTCTACCCCGCCGGGCCTTTCGCGCTGCTGCCGCTGCTTGATGATGCAGACGGCAATCACCGCTCGGCGCTGGTGTGGACAGTGGGCGACAAGGACGCGCCCGGCATCCTCGCGCTGCCCGATGGCGCGTTCCGCAGCGCGGTGCAGGAACGCATGGGCGATGTGCTGGGCGAAGTGCGGCTGATGGGGCCGCGCTCTTCCTGGCCGCTCAATTTCCACCACACCGCGAAGATGGTATCAGACCGGCTCGCGCTGGTCGGCGATGCCGCGCACGGGATGCACCCGATTGCGGGCCAGGGCCTCAACCTCGGTCTGCGCGATGTGGCGGCGCTGATCGAGGTGCTGACGGACGGGATGCGCCTCGGCCTCGATCCGGGCGATGCGCAAGTGCTTGCCCGCTACGAACGCTGGCGCGCGGCGGATACGTTCATGGTCTCGGCGGCGACGGACGTGCTGACGCGGCTGTTTGGCGTGCCGGGCCGCATCCCGTCGGCGATCCGCCGCATCGGCATGGCCGGCGTCCAGCGCATTCCTGCGCTCAAGCGTTTCTTCATGGACGAGGCGCGCGGCATGAGCGGCGCGCTGCCGAGCTTGCTGCAACCGGCCTAGGCTGCGGGGGTACTCGGCGCGGGCGAGGCCGTCGCAGCCGGCGCTGCCACATCGGGCTTCACCACTACCGGCGGTGTCGGCGGGAACGACAGCGCCGCTGTTTCCAGCTGGTCCAGCGCGTGTTCTGTCATCGCATAATCGCGCGCGCGGGCGAGCCATTCGGTCGCTGCTTCCTTGCCCGGCATGCGCTCGGCTTCGGCAATGGCAATATCGATGCGGCCCCCGGCCAGCGCTTCACGCACCCGCGCCGCGCGGCTTTCGGCAGTGGGGGAGGGGCTGTCGGCGCGGCGGATCACGAACAGCTCGCCCATCTGGCGGGTGATCCAGTCCCACGTGCCTTCGCTGGCCGCGCCGCCGATCAATTGCGGGCCAATCTTCTCGAAATCCTCGCGCAGCAGCGCCAGCGTCACCGGCTTCTGCGCCGCCGCGATCACGCGGTCCACTGCCGCCGTCTGGGTGCTGCCAAAGCGCACGCGCAGCTGCGCTTCGAGGTAGCCGAGCGGCTGGCCGCGTTCGATGGCGCGGCGCGCGGCAAACGCCACGAGCAGCGCTTCGGCTTGCCCGGCCTGCCCGGCGGCGGCCATGGCCTGTTGGTTCAGCTCGGCCAGCCGCTGTTCCAGCGCGGAAACCTTGGCGGCCGCGGCCGTCAGCGCGGCGTCGGTTGCGGCAAGATTGGCGGTGGTCTGTGCGGCGGCTTGCGACATCGTGGCCGATGGCGTGGGGGCGGGCAGGGCCTCAAGCCCCGGCATATGGACTTCGAGCCACCCGGTTTTCCACGCGTACCAGCTGCCGCCCGCAAGCGCTGCAAGGATGAGGAGGACCGGCAACACCACCCGCCCGCGCCCGGACCGGGTGCGTTGCAGGTTTAGGGGCGAACCAAAGGTCATGTCCTGCATAGGATCATTTTTCAGTTGTTAGTGTCCTTCTGGTGACACTTTCTCGCACATTTGAACAGCGAGTGCCAGCACTGCGTGATCGGTGCGTTGCTCTGCAATTTCAATATGTTGCCATCCCTCGCCAGCCATCACGCCGATTCGCGGGGCAAGGCAGGCCAGCGAAATTCGGTCTCGCTGGACGCCCAGCCGCGCCGATTCTGCGGCGAAATGCGCCGCCGCCTCCCCGGAATGAAGCAGGATCACGGCAGGCCGCGCGAGCAGTTCCGCCAGCTGAGGCGGCAGCGGCAGGCCAGCGGCGGCATAGACTTCCACATCCTCTACCACCACGCCTTCGGGCAGGGCCAGCGGCACGCGCTTTTCGCCCGCAAGGCGCAGATAGCGGCCCGGCGGCAAGGCGGCGGCCATCGGCTGAAGCCCGCCTTCACCAATGGCGGCGATGGCGAAGCCCGCCTGCTGCGCGGCCTCTGCGGTCACCGCGCCCACGGCGTGAACAGGAAGCCCGGTCAGCGCCGCCAGCCCCGTGCCGCCCAGCCGGAACACGTTGGCGCTCCCGGCCAGAAGCGCGCGATACGGCGCAGGATCGGGCACCGACCAAGGCACTGATGCCATCTCGAACAACGGGAAAGCCCGCGCATCGAGGCCCAGCGCGCGCGCGGCGGCCACGGTTGCGGCATTGCCCGGTTCGGGGCGGATCACCACGACCGGGACCATCCCCGGTGTCCTCAGCTGCCGGTGAAGTGGCGGCGAATCGCCTCGGGCGCACCGTCCAGCAACTGCCGCGCCAGAGCGGCGGGGCCATGGCTGTCGCCTGCCGGGAACGTGGCGCTGGCCTCGATCCGCTCCGCGCCATCGGGGCTATAGAGCGCGGCGCGCAGGGTGAGCGTATCGCCCTCTGCCGTGGTGAGCAGCGCGATGGGGCTGTGGCACGTGCCGCCCAACCCCCGCAGCAGGCCGCGCTCGGCCTCGATGGCGGCATGGCTCGGCTTGTGATCGATGGCATCCAGCAGCGCGACAAGATCGGCACGCGCGGCGAGGCATTCCACCCCGATCGCTCCTTGCGCGGGGGCGGGCAGCCAATCGTCCGAAGCCAGCGGGCTGCCCACGCCGTTCTGGCCCAGCCGGTTGAGCCCGGCGGCGGCCAGCAGCGTCACGTCCGCCTCGCCCGCTTGCAGCTTGCCCAGGCGAGTCGCGACATTGCCGCGAAAGCCGACGACGGTCACATCGGGCCGGGCGTGGAGCATCTGCGCGGCGCGGCGCGGCGCGCTCGTGCCGACGCGCGCGCCCGCCGGAATGGCCGCCACGCTCTCTGCACCCACCAGCACATCGCGCACATCCTCACGCGGGAGCACGGCGGCGATCATCAGGGTGGCGGGGCGTTCGGTCTCCACGTCCTTCATCGAATGGACCGCAAAATCGATGCTGCCATCGGCCAGCCAGGCATCGAGCTCCTTGGTCCACAGCGCCTTGCCGCCGATCTCGGCCAGCGGGCGATCGAGGATCTGGTCGCCGCTGGCTACCACCGTCACGAGTTCGACACAGGCCTCTTCCCAGCCGTGCGCGGCGCAGAGCCTGCGGCGGGTTTCCTCGGCTTGAGCCATGGCGAGCGGAGAGCGGCGCGTGCCCAGCTTGAGCGGGTTGGCGGGCGAGGGCGACAAGGTCGGCGTTGCGGGCGTGTTCATGCGTCTCTTGCCGTACCTGCGAATGTCTCTAAGGGAAAGTCTCTCATGGCCCTGATCCTCGGCATCGAATCCTCCTGCGACGAAACCGCCGTCGCCGTGATCGACGGGGCGGGCAGCACGCTCGCCGCGCGCATCGTGGCGCAGCGCATTGCCTCGCAGGATGAAGAGCACCGCCCCTATGGCGGCGTCGTGCCCGAAATCGCGGCGCGCGCCCATGCCGAAACGCTGGCCCCCATGGTCGGCGCGGTGCTGAACGATGCAGGCCTGACGCTGGCCGATATGGACGCGATTGCCGCCACCGCCGGGCCGGGCCTGATCGGCGGCGTGATGGTCGGCCTTGTCACCGCCAAGGCGCTGGCGATGGCGGCGGACAAGCCCTTGATCGCGGTGAACCACCTCGAAGGCCATGCGCTGTCTGCCCGGCTGGCGGAGCCGGCGCTCACCTTCCCCTATCTGCTGCTCCTCGCCTCGGGCGGGCATTGCCAGATCCTCGAAGTGCGCGGCCTTGGCCAATATCGCCGCCTCGCCACCACGATCGATGACGCCCTGGGCGAAGCGTTTGACAAGACCGCGAAGATCCTCGGCCTCGGCTTTCCCGGCGGCCCCGCAGTCGAACGGCTGGCGCGCGAAGGCGATCCGAAAGCCGTGCCGCTGCCGCGCCCGCTTATGGGCAGCGCAGAGCCGCACTTTTCCTTCGCCGGCCTCAAGAGCGCGGTTATGCGCGCACGCGATGCGGGCATCCACGCGCCCGCCGATATCGCCGCTTCGTTCCAGCAGGCCGCCATCGATTGCGTGATCGACCGCACCCGCCGTGCGCTGGCGGCTTCCGGCCCGGTCACCGCGCTGGTCGTCGCGGGCGGGGTCGCCGCGAACGCCGCCTTGCGCACCGCGCTCACCGGACTGGCCGCCGATGCAGGCCTCCCGCTTGTCGCGCCGCCGCCCAAGCTGTGTACCGATAACGCCGCGATGATCGGCTGGGCCGGGGCCGAACGCTTCGCCGCCGGGTTCACCGATCCGCTCGACGCGCTGGCGCGCCCGCGCTGGCCGCTCGATCCCGATGCGCAGCCGGTGCGCGGCGCAGGAGTGAAAGCATGAGCGCCCGGTCTGGAGCACAAGTCGGTGTCATCGGCGGCGGCGCATGGGGCACCGCGCTCGCGCAGATGCTCGCTAGCGATGGCCGCGAAGTCCTGCTCTGGGCGCGTGAGGCCGATGTGGTCGAGGCGGTGAACACGCAGCACCGCAACCCGCGGTTCCTCCACGGCACCGGGCTTCATCCTTCGATCCGCGCGACCGGCGCGCTGGCCGATCTCGCCGCGCTGCCGGTGCTGCTGATGGTCACCCCGGCGCAGCATCTCGGCGCGGTGCTCGGCCAGCTTGCGCCGCAAGGCTGCGATATCGTGCTCTGCGCCAAGGGTATCGAGCAGGGCACCGGCCGCCTGATGAGCGAAGTCGCCGCCGCCGCCGCGCCGGATGCCGCGCTCGCCGTCCTCTCCGGCCCCACCTTCGCGCATGAAGTGGCAGACGGCCTGCCCACCGCCGTCACGCTCGCTTGCGCGGGCGGCGAAGCGCAGTGGGCGCGGCTCGCCCCGGTCATCGCGCGCCCCGCGTTCCGGCCCTATTACTCGGCAGACGTGATCGGCGCGTCCATCGGCGGCGCGGTCAAGAACGTGCTGGCGATTGCCTGCGGCGTCGTCGAAGGGCTGGGCCTTGGTGCCAATGCCCGCGCCGCGCTGATCAGCCGGGGCTTTGCCGAAATGCAGCGCCTCGGCCTCGCATTGGGCGCGGAGGCGGAAACGCTGGCAGGGCTGTCCGGCCTCGGCGATCTCGTGCTGACTTGCTCCTCCTCCGAAAGCCGCAACTTCGCGCTCGGCATGGCGCTCGGCGCAGAGGGCGACCGCACCGGCGGTGCGGCGGCCCTGCTGGCGGAGCGCAGCACGGTGGCCGAGGGCGCGTTCACTGCGCCCGTCCTCGCGCGCCTCGCCGCCGAACGCGGCATCGCGATGCCGATTGCCGAGGGCGTTGCCGCCTTGCTCGATGGGCATGTCTCGCCGCGCGGCCTCGTCGCCCAGCTGCTCGCTCGCCCCCTGCGTGCGGAGGCCCCGCTTGGCTGAACCCGCCGCCGCGCCCCTTTCCGCCGAACAGCAGGACATTGCCGCGCTGGCCAAAGGCGGGCGCACCAATTTCCTCGGCTTCCTGCTGCGGCTTGCTGCGCGCATCCCGTTCCTGTTCATCGCGGGCCGCCTCTATGGCGCGGAAGACCTGGGGCGCTTTGCCTCCGCGACCATCGCGGTCGAACTCGCGGCGCAGCTTGCCACGCTCGGCCAGAAGCGCGGCCTTGCCCAGCAGCTTGCCAAGCATGATCGCGAAGGTGCGGAAGTCGTGGCGGATGCGCTGCTCGTGTCGGGCTTCGTCTCGGCGCTGTTTGCGGTGCTGCTCTATGCCTTCCCCGCGCCGATGTTCCCCAGCGGCCACTACACCCAGCTTCAGCGCCTGCTGCCGCTCACGGTGGTGCCCTTGGCGCTGGGCGATATCGCGCTGGCGGCGCTGGCCTACCGGTTCGATGTCGGTGCCACGGTGCGCGCGCGTTCGGTGGTGGAGCCGTGGACGCTGTCGATTGTCGCGGGCCTCGTCTGGCTGGCGGGCATGGCCTTCCTGCCGATCCGCGAATCCGGGCTGATCCTCGCTTATGTCGCCTCGATCTTCGCCGCTACGCTCACCGCCTTCGTGCCCCTGCTGCGCAGCTATGGCGTGCCGCGCCACTGGTCGCCGCGCCCGATAGACCTGCTGCGGCTTGCGGGCAGCAACTTGCCGCTGGCGGGGGCCGATGCCATCGAATGGGGCACCCGCAAGCTCGATCTGTTCCTGCTCGGTGTGTTTCAGGTGCCGCCCGCGGTGGTGGGCATCTATTACGTCGCGCAGCAAGTCGCCACGCTGCCGCAGAAGCTCAAGACCAGCTTCGAGCCGATCCTCGGCCCGGTGATCACGCGCAATCTGCAAAGCGGTAACTTCCCCGCCGTGGCGCGGCAGGTCTGCCAGGTCGGCTTCTGGATCATTGCCGCGCAGGCCGGGGTGGCGCTCGCGCTGGGCATTCCGGGGGCGGCGGTGATGGGGTTGGTTGGGCCGGGCTTCGTTGCCGGAACCGCTGCCCTCGCGCTCCTCCTCGCCGCCGAAGTCGCCGCCGCCACCGCCGTGGTGAGCGAGGCTGCGCTGATCTACATCGCGCGCCTGCGCAACTTGTGGATCAGCCTCGCCACAATCATGCTGCAAGGCGTGCTCACCATCGGCCTGATGCTGGCCGCGCGCCGTGCCGGGCTCGATCCGCTGGGGCAGGCGGCAGGCGCAGCAGCAGCGCTGGCCATCTCGCTGGCCTGTGCTTCGCTGGCGAAATCATGGCTGCTTGGCAGCCTGCTGGGCGAAACCATCAGCAACTGGCGCTGGGCGCTGCTCTGGGCGGCTGCGCCTGCGGTGCTGGTGGGCATGGCGATGAAGTTCATGCCCGAATGGGTGGAGCTCGCCATCGGCATTCCGGCGATCCTCGGGGTCTACGGTCTCGTCATCTGGCGGCGCGGTTTCGGCCCGGAAGACCGCGTCCTGTTCCGCAAACAGACACTCTGATCTTCGCTTCGTCGCACGCCCGGCACGTTCAGTCGGCGTTCACGGCAAGAGTCGTGTCTCTCCTTCCGGGGGCTTCAAACCTCGATGGGAAGGACCGACCCGATGGCACAGAGGATGGGAACCGCCGCGCTGATGGCCGGCACGCTGCTGGCAGGATGCGCCGCGCAGCAGGACAAGGTGGCCGAAAACAGCGGTGATGTCGTCGTTACGGCGACCCGCGCCGCAACCAATGCCGACGCTTATGCGCTGAACGCGCCGCCGCCCCCGCCGCCCCCGCCGTCTCCTCCTCCGCCGCCGCCGGAAATGGCCGCGCCCGCCCCGATGATGGTCGGCAAGGCGATGCGGGCGGAAGGCCGCTACATCCACGTGCCCTCTGTCATCGTGCCCGCCGATCCGGGGCGCGAACGCTATGATGGCAAGGACGTCAGCCCGGTCCATCTCACCCGCGCCGAGCCGGTTTCCACTTTCTCGGTCGATGTCGATACCGGCGCCTATGCCAACACGCGCCGCTTCCTCACTGCAGGCCAGCTCCCGCCAAAGGACGCCGTGCGCACCGAGGAGATGATCAACTATTTCCGTTTTGCCTATCCGCTGCCGCAAAAGCGCGAGGCCCCTTTCAGCGTCACGACCGACATGGCCGTCACCCCGTGGAACGCGCAGACCCGCCTGCTGCGCGTGGGCCTGCGTGGCTATGATCTGCCGCGTGAGGGCCGCCCGCCCGCCAATCTGGTGTTCCTTGTCGATGTTTCAGGCTCGATGAACGATCCGGACAAGCTGCCGCTGGTAAAAACCGCGCTGCTCGGGCTGGCGGAGGAACTGCAGCGCGAGGACCGCGTTTCCATCGTGGTCTATGCTGGCGCGGCGGGCCTCGTCCTTCCGCCCACCAACGACAAGGGGCTGATCCGGGCCGCGCTCGATCAGTTGTCCGCGGGCGGCTCGACAGCGGGCGGCGCAGGGCTGCAGCTGGCCTACGAAGTCGCGCGTGGCAGCTTCATCAAGGGCGGCGTGAACCGCATCGTGCTCGCCACCGACGGCGATTTCAACGTCGGCGTCTCTGACACCAAGGCCCTGCTCGAAATGGTCGAAAAGCAGCGCGATAGCGGCATCACGTTGACCACGCTGGGCTTCGGGCAAGGCAATTATAACGAAGCGATGATGGAGCAGGTCGCCGATCACGCAAATGGCAACTACGCCTATATCGACAGCGCGCTGGAGGCCCGCAAGGTACTGGCCGAGCAGATGTCTTCCACCTTGTTCACCATCGCCGGGGACGTAAAGATCCAGGTCGAGTTCAACCCCGCCGCCGTCTCGCAATATCGCCTGATCGGCTATGAAAACCGGGCGCTGCGCGAGGAGGATTTCAGCAACGACAAGGTCGATGCCGGAGAGATCGGCGCAGGCCACCAAGTCACCGCGCTCTACGAGATCGTGCCCGCAGGCGCGCCCGGCTGGATCGGCCCGCGGCGCTATGAGGAAGCGCCCGCCACGCCCGGCCCGGCGGGCAGCGAGCTTGCCTTCGTGAAGCTCCGCTACAAGCTGCCGGGCGAGAGTGCCTCGCGCCTGATCGAGCGCCCCGTCGCGCGCAGCCTGATCGCCAGCGCCGCCGCGCCACGGGGCGACATGGCCTTTGCCGTGGCTGTCGCCGCCTATGCGCAAAAGCTGCGCGGCGATCCGATGCTGGCGGGTTTCGGCTGGCAGCAGGTGGGCGCACTGGCGGGGGATCCGGGCGACTATTCCCGCGCCGAGTTTGTGAAGCTGGTCAGCCTCGCCGGATCGCTCGCCCGTCCTTGAAAACACCCCCCTTGGCATTCACCGGCACACGTGGGAAAGCGCGTGCCCGGTGAAGCGAGGCTGAGGGCTGGCAATGATGGAATGGATTCAGGCAAACGCGGTGCTGGTAGGGGCCATTGCCGTCGTGCTCGTGCTGGCGCTGGTGTTCCTGCTGCGCGGGCGCAAGACGCTCCCTGAAAAGCGCGAATACCGCGATGTCCTCTCCGAAGGCGCGGCCCCCGCTGCGCGCAACAGCGCGCTGATCGATGCGCCGCCTGCCGCCGCGATCACGCCGCCGCCGATCATGGCTGAAGCGCCCTCAACTGCGGCGGACGAAGGCGACGACCTCACCCGCATCAAGGGCCTCGGCCCCAAGATCAGCGCCGCGCTGCGCGCGCTGGGCGTCACGCGCTATGCTGAAATCGCCGAGTGGACCGAGGCGGATGTGGCGCGCATCGATGCCCAGCTCGGTGCCTTTGCAGGCCGCGCCACGCGCGATAACTGGATCGAGCAGGCCAAGCTCCTCGCAGGCGGAGACACTGCCGCCTACGAAGCGAAATTCGGCAAGCTTTAGGAGCCCCGCACGCCCGCGCAGCGCTGGATCAGCGCGCCGGGCACGTCGCTCGCGGGCACTTCGATGTGTCCGCCGCCGGGCAGGGTGCCCGCGAACTTGGCCTTGAACAGCGTCAGCCGCTTGTCATCGGCGGCAATCGCGCCCTGCCACACATAGCCGCGCTGGCCGGGCAGGGCCGTCGCGTCCACCGGCAAGCGCAGGATATAGCCGCTCCCCTGCAGCGCAAACATCGCCGCCGCCCCGATCGGCGCTGCCACATTGCGGGTGACGACCAGCGCACCCTGGCGGCAGGCAAGGGAGAGCAGCGGAGCCTCACCCGGATAGCCGAAGCGGGCGGCGTCCGGCGCAGAAACCCACGCGCCCTTGGCATTCTCGGCGCGGACCGGCGCGGGAGCCTGGCTGCCTGCCGGCATGGCCACGCGCACGCCATCCACCGGACCATCATGCCCATCGGTCGGCGTCGCCGAAGAGGATGAACACGCCGCCAGCATCAGCATCAGCAGGGGAGGCACGACACGCGAAATCAAGGCTTCATCCTTCTGCGACCCGATCATCGCTCTTCCAACCAGATCGGACCCAAGCAGCCCAATTTCAATGCCAGCGCAAGATAGGGAAAGGCGCAGTTCGGTGGATAGATTGGCGCTTGCGACGGGACAGGGTGGCCATCACTTCCCCCACTTCTTCTGGCTCTTCCCAAACCGCGTCTTTCGCGTCCCGGGCTTGCCTTCATTGCTCCGCCCCACAATCGGCGCTTTCTTCTCCCCATCCGGCAAACCAAGCTCGTTCGCTTCCAGCGCCCGGATCTCATCGCGCAGTCTGCCTGCCGTTTCGAACTCCAGATCCGCTGCCGCCGCGCGCATCTTCTTTTCGAGTTCCTCGATATAGGCGCGCAGATTGTGGCCGACGAGGTTGTTGGCCCCGCCTTCCGTCTCGATCTCCACCAGCACTCCGTCGCGGCTCGCGGTGTCGGCCACGATGTCGTGGATGTCGCGCTTGATCGATGCAGGCGTGATCCCATGGAGTTCGTTATAGGCGCGCTGCTTTTCGCGGCGGCGGTCGGTTTCGGCAATCGCGCGCTCCATGCTGCCGGTCATGCGGTCGGCGTATAGGATCACCCGCCCATCGACGTTGCGCGCCGCGCGGCCGATGGTCTGGATCAGCGAGGTTTCGCTGCGGAGGAAGCCTTCCTTGTCCGCATCCAGAATGGTCACCAGCCCGCACTCGGGGATATCCAGCCCTTCGCGCAGCAGGTTGATGCCCACCAGCACGTCATAGACGCCCAGCCGCAAGTCGCGGATCAGTTCGATACGTTCCAGCGTCTCCACATCCGAATGCATGTAGCGCACGCGCAGGCCCGCCTCGTGCATGAACTCGGTGAGGTCTTCGGCCATGCGCTTGGTGAGGGTGGTGACGAGCGTGCGATATCCCGCCTGCGCCGTCTTGCGGCATTCCTCGATGCAGTCCTGCACCTGATCTTCCACCGGGCGGATTTCCACCGGCGGATCGATCAGCCCGGTGGGGCGGATGACCTGTTCGGCAAACACGCCGCCCGCCTGCTCCATCTCCCACCCGCCGGGCGTGGCGGAAACGGCCACGGTCTGCGGCCGCATCGCGTCCCATTCGTTGAAGCGCAGCGGCCGGTTGTCGATGCAACTCGGCAGGCGAAAGCCGTATTCCGCCAGCGTGATCTTGCGGCGGTGATCGCCTTTGCTCATCGCGCCGATCTGCGGCACGGTCTGGTGGCTTTCATCGACGAACAGCAGCGCATTTTCGGGCAGGTATTCGAACAATGTCGGCGGCGGCTCGCCCGGCATGCGGCCCGTCAGAAAGCGCGAATAGTTCTCGATCCCCGCGCAACTGCCGGTGGCGTGGATCATTTCCAGATCGAAGTTCGTGCGCTGCTCCAGCCGCTGCGCTTCCAGCAGCTTGCCTTCGATTTCCAGTTCTTTCAGCCGTTCGGTCAGCTCGAAGCGGATCGCGTCCGCTGCCTGCTTCATCGTCGGCCCTGGAGTCACATAGTGCGAATTGGCGTAGACGCGCACTTTGGAGAGCTTGGTCCCCGCCTTGCCCGTCAGCGGATCGAACTCGGAAATCGCCTCGATCTCGTCGCCGAAGAACGAAACGCGCCACGCCATGTCCTCATAGTGCGAGGGGTAGATTTCGAGGTTATCCCCCCGCACGCGGAAATTGCCGCGCTGGAAGGCCGCATCGTTGCGCTTGTATTGCAGTGCCACAAGCTTGCGGATGATCTCGTGGTTGTCGACCGTGTCGCCCACCTTCAGATCGAAGATCATCGCCGAATACGTCTCGACCGAGCCGATGCCGTAGAGGCACGAGACCGAGGCGACGATGATTACGTCATCCCGCTCCAGCAGCGCCCGCGTGGCGGAATGGCGCATCCGGTCGATCGCCTCGTTCACCGAGCTTTCCTTCTCGATGTAGGTGTCGGACCGCGGCACATAGGCCTCGGGCTGGTAGTAGTCGTAGTACGAGACGAAATATTCGACCGCGTTCTCCGGAAAGAAGCTTTTCATTTCGCCATAGAGCTGCGCGGCAAGGATCTTGTTGGGTGCGAGGATCAGCGCGGGGCGCTGCAATTCCTCGATCACTTTGGCCATCGTGAAGGTCTTGCCGCTGCCCGTCACGCCCAGCAGCACTTGCGTCACTTCCCCGTCGCGCGTGGAGGCGACGAGATCGGCAATCGCGGTCGGCTGGTCGCCCGCCGGCTGATAGTCCGAAACCACCTTGAACGGCCGCCCGCCTTCCGATTTCTCGGGCCGCACCGGCTTGTGCGGCACGAAGTTGTCAGAGGTATCGGGCTCTTCCAAGCCCCTGCGGATCACGAGTTCGGCCATGCGCCTGATATGGGGAACAAACCACGTCCGTGCAATTGGTCCAAAGTGTGATGGGCATCATTGGAAAACAGCGCCGCGGGTGTTAGCCCTTGGATCAGACGACGAGAGGATCCACCCCGATGCGCCAGCCTATCCTGCCCATGATCGCCCCAAGTTTTGCTTTGGCTGCCGCGCTCGCGCTGGCGGGCTGCGGCAGCGAAAAGACCGTCACCGCCAGCAATGAAAGCGTTTCCAGCGTGGCAGGCAAGATTGCCGACGCGGGGATGAAGTTCAATCCGGGCCGCTGGGAAACCACGATGAAGTTCATCAAGCTGGACATGGAAGGCATGCCGCCAGAGGCGAAGGACATGATGTCGAAAGTGATGGGGAAGGACCGTACTTTCGCCAGCTGCCTCAGCAAGGAAGAAGCCGAAAAGCCCGAAGCCAAGTTCTTCGGCCAGGCCGATGAGCGCTGCAAGTACGACAGCTTCACGATGGGCGGCGGCAAGATCGATTCGAAGATGAGCTGCAAGTCCGAAAACGGCACGCAGGCGATCACCATGTCCGGCACCTACACGGCTGATGCTTATGACATGACGATGGCGATCAACGGGCAAGGCCCCAACGGCAAGGCCATGGCGATGACGATGGGGCTCAGCGCCAAGCACAATGGCGCCTGCACCGGCAAGGAAGGCGAAGTGCCCGGAACCGGCGGACCCGTGGGCGGCTAAACTTCGATGGCTTGCGGTTGATCCCTTATCCGTCACCCCGTGCTTGACACGGGGTTTGGCTCTTTTTCAGGCGCGGCGCGTGAAGAAGAAAGCCAAGGCCCGTGTCAAGCACGGGCCGACGCTTCCGCCTGATCTGACCTGGCTCTAAGCCGCCGCCCGCGCCACTTCCACTTGCACGCCCGATAGCGCGGCGGTGCCGGAAAGCGGATCGAGCGCGCCGGATTCGGTCAGCGCATTGGCGTTCACCCCGGCACGCCCCCGCGCCACCTGCATCGCCATGCCCGGCAGATCGTGCCCCCAGCCGTGGGGGATCGAGACGGTGCCGGGCATCATGTCGTCGGTCACTTCGGCGGGGATCGTCACTTCGCCCGAAGCCGAGCGCACCACGGCCATCGCGCCGTCCTCAAGGCCCAGCGCTGCCGCGTCGTCCGGGTGGATCATCATGGTGCAGCGGTTCGGCCCCTTGGTCAGCCGGTGGCTGTTGGCGAGCCACGAATTGTTGGTGCGCAAGTGCCGCCGCCCGATCAGCGTGAGCTTGCCGGTTTCGGGCATGGCCACATCGAGCGCCGCCAGCGCTTCCATGAAGGCAGGCACCGCGCAGCCAATCGTCTGATCGTCGCTGCGCAGGCGTTCGGGCAGGATGCCGGTTTTCGGCGGCCCGAAATCGAGGCCGGAGGGCGCGGCTTCCACGTCTGCGAGCGAGACCTTGTAGGGTCCGCCTTGCAACATGCTGTCGAGCGCCTCGCGCGGGGTCGGTTCCTGCACCGGTTTGCCGCTGATCGCCGCGGCCAGCCCGCGCAGGATTTCCCAATCGTGCAGGGCGGCAGGGTCGTCCTTTTCCAGCGTTGGCGGCGAATAGACCGCCACGTTGCGCACGGCCATCGGCAGGAGAAACAGGCCGTAGTGATCGCGTTCCAGCGGCCCCGTTGGTGGCAGGATATAATGCGCGCGGCGGCTGGTGGCATTGCGGTACATGTCGACCGAAACCATCAGTTCCAGCCCGGCCAGTGCCGCATCAAGGCGCGGGCCATTGGGGGTGGAGAGCACTGGATTGCCAGCGACCACGAACAGCGCCTTGATCTGGCCTTCGCCCGGCGTCTCGATTTCCTCGGCCAGCGCGGCGGCGGGAAACTCCCCCAGCACCGATTTATAACCCGAAACGCGCGAGGTGTATTTGCCCAGCGATCCCTTCGGCAGCATCGCCAGCGTATCAAGCGCGGGGATCGGAAACACTGTCCCGCCCTCCCGGTCAAGCTGCCCCGCCGCGATCGAGATCAGCGCAATCAACCATGCGTTCAGCGTGCCGTGCTGCTGCGTCGCGATACCGAGCCGGCCATAGAGCGCGGCGGGGCCGCTGGTGAGCCGTTCGGCCAGCCACGCGACATCGTCCGCCGCAACGCCGGAGGCCGCAAGGCACGCCGCATCGTCAAACCGCGCGAGCAGCGCCGCCACATCATCGAGGCCGGTCACGAAATCCTGCACCGGCTGATACGGCCGCCGCGCCATCACCGCCTTCAGCAGCGCCACCAGCAGAAACACATCGCTGGCGGGCTTCACGAATACGTGCCGGTCGGCGATCTTCGCAGTTTCGGTGCGGCGCGGATCGATCACCACCAGTTGGCCGCCGCGCGCCTTCAACGCGCGCACGCGATTGCGGAAATCGGGCACCGTCCACACCGATCCGTTGGACGCCATGGGATTGCCGCCGATGATGATCAGCGTCTCCGTGCGGTCGATATCGGGAATGCCGAACATGCTGGCATGGCCATACAGCAGGAGGTTCGCCACCTGGTGCGGCATCTGATCGACCGTGCTGGCGGAAAACTGGTTCTTCGTCCCCAGCGCCTTGGTCAGGTGATGCGCATTGAGCGCGTTGCCATAGGAATGCGCGTTGGGATTGCCGATATACGTCGCGGTGCTGGCCGGATCGCGCGCGAGAATGGCACGCGCCTTTTCGCCGATCTCGGCAAAGGCCTGCTCCCACGAAATTGCGTACCAGTTCTCGCCCACGCGCTTCTGCGGTGCGCGCAGCCGGTCCGGGTCGTTCTGCAGGTCTTCCAGCGCGGTCGCTTTGGGGCAGATGTGCCCGCGCGAAAGCGGGTTTTCGGGATCGCCCTTGATCGAGAGAATCTGCCTGCCCTCCACTTCCACCAGCACGCCGCAATTGGCCTCGCAGATGTGGCAAGTGCGGTGATGGATCGTGGCCATCGCGTGTCTCTCCCGATTATTTAGCTGTCCGGTTAAACGTGTCACCAAGCCGACGTCATGGCAAGCGCGAAGCGGCGAAACACTTTCCCGCGCAGATCGGTTACATTTTTGTCTCGCAGGTGCAGCATAGCGCTTGGCAAAGCCTCCGCGCTGTGCAAGCTTCCCCTCATTGGGATGATCGCATGAACGCCGCCTCGCCCTCATCGTATGATGAGATGTTTACCGCCGATGGCGCGGTGCGCCCCGCCTATCGCGGGTATAGCGAGTGGTACGACGAACAACCTGCCGATCTGCTTCGCCGAAAGGGCACGGAGGCCGAAGCCTTCTTCCGCCGCACCGGCATCACCTTCAATGTCTATGGCAGCGAGGACGCCGAGGAACGGCTGATCCCGTTCGATATGGTGCCGCGCATCATCACCGCGCAGCAGTGGCGCCGCCTCTCGCGCGGGATCGAGCAGCGGGTGCGGGCGCTCAATGCGTTCCTGCATGATCTTTACCACCGGCAGGAAATCGTCCGCTCCGGCCGCCTGCCCGCGCGCCTGCTGGAAAAGAACCCCGCGTTCCTCCCCCAGATGGTGGGCTTCACGCCGCCCGGCGGGGTCTATACCCATATCGTCGGCATCGATCTCGTCCGCACCGGCGAGGATGATTTCATGGTGCTCGAAGACAACGCGCGCACCCCATCGGGCGTCTCCTACATGCTGGAGAACCGCGAGACGATGATGGCGATGTTCCCGGAACTGTTCACGCGGGTGCGCGTGCGCGAAGTTTCGGACTATCCCCGCCGCCTCGCGCGCAGCCTTGCCGCCTGCCTGCCGCCTGCGGCCAAGGGCCACCAGCCGGTCGTCGCGGTGCTAACCCCCGGCATCTACAATTCCGCCTATTTCGAGCACGCCTTTCTTGCCGATCAGATGGGCGCCGAACTCGTCGAAGGCAGCGATCTGCGCATCGAGAACGGCCGCATCGCCATGCGCACCACGCAAGGCTACACGCCGATCGACGTGCTCTATCGCCGGGTGGACGATGACTATCTCGATCCGCTGACCTTCAACCCGGAAAGCCAGCTCGGCGTCTCGGGCATCATGGATGTCTACCGCGCAGGCGGGATTACCATCGCCAACGCGCCGGGCACCGGCATCGCGGACGACAAGGCGATCTATTCGTTCATGCCCGAAATCGTCGAGTTCTACACCGGCGAGAAACCGATCCTGCCCAACGTCCCCACCTGGCGCTGTTCGGAGCCGGATGCGCTGAAATACGTGCTCGAACACCTCAGCGAACTGGTGGTCAAGGAAGTCCACGGCTCGGGCGGCTACGGGATGCTGATCGGGCCGACCTCGTCCAAGAAGGAAATCGCCGCCTTCGCCGCCAAGCTTGCCGCGCGGCCGCACAATTATATTGCGCAGCCCACGCTTTCGCTTTCCACCGTCCCCATCCTCGGCCGCTCGGGCCTCACCCCGCGCCATGTTGATCTTCGGCCCTTCGTGCTGATGTCCCCCGGCGCGATCGACATCACCCCCGGCGGCCTGACCCGCGTCGCGCTCAAGAAGGGCTCGCTCGTGGTCAACTCGTCGCAGGGCGGGGGCACCAAGGACAGCTGGGTGCTGGACGACTGATGCTGGGAAGATCCGCCAACGGCATCTTCTGGCTGTTCCGCAATCTCGAGCGGGCCGAGAACACCGCGCGCCTGATCGAGGCGGGCTTTCGCATGGCGCTCACCCGCGATGCGCGCGATGCCAGCGACGAATGGCGCTCGGTCATCATCACGCTCGGCCTGCGCGCCTTGTACGAAGCGAAGTTCGGCAGCGATTATGCCGGGCACAATGTCATCAATTTCATCCTGCGCGATCGGGACAACCCCGGCAACGTCCTCGCCATGTGCGAGATGGCCCGCACCAATGCGCGCATGGTCCGCGCGGGGATCACGCGCGAGGTGTGGGAATCGGTCAACGACAGCTGGCTGAAGATGCGCGAACTGCTTGCCCGCCCCGTCACCGAAACCCGCCTCGGCGATGTGCTCGACACGCTCCGCCGCCAATCGACCCAGGTGCGCGGCGCGATGGAAGGCACCATGCTGCGCAACGAGATCTACAATTTCGCGCGCATCGGCAGCTTCATCGAACGGGCAGACAACACCGCGCGCATCCTCGACGTGAAATACTATGTGCTCCTGCCCTCGATCTCCTACGTCGGCTCCAGCCTCGACAACGTGCAGTGGGAAAACGTGCTGCGCTCGCTCGCCGGCGAACGCGCCTACCGCTGGCTCAACGCGGGCCGCATGGAAGCGCGCGGGATTGCCGAGTTCCTCATTCTCGATAGCCGCTTCCCGCGCTCCCTCGCATTCTGCTACGGCAAACTGCGCAGCAACCTCGCGCACCTCGCGCGCGAATATGGCGGGGAAACGGCGGCGCACGCCATCCTGCGTGAGGCGGACTGCGATCTGCACACGATCACCATCGACGCGATCTTCGAACAGGGCCTGCACGAATATATCGCGCAGTTCATCAATCGAAACACCCGGCTCGCCAACCAGATCCAGTACGATTATCGCTTTATAGACTAAGGGAATTGGGCACTTGCGGCTCTGGGTCGATCATACCACGCATTATACCTTCTCCGCCCCCGCCGCGCGCGGGCTGCAACGCTTGCGGCTCACGCCCAAGACGAGCGCGGGCCAGTCCATCGTCGCGTGGAAGATCGGCCTCGAAGGCGCGCGGCTGGAAGTCGAATACGATGACGAGAACGCCAACCACGTCACGCTGATCGCGTTCGAGCCGGGCGTGACGGAAGTCACCATCCGCTGCGAAGGCGTGGTCGATACGAATGACAAGGCGGGTATCGTTGGCAGCCACGCGGGCTATCTTCCGCTGTGGCACTTCCGCCAGCCGACCGAACTGACCTCTGGCGGCCCCCGTCTGCGCGCGCTGATCGCGGGTCTCTCGGGCAAGCAGGATACGCTGGAAAAGCTCCACACGCTTTCCGCCCTCGTGCGCGGCGCGGTGGACTATGGTTCCGGCCACACCGATACGGCGAGCAATGCCGAAGCCGTGCTCGCTGCCGGGCACGGCGTCTGCCAGGATCACGCCCACGTGTTCATCGCCGCCGCCCGCGCGCTCGGCGTGCCCGCGCGCTATGTCAGCGGCTACCTGATGATGAAGGACCGGGTGGAGCAGGATGCCGGCCACGCCTGGGCCGAAGCAATGGTCGAAGGCTTGGGCTGGGTCGGCTTCGATGTCTCCAACGGCATCTCGCCCGATCCGCATTATGTGCGCGTTGCCACCGGCCGTGATTACCGCGATGCCGCCCCCGTTACCGGCATCCGCTACGGTGCGTATGACGAAACCTTGCACGTGACGCTTGCGGTTGCCCAGCAGCGTGTGGAACAGTGAACCGGCGCGGGGAAGGGGCTGGGCCGATGACGTATTGCGTGGGGATGGTGCTCGACAAGGGCCTCGTGTTGATGAGCGACACCCGCACCAATTCGGGCGTCGACAATATCTCCACGTTCCGCAAGATGTTCACCTGGAACGTGCCGGGCGAACGGATCATCACGATCATGACCGCGGGCAATCTCGCGACCACGCAGGCCGTCATCAGCCAGCTTGAGGAACGCACCAAGGCGCCCGGTGATCGGCGGCCCTCGATCCTCGAAGCCCCCACCATGTTCCAGATCGCGACCCTCGTTGGCCGTCTGCTGCGCGATGTGATCGAAGGGCGGCAGGATGATGCCGGGATGCAGTCGGAAGGCCCGCGCTTCACCGCCTCGATGATCGTGGCGGGCCAGATCAAGGATATGGAGCCGCGCCTCTTCCTGATCTACCCCGAAGGCAATTTCATCGAAGCCTCGTTCGATACGCCCTTCTTCCAGATCGGTGAGACGAAATATGGCCGCCCGATCCTCGTGCGCGGCTATGACAAGGGCATGAGCTTCGAGGATGCGGTCAAGCTCCTCATGGTCTCGTTCGATTCGACGCTCGCGGCCAATCTCTCGGTCGGCCTGCCGTTCGATCTGATGGTGATCGAGCGCGACCGGTTCGAGCCGCTCCACCACAAGCGCATCACCGCCGAAGACCCGTTCTTCAAGCTGATCTCGTCCAGCTGGGGAGAGGCGCTGCGCTCGGCATTCTATTCGCTGCCGGACTACAGCTTCGACGATCCGCCCGCCTGATCGCCGCCCCGATCGCGGCTCGCTGCGCGCACATCGTTAACGGCGTGATCCCTTACGTAAAACTCCTTATCCATATAGGTTCCTGCTGCGGGCAGCGCCGAAGGGGCGCTACTAAGCACCATTGCGGGGCTATTGGGTCCATTCCCGAGTATAATTCCCTTAGGGAATGCCATATTTAGTGCGTGAAAGCCGCGCTTGTGGGTTCAGAACGAAACTAACCGCGTTGGCGTGGTGTGGTCGGTCCGTGGTTTGGTTAACCCATGATCGAACGCGTCACCCTCCATGTTCTCGATAGCGACAGCGCCCGCAGGGCCCAGCTCGCTCGTCTCGCATTTGCCGCCGGGCATCATGCGGAAATCTATGCCCACGCGGATGAGCTGCTCAGCCATGCGCCGTCGGGGGGCCTCGTCCTCGCGCAGGATGAACCGGTGGGGGAGGGGATCACGAACCTCGTCGCCGCCATGGTGCGCGCCGGGCAATGGCTGCCCATCATCGCCATTGCCGAAGCGCCCACGATCACCGCCGTCGTCTCCGCGATCAAGGCGGGCGCGCTGGATTATCTCACCGTGCCCGAACAGATCGCCCCGCTCAACGAAGCCGTCGCCCGCTGCGCGCGTGAAGCCGATGCCCAGCGCCAGCAGCGCGCCCGATCCGCAGAAGCCCGCCAGCGCATCTCGCGCCTCTCGATGCGCGAACGCGAAGTGTTGGACCGGCTGGCCGAAGGTTGCAGCAACAAGGCCATCGCGCGCGAACTGGAAATCAGCCCGCGCACCGTGGAAATCCATCGCATGAAGATGATGGGCAAACTCGGCGCGCGCCACGCCGCTGAAGCCGTGCGCCTGCGCATCGAAGCTACCGGGCTGGGCGATATCGCGGCTTGATCTGCGAAACCTGATCTCAGCGGCAGAAAGGCCGTCCGCCGCCCACTTCAAGATGCAGGTGATCGCGGTGCGCTGCGTTGTATTGCGGGCTCAGCGCCGTGCCGAAACGCTTGCACGCGCTATCCCGCACAGCGCCGAGGAACGCGCGGATTTGCGGCGAGGGATTGTCCCAATCGCGCAGCACGCTGATTCGCCTGCCGTCTACGAGCACGAACCCGGCCACGTCCACCGCATTGGCGCTGGCGTGGCCAGACAGGCGATTGGTCCCGGCCACATTGCGGCACGCATAGCTGCCCATAGTCTCGATCCGCACCAGCGGGCTGCCCAGCATGGCCCGCGCCGCGCGGTCCACGCCAAAGCGCGCCCAGCCGGAAAGCGTGTTTGCCAGCGGGCAGGTAACCGGGCCAAGATTCGAAAGCTGGAGCACGCCGCCATCGCTACGCAGCGATGCCAGCCGCACCGCCCCCACCGCCGAACACCCCGCGCCGTAATACTGGTCCGGCAGCTGCGTGAAGTCGGCGTCGCTCCGGCTGAGGTTGGTCAGGCACATGCGGCCGTCGGGCGCGGCAGGCGGATTCCACGTGGTCACCGTGCGCATCGGCCGCCGCGCAGGCTCCGGCACAGACGCGCACGCGGAGAGCGCGAGGGCGAGCAGGGGGACAAGCGCGAAGAGCATCGGGCGGGCCATGCGCTGATTGTGCGCCGCGCGTGGTTAATTTCGCCTTACATTCAATCCTAAGACCAGCCCGCACCCCAACGCAGGTTGACAGGTCGCTGCCCGGCCTTATGAGCGGCTCCGGGCCACGCGGTCCCAACGCCGCGCGTGCTCTCTGCGAGGAGAGACTACATGACTGCACAAATGCCGGCGCGCAAACCCGCGCGCCCTCACTTTTCGTCCGGCCCCTGCGCCAAGCCGCCCGGATACGATCCCGCCAAACTCGCCGTCGAATGCCTTGGCCGCTCGCACCGGTCCAAGATCGGCAAGACACGCCTGCAGCTCTGCATCGATCTGATGCGCGACGTGCTGGGCCTGCCCGATACGCACCGCATCGGCATCGTGCCCGGATCGGATACCGGCGCCTTCGAAATGGCGATGTGGACGATGCTGGGCGCCCGCGGCGTGACCACGCTGGCCTGGGAAAGCTTTGGTGAGGGCTGGGTGACCGACGCCGCCAAGCAGCTCAAGCTCGATCCCACCGTGATCCGCGCCGATTACGGCCAGCTTCCCGATCTTGCCGCCGTCGACTTTGCTGATGACGTCCTGTTTACCTGGAACGGCACCACCTCGGGCGTCCGCGTCCCGAACGGTGACTGGATCCCCGACGACCGCGAAGGCCTGACCTTCGCGGACGCGACCAGCGCCGTCTTCGCCTACGACATTCCGTGGGACAAGATCGACGTCGCCACCTTCTCCTGGCAGAAAGTGCTGGGCGGCGAAGGCGGCCACGGCGTGCTCATCCTCGGCCCCCGCGCCGTCGAACGCCTCGAAACCTACACCCCCGCCTGGCCGCTGCCGAAGGTGTTCCGCCTCGTTTCCAAGGGCAAGCTCACCGAGGGCGTGTTCAAGGGCGAGACGATCAACACCCCCTCGATGCTCGCGGTCGAAGACGCGATCTTCGCGCTCGAATGGGCCAAGTCGGTCGGCGGCCTCGAAGGCCTCAAGGCCCGCTGCGCCGCCAATTCGGCTGCGCTCGACAAGCTGGTGCAGGAACGCGATTGGCTCGGCCATCTCGCCGCCGATCCCGCCTCGCGCTCGATGACTTCGGTGTGCCTCACCGTTGAAGGCGCGGACGAAGCCTTGATCAAGGCTTTTGCGGGCCTGCTCGAAAAGGCGGGTGCCGCCTACGATGTGGCGGGCTACCGCGACGCACCGGCAGGCCTGCGCATCTGGTGCGGCGCGACTGTTGATGCCACAGACATCGCCGATCTCGGCCCCTGGCTCGATTGGGCCTGGGCCGAAGTCAAGGCCGCCTGATCCTCGCATAGCGAGCGCCCCTGCGAGCCGCGGGGGCGCACCCTTTCCAGACCACCGAGCTCCCCGCCCATGCGGGGATGCTGCCCAAGGACATTCACCATGACCAAGCCCCGCGTTCTCATTTCCGACAAGATGGACCCCAACGCCGCCCGCATTTTCGCCGAAAGCGGCTGCGACGTGGACGTCATCACCGGCGAAACCCCCGAAGAACTGATCGCCCGCATCGGCGACTATGATGGCCTCGCCATCCGCTCCTCGACCAAGGTGACCAAGGCGATCCTCGATGCCGCCACCAACCTCAAGGTCATCGGCCGCGCCGGTATCGGTGTCGACAACGTCGATATCCCTTATGCCTCGACCAAGGGCGTGGTGGTGATGAACACCCCGTTCGGCAACTCGATCACCACTGCCGAACACGCCATTGCCCTGATGTTCGCGCTCGCCCGCCAGATCCCCGAAGCCAATACGCAGACGCAAGCGGGCCTGTGGCCGAAGAATGGCTTCATGGGCGTCGAAGTCACCGGCAAGACGCTTGGCCTCATCGGCGCGGGCAATATCGGCTCGATCGTCGCCAGCCGCGCGCTCGGCCTGCGCATGAAGGTTGTCGCCTACGACCCCTTCCTCACGCCGGAACGCGCCATCGAAATGGGCGTCGAAAAGGCTGATCTCGAAACCCTGCTCGCCAAGGCAGACTTCATCACGCTGCACACGCCCCTCACCAGCGAGACGAAGAACATCCTCAGCCGCGACAACCTCGGCAAGACCAAGAAGGGCGTGCGCATCATCAACTGCGCGCGCGGCGGCCTGATCGATGAAGCCGCCTTGAAGGACTTGATGGACGCGGGCCACGTGGCCGGTGCCGCGCTCGACGTGTTCGAGACCGAGCCTGCCAAGGAATCGCCGCTGTTCGGCACGCCGAACTTCATCTGCACCCCGCACCTCGGCGCGAGCACCACCGAAGCGCAGGTCAACGTCGCGCTGCAGGTGGCCGAACAGATGGCCGAATTCCTCGTGACCGGCGGCGTCACCAACGCGCTCAACATGCCCTCGCTCTCGGCTGAGGAAGCGCCGAAGCTCAAGCCCTACATGGCGCTCGCCGAACGCCTAGGCAGCCTCGTCGGCCAGCTTGCGCACGACAACCTGACCAAGATCGCCATTGAAGTCGAAGGTGCCGCTGCGCAGCTCAACCAGAAGCCGATCACCGGCGCGGTGCTCGCGGGACTGATGAAGCAGTATTCGCAGACCGTGAACATGGTCAACGCGCCCTTCCTCGCCAAGGAACGCGGGCTCGATGTGCGGGAAGTGCGGCACGACCGCGAAGGCATCTACCACACCCTCGTGCGCGTCACCGTCGGCACCGCGCAGGGTGATCGCTCGGTCGCGGGCACGCTGTTTGGCAACGGCGATCCGCGTCTGGTCGAAATCTTCGGCATCGGCATCGAGGCGGACCTTGCGGGCGACATGCTCTACATCGTCAACTCCGACGCGCCGGGCTTCATCGGCTCGATCGGCACGCTGCTCGGCAAGGCCGGGATCAACATCGGCACTTTCCACCTCGGCCGCCGCGAAGCGGGCGGTGAGGCGGTGCTGCTGCTCTCGGTCGACTCCCCGGTGAGCGAGGCCGTGCTGGCCGAAGCCCGCTCGGTGCCGGGCGTGCGCACGGTGCGCGCGCTGAAGTTCTGATCCTGAAAGTTCCCCGGTGGCCGCACGGGTCGCCGGGGAACGTCCTTGGCGCGTCTGCGGTCACGCCAGATTCGCGGCTTTCCGAATTGTGTCGTGGCTGTCCCGGCGATAGGGTTGATCGCGGAAGGACACCCGATGGCTTCGATCAAGTCTGTTGCCGCCTATGATAACTCGGCGTTTTCGCTGGCGGAGATCTTCCGCGCGGCGACTGACTCCAATCTCTCGCACAGCGATCTGCAAGTCGGCGCGACGACTTATGTCGATGTCCTCAATATCGCGGTGGCGAATTCAATTTTCCCGTATCATTTCGGCGGCAGCGGCTTCGTGTTCGATGCGGCAAATGACCGGATCACAGCGGGCACGGTAAACGCGATTGTCGGCACTTCCGGCCGGTTTTCCGATCCCATCGCCAACCAGACCGTGGCCTTTTCGATCACCGGCCTCAAGATCACCGCCAGCGCCATCGCGGCGGCCCGTGCGGATGCGACAAAGGACGCCGCGCTGACCGAAGCCGTGTTTCGCGGCAACGACAGGTTCAGCCTCAGCGTGGACGACGATATCGCCTATGGCCACGGCGGAAATGACACCATGCTGGGCCGCGGGGGCAGAGACGAACTCTACGGCGACGCCGGGAACGACACGCTCGATGGCGGCGCGGGCAATGACTGGCTGACCGGCGGCGCAGGCGACGATACCATCATCGGCGGCAGCGGGATCGACCGGGCGCGCTACAGCGATGCCACCGTAGGCGTGATTGTCAGCCTTTTGCAGACCGGCGCGCAGAACACCGGCCAGGGCATGGACGTTCTGAGCAGCATCGAAGATCTTGGCGGCAGCCCGTTTGGTGATCGCTTGATCGGCGATGCCGGGGCAAACCGGCTCTACGGATTTCTGGGCAACGACAGGCTTTCCGGCGGTGCGGGCGAGGACCGGCTCTATGGCGGATCGGGCAACGATCAGCTGACCGGCGGCACCGGCAAGGACTATTTCATCTTCGAAGACAACGGTTTCGATCCATACGCTGGCGCTGTCACGCAGGATACGATCACCGATTTCCGGCACGCGCAAGGCGATCTGATCGCGCTCAAGTTCGGCCGGTTCAATGGCCTCGCCCAAGGCGCTGTCGATCCCGGCGCGTTCCTCGCCGCTGACGGAGCGCAGACGGCGCAGGATACCGACGATCGCCTGATCTATGACACGGCGACCGGCAAGCTCTACTACGATGCCGACGGCGCAGGCGGTGTCGCTGCGGTCCATTTCGCAACCATCGGGACCGCCAGCCACCCTGTCCTCACGGCGAGCGATTTCATCGTCTACAACATCCTGATCTGACGTGCCCATTCGGGCAGTCCGGTCCTTCGGGCACAGGCTCCGATGGCGTTTGACCTCGCTGGCAATCGTGCATAGCCTTCCTTTCTTGGGGGATCATTCCCACGGGGGCTTACACATGATGCGCAAGATGCTGCTGGCTGCGGCCATGCTCGGACTTTCGGCAACGCCGGCGCTCGCCAACGACAACGCGATGATCCAGGCGGCGGACGATGCCCTCGCCGCCGCGTTCAACAAAGGTGACGGCGCAGCGGTGGGCGCAATGTATGCCCCCGATGCCACGCTGCTCCCCGGCGACAACAAGCTCTACAAGGGCGCAGACATCACCGCCTTCTGGGTCGGTGCAACCGGCGCGCTCGCCAACCTCAAGCTGACGGTCCTCGAAACCGAGCGCCTCTCCCCCACTTACATCCGCGAAATCTCGCGCGTGGAATACGCCACCAAGGGCGCCAACTCCGTTCACGCCAACGTCACCGCCGTCGTCGTCTACAAGCTGGTGGGCGGCAAGTGGATGCTCTGGACCGATATATTCCATTGATGTCGAGCCGCGTCGCTGCCTGCCGGGCACGGCACAGCGACGCGCCCTGCAGGGGCTGCGCGCCTCAGATCAGCAGATAATCGCCCAGCGCCGTGGAAGCCGCTCCCGTCAGCGTCGCCAGCAGCGTCAGTTCGGTGGCCGACACGGCCGCGTTTCCATCGCTGGAATGGAACAGGAACAGCGCGCTCGAACTGCCGTTGTCGACGACAAACAGGCGTTCCTGCCCCGTGGCGATTGCGCTGTTGGCCGAACCGATGGTTGCGGCTGCATCCGAAAGCGAAAGGCCCGCAGCGTTCTTGCTGAAAATCACCAGTTCCGCATTCGCGGCAAAGCCACCGGGCGCGGCGCGTATGACCGCGCCTTCGATGAGGAGATCGCCATCACCGATGGCGTGCTGCGGCACGCCGACCACGATCTTGTCCACGCCCGAAGCGAAATCGCTGATCCGGTCGCTGCCGGCGAGAGAATCGAAGGTGAAGCGGTCGTTCCCCGTTCCGCCCGTCAGCAGATCGCCACCTGCGCCGCCATAGAGCTTGTCACTGCCGTCCCCGCCCGTGATCTTGTCCGCGCCGGCCTTGCCATAAAGGACATCGTTGCCCCCGCCGCCGCTGAGTGTGTTGGCGCCGCCGTTGCCGGTGATGGTATTGGCCAGCGCGTTACCCGTGCCCGAAAACCCGCCTGTGCCGGTGAGGACCAGATCCTCGACATTGGCGCCCAGCGTGTAGCTGAACGAGGCGCGCACTGTGTCGCGTCCTTCGTTTAATTTCTCGATCACGTGGTCCGCACGCGTGAGGATGTAGGTGTCGTTCCCCGCCCCGCCGTAGAGATCGTCGAAAAGCAGCGGGTTGGACACGCGATAGATATCGGAGAACGAGCCGTTGGCATCGGTCGAGGACAAGTTGTCGGCCTGCGTCTCGAAGACGATGAAATCGCCGCCGGCCGATATGGAGGCACGCCCACTGGCCTGATTGGCGGCAACCCCACCCTGCGTGCGCGAAACCAGGGCGATCTCGCCGGTCAGCAGATCCTTGACGAACACATCGGCATAGCCATTGGAATCGCCCGGAACGAGCAGGTCCGATCCGCCTGTGAACACGACCCAGCGCCCGTCGTCCGAAATCGAGGCGTCGCCGCTTGCAACGCCGACGCCCGTTCCGTCCGCCTTGGCCGAAACAAGCTGGACCGCTCCGGTCGTCACGTTGAGCGCGTAGACATCGGTGCTGTTGTGGTCGTCTGCAGCCAGCAGGTTGCGACCGGTTTCGAACACCACGATCACGTCGCCGTTATCGCGCACGGCGATATCGGCATTGGTGACGGTGTTGAAGGGGTTGGTATCGACGGGCAGGTCCTTGGTGATGTTCAACAGCTTCTTGCTGACCGAATCCCACAGGAAGATGTCCGAATAGCCGTTGGTGTCGTTCGCCACGAGGTTGCTCGCCTCGCTCTGGAAGACAACGTAGCGACCATTGGCCGATATGTGCGGATTGATGCTTTCGTTGTTGCCATCGGTCCCGGTCACGCTGGTCGAGAGCCGGGTGAGCTTTCCGGTTTGAACATCCTTCAGGAAGATGTCAGTCTGCAACGCCGAACCATTCGGAGCGAAGTTCGAGGTGAGGCTCTGAAACACGACATAGCGCCCACCTTGCGCGATGTCGGGATTTTCCGAACGACCATCGACCGCGAGCGATCCGTCGCTGGCGGTCGACACGCGCACGATCTCTTTCGTCGTCGTGTTGGCAAGATAGACATCGTAGAGCGCGCCGCTGGCATCACCCGGAACAAGGTTGGTGGATTTGCCGAAGAAGGCGATGAAGTTGCCATCGGCCGACATGGCAGGGCTGCCTGCTCCCGAACCGCCGGGTGCACCATCGGCACTGCGGTTTTCATCGACCGTGCGGCCGGTGGACATCGTCTTCACGATGATGCCATCGAAGCCCTTGGTGCCAAAACCCGTCCAGTTGCTCTGGAAGACCACCTTGTTCCCGTCGGCGCTGACCGCCGGCTGAGAACTGGCGACAGGAGAGCCGACATCGCCCTTGCGCGAAACGTGCGTTAACAGCGTTGGTGCGATGTTGCCGACCAGAAGGTCGTTCCCCGCGCCCGCGTGAACGATGTCCGCGCCGCCGAGGCCCCATACCTGGTCGTCGCCTGCGGTCAGGTTGTAGGTGCGGCCCCACCAGTCGCGCGTTCCGTCAAACTGCGCCGCGCCGAGCAACAGCTTGGTGCCTGACAGGAAGGTGAAGGACTTGTCCCAAAGATCTGCCGCATTCACGCCATCAAGGTTCACTGTCTTGCTGCCCACAGACAAGGCTAGTCCGCCGGTCTGGAACAGGAGCTGGACAGACCGCGCGGTAATTCCCGCCGCATTGAACGCGAGGACATCTTTCGACGGGTCAAATGCAACGTGCTGACCATTGGTCAAGTCGCTGAAATTATACGCTGTCATACCAGTCCCCTTGCATGCGCGGCCGAGTCATCTGGGGAATACTACGGGCAGCCTAGGCATTTCTGCTATGCGAAATGTCATTGCATCAGCGAAAATCAGCAAGCGGCGCGCAAACCAGCCGCCGCGCCCTCACGCCACCCCGCGCAATTGGGGTTCGCATCCCGCGTGGCCTAGGCTAGGGCGCTTTTGCCATGACCGAACCGAACCCCGATCTCCTGCCCGAGGGCCTTGAAGACCGCCTGCCGCGCGAGGCCGCCGCTACTACGCGCGTGATGCGCGCCATTCAGGATGTCATGCACGGTCACGGCTATGACCGCGTGCTGCCGCCGATGATCGAGTTCGAGCGCAGCCTCGCCGCGCGGATGGACGGGATCAATCCCCCCGATTCTGGCCGCCGCATGTTCCGCTTCGTCGATCCCGCAAGCCTGCGGATGATGGCGCTGCGCAGCGATCACACGCCGCAGATCGGCCGCATTGCCGGCACCCGCCTCGCCGCCGCGGTGCGCCCCCTGCGGCTGTGCTACGCCGGGCAGGTGCTCACCATCAAGAGCGACGCGCTCGATCCGGCGCGCGAGCGGCTGCAGTGCGGTGCGGAACTGATCGGCGCAGACAACGTGGCGGCGGCGTGCGAGATTGTTGCCGTCGCCATCGAGGCACTGCAGGCGGCGGGCGCGCAAGGCGTCAGCGTCGATTTCACGCTGCCCGATCTCGTCGATACGCTGGCCGAGAAAGCCTTCCCGCTGGCGCTGCAGCAGATCGAGGCGGTGCGGCGCGAGCTCGACACCAAGGACGCGGGCGGCCTCGTCGATGCGGGCGGTGAGGCCTATGTCCCGCTGCTTTATGCGACCGGTGATTTCAACACGGCGATCGAGAAGCTGGCCGCCATCGATGCCGAAGGACAGGGGCGCGGCGCGCTGGCCAGCCGCATTGCCGCGCTGCGCGAGATTGCCGCCGCGCTGGGCGGCGCGGCCCGCCTCACGCTCGATCCATCAGAGCGGCATGGCTTCGAATACCAGTCGTGGCTGGGCTTCACGCTCTATGCCGATGGCGCGCGCGGCGCGCTTGGGCGCGGCGGCACGTACCGCATCGCGGGCGCTGGCAAGGATGAGGCCGCTACCGGCTTCTCGCTCTATCCCGATGCTCTCATTGCCCACGTCGCCGAAGCCGAACGCGGCGAGGACAGCGTGTTCCTGCCGCTGGGCCACGACCGCGATGTGGCCGCCCGCCTGCGCAGCATCGGCTGGCGCACAGTGGCGGCGCTGAGCGAGGCGGATACGGCCCACGCGCTGGGCTGCACGCACGTGCTGGCGGGCAGCGAGCCCCAGAAGCTTTAGAGCTTCAGCTTTAGAGCTTCAGCTTTAAAGCTTCACGACCTCGCCGTCTTCCTTGGTGAAGCTGTCGGGCCTGCGCTCCAGCAGATCGAGCACCAGTTCCGAAGGCCGACACAGCCTCGTGCCCTTGGGGCTGACCACGATGGGCCGGTTCACGAGGATCGGGTACTCCACCATCGCGGCGAGAATCGCCTCGTCGCCGGCGGCGGGATCGGTGAGGCCAAGGTCTTCCGCCGGGGTGCCCTTGGTGCGCAGGATGCCGCGCGCCGAGCCGCCCATTGCCGCGATGATCGCGTCCAGCTGCGGGCGCGTCCATCCCGCCTTGACGTACTCGACGACATCAGGCGCGTATCCCGCGGCCTCGATCATCGCCAGCGTGTTGCGCGATGTGCCGCACTTGGGGTTGTGATAGATGGTGATGGGGAATGTCTGGGTCATTGCGCTGCCATGCCAGAAGTCTGGCGCGGCCTGCAAGCCTTCACGCCCCACGCCCTTTGCGCCCCCTTCACGCCTTGCCCTTGTCGCTACACTCCCGTAGGGCGCCAGCCGACTTCGAACTGCAACAGAAAGTGCGTGCACCGTGGCCAACGTGACCGTTATCGGCGCCCAGTGGGGCGATGAGGGCAAGGGCAAGATCGTCGACTGGCTGGCAAGCCGAGCCGATGCCGTGGTGCGCTTCCAGGGCGGCCATAACGCCGGCCACACGCTGGTGGTCGATGGCTCGGTCTACAAGCTCTCGCTGCTGCCTTCGGGCATCGTGCGCGGCACGCTGTCGATCATCGGTAATGGCGTCGTGCTCGATCCCTGGGCCTTGCAGGCGGAGATCGAGAAGCTGACGGGGCAGGGCGTTTCGATCAACGCCGAGAATTTCGCGATTGCCGACAATTGCCCGCTGATCCTCCCGCTCCACCGGGATCTTGATGGCCTGCGCGAAACCGCTGCCGGTTCGGGCAAGATCGGCACCACCGGGCGCGGCATCGGCCCGGCCTATGAAGACAAGGTCGGCCGCCGCGCGATCCGCGTCTGCGATCTGGCGCACCTCGATGCGCTCGATTCGCAGCTCGACCGGCTCTGCGCGCACCACGATGCGCTGCGCGCCGGATTCGGACAGCCGCCGGTAGACCGCGCCGCGCTGCTCGATGAGCTGCGCGCCATCGCGCCGTTCGTGCTGCAATTCGCTCAGCCGGTGTGGAAGCGCCTGAAAAAGGTGCGGAAAGCCGGCGCGCGCATCCTGTTCGAAGGGGCGCAGGGCGTGCTGCTCGATGTTGATCATGGCACCTATCCGTTCGTCACTTCGTCCAACACGGTTTCGGGCACGGCGGCTTCGGGTTCGGGTCTCGGCCCCAATTCCACCGGCTTCGTGCTCGGTATCGTCAAGGCCTACACCACCCGCGTCGGCTCGGGTCCGTTCCCGACCGAGCTTGAAGACGAAGTCGGCCAGCGGCTGGGTGAGCGCGGCCATGAATTCGGCACCGTTACGGGCCGCAAGCGCCGCTGCGGCTGGTTCGATGCGGTGCTGGTGCGCCAATCTTGCGCGATTTCGGGCGTCACCGGCATCGCGCTGACCAAGCTCGATGTGTTGGATGGCTTCGACAAGGTGAAGATCTGCACGGGCTACCGCCTGCATGGCAAGGTGCTCGACTATTTCCCCAGCCACGCCGCCGATCAGGCTGCGGTCGAGCCGATCTACGAGGAAATGGACGGCTGGCAGGGCACCACTGCCGGTGCCCGCTCGTGGGCCGATCTCCCGGCGCAGGCGATCAAGTATATCCAGCGGGTGCAGGAACTGATCGAAACGCCGGTGGCGCTGGTCTCCACCAGCCCGGAGCGCGAGGATACGATCCTCGTGCGCGATCCCTTTATCGACTGACGCCGACTGCGCCCGAATCGGGTGTGATCTTGGCCATCAGACCTCGCCGGACAGTCCGGCGAGGCTGAAAACGCGCGTGGATCTATTCCACGACGCAAATGCCGCACTGCGGAATGCATCCCGATCATTCGGCAGGAAACGGTTGGATTTGCGCTGTTTGCAGCCTGCCACTCTGGCCTGCTCGCCTAGCCTTCATCCAGTTTGGAGGAATATGATCTTGACTTGAACTTGTTTTGTTCCACTCTTGTTCGCATACGGGCTTTTACGGAGTGCACTTTCGATGGGACAGGCGGCCAGTCAGTTCGACTACGGCAGGACCGACGCAAACAGGGGTGATGGTTTGGCACCGCGCGTCGTTGAAATGCGGGATCGAATTCAGGGACGGGTTCAGGATCGCGGTACTTCGGCCCTTGCCGTCTCTATCTTTGCGGACCGCAGTTATCTGCGCGCGGAGATGGAGGAGGATGCGGTCGCTGCCGGCCTGCGCATTGCGCAGACCAGCGATCTCGGCAATCTGCTCGTGGCAGAGACTGGCCCCGCCCTCGGCGATCTCGTGCTGGTCGATTGCCCGGTGATCGATGGCGCCGAACTCGCTGCGCTGGCCCGGCTCGATCTGCGCGCGGCCAAAAGCGGGGCGCAGCTGGTTGTCTCGACCAGCATCGGCTCGCTGGATGATGTGTTTGGCTGCCTTGATCAAAGCGAGGCGCAGATCCTCGTCACGCCCAGCAGGGCGGATCGAGTGATTGCGCTGGGCCGCACTTTGGCCCGCGCCGGCAACCGCGTGCGCGAACTCTCCGAGGAAGATCGGCTCGCGCTGTTGCGGCTTACCGAACAAGTCGGCCAGATCGCCCAGAAGCTTGAGGCGCTGTCTTCGGGTTCCGCAGCAACCGCTGCCCAGCCGTCGGCCTTCCGGTTCGAAGGCGCAGACGATGATGCGCGGATCGACGAAGGGACTGACCGCCTCGTGCGCGCTGCGCGTCCGCCGCTTCCCGATCCGCGTCTGGTGCGCAAGATCATCCGCCAACGGCAGCTCCGGGCCCGGTTTTTCGAAGGGGATCTGTTCGCCGATCCGGCATGGGACATGCTGCTCGATCTCACCGCCGCGCGCGCCGAACATGTGCGCGTTTCGGTCACCTCGCTGTGCATCGCCTCAGGCGTTCCGCCAACCACTGCGCTGCGCTGGATCGGTCAGATGACCGATGCCGGCCTGCTCCAGCGCGTGGATGACGAGACCGACCGCCGCCGGGCGTTCATCACCCTGACCGACAAGGCGGCGGATGCCATGGCGCGCTACTTCGCCGAACTCGGCGCATCTTCGGCCACCTTGGTCTGAACCAGGCCCTCACCAGCTTGCGCGGAGCAGGCTTGGCCTGATGGTTACGTGGCAGAACGGAGAGGCTGTCTGTTACCTCCCCGCTACCGCTTCCCGGTGCGGGGCAGGGCGGTCGCGCACTTCTGACAGCCTCTGACAAGCATTGACGGCGGCCGACTGAACAGCAAAGCGACCGCCTGTGCAAAGGTGCCAAGACGCAAAGGATCTGCGTTTGAGCGCTTTCCGGCTGACGGGCTGAAGGCATTCCCCAGCCCGAGAACCGGCGTGCGCCCCTGCGCCTGCTCGGTTCGGTCCGCCAGATGTTGCAAAAATGCCTCAGCAGCAGTTTTTTGCATTGCAGCATGGATAGCAATCTTTGGAAACAATTCAGCAATTATCCAGCAAGATTGTCACCATAAGTATTACTGCATCGCACGTGACGTGGCACCATCTAATGAGATGCCAGGCGCAAGCGGTCGCAGGCAGGAACGGTATCCTAAATCTCGGGCTTCGCCCCAGGGAGGTCGTTCCACATGAAATTCCGTCTCGCCACCATGGCTGTCCTGACCGCCGTCTCCACCCTGAGCGCCACCGCTGCCCAGGCAGAGGAAACCGCACCTCCCCCGCCCATCACCGTTTCCGGTAGCGTCGCTCTGGTGTCGGACTACCGGTATCGCGGCGTCTCGCAGTCGAATGGCGGCGCGGCCGTCCAGGGCGGCATCACCGTCAGCCATGAAAGTGGCGCCTATGCGGGCTTCTGGTCGTCGAACCTTGCCGGTTGGGGCACCTTCGGCGGTCCGAACCTCGAACTCGATCTCATCGCCGGGTACAAGCTGCCCGTGGGCAAGAGCGCTGCGCTCGATGTTGGCGTCACGGTCTACACGTATCCGGGCGGCTCCAGTAAAACTACCTTCGCTGAACCCTATATCAAGCTTTCGGGCACCGTCGGGCCAGCCAGCCTCACTGCCGGCGTTGCTTATGCGCCCAAGCAGGTGGCGCTCGGCAAGTGGTACAACACCGGCGCTTCGGCTCAGACCGGCACGCCCGACAACCCCGGGGCCAAGGAAGACAACCTCTACATCTGGACCGATGCTGCCGCCGCCATTCCGAGCACGCCGATCACGCTGAAGGGCCACGTCGGCTACTCGAAGGGCAACTCGGGCCTCGGTCCGAACGGCACCAGCGTCGCGCCGACCGGCAAGTATTTCGACTGGCTGCTTGGCGCCGATGTGGCGGTTGGCAAACTCATTCTCGGTGTCGCTTATGTCGATACCGATATCAGCGATGCCGAGGCCCTCTATCTCCAGCCCAACTTCTCCTCGACCAAGGACGGCAAGACGATTGCTGGCTCCAAGGTCGTGGTCTCGGTCACCGCCGCGTTCTGATCGCGGGCTTTGAAGTACGCAGCCTGCCCCTCCGGTTCCATGGGGACCGGGGGGGATCTTTTCGGACCCGCCGCCGTGCCGCGGTGTGATCATCGCGCATGGCCCCGGGGGCTTTCTCCCGGGTCCATGCCAACCTGATCCGAAACGAGATTGACCGCCTGCGTGAGGCTTAAGGTGCGAACCTCCCGGTGAAGCGGGGGGACCGGCAGGCTCGCACCCGGTTGCGACCGCGAAGAGGAGCTTTGCTCCATCGACCCGATACCCATCAGGTGGGCTTCGTGCCCCGTGCTCTCAACCTGTCCCGGAGGGCAACGTGCTCCGCCGTGGGCTGCGGGCCCCTGGCTGTCCTAGAGCCCGGCCTCGATCGCCATGCGGATCGCATCCGCGCTGGTGCGCACGCCAAGCGCCCGCAACACCGCAGCCCGGTGGAGCTTCACCGTGCGCTCGCTCAGCCCAAGCTCATAGGCGATCTGCTTGTTGAGCCGACCCGCCGCGATGCACTCCAGAATTTCGCGCTGCCGCCGTGAAAGCGAGGCAACCTTTTCCCGCGCTTCCACGGCGCGGGCGCTTGGCACGTTGTCGGCGGCCCCGGCGATTTCCACCTGGCTGCCCAGAAACCATTCGAGCTCGCCTGCGGCATCGAAGATCGGCGCAATCATCACCGCGTTGCGAAACGGCGTTCCGTCCCGTTTGTAATTGAGGAGTTCGACCATCACCGGCACGCGCGCCGCAATGCCGGCCCGCAGTTGTTCGGTCAGTTCCGGCTCGGTCCCGGAACCGCGCAGAAAGCGGCAATTGCGCCCGATGATCTCATCGCGGCCATAGCCGGTGAGTTCCATGAACGCCGCGTTGCAATCCACGATGGGATTATCGGGCAGACGCGGGTTGCTCACCACCGCTGCCACGAGACTATTTTCGATCATTGCGCCAATTGCCATATTCTTTTCCTTCGGCTCCGGCGCGCTTCGCGCAATTGCCCTTAGGTCCATGTTCCCAAAAACCGGCCCCGTCCCGATCCTTAGACCCAAGATTGCAGTGTGGGTAAACCCATTCGCGACGGTGCTGCAATATGCACCGCACGCATTTGTGCCCGGTTTCTGCATTGTCAGCGCAGCCAATCCGGCGAGCGCCATGTTTTTCGCCAACGGAGCGCACCCATGAATTACGTCACTCACGAGTTCGAAGCGCGCGACGAAGACGGGAAACTTGTTGTTCCTCAGCCCGTTCAGGAAGCGATCCGTACGCTGCTGCGCTGGGCAGGCGATGATCCGGACCGCGAAGGCCTCTCCGATACGCCGAGCCGCGTTGGCCGGGCCTGGCGGGAATATTGTGCGGGTTATGAGGAAGATCCCGGCCAGCACTTGCGCCGCACCTTCAGCGAAGTGGCTGGTTATGACGAAGTCGTCTTGCTGCGCGACATCCCGTTCCAGTCGCACTGCGAACACCACCTCGCCCCGATCACGGGGACGGCCTCGATCGCCTATCTGCCGCGCAATCGCGTCGTCGGCATCTCCAAGCTCGCCCGCGTGCTGCACGGTTATGCCCGCCGCCTGCAGATCCAGGAACGGCTCACGGCCGAAGTCGCCACTTGCATCTGGGAAAACCTCCAGCCGCATGGCGTTGCCGTGGTGATTGAAGCGCAGCACGGCTGCATGACCGGACGCGGCGTGCGCACGCCGGGTGTCGGCATGGTCACCAGCCGCATGCTGGGCTGTTTTCTTGAAGACGCCAGCAGCCGCAAGGAAGTGCTATCGCTGATGGGCCGGAAGTAACGGCAGTCAGGAAGATGCCCAGCGTTGCGATCATTGGGGCCGGAATTGCAGGCCTTTCCTGTGCGGATGTTCTGGCCGCGGAAGGCTGGCAGGTTACCCTGTTCGACAAAGGCCGCAAGGCAGGCGGGCGGATGGCATCGCGCCGTCTGGAAACCCTGCACGGCGAAGCCTCCTTCGATTTCGGCGCACAGTATTTCACCGTGCGCGATCCCCGGTTTGCCGCCGAAGTGGCGCGCTGGGCCGCGTCGGGCCTTGCCGTGCGCTGGCCCGACGCGCGCGATGATGCGTGGATCGGCGTGCCCGCGATGAACGCCGTCGTGCGTGCCATGGCTGCTGCGCATACCGTGCGCTTCTCGCACCATGTCAGCGGCCTCGCGCGCGAAGACCAGCACTGGCGGCTGCTGGGCGAAGGGCTTCCTGGCGAACGTTTCGATGCCGCTGTCCTCGCCCTCCCCGCAGAGCAAGCCGCCCCGATCCTCACGCTGCACGATTTTGAACTGGCCCGGACCGCCTTGTTCGCGCGTTCGCAACCCTGCTGGAGCGGGATGTTCGCGTTTGGCGAGCCCTTGCCGCTTGCTGCGGATATCGTGCGCGATCACGGCATCCTCGCCTGGGCTGCGCGCGATAGCGCCAAGCCGGGGCGGAGCGGCCCCGAAAGCTGGGTGGTGCAGGCCACTCCGCAGTGGTCGGCCGCCAACCTTGAACGCAGCCCTGATGAGATTGCACCGCTGCTGCTCACCGCTCTTGCCGAAGCTGCGGGCACTCTGCGGTTGGCTCCGCTCGCCCACTCTGTTCACCGCTGGCGCTATGCACTTTCGGCAGGCACGGGGCTGGGCTGCCTTTGGAATGAAGCGCAACGAATTGGGGCCTGCGGGGATTGGCTGCTCGGCCCGAGGGTTGAATGCGCCTGGGTTTCCGGCCGCATGCTGGCCGAACGCATGCTGAGCGGTGCGCGCGCCGCCGCTTGACGACCGGCGTTTTGTCCGCGGCGGACCGGCCCTGTCCCTCTGATGCTGGCGGGCACGCCAAGGTCCGGAACGATATGGTTGAGCAAGGCATTGGCGCGCACTACGCTGCCCAGCATGACCCTTGCCCGGCCCGCCCTCAAATTGAAGCTGCAGATTCTGTGCGATCAGGCGATTGCCATGGGGCCGGGCAAGGCGGATCTGCTCGATGCCATTGCCGCGGAAGGCTCGATCTCTGGCGCGGGACGGCGGCTGGGGATGAGCTATCGCCGCGCGTGGCAGCTCGTCGATCTGATGAACCGCTGCTGGGCCGCGCCGCTGGTGGAAACATCTCCCGGGAGCGGACGCGGCGGCGGCGCGAGGTTGACGGCAGACGGGGCAGACGTGCTGGCGAACTACCGCGCGCTGCAATCGGCGCTGGAGCAGCGCGCAGCGGGTGAAGAGTTCACGGCGCTCGAAGCGAGGCTGCGGCCACGTCCGTTGCGCAGCCAGTCAGAGCGGGCCGACATTTCTGCACAGGACGATTGAGGGCTCTAGCCGCCGATCTGCAGGGGCAGGCGTATCAGGGCGATGAGGCCGCTGCCGTCCGCTTCGGATTGTGCCGGGCCCGGCCCCGCCCGGTTCATCAGGGTCAGCGTGCCGCCTTCAAGGCGTATGGCCGCTTGGACGATCGACAGCCCCAGCCCCATCCCCGGCGTATCGCGCGCGCGCGACGTATCCAGCCGGAAGAACGGTTGAAACACGTCTTCCATGCGGTCTTCGGGAATGCCGGGGCCATCATCCTCGACCCGAATGATCACGGAATCGGGGTCCGTATCGAGCGACACGCGGACACTGCCGGCATAGTGCAGCGCGTTGTCGATCAGATTGGAGATCGCCCGGCGGACCGAAATGGCACGCGCCGTGATTTCGAGGCTTTCCGGGCCACTATAGTGCGCATCGAACCCCTGATCGGCGGCGCTGTCGACCAGCGTGGCGGCCATGATCGCGATATCGATGCGCTGCGGCGGGATCTGGGTGCCACCAGCCTCCACGAAGGCCTGAAGCGATTCGAGCAAGTGCCGCATCTCGCCGATATCGTGCTCGAGTTCGGCGCGCGTTTCGTCTTCCAGCCGCAGACCATCGAGCCGCAGCTGCAGGCGGGCCAGCGGTGTGCGCAGATCATGGCCGATTGCCAGCATGGATTGCGTGCGTTCGGCCTGCTGGCGCTGGATGCGGCGCTGCATCTGATTGAAGGCGCGGATCAAACGGCGCACTTCGTCCGGTCCGCGTTCCGGCAAGCCGCCAAGGCTTGGTGTTTCGATATGGCGAAGCGCTTTCACCAGGGTTTGCAGGGAGCGCATCGTCGCACGGAACATCAACCAGGCCAACGCGCCGAGGAGCAGCGTGGGCAGCAGCATCGGCAGAATCTGCAGCAGGGAAAGCTGCAGCCGCACTTCGCCGGCATAAGTCCTGAAGCCAAGCGCGCTGCCATCGGGCAGCGTGAGCGTTCCGGCTATATCGCGGCTGCCGCGGGCGTGCTGCACGACAAGGCGCTGGCCATCAGTGCCAAGCGCGGGACCGGCCGCCATGATCCGCGCGGCCAGATCGGGATCGGGGAGATCGGGATCGAGAGTGGCTGCTGCGGGCGCTTCCGGACGCGGCGTCCATGTCAGTGCGAAGCGCGAGGACGAGAGGCCACGGGCAGCCTCGGCGCGCTGCGCAGGTTCCTCCCGGCGCACGGCGCGCGCGGCAAGAGCCAGATGCTCGCCGATCCGTGCCGCATCGTCGCGCTGCACGGCTGTCGTCGTCGCCGAATCGAACAGGAAAGTGTTGGCGAGGAAATCGACGGCAGCGACCAGCAGCAGGATCGCCAGCAGCCGCTCGGTCAGGCCAAGGCGGCGAAGCCCTATGCGGCGCACGCGTCTCAACCTCGGCGGACTTCCGCCTTGAACATGTAGCCTACACCGCGCACCGTAACGATCGGTGGCTCGCCCCCGCCCGCCGAGAGCTTGCGGCGCAGGCGGCTGACGAGCACATCGATGCTGCGGTCCGAACTGTCGCCCAGCCGGGTGCGCGAAAGCTCGATCAGCCGTTCGCGGCCAAGCACGCGCTGGCGGTGGCCGACGAAAGTGGCGAGGAGATCGAACTCTGCCCCGGTGAGATCGACCATCGCGCCGCTGGGCGAACGCAGTTCCCGGCGGGAGAGCGACAGCGTCCAGCCCTCGAAGTGGACTTCGCTGGTGCGTTCGTCGCCTTTTGCCGCGCCGCCGCCCTGTCCCTCGCCGCCACCGCGCCGCAGCACGGCACCGATGCGGGCGATCAGTTCGCGTGCGCTGTAGGGCTTCGCAAGGTAATCGTCGGCCCCAAGTTCGAGGCCGAGCACGCGGTCTTCCTCGCTGCCACGGGCGGAGGCAAAGATGATCGGAACGTCGCTCTGCCGGCGCAGCTTGCGGAACAGTTCGATGCCGCTGGCACCCGGGAGCATGATATCGAGCACGACGAGTTCGGCCGGTTCGGCTTCGAGCATGACCCACATTTCGGCGCCGGTTGCCGCCGTCCGCACGGCATAGCCGTTTTCCCGCAGCGCGCGTGCGGTGAGCATGCGCAGCGAAACATCGTCTTCGACCAGCAGAATGGAAGGTGCAGTCATGATTGTATCCAGAACCTAGTGAGGGGCGGGAGGGGCGGCAAGCCTTCGTTGCGGAATCAGTGCTCCTTCCGATGGTGGCTGTTCATTGCCTGACATCGTCTGCGGCATGACGAATTGTTTCCTGTGGCGGCGCGGACCAGGAATTCATCTCCAGCCCAAGGGGTGCTGCACGCTGCCGGTAGTCTGGATAGGTATCTTGCAGGTGCGCGCACGGGGGTGCGGCGCGGGGGGTGCTGGCGGTGGGCATGGTCGCGCCTGCCGAACGAGGGGCAGCGATGCCTGCTGGCGATGATGGCAGTGACTTGATCCTCAAGGGAAAATTGCGGCGAGCCGGGCCGGGCAAGGCTTGGCTGGACAAGCCGCGTGGAAATTGCGGCCTCTCAGCCCTTTTGGTTACCGGCACAAAAACAGGCGATTAACGCATGATTGCTTATTGTTCAGCCACCAATGGGGAGGGTTTGATGGCAGGCGTTCGGCCAATTTTTACGGCAGTCGACCTTGTAATTCGTGAGGATAATCTTGCTGATTACAGTGGAACTGCACTGCGGAAACGGTTGCGGCAGGCCATTGGTGCACTGGAATTATTCACGGAACTGACGAATCACAGCGGAATTGCCGCATCATGATGGCCCGGTTTATTCGGCGCCTGCTGGTGGAGGATAAGGGCGGGGCGACCGCGATCGAGCTGTGCATTCTGACAGCGTTGATCTCGGTTGCGATCATCGCTTCGCTGCACACTTTCAGCAACCAGCTCAACAACACTTTCGCTGCCGCTTCGAGCAAGATTGCCATCACCCCATGACATGAGGCCAGGATGCATCCCGCTTCAGCATTGCTGCTTCGTCTAATGAGGCAGAAAATTGTTTACTATCAGGGTGTTTTCACCCAGCTGGAAGATACTTTCAACGCCTATGAGGCGGGGCAGATCACGATCCGGGCGTATGCGGTAACGGTTGGCGAACTTGCGCGTGCCGTGGCTGAACAGCGTGCGCTGTGGCTGCGGTTATGCGATTGGTGTGTCGTGCTGCGCTGGGTCAACCATTCGGAGCGTTGCGCGTTTCGAGAGACGGTTGCGGCGCTCGACTGGTGCCGGGGCTGGGCGATGCGCCAGAGCGGCGCGCACGTGAGAGCATGCATCGAGCGGGCGCGGGCCGAGGGGATGGATCAGGCTGCGTTGGCGCAGGACGAATGGGCGCAGAATGATGAGCGCTGGAGCGTAGCGGCATGACATCCCCGCGAAGCCGCGCAACAGGGTTTGGCAATCGCCGCCACCATCGGCGAATCGATGCGGAGCGGCAGTTGATCCTGATCTCGGTCGCCAGCCCGGGCTGACGGCGTGATGCAGAACCTATCGCGCCATGGCGCACGGGTGACCTTGCGCCAGGTGCCACCGCACCGCGGGCGCGATGTGCTATTGCGGTGGGGCCGCATGAGGTTTTTGGCCACATCGTGTGGAGCAACGGCAGCGATGCCGGCATTGCATTCCACAAGCCGCTGCCTGCGGACGTGCTGATCAACACAGTTGGCGAAGGCGGGGCCGGGCCTGCCCCGTCTGGCTGGAAAGTGCTCTAGCAGCATCCTTGCCCGCGTAAGCAGCGGCTTAGGCGGGCGCGCATAAGCGGGGCGCGGCTCGCGCGGCGGGGCGTGGCTGGCCATGTGCACGGCGTCAGCGGCTGGCCCCGTTCTTCCCCCCGTCCCGGGCCGCCGCTGGCACCCTTCGTAAAGGATGCTTGCCATGACCGATCAACCGAAACCCGCCCGCCGCTGGGATCCCATTGTCAAAATCACGCACTGGTCGATTGCGCTGGCCGTGCTGGCCAATGCGCTGCTGACCGAGGAAGGATCCGGCGCGCACGTCTGGGTGGGCTATGCGCTGGCCGCAGTCTTGGCCTTGCGCCTGCTGTGGGGCTTTATCGGCCCGGCAGAGGCGCGCTTTGCCGCGTTCTGGCCGAGCCCGCGCAAGGCGCTGGCGCATCTGCGCGATATCCGCACGGGCACGGTAACGCATCATGCATCCCACAATCCGCTGGGCGCGCTGATGGTCTATGCCATCTGGGCCTGCCTGCTGACGATCATCGCCACAGGCATTGCCATGGCCGGGCCGCCGTCGCTGAAAGGGGCATCTTTCAATGAAGCGGTGCGCGGCCGCGAGGTGATTTCTGCGCCGAGCCATGCGGAAAGCGGCGAGGAAGAAGGCGATGAAGGCGGGGAGTCCGAAGGCGAGGAAGGCCTTGTGGGCGAGATCCACGAAGTTGCCGCCAATCTGCTCTATCTGCTGATCCTGCTGCATGTGGCCGGGGTGATCTTCGAAACCCGGCGCAGCGGGCGGCAGGTTCTTGTGGCGATGGCGCCGCTGCAGCGGTAGTCACCGGGCATGAAGGCCAGAGCACGCCAGCTTGATCGCAAGGCCGCGGGGATCAGCATCCTCGTGGCCTTGCAGGCGCTGGCCTGCGGGTTCTTCCTCGTCGATCTGGTTGGCGATGTCATGGCCGAAGGGATCGGCCCGCACCTTGCGATAGAGGCGCTGGCCGCCGCCGCGCTGCTGGTCGCGGTGGTGCTGGGGGCCTTGCAGGTGCGCGCCCTGATTGCAGCGGCCCGGCGTGACGAGACCGCGGTGGCGGCAGCGCAAGGGGCCTTGGCCGAACTGATCGGCCTGCGGTTTGCGCAGTGGCAGCTGACCGCGGCGGAGGCGGATGTGGCGCTGTTCGCGATCAAGGGCTGCGATATCAGCGAGATCGCGGGCTTGCGCGGATCGGCGGCAGGTACCGTGCGCGCGCAGCTGGCGCGGGTCTATGCCAAGGCGGGCGTGGAATCCCAATCCGGGCTGATCGCGCTGTTTCTGGAGGAACTGATCTGAGGGCGCTCAGAACCAGAAACGGATGCCGGCAATCACGCTGCGTTCCGCCGGGTCACGGCCATCGGCGCGGGCGTAGCGCGCGGTCTGCCCCGCCGCCCAGGTCCAGTTGACCCCGATATAGGGCGAGAACTCCCGCCGCACATCATAGCGCAGGCGCAAGTCCAGTTCGGCAGCGGTGAGGCCTGCACCGATCCGCTCGGCGGGCATGTCCTGCGCCGATAGCTCCAGTTCGGCGCGCGGCTGGAACACAAGGCGCTGGGTGATCCTGAGATCATAGGAACCTTCGAGGCGCGCAGCGAGCTGGCCCTTGTCGGACAGGAACAGCGCGGCCTGCACATCGAACTGATAGCGCGCGCGGCCATCTAGGCCAACGGTGGCCCAGGTTCGCCTTGGCTGCGGCCCGATATCCTGCCGCACGCCGACTTGCAGGTTCCACCACGGATCGAGCGCCTTAGCATAGAGTGCCTGCACTTCGCCGGATTCGAGGCCCTGCCTGCGCGTGCCTTCGCCGCGCGTCTTGATCACGAAGCGGTCGACATTGCCGGCCCAGAATTCGCCTTCCCAGCGGTATCCGTCCTGCCCTTGGCGCAGGCGCAGCTCGGCGGCATCGACGATCAGCTTGGTGTAGACCGGCGTGGGCGGGTGCATTTCGGCTTCGGCTGCTGCGGCCATGGCGGCCGGATCCCAGAAGCGGGCGGCAGGATTGTCGTGCGCGACGGGCGGCGGCGGGGCGTCGCCCGGGGGCTGGTCGGTCCCGGTCAGCGCATTATCTGTCGGCGTGGGTGCCGCCTCGGGAGCGGGCGGCGCATCACCATGCATCATGCCATGCATGTGATGGCCTGCGTGCGGGTCCGCCGCCTGCCCGAAGGCAGGGCCAGCAGCCAAGAGCAGGACAGCCGTGAGGCCGAGACAGGCTGTTCTCATGCTGCCTGACCCGCAACCGGGCGAACCTGCACCACGCGCATCATGCCCATCATCATGTGCAGCAGCATGTGGCAGTGGAACGCCCAGTCCCCGCCGATCGCAGTCACATCGAAGCTGACCTTGCCGCCGGGCAGCACGTTCACCGTGTGCTTGCGCGGGCTGTGCGCGCCGTGGCCGGTTACGAGTTCGAAGAAGTGGCCGTGGAGGTGGATCGGGTGCGCCATCATCGTATCGTTGATGAGCGTCACGCGCACGCGCTCGCCCGCGCGCATCGGCATCGGCTCGTGCGCTTCGGACATGGTCCTGCCGTCCATCGACCACATGTAGCGGTCCATCGCGCCGGTGAGGTGGACCATGATCTCGCGCTCCGCCGCGCGCAGATCCGGATTGACCTCCAGCGCGACAAGATCCCTGTAGACCAGCACCTTGTGATCCGGGCCGACATAAGTGGCATCGAGCCCGATGCCGGGATCGCCGGTGCGGTCCATCGGCATCGGATTGATCATCTCGACCCCGGGACCGAGCCGGACTTGCGGGGCACGGCTGCCATCGCGCATCGACATGCCGGACATGTCCATGCCCTCCATCTCCATGCCCATGTCCTTCATGGTGAGGACGGGGCGGCGGCGGCGCGGCGGGACGGCCGCGCGCATCCCCGCGCGCGGAGCCAGCGTGGCGATGGCCATGCCGGATCGGTCGACCGTTTCGCCGACGATGGTGAAGGCCTTGTCCTCAGCCGGGGTGACGATCACGTCATAGGTCTCGCCCGGCCCGAACTGGAATTCGTCCACCGCGACCGGACGCACATGCTGCCCGTCCGCCGCGACGACGCTCAGGGCAAGACCGGGAATGCGCACGTTGAACGTGGTCATCGCCGAGCCGTTGATGAAGCGCAGCTTCACCCGCTCGCCGGGCGCAAACAGCGCGGTCCAGTTGGTCTTGGGGCCGTGGCCGTTGACGAGATAATCGAGCACCACGCCGGTCACGTCCGAAATGTCGGTCGGGTCCATGCGCATCCGGCCCCATTCCGCGCGGTCCGGCAGGGGCTGGTCCTTGCCCGCGAGCATTCCCGCAAGCGTCTGGCGCTGGAAGTTGTAGTAGCCCGGCTCTGCCTTGAGATTGCGCAGGATTTTTTCGGGACGCAGGAAGCTGTGATCCGAAAGCAGGATCACATGGTCGCGGTCATAAGGCGCCGGGTCCGCGTCTGCGGGATCGATCACGATCGGGCCATAGAGCCCCATCCATTCCTGCATCCCCGAATGGCTGTGATACCAGTAGGTGCCAGATTGCTCGATGGGGAACTCATACGTGAAAGTGGCGCCCGGCTTGATGCCGGGGAAGGAAACGCCGGGCACGCCGTCCATCTGGAACGGCAGGATCAGCCCGTGCCAATGGAGCGAGGTATCCACCTCCAACGTGTTTTCCACGGTGAGGCGCAGCTTCTGGCCTTGTTTCAGGCGCAGCAACGGCGCGGGGACGGTGCCGTTGATGCTCAAGGCGTGCGCGGCCTTGCCATCGACCATCAGCGTATCGCGCGCGATGCGCAGGCGGATATGCTCGCCGGACAAAGTGGGCAGGCCCGCCGAAACCGGCTGCGCCCAGGCCGGGAGGCGCGCGTCGAGCACCAATGCCCCCGCGCCAAGGCCTGCCGCTTGCAGGAAACGGCGGCGCGGCAGGGTCTGGCGGCGGGAAATTTCGGGATAATCCATTGTGAGCTATGCCTGCGGCTTGGAGCACTACCTAGTGGGGATGTGCGGGGGGGCGTTCAACCCCCCAAGGGTGCTGCAGCGGCGGCCCCTTGCCAGCTGCCATCTGCCGATTGACCTCAGGCCAAAAACCCAGCATGAGCCGCGCTTCCGGCATGCCGGGCGGTTAGCTCAGTTGGTAGAGCATCTCGTTTACACCGAGAGGGTCGGGGGTTCGAGCCCCTCACCGCCCACCATGCGTTCCCATGCGCCCCAATATCCGCGCCGGGCCAGCGCCGATGGTCTACTGGATGACAACCCGGAGTGACACGGTGGCCTGATGGTGCGCCGTATCGGCAAGGGTCACGTAGAACCAGTGGGTGCCAGCCGGGGCCTTGGCTTGGTGGACGACGAACTCGTTGCCTTCCCACCGGCCCATCGCCAGCATGCGCTGGGTGATGTCGATCTTGAAAAAGCCGTAGCGGATCCGGATCGAGGAGCGATCTATGCCAAGCCCCTCGGGCGGACGGGCGACCACGCGCACGTCAAACGGCGGCTTGGCGGGAAGCCCCGCCTTGGGCGTCAGCACATCGAGGATCGGGGCAGGCGCGGTGTTGCCAAGATAGTCGTGGCGGGCGGCAGACATGTCCTCAACGTCTGGGTTCGCGGCGAAGGCCTTGGCTGACGCGGCTGCCTCGTCAGCCGTCACCAGACTCACGGTGCGTGCACTGACAGGGGTGCCAGACACCAGCAGCGCGGCTCCGCACATTGCAGCCACAGCACCTGCTGCGATCCTGGCGGCGGCTGCGCGCAATCGTTTCATCACCGCATTCCCTTCGTGCCTTGTCCGTTCATGCCGGGTCATGCACACGCTTGTGTCGGCTGGCATGGCCTCCACACCGGTGGAGCGGCGCTATCATCGGTTCCGGCTGTCAGCAATGGGTTCGCGCGGAACCACCCGTCGGCATTCCTGATGCTGCGCGGGAAAGCAGGGGCGTCGGCCTATAGGTTCAGGTTATGGGTTGGCGGCAGCAAAACCGATTGGCCTGCCGAGCTGTGCAACGTTATCTCATTACTTGCGGACCGGGCCCCTCTGGCAGCTGTCTTCCTCCCCCCGCAGGCAGCTGCGATGTCGGACCGCATCGAGCCGACCCGGCGCAGTTCACTCCCCCTGACCCATTAGAACTGCACCGGGCCGGCTCGAACCGAAACCCTCGGACAAGGAGAGAGGCTATGCATGCTCACGAATATCGGTTGTCGCTGGTGCACCACCGGCTCGAGACGGAAATCCGCCGCGAACAGACGCGGGCGGCGCCCGACAGCTGGCGGCTGATGCGGCTCAAGAAGCTGAAGCTGGCGATCAAGGACCGGCTGCACCAGATGGCGCGCGGAAATGTGGCGCTCCGCAACAGCGCAATGGCCTGAGAGCAGCAAATGCAGCTGGCGGTTACCGCAAGGTATCCGCCAGCATCGCATCGGTGCGCGGACCGGACCAATCGTGCGAGCCGATCATGCGCCAGACTTCGCGGCCCTGCGCATCATAGAGCACGGTCGTGGGCAGGACGCCGGTGCCATAGTGCTGGCTGAGCGCGTTATCGGGATCGAGCCAGGGTGCGAGGTGCGCCAGCTTGCGGTCCTTGAAGAAGGCATCCACGGCCGCCGCCTGATCCAGATCCTGCGATATGGTGAGCACGGTGAGCTTGCCTGCCTTTGCGGCGGAAAGCGCATCGAGCGTCGGCATTTCCAGCACGCAAGGGCCGCACCAGGTCGCCCACAAGTTGATGAGCAGCGGTTTGCCCTTGAGATCGAGGGTGCGCAGTTTCTTGCCCGAAGGATCGGTGAAGGTGAGATCGGGCATCGCCGCGCCGCGATTGCTGATATCGAGCGTGCCGTTGAACGAACCTTCGCCCCCGTCCTCGCCCTTGGCCGCAGCCGCGACAGCAGGTGCCGTGCTCTGCGGTTGCGGTTCGGCCGGGGTTTGCTTATCGCACCCCGCAAGAAGGACCGCGGCAACGAGCGGGACCACACAGGCAAACGGACGCCGGAAAGTAGGACGCGGGGACATGAGCGGCAATTCAGGCTCCAACCAGATGTGGGGCGGGCGTTTCGCGGCAGGCCCTTCGGCCGTGATGCGCGAGATCAACGCCTCGATTCCCTTCGACAAGGCCTTGTGGCGGCAGGATATCGCCGCGTCAAAGGCCCATGTGGCCATGCTGGGGGCACAAGGGATCGTCACGGCGGAAGATGCCGCGCTGATTTCCGGCGGGCTGGATCAGGTCGCCGCCGAGTATGAGGCGAGCGGGGTTCCCGAAAACTGGGACCTTGAAGACATCCACATGACCACCGAAAGCCGGCTGGCCGAACTGATCGGCGCGGCGGCCGGGCGGCTCCATACCGCGCGCAGCCGCAACGATCAGGTGGCGACCGATTTCCGCCTGTGGGTGCGCGATGCGGTGGACCAGACCGAAGCGGCGCTCCATGCGCTGCAAGTGGCGCTGGTGACCCGCGCAGGCGAACACGCCGCCAGCATCATGCCGGGCTTCACGCATTTGCAGACGGCGCAGCCCGTCACGCTCGGCCACCACCTGATGGCCTATTACGAGATGGCCCAGCGCGACCGTTCGCGCTTTGCCGCTGCGCGGGCGCGGATGAACCAGTGCCCGCTGGGTGCGGCGGCGCTGGCAGGAACGGGCTTTCCGATCGACCGCCACGCCACGGCGGCGGCGCTGGGCTTTGATGGTCCGACCGCGAACAGCCTCGATTCGGTGTCGGACCGCGATTTCGCGCTCGATTTCCTGATGGCGGCGGCGCAGTGCTCGCTGCACCTTTCGCGCCTGGCCGAAGAATTCGTGATCTGGGCGAGCCAGCCCTTCGGCTTCGTCACCCTGCCGGACAGCCTTTCGACCGGTTCCTCGATCATGCCGCAAAAGAAGAACCCCGATGCGGCGGAGCTGGTACGCGGCCATTCCGGGCGGATCGTGGGCTGTCTCACCGCGCTGATGATCACGATGAAGGGCCTGCCGCTCGCCTATTCGAAGGACATGCAGGACGATAAGCCGCCGGTATTCGAGGCGGCCTCGCTGCTCGCGCTTTCCATCGCAGCGATGACGGGCATGGTGGCTGAGGCTACCTTCCGCACGGCGCGGATGCGGGGCGCGGCGGAGCTGGGCTATGCCACCGCCACCGATCTGGCAGACTGGCTGGTGCGGCAGGCGAACATCCCCTTCCGTGAGGCGCACCACATCACCGGCAGCGCAGTGAAGCTGGCGGAAAGCCGCGGCGTCGCGCTCGACCAGCTGGCGCTGGCAGACCTCAAGGCCATCGACAGCCGTGTGGACGAGCGCGTGTTTGCCGCGCTTTCGGTGGAAGCCAGCGTGGCCGCGCGCGCCAGCCATGGCGGAACCGCGCCGGTTGAGGTATCGAAGCGCGTCGCCGAGGCGCGTGCCGCGCTGGGCTTGGAGCCGTGATGCGCAAGGTTCTGCCTGTTCTTATGCTTGCCGTATTGCTCGCCGGATGCGGTGCGCGGCGCGAACTGCAGCCGCTGGCGGGCCACACGCTGCCGCCTGCGCCCTATGGGCGTGAGGACCGGCTCAAACCGGACGCGCTGCTCACCCCGCCGGTTCAGGCGAAACCGCAGCGCAATATCGAGCTTCGCAGTCGTTCGGAGGACCGGCAGGACGATCCTTTCGACCTCCCGCCCGAAAATTGATGGGCCGCCCGAAGACTGACAGGATTTCCCGGCGATAGGCCGGACCCCAATTTCCAGGAATTACCGATGGATCATTTCGATTATCGCGGCGGCGTGCTTCATGCCGAAGACGTGCCGCTGCCCCTGATCGCGGCCGAAGTCGGCACGCCGGTCTATGTCTATTCGCGCGCGACGCTGACACGCCATGCGCGGGTGTTTCGCGATGCGCTGAAGGTGCTGCCGAAGGTGCACCTCGCTTTTGCAGTGAAGTCCAATCCCAACCTCGCAGTGCTCAAGGTTCTGGCGGCAGAAGGCTACGGCGCGGATGTCGTTTCAGCCGGTGAGATGGACCGCGCGCTAGCGGCGGGCATTCCGGCGGCGGATGTGGTGTTTTCGGGCGTGGGCAAGACAGCGGCGGAAATGCGCCGCGCGCTGGCGGCCGGGTGCGGGCAGTTCAACCTTGAAAGCGAGGAAGAGGGCATCGAGCTCGCCGAAATCGCGGCCAGCATGGGCCTGATCGCGACGGCAACGCTGCGCATCAATCCCGATGTGGATGCAGGCACGCACGCCAAGATTTCCACGGGCAAGGCCGAGAACAAGTTCGGCGTGCCCTACGACCGGGCCGCTGGTATCTATGCCCGGCTGTCGGCTCTACCCGGTCTGAACTTGCGCGGCCTTGCGCTGCACATCGGCAGCCAGCTGGCGAAGCTTGATCCGCTGGAGGCCGCGTTCATCAAGGCCGGGGCGTTGATGCAGGCCATTCGCGCGGAAGGCCACGCGGTGACGCACATGGACCTCGGCGGCGGTGTGGGCGTGCCCTACAAGGCGGGCGAAGTCTTCCCGCAGCCCGCCGAATATGCCGCGATGATCGCGCGGGTGACGCAAGACTGGGACGCGACCTTGATGTTCGAGCCGGGGCGCGTGATCACGGGCAACACCGGCGTGCTGCTCACCGAAATCGTGCGTGTTAAGCAGGGGGCGCTGCACCCGTGGGTCGTGGTCGATGCGGCCATGAACGATCTGGCGCGCCCGGCGATGTATGATGCCTGGCACGATTTCAGCGCGGTGACGCCGAGCGGCGAGACGATGACCGCGAACATCGTCGGCCCGATCTGCGAATCGAGCGATACGTTTGCCATGGCGCGCGAGATCGACACGGTCGCGCGCGGCGATCTGGCGGTTTTCCGCACCGCCGGGGCCTATGGCGCGACGATGGCGAACACCTACAACTCGCGCCCGATGGTGCCCGAAGTGATGGTGGACGGCGCGAAGTGGGCCGTGGTGGCGGACAGGATCGAGCCTGCGACCATCCTCTCGGCCGAGCGCGTGCCGGACTGGTTGGCGTGAGGTTTTTGGCATGAGCCTGCCCAGCCTCCCGCTGTTTCACCGCCTCACCGGGCAGCCGGTGGTGGTGCTGGGGCATGGCGAGGCGGCAGAGGCGAAGCGGCGGCTGGTTCTGCGCGCGGGCGGCAAGGTGATCGAGGATCTCGCCGAGGGCATCGACACCGGTGCGCGCCTCGCCTTTATCGCGCATGAAGACGAGCGTGCCTGCGAGGCCGATGCGCTTCGGGCGCGCGGGGCAGGGCTGCTGGTCAACGTGGTGGACAAGCCCGCGCTGTGTGATTTCACCACGCCTTCGATCATCGACCGCGCGCCGGTGATCGTGGCGGTGGGCACGGGCGGCGCTTCGGCAGGGCTGGCCAAGGCCTTGCGGCTGCGGCTGGAGCGGCTGCTTCCGCAGAGCCTCGGCACGCTGGCAGACGCGCTTTATGCGGCGAGGGGCGCAATGCGGGCGCGGTGGCCAACAGGGCCGGAACGCAGACGCGCGCTCGATGCGGCGCTGGAAGCGGGCGGGGCGCTCGATCCCTTGCGTGAGGGCGGCGATGTGGCGGCATGGCTGGCGGGCGGCGCGGATGGCGCGGCGGGCCGGTTCGTGATCCGCCTGCGCTCGCAGGATCCGGACGACCTCACGCTGCGCGAGGCGCGGCTGCTGGGGCAGGCGGATGCGGTGGTGGCGGGGGCGGATGTGCCCGCTGCCGTGCTGGCGCGGGTGCGGGCCGATGCTGCGCGGCTTGCGCCGGGCGAGGCGGAGACCGAAGGCGGCATCGTGGTGGTGATCGAGGCGGCTTAATCCGGCGCGACGATGTGCGCGAAAAGCTCGTCGAGGTGGAGCTGGAGTTCCTGCACGGCCAGATTGTCAGCGTGGCGCGGCAGGCTGAGCGGCAGGCTCATGCTCTGGTGCAGCGCTGAGGCTTCGGCAACGGTGAGCAGGCCGCGTTTGCGCAGGATATTGGCGAGACTGGCAATGCCGTTGATTGCGGCGATGTCAGAGACTTCAAGCGCGGCAAACAGCTGGGGCAGATCGAGATCGCGTTTGCCTGTCATTCAGACGGAAATGGCAGCGGCTTCAAGGCGCTCCACTCTGGTGCGCTCGCGGCCTTCGGCCACTTCGCGGATCTGATCGGCCATGGCGCGCCACGCCTTTTCCGAACGCAGTGCGCGATCACGCACATTGTCGAGCATGGCGGTCGCGGCTTCGGTGGCTGCCTGTTCGGCGCGTTCGATGAGGAATTCGTAGGACAGTGCCATCAGCATCGACTCCGCGGGGACAGGGTGGAGAAAAGGAGCCTCCCCGGCAGCCGACGATGCGGCTGCCGGGGCGGGACGTGATCAGTTCGCGCTGGCGAGATTGATCGCCGATTCCTTGCCGTTGCGGCCGGTCTCGACGTCATAGCTGACGCGCTGATCCTTGTTCAGCGTGGCGAGGCCAGCGGCCTGCACGGCGGAGATGTGAACGAAGCTGTCCTTGCCGCCGTCATCCGGCTGGATGAAGCCATAGCCCTTGTCTTCGTTGAAGAATTTCACGGTTCCGATAGTCATGTTCGCTTCCTTTCAAGAAACGGTAGGACCGCCGGCAGGGATGCCGACGGGGTCGTGCGTCAGGTCGTCACTTGAAAGGAAATCGAGGGTCTGGCGGGGAAGGGGAACAGCGTTCCCGCAACCTCAAATAAATCGTCGATGCCCGTCTCACTTCAACGAGAGCAGCATAGGTAGACCGGCGCAGACCGGTCAAAAAAGCCAGGCATCATGAAAAGGAAGATAGGCTGCCAAAGCAGCGGTCAAATTCCGTCGCAATCGACGAGAGGCGTCTCCGCTTTAGTTGCAATTGAAAAAATTGCAAGGCAATTCGCCCGATACGTATCGGGCGCAGCGCGCTCTGGTCCTTGATTTGCGCAGTTCGCGGGCTCTTCAGCCCTTGGGCGGGGCGAGCAGAAAATTCATCCAGCTGCTGGCCACCAGTTTGCTGCGATCACCCTGCCACGCCTCAACCCGCACGTTAGCCACGCGGCGTCCCGCACGGATCACTTCGCCGCGCGCAAACGTGCGGACCTGCACGCCGCCGCGCAGATATTCGATGCTGATATTGACCGGCTTGATGCGAAACTCGCTGCCCTGCCGATCCAGCTCGGCGCGCAAGGCGGCGTGGGCCGCCATTTCGAGCAGGCCGCCGATCGCTCCGCCATGCAGGAAACCGGGGCGGCCCTCCACGCGCTGGGCAAAGTCCATCGCGATAACCGGCACGCCGCCTTCGTCCACATGGTCGATTTCCATGCCCATCGTCCGCGCATAGGGCGGCAAATGAAATTCGCTCATGGCTTCGACCACCCCTCGCTGCTCACCAGCATGAAGATGCCGGCGGTGTGGGCTACGGGATCGGATGCATCGCCATCATGGGCTATGCCGCGCACGAAGGCCATCGAGCGGCGCACCTGATAGCATTCGGCGCGGGCGATCACCGTCTTGCCCGGCGTGGCGGCGCGGACATAGTCGATCCGCAGATCGAGCGTGACTTGCGGGTTGAAGCTGCCTTGGCGCGTCCACACCGACATCGAGGTGGCGTTATCGAGCAGGCTGATGATCGGCCCCGAAGCCAGCACGCCGGTTTCCTCGACGCCGACGAGATCCTCGCGCCAGGGGAGAGCAAGCTCGATCCAGTCGGGGCCGTGATTGTGATATTCCATGCCGAGGAAGCCAGTGTGGCCTGCCCGCGTGAACCAGCGCGCGCCGCGTTCAGGATCGAACGTGAAGCCTTCGGGCATGATGGTCTTCATGAGGCCAGCGGCCTTTTCATCCTTGCTCATGGGGGATGTCCTGCCGGTGCGCTGCGTTGCTGACAACCATCATTTATCGCGCGGGGGTCAGAACGCTGCGCCGACCATGGCATCAATCGCCCCTTGCAGGATCAGCGCCGCCGCATGCGAATCGATGCGTTCGGCCCGGCGGGCGCGGCTGAAATCCTGCTCGATCATCGCGCGCTCGGCGGCCTGCGTGGTCCAGCGTTCGTCCCACAGCAGGATGGGCAAGCCAAGATCGGCAAGGTTGCGCGCCATCGCGCGGGCGGCCTGGCTGCGCGGGCTTTCGCTGCCGTCCATGTGCAGCGGCAGGCCGATGACAAGGCCCTTCACGCCGCGCGCCGCGATCAGCGCGGCCAGCTCCGCCTTGTCCTGACTGAACTTGCGGCGGCGGATCGTCTGCCCGGCGGTGGCAAAGCGCCAGTCACGGTCGCACAAGGCGACGCCGATGGTCTTGGTGCCGGGATCGAGGCCCATCAGCGCGCCGCCATCGGGCAGCGCGCTGCGCAAATCATGCGCGCTGGTGGTGATCACTTGGCGGGTGCGGGCTGTGCCGCTTTCTGCCGCGCCAACCACGCTTGCGAGCGGCGCGCCACATCAGCGCGAACATTGGCCCAGAACAGCGGCACATCATAAACGTGGTAGTTGTTGCCGGGCAGGACAAATGGGCCAAGATCGGGGCCTTCGCCGATCAGCAGCAAGCCGGTCCCGGCATCGCAGCGCGCCGGAACGCCAAGCTTGGTGAGCTTGCCCGTAGTGAGATCGACCGAGGGGACCATCGTGCCGATGTTGGCTGTGCCGGGCGCGTTCGGTGCAGCGCCGCCGTTCAGCGGATTGGTGCACAGGATCGGCTCATCGCCCTTGGGCTTGCCGTCCAGCCCCGGCTCGACACGGTAGGTATCGAGCATCAGGCGCGCATCGGGCGGATCGGCGAAGCTGAGCCAGCTGAGCGCGCAGCCGGTCTGATCGGGCGCGGTGCAGGGCGGCAGGCCGGTTTCGGGAAGATCGTGCGCCGGGGATACCGGCCAGCCGATCATGTAGGCCGCCACCACGCGGGCCGCGAGCGGGGTGCCTTTCACATCATTCTGCAGCAAGTGCATGAGGTGCAACGCGCCCTGGCTGTGGCCCGCGAGCACAATCGGCGCGTCGGCGGGGACGGCGGCAACGAAGGCGCGGAAGGCGGCGCGCACGTCGCCATAGGCAATGGCGCGGGCCTTCAGCGTTTCGGGCCGGTTGACGAGGAAGCTGCCGAACGCGGCCTGCCGGTAATAAGGGACGAAGACCGCCGCCTCGCCGTTGAACGCGCTGGCCATGCCGCGCACGAACAAGGCGGTGCGGTGGCGGGTGTCCGTGTCGCTCACTGGGCCGTTCCAGTGCTCGCGGGCGAGATAGCTGGTCGGGTGGATGAAGAACACAAAAGCGCGGCCCGGCTTGCCCGGCGTGCTGCCTTCAGGATGGTACTGCGCGGGATCGTAAGGCGTGCCGGGGCGCGAAACCCACATCGCCGGATCATCGTAAGTGCCCGCGCGCAAGGGAGCCTGCGATTCGAACGCCCCGCGCGGCACGAAGGCGAAGCGCGTGAGTTCGGCCGACCAGATGCGCAAGGCAAGGAGCGCGGCGATGACCATCACGATCAGGACCGCGATGGCATAGAGGAACTTGCGGGCCATCTTGCGGTTATCCTGCCAGTTCTTCGCGGCGGGTGTTGTGTTCGGCCTGCCGCTCCAGCGCGATCTTGAGCATCACCACAAGCGGATCGGCCAGCGCGAGGCCGAGGATGCCGAACAGCACCCCGAAGATGAGCTGCGCGCCCAGCACCAGCGCTGGCGCCAGATCGGCGGTGCGCTTGGCGACCATCGGCACGATGATGTTGCCGTCCACCGTCTGGATCACGACGTAGACGATGATGCAGTAGATCCCCATGGCCGTGCCGCCGGAGAAGCCGACGAGGATCATCAGAATGCCCGAGATGGGTGCGCCGATATTGGGGAGGAACACGAGCAGGCCTGTGAGCAGGCCCAGTAGCGCCGCCATCGGCACGCCATAGACCGCGAGCGCAACCCATGTTGCGACGCCTTCGATCACCATGCCGAGCATGCGCCCCGCCAGCAGCATCCGCAGCGTGCGGCCCATGCGGTGGGTGGTGCCGTGGAAATACTCGCGGCTTCCCGCCGGGAGCATCCAAGCAAGGCCGCGCTGGTAAAGATCGGGTTCGAGCACGAAATAGATGCCGAGAATAACCATGATCAGCAGCGTGGTGACGCCGCCGAACAAGCCGCCCAGCGCCTGCGTGACTTGCCCGACACCGCCGAGCAGTTCCTTGAGCAGGCTGCTGACATCGCTGCGGCCCATGGTGAGGCCATGCGCCCCGGCCCAATCGAGCGCGCGCTGGGCCTGCGCGGTGACCAGCGGCGGCATTTCGGCGGCCTGCGTCATGATCTGGCTGCCCGCGAATTCCACCACCCAGACAAGGAAAGCCACGGTGAGCAGCAGGACCACGGCAACGCGCCAGCCGCGCCCGATCGGCAGCACGCGCCCCAGCAGGCGCTGGCCGCCATCGATCAGCATGGCAAACACGAAGCCGCCGAAGATCACCAGCAGCGGATGCGCGAGATAGACCGCCAGCACGAGCAGCGAGCCCATGCCGAGCCAGACCGCGGCGCGCTTCACTTCCTGCCGCACGAGATCGTCGCGAATGTCGGTCGGGCCGCTGGCGTGGCGGGGCGCGGGGGTCGTCTCGTCGCTCATGGCTTGCTCGCAGGAGGTTGGCTGGCGGTTGTGGGCGGCAGGATCATCGGACGCAGTTTGAGCGAAGCGCGGCGGCCTCGCAAGGCACCGTACCAGGTGAGCGGATTCCACGTTTCGGTGCCGCTCAGCGAATAGGTGATGAACTCGGCGCGCCCACCGATGTCCGCCAGCGGCACCGGGCCGCCGAGGCCCTTTTCCACCACCGGCGCGCGGCTGTCTGCCGAATGATCGCGGTTGTCGCCCATCAGGAAGGCGTAGCCCGCCGGGATCTTCGTCTCGGGATAGTTGTCGAGCGGCTGCTGGCGGTGGTCGATGATCCGGTAAGTCGCGCCATTGGGCAGCGTCTCTCGGAAGATCGGCAGTTCGCACACCTGCATGCCATCGACCGCGCGGTACTTGAGGCCGGGGAAATCATCCGGATCGCAGGGCTGGTTGGGATCGACCGGCAGTTCTAGCGGGCTTTCCGCGATCTGCGGCACCGGCTTGCCGTTGAGGATGATCTGCCCGTTCACCACCGCGATGCGGTCCCCCGGCAGGCCAACGACGCGCTTGATGTAGTCCTCGTCGCGGTCTGGCGGGACTACGATGACGATATCGCCGTAGGCGGGCGTTTCGGGCATGATCCGCGTTTTCGAGCGCGGCAGGAAATGCATCGAGGCCGAGACCCACGACCAGCCATAGGGATACTTCGAGACGACCAGCTGATCGCCGACGAGCAAGTTCGGCATCATCGAGATCGAAGGAATGTAGAACGGCTTGGCCACGAAGCTGTGGAAGCCGATCACCGCGAGTAGCATGAGCAGCAGCCCGCGCAATTCGGCGAGCCAGTTGGTGCCTTCGGGCTCAGCCGGGGCCGGCTTGGGCTGCTCGGTCGCTGCGGTGGGGACGGCCCCGGGTGCGGGGGAATCGGAAACGTCGTTCAAACGGCACCTGAGGATAGCGGACGTGCTTCGATCACGACGAAGGCCTGCGCCCATGGATGGTCGTCGGTGAGCGTGAGGTGAACCACGGCCTCGTGCCCCGCCGGGGTAATCGCGGCAAGCCGGGTGGCGGCCCCGCCGGTGAGCGCGAGGGTGGGGGCACCGGAAGGCGCGTTGACCACGCCGATGTCCTTCATGAACACGCCTGCCTTGAAGCCAGTGCCGACCGCCTTGGAATAGGCTTCCTTGGCCGCGAAGCGCTTCGCCAGCGTGCCCGCCTTGGTATAGGGGCGGCGCGCGGCCTTGGCCTGTTCGGTGGGCGTGAACACGCGCTGCACAAATCGTTCGCCGAAGCGGTCGAGCGAGGCCTGGATGCGCTCGATATTGCAGAGATCGGAGCCCATGCCGATGATCACTGCTGAAGACTCCTCACCGCGCCGCGTCCATCAGTTCGCGCATCCGCAGCACCGCCGGGGCCAGCCCGGTGAAAATCGCCTCGCCGATCAGGTAGTGCCCGATATTGAGCTCGGCCAGCTGCGGGATCGCGGCGATGGCGGTGACGTTCTCATACGTCAGGCCGTGGCCTGCGTGCGGCTCGATGCCGTTCTTCGCGGCGAGTGCGGCCATGTCATAGAGACGGCGCAGTTCCACCGCGCGGGCTTCGCCTTCGGCGTGGGCGTATTCGCCGGTGTGCAGTTCGACCACCGGCGCGCCGAGCTGCATGGCCGCTTCGATCTGGCGTGGTTCGGGCGCGATGAACAGGCTGACGCGGATGCCGGCGTCCGCAAGCCGCGCAACGATGGGAGCGAGGCGGTTATGCTGGCCTGCCGCATCCAGCCCGCCCTCGGTCGTGCGCTCCTCGCGCCGTTCGGGCACGATGCAGGCGGCGTGAGGTTTGTGGCGGAGGGCGAAGGCGACCATTTCCTCGGTCGCGGCCATCTCGAAGTTCAGGGGCAGATTGGTCGCGGCCTGAATGCGGGCGATGTCTTCGTCGCGGATATGGCGGCGGTCTTCGCGCAAGTGCGCGGTGATGCCGTCGCCGCCCACTTCGGCGACGATCTGCGCCGCCCGCACCGGATCAGGATGTTCGCCGCCGCGCGCGTTGCGGATCGTGGCGACGTGATCGATGTTGACGCCGAGGCGCAGGCGCTGCGGCAGGCCGGAAAGGGGCGGGGTTGGTCGGTTCATGATGCCTTGCACAGTGCTGCGGCCAGCACGTCGTGAGTCAATCCGGCCTGCTGCCAGATTTCGCCGAAAGTTGCCTCGGCGCTGGCGCGGTTCGAGGTCATGATGAGGACCATGTCAAGTTCCGGCAGGATGATGTTGCGCAGCACCACGCCGCCGATGAAGCCGCGCCGCTCTATGATCTGCACGCCCGCGCCGTCGCAACCCTTGAGCGCAGCTTCGAAGGCCCACTGGCCCAGCGCGGCGTAGCCATAGCGCGGCTCCCCGGTCCACATCACGGCGCGCTGGGCGGGAGGCACCAGTTTGCCTGTCATCAAGGCGCGGTCGAAGGCGAGCAGATCGTGGGTCGTGCCATAGAGCGCGCCAGCGGGGCCAAAGTTTTCGAGATGGAAGAAGCGCGATTCGGGCTTGCCCTGATCGAACCCCGGCACCGTGCGCCTGGTCGTTGGAAACACGCCAAGCGCGCGCAGCCCGAGCGGCCCTGCAATCCGTTCTGCGACCAGTGCCGCATAGGTCTTGCCAGTGATCGCCTCGAGCACCGCCCCCATCAGGATGAAATCGCAGTCGCCATAGCGGAAGTCCGCTGGCGGGGCCTTGTCCGGCTTGCCGGTCGGTCCCTCGCACCAAGTCACGCCGGTTTCGGCGCTGCCCAGCGGTGCGGTATAGAAAGTGGTCCAGCCGTCCATTTCCGGCCGGGCGAAATCGTCGGCATGGCGCAGGCCCGAAACGTGCTGCATGAGCATACGCGCGGTCAGGGTGTCGGCATGGGGGGCGCGGCTTTGCGGCAGATAGCGCGTAATCGGCTGGTCGAGATCAAGTCGGCCCGCCGCAACTTCCTGCATGGCGAGGGTCGCGGTGACCTGCTTGGATACCGAAGCCCAGCGCCAGACCTTGCCGAGGTGGTGGGGCGCCGTGCCATTGGGTTCGACCGCGCCATACGCGCGTTCGAACAGGATCCGGTCGCCCTGGGCGATCAGCACCGTGCCGGCGAGGTCTGCTGCCTTCACGGCTGCAGAGATGCGGGCTCCGTCCAGTGCAGGCGCGGGCGATTCGGCGGCCGCGCTTGGCGCGGCGGTGATCAGAGAGCCAAGCGACAGCAGACATGCGCCGAGAAAAGCCTTCGGCAGGCTTTTCCTGCGGTCTCCGACAGCGGCTCCGGCCCCTCCCAGCATCAGGCGGCGCGGCTTCCCGGCTTGATCGCAGGCGTGGCGGCGAGTTCGGGGGGAAGCTCGTCCGGTGCATATGTCGGGAAGTTGAGGCTGACGAGCGGGTAGAACGGCACGCCGAGATCGACCGTGCCTGCCGAGCGATCGACCAGCGCCGTGCCCGCGAGGACCACGCCGCCCGCCGCTTCGATGGCGGCGATGGCTTCGCGGCTGGAGAGGCCGGTGGTGACGACGTCCTCTACCATCAGCACTTTGTCGCCCGGCTTCAGCGCGAATCCCCGGCGCAGTTCGAACGTGCCGGTGGGGCGCTCGACGAACATCGCCTCGACACCCAGCGCGCGGCCCATTTCGTGGCCGATGATGACGCCGCCCATCGCGGGCGAGACGACCTTGTTGATGGCGCTGCGCAGTTCGCGCGGCAGGCTTGCGGCCAGCGCCGAGGCAAGGCGCGAGGCGCGCATCGGATCCATCAGCACGCGCGCGCATTGCAGATAGTGTGCGCTGTGGCGGCCGGAGGAGAGCAGGAAATGCCCTTCGAGCAGGGCTTCGCTGGCGCGGAATTCGGCGAGAATCTCGTCTTCGAGCATGGTCATCTCATCATAAGCGGGTGTGGGGACACCCCGCAGGCGGAGCTTCAATCCCGGGTCCATAGCGAACGCGGCGGCGCGGCGCTATGGCGGACTGCGGGCAGGTCTGCGGGATTTTCGGGCACATGCCGCGCCTTATTCGCATTCTACCGTAGAGCTTTAGGGCAAATGCCATTGCCCCAAAAATATCCGCTTGGGCGCTTGAGGCTTGCGGCGAGCGCGCGTATAGGCGCGGTGAATTGATAGATCAGGGTGTGGAGCACCGGGTGCAAATGCCCGGCGCGGAAGCAAAAAATCGAGAGCGGTATACCATGAGTCTTTCCCTAAGTGCCCGCCACATGGCAGGTGTGATCCGGACCTTCGGCCTCGCGGCAGCGCTCGCATTCGCGCCTCAGGCCATGGCGGCAGTCGCCGCTCCCGCCCCGGCAGTTGCTGCCGCTCCGGCTCCTGCAGCCCCCGCTGCGATCGCTCCGGCGCCTGCCGCCAGCGCTGAAGCGGCTGCAGCGCCCGCCGCTGTTGCTGCTGACAGTGCTGCTGCTGCCGCGCCAGTCGACAAGGGGTCCTATACCCCGATGAAGCCGGTCGATGGCGTCGGCCAGCCGGTTGCCAAGGGTATGACCTTCCAGGATCAGTACTCGCCGATCGGCGAAGAAGCGCTGGCGATGCACGATTACCTGCTGATGCCGGTGATCACCGTGATCACGCTGTTCGTGTTGCTTCTTCTGCTGCTGGTGATGGTGCGCTTCCGTCGCAGCGCCAACCCGGTCGCTTCCAAGACCAGCCACAACACCACCATCGAAATCATCTGGACGGTGGTTCCGGTGCTGATCCTCGTGGTCATCGCGGTGCCCTCGATCCGCCTCCTGGCTCACCAGTATGCGCCCGCGCCGAAGGGCGCGCTGACGGTCAAGGCCACCGGCTATCAGTGGTACTGGGGCTATACCTATCCGGACAACGGCGGGTTTGAGGTTATTTCGAACATCCTGCCCGACGCCGAAGCGCTGAAGCGCGGCGAGCAGCCGCAGCTGGCAGCCGACAACCGCATGGTTGTTCCCGCCGGTGAACCCATCCGCCTGCAGACCACCGGTTCAGACGTGATCCATGCCTTCGCGGTGCCTTCGCTGTGGTTCAAGCTCGACGCTGTGCCCGGCAAGATCAACGAGAAGGTGCTCTTCATCAAGAAGCCGGGCGTCTACTACGGCCAGTGCTCCGAACTGTGCGGCGCGCGCCACGGCTACATGCCGATCGTGGTCGAAGCACTGCCCCGCGCCAAGTTCGAAGAGTGGGTGAAGACGCAGGGTGGCACCGTTGGCCCCGCTGCCGGAGCCACCACCACGGCGGCTGCCCCCGCCAAGCCCGCGCCTGCTGCGTAACGATTTTCGAGGACAAGGTTAGACCACCATGGCCAGTATTCCAGCCCACGAAGGCTTCGACGCGCACCACGATGATGCGCACGATCACGACCACAAGCCGGCGTTCTTCCAGCGTTGGTTCATGTCGACCAACCACAAGGACATCGGTACGCTCTACCTGATCTTCGCGATTTTCGCGGGCATCATCGGCGGCGGCGTTTCGGGCATCATGCGTGCCGAGCTCGCGCATCCCGGCATCCAGTATCTTGGCTGGTGGACCCACTTCCTTGGCGGTAACGACCAGGACTTCAACGCCACGCTCCACCTGTGGAACGTGCTGATCACCGCTCACGGCCTGATCATGGTGTTCTTCATGGTCATGCCCGCCCTGATCGGCGGCTTCGGCAACTGGTTCGTGCCGCTAATGATCGGCGCGCCGGACATGGCCTTCCCGCGCATGAACAATATCTCGTTCTGGCTGACCTTCACGGGCTTCTGCTCGCTGATGATCTCCGCCTTCATGCCCGGTGGTACCGGCATGGGTGCAGGCACCGGCTGGACGGTCTATGCTCCGCTGTCGACCACAGGCTCGGTCGGACCTGCCGTCGATTTCGCGATCTTCTCGCTGCACCTTGCGGGCGCGGGTTCGATCCTTGGTGCGGTCAACTTCATCACGACCATCTTCAACATGCGCGCGCCGGGCATGACCCTGCACAAGATGCCGCTGTTCGTGTGGTCGATGCTCGTCACCGCGTTCCTGCTGCTGCTCTCGCTGCCGGTCCTGGCTGCTGCGATCACCATGCTGCTGACCGACCGCAACTTTGGTACGACGTTCTTCAACCCGGCCGGCGGCGGTGATCCGGTTCTGTACCAGCACCTGTTCTGGTTCTTCGGCCACCCCGAAGTCTACATCATGATCCTTCCGGGCTTCGGCATCATCAGCCAGATCATCTCGACCTTCTCGAAGAAGCCGGTGTTTGGCTATCTCGGCATGGCCTATGCGATGGTCGCGATCGGTGCGGTGGGCTTCATCGTGTGGGCGCACCACATGTACACCACCGGCCTCGACGTGAACACGAAGATGTACTTCACCGCCGCGACGATGGTCATCGCGGTGCCCACCGGCATCAAGATCTTCTCGTGGATCGCGACGATGTGGGGCGGCAGCCTTGAGTTCAAGTCGCCGATGGTCTGGGCGCTGGGCTTCATCTTCCTGTTCACCCTCGGCGGCGTGACCGGCGTGGTGCTCGCCAACGGCGGCATCGACGACAACCTGCAAGACACCTACTACGTGGTTGCCCACTTCCACTACGTGCTGTCGCTGGGTGCGGTCACCTCGCTCTTCGCAGGGTTCTACTACTGGTTCCCGAAGATGAGCGGCCGCATGCACAGCGAGTTCCTCAGCCACCTGCACTTCTGGGTGTTCTTCGTCGGCGTGAACCTGATCTTCTTCCCGATGCACTTCCTCGGGGTGCAGGGCATGCCGCGCCGTTATCCGGACTATGCCCCGGCGTTCGAATACTGGAACACGATCGCAACCAATGGCTACATGGTCATGGCGGCATCGATGGTGATCTTCTTCGTCAACATCGGCTACTCGCTGGTTGCCGGCAAGAAGGCGGAAGGCAACTACTGGGGTGAAGGCGCGACCACGCTCGAGTGGACGCTGTCGAGCCCGCCGCCGTTCCACCAGTTCGAGACGCTTCCCGTGATCGAGGAATCGGCTGCGCACTGATCCGATTTCGGTCTGCACAAACAGAGGGGCCCCGGAGCGATCCGGGGCCCTTTTTGTTTTGCTGCGTCTCCCCGTTACGCGGTGTCCATCAACAACACATCGCATAGCCCCAAAGCCTCATGCCGTTTCGCTTTCCCTAAGCGTAAAGCCAGCCTATAGGCCGCGCATCATGTCCACCGCGAACCCCCAGGCCTTGATCATGCCCGCCGATTGGCGCGACTTTTTCGCGCTGACCAAGCCGGGTGTGATGCGGCTCGTCATCTTCACTGCCGTCTGCGGAATGCTGGCAGCGCCCGGCACCATCCACCCCGTGCTCGCGTTCACCGCGATCCTGTGCATCGCCGTCGGCGCGGGCGGCGCGGCCGCGCTCAACCAGTGGTGGGAAGCCGATCTCGACGCTGTGATGAAGCGCACCGCAGGGCGGCCGATCCCCGGCGGGCGCATGGACCGCACGTCCGCGCGTGATTTCGGCTTTGCGCTGTCGGGTCTGTCAGTGATGACCATGGGGCTGGCGATCAGCTGGCTCGCGGCGGGCATCCTTGCCTTCTCGATCTTTTATTATTCCTATCTCTACACCGTGTGGCTCAAGCCGCGCACGCCGCAGAACATCGTGATCGGCGGCGGGGCAGGGGCATTTCCGCCGTTGATCGGCTGGATCGCGGTGACGGGCGACATCACGCTGATGCCGGTGCTGCTGTTCCTGATCATCTTCATGTGGACCCCGCCGCACTTCTGGGCACTCGCCCTGTTTGTCCAGATTGATTACTCCAAGGCGGGTATTCCAATGATGCCGGTCGTGGCGGGCGAACGTTCGACCCGATGGCAGATCCTGGCTTATGCCGCGCTGCTGCTGCCGCTTTCGATGACGCCGTGGTTCATCGGCGGAACGGGCGTGGTCTATGGCCTTGCCGCGCTGCTGCTCAGCGGAATGCTTCTGTGGCTATCGATCAAGGTGGGCCTGCGCACATCGGCCCCCGGCGATGGAATGAAGCCGGAGAAGCGTCTGTTCGCCTATTCGATCTTCTATCTGTTCATCCTGTTCGCGATGCTGGTCGTGGACCGCTTCGCGACAATCTATGGACTGCAACCATGAACCTGCCTTCCGACACGCACACACTGACCGCCGCTGAAACCGATGCGCTGCGCGCGCGGCAGAAGGCGCGCAACAAGGTGCTGGGCCTGATCCTCGGTTTCCTCGTGATCCTGTTTTTTGCGATCTCGATCGTGAAAATTGCCCAGAAGCCGCCTGTGCCGGCCGACGTCCCGTTGCAGGTGGAGCACAGCTGATGGCGCTCGCGCTCGATATGGCCGCACGGCGCAATCGCAAGGTTGCCGGGATCGCGGCGTTCGGCGCGCTGGCCATGCTCGGCCTCGGTTTCGCCTCGGTTCCGCTCTACCGCATGTTCTGTCAGGCAACCGGCTTTGGCGGCACGACCATGCGGGCGACGGCGGCGCAGGCCGCAGCGGTGAAGACCACCGCTCGCCCGATCACCATCCGCTTCGACGGCAACGTGACATCGGGTCTGCCGTGGCAGTTCCGCCCGGAACAAGTTACGCAGGATGGCCACATCGGTGAGCGCAAGATGGCGTTCTTCATCGCGAAGAACACCTCGAACCGCCCGATTGTCGGCCGCGCGATCTTCAACGTGACGCCGGAGCAGACGGGGGCCTATTTCCACAAGATCCAGTGTTTCTGCTTCAACGAGCAGAAGCTGGAGCCGGGCGAAGAAGTGCGCATGCCGGTGATCTATTACGTCGATCCCGAAATGCTGAACGATCCCAACGCCAGGGATGTGCCCGAGATCACGCTTTCCTATACCTTTATGGAAGCAGCCGACAGTGGGAGTGGGAGCGCATCGGCTCCCTTGAAAAACAAGTAGGAAAGCCACTGGACCGAGCCGCAAGGCCTCGATAAAGGCGTTTTCAAACAAGCTGAATCGCGTTCCTTGCGGGGTGCGTTTCGCCAAGTCCCAAGCTGACGGGGGTTTAAGAGACGATCATGGCCGGCACCAAGAACCACGACTACCACATTCTGCCGCCTGACATCTGGCCGATCGTCGGCGCGTTTTCGGCGTTGACGATGACCACTGGCGGCGTGTTTGCCATGCACGGCATGGCTGGCGGCAAGATCGCGCTGATGCTCGGCGTCTTCGGCGTGGCGCTCACCATGTTCTCGTGGTGGGGCAACGTTATCAAGGAAGCGCATGCGGGCGATCACACGCCGGTCGTGCAGCTCCACCAGCGCTACGGCATGATCCTGTTCATTGCTTCGGAAGTGATGTTCTTCGTTGGCTGGTTCTGGGCTTTCTTCGATTTCTCGCTGTTCCCCAGTGAACTGGCTGAAGTGGTCGGCGGCACATGGCCGCCCAAGGGCATCGAAGCGGTGATGAACCCGTTCGATCTGCCGCTGCTCAACACGCTGATCCTGCTCTGCTCGGGCACGACGCTGACCTGGGCGCACCACGAACTGATCCACGGCAACCGCGAAGGCTTGAAGCAGGGTCTCTGGGCCACCATCGCGCTCGGCCTGCTGTTCAGCTCGATCCAGGCCTACGAATACATGCACGCGCCGTTCGGCTTTGGTGAGAACACCTATGGCTCGGCGTTCTACATGGCGACCGGCTTCCACGGCTTCCACGTGATCGTCGGCACCATCTTCCTGATCGTCTGCCAGGCCCGTGCCTACAAGGGGCACTTCACCCCCCGCCAGCACTTCGGCTTCGAAGCGGCCGCGTGGTACTGGCACTTCGTCGACGTGGTGTGGCTGTTCCTTTTCGTCGCCATCTACGTGTGGGGCGGCTGGGGCGCGCCGATCGAGTGATCGGTCCCCGGTGACAGACAGCACCGAACAAGCAACGAAAGGGCAGGGCGGGCTTACCCGCGCTGCCCTTTTCGGTTTGTGCCCGCGCTGCAGCGCGCGCACCCTTTGGGATGCACCGGCGGCTTTCGCGCCTGGGTGCCGGGGCTGCGGGCTGGTATTTGCAGATTATGAACCGCGCGGGCGCTGGCTCTATGCCGTCCTGCTTCCGCTGATCATTGTGCTGATGGCCGGAGCACTGAAGCTGGATGAGGCGCTGCGTCCGCCGCTGTGGGTGCTGCTCGGCCTGATCGTCGTGGTCGTGCTGGGCACGATCATCGGCGCACTGCGATTGGTCAAAGCGGGTTTGCTGCTGGCGCGGCTGCGAGCCGCAGGAGTTCTGACGTGAAGCGCATTCCGATCCTGCCGACGCTGCTGGTGCTGGTGGCGGTGGGGTACATGATCCACCTCGGCCTGTGGCAGCTTCAGCGGCTGGACGAGAAGCAGGCGATGCTCGCGCGCTACGAGGGGGCATCCGGCAGTTCTGATCTTCGCATATTCCCGGATGCAAACCCCGCGCATATCGAAGACGCTCTCTACCACCGGTCGCAAGTCGATTGCCGTTTCACCTCAGGTGACTGGGAATCGATTTCAGGGCGCAACGACAAAGGTGACGCCGGATACGTCCACGTGATTCTTTGCGGCATCCAAGCAAATGGCACGGCCTACGTTCAGGCGGGGTGGTCGCGCGATCCGAAGCCACCGGTCTGGAACGGCGGTGTGGTCAACGGCATTGTCGCGCCATTTCACAAGGATGGTGCGGCTCGCCTCATTGCCGATCCGCCACTCGCCGGGCTTCAGGCCAACGCCAAGCCCGATCCGCGCGACATTCCGAACAACCACCTCGCCTATGCGGTGCAGTGGTTCCTCTTCGCCGGGGTGGCGTTGGTAATCTATGCGCTGGCGCTCAGGAAACGGATGCGCGCGGGCTGAATCTCAGACCAGGTCGTCGATCGTAACGCCCAGCGCCTCGGCCAGCTTCTTCATCGTCGCCACCGATCCGCCGCGCACGCCCTTTTCCATATTGACGATCTGCACACGGCCCACGCCGGAAATCCGCGCGAGTTCGGCCTGCGCCAGCCCGCGGAGCTCCCGCCAGACACAGAGCGGACTTTCACCTGCGATCAGGCGCTTGGCAAAGTCTGCAGGAACGCGTTCGTCCTCGCCGCTATCGAGCGCGGCCATGGCGCGATCATAGGCGTGCAGATCGGAAAGCTCGCTCGATGCGGCGCAGAGCCGTTCGTAGTCTTCCAGCGGGATCGTGATCATCTCGCCCATGCTGAACTCCTTCACCGATAAACGCCGCCGCGTGGGCCAATTTCAAGCACTGCGAGAACCACGCAGTCGTGCATGATCACCCGCCAATCACCAACCCGCAATCGAATGCCTTCGCGGCCCTTCATGGCGGTAATGTTGTTGGCCTGCGAGGCAGGATCGTTCGCGTATTCTTCCACCTTTGCGACGATGCGGTTTGCGGCGTTGCGAGGCATCGCTTTGAGAACCTTGATCGCAGCGCGGGTGTAAGTGATCTGCTTCACACGCAGGGTGTATCTTGAAGATACACCTAGGTCAAGGACGATGCCAAATCCGCAAAGCCCGCGCCGCTGCCCCCAAATCCTTGCGCCCAGCGCCCCCGCCCGCTAACCGGCGGGGCCATGAAGTACGTCAGCACCCGGGGCAGCGCGCCCTCGCTCGATTTCGAGGGCGTGACCCTCGCCGGCCTCGCTTCCGATGGCGGGCTCTATGTGCCCGAGCGCTGGCCGACCTTTACGCATGACGAGATCGCCGCGATGGCAGGCCTGCCTTATGCGGAGCTGGCGGCGAAAGTCATGCAGCCCTTCGTGGGGGACTGCATCGCGCCTGAACGCCTGCTGGAGCTGACGCGCGAGGCCTATGGCCGCTTTGCCCATGCCGCGGTCACGCCGCTCGTGCAGCTCGATGAACGGCAGTGGCTGCTGGAGCTGTTTCACGGCCCGACGCTGGCGTTCAAGGATGTGGCGCTACAGCTCCTCGGCTTGCTGTTCGAGGAGTTTCTCGGTCGGCGCGATGATCACCTGACCATCTTCGGCGCAACGTCTGGCGATACCGGCTCGGCGGCGATCGATGCCGTGGCGGGCCGCGCCAAGGTCGATATCTTCATGCTCCACCCGCATGGCCGCGTTTCGGATGTGCAGCGGCGACAGATGACCACGGTGCTCGCGCCCAACGTCCACAACATCGCCATCGACGGCAGCTTCGATGATGCTCAGGCGATGGTGAAGCGCATGTTTGGCGATCTGGGCATGAACCAGCGCTTCGGCATTGCGGCGGTCAATTCGATCAACTGGGCGCGCCTCATGGCGCAAGTGGTCTATTATTTCGCCGCCGCGCTGCAACTGGGTGCGCCCGAACGCCGCGTCGCCTTCAGCGTGCCGACGGGCAATTTCGGCGATGTGTTTGCAGGCTATGTCGCGGCGCAGATGGGCCTTCCCATCGAACGGCTGATCGTGGCGACCAATATCAACGATATCCTCCACCGCGCCCTTTCCACCGGCGACTATTCCGCAGGCACGGTCACGCCCACTGCCGCGCCTTCGATGGACATTCAGGTCTCCTCGAACTTCGAGCGGCTGCTCTACGATGCCGGCGGGCGCGATGGCGCGGCGATGGCCGCCCAGATGCGCGAGTTCGAGAGCACCAAGGCGATGAAGCTGACCAATGCGCAGCGCGAGAATGCGGCCAAGCTCTTCACCAGCACCCGCGCCGATGCAGCGGAAATGGCGCAGGCGATGCGCTGGGCGCACGAGGCCTGCGGCGAAGTGCTCGATCCGCATACCGCCATCGGCCTCCACGCCGCGCGCGTGGCGCAGGGCTTGCCCGCCGATGTGCCGGTGGTGACACTGGCGACCGCGCACCCCGCCAAGTTCCGCGATGCCGTGGAACGCGCGACTGGCGTGCGGCCTGCGCTCCCCACCCGCATGGGCGATCTGTTCGAACGCGAGGAAGCCTATACCCGCCTGCCAGGCGACTACGACACCGTCGCCGCGTGGATTGCCGAGCGCGCTACGCCCAAGACCGGTCCGGGCAGCGCCTGAGTTGGCCGCGCTCGATCTTCAGGCCAAGCTCATGGTCGGGCCGGGCTGGGACCAGTTCGGCCTGATCGACAGCGGCGACGGGCGCAAGCTTGAACGCTACGGTCCCTACCGCTTCATCCGCCCCGAACCGCAGGCCATGTGGGCACCGCGCCAGGCCTTGTGGGATGCGCACGGCGAATTCGTGCCCGGATCGGACGAGGATGGCGGCGGGCGCTGGACTTATGCCAAGCCAGTCCCGCGTGAGGGCTGGCCACTCGATTGGCGCGGGATCGGCTTTACCGCGCAGTGCACGCCGTTCCGCCACCTCGGCTTCTTTCCCGATATGGCCCCGGTGTGGGACTGGATGGGCGAACATCTGGATGGCCGCAGCGATGCCAGCACCATGAACCTGTTCGGCTACACCGGCGTCGGCACCATGGCGCTTTCGCGCTTCGGTCCGGTGACGCATGTCGATGCATCGAAAAAGGCGGTGGCGCAGGCACGCGCCAATGCGGCGGTGGCAGGGTTGGAAGGCCGCCCCGTGCGCTGGATCGTCGACGATGCGGCCAAGTTTGCCGCGCGCGAAGTGCGGCGGGGCAAGCGCTATGACGGGATCATCCTCGATCCGCCCAAGTTCGGGCGCGGGCCGGATGGCGAAGTCTGGCGGCTGGAAGAGAACCTACCCGCGCTGATCGCCGATTGCGCGCGGCTGCTGGATGCGGACAGCCGGTTCCTGTTTCTCACCGTCTATGCCGTGCGCATGTCCTCGCTGGCGATTGGCGGGCTGCTGGCCGAAGCGTTGGCGGGGCTGCCGGGCACGGTGGAGCATGGCGATCTGGCGATCCGCGAGGATGGCGAAAATGGGCGTATCCTGCCCACTGCCATCTTCGCGCGCTGGTCCAATCCCGCAGCATAAGCAAATCTGGGGCAGGCCACGCGGCCACCGGCACTGGACAAGGGGGCGGCGGAGTGCCAGAGGCGCGGCCCGTGAACGACAGCCTTATCCTTGAAGTCGCCAACATCGAAACCGATGTGCTCACCGGGATTTATTCCGAGGAAACCGGGCGGCCGCAGCCGCTGCGCATTTCGATCACGGCAGCGCTGAAGCCGCAGGACCGCTACACTCCCGATTGCCCGCTGACGGCGAGCAAGAACTACATGGACCTGAAGCATGCGGCCAGCGAAGGGCTGCCGCAGGGTGTGCATTTCCAGCTGATCGAATCGGTGGCGGATCATATCTGCGAAACGCTGTTCCTGCAGGACAAGCGGATCGAGCGCGTCATGGTGAAGATCGTCAAGCTCGCCATCAGCGAACGCGGCGAAGAAATCGGCATGACGCTTACCCGGCATCGGCGCGATTGATGGTCCAGCCGTCGGCCCGTCCGCTGGCGCTGGTTACCGGGGGGTGGCGGCGGATCGGCGCGGCGATTGCCCGCGCGCTTGCCACGGCAGGCTGGGATCTGGCGCTCCATGCCCACAGCGCCACCAAGTTCGACCACACTTTTGCCGATGAACTCGCCGGTCTGGGGGCTACGGTCTTTTCGCTGACCGCGGATATGGCCGATGCCGAAGCGGCGCGGCGCTTGCCGGCCGAGGCACTGGCGCTGGCCGGGCGGGCCCCCACATTGCTGGTCAATTGCGCCGCGCTGTTTCGCGATGACAGTGCCGCGACGGTGACGGCTGCCATGCTCGACGAGCATCTCGCGGTGAACCTGACTGCCCCGGTGCTGCTCACGCGCGCGCTGGCGGAATTGGCGCAGGGTGACGCGGCGGTCGTCCATATCCTTGATCAGCGCGTGATCAATCCGGTCCCCGATCAGCTGAGCTACACGCTGTCCAAGCAGGCGCTCCATGCCGCAGTGCGCACGCTGGCGCGCAGCCTTGCGCCGCGCGTGCGGGTGAATGCGGTGGCGCCGGGCCTGACTTTGCCGACGCCGGACTACACCGAAGAACAATGGCTGCGCCTCACCGCGCTGATGCCGCTGGAGCGACTCGCCAGCCCCGGCGAGATTGCCGATGCGGTCGTTTTCCTTGCGCAGGCCCGCGCGATCACCGGTCAGACTATTTTTGTTGATGGGGGCGCGCACCTTGAATCTTTTGCGCGAGACTTCGTATACCTTGAGGCATGAGCTGCACCCCGTCACCGCTGATTGATCGCTTCGCGCGCCGCATCACCTACCTGCGGCTCTCGCTCACCGACCGCTGTGACTTGCGCTGCTCCTATTGCATGCCCGAGCGCATGACCTTCCTTCCGCGCGCCGAAGTGCTCACGCTGGAAGAGCTGCACGAAGTCGCGCTCGCCTTCATCGCGCGCGGCGTGCGCAAGATCCGGCTGACCGGCGGCGAGCCTTTGGTGCGGCGCGACATGATGCAGCTGGTGCGCGCGCTGGGCCGCAAGATCGATGATGGAAGTCTGGACGAGCTGACGCTGACCACCAACGGCACGCGCCTCGCCGAATTCGCTGACGATCTGGCGGCGGCGGGCGTGAAGCGCATCAACGTTTCGCTCGATACGATGGACCGCGCCAAGTTTGCCGAGCTGACCCGGCGCGACAGCCTGCCGCAAGTGCTCGAAGGCATTGCTGCGGCCAAGGCGGCGGGGATCAAGGTCAAGCTCAATGCCGTGGCGCTGAAGGGCATCAACGAACACGAACTGCCCGATCTGATCGCCTGGGCCCACGGCGAGGGGCATTCGGTCACGCTGATCGAAGTCATGCCGCTGGGCGAAGTCGAGGGCGACCGGTTCGATCACTACCTGCCGCTCGATGCCGTGCGCCGCGATCTGGAAGCGCGCTGGACGCTGACCGCCAGCGATGCGCGCACTGGCGGCCCGGCACGCTATGTCGATATTGCAGAGACCGGCGGGCAGCTGGGGTTGATTACGCCGCTGACCGGCAATTTCTGCGAAGGCTGCAATCGCGTGCGCGTCACCGCCACCGGCCAGCTGTTCATGTGCCTTGGCGGTGAGGGCAAAGTCGATCTGCGCGCTGCGCTGCGGTCTGAAAACCCGGAAGCCGCGCTGGCCGATGCCTTCTCCCGCGCGATGGGCGAGAAGCCGGAGCGCCACGCCTTCGTGATCGACAAGCCGGGCGCCGCGCCCGCGCTGGCCCGCCATATGTCGATGACGGGCGGCTGATCATGTCAGCCAGGTTGGTGTTCCTCGGCAGGCTGGAAGACATCGCCGGCATGGGCGAGCTTGCGGTGACGCCGGGGCCGCTGGAGCATGTGCTCGCCGCGCTTGATCCGGCGCTGGCGGTGGAATTGCTCGGCGAGCGTGTGCGCATGGCGCTGAATGGCGCCCTCGTTGGTGACAACGATGCGGTCGTACTGGCCGATGGCGACGAGCTGGCCTTCCTGCCGCCGGTCAGCGGAGGCTGACGTGCCGGACGTGCGACTGCTGGGCGAGGGGTTCTCGGCTGCCGACGAGCTCGCAGCGTTTACAGCAGCGCATCCGGAGGCGGGCGGCATCGTCAGCTTTCTGGGGCAAGTGCGTGCCGAAGGCGGCCCGCAGGCCGTGGAGGCGCTGGAACTCAAGCACTATGCCGCGATGACCTTGCCGGGGATGGAAGCTTTGGCCGCTGCGACTCGCGCCCGCTGGATGCTCGATGGTCTGCTCATCATCCACCGCCACGGCGTGATGTATCCCGGCGATCCGATCGTGCTCGTCGCCGCCGCGGCGCGCCACCGCCGCGATGCCTTCGCGGCAGCCGATTTCGCGATGGACCACCTCAAAAGCCAGAGCTGGTTCTGGAAGCGTGAGAAGACGGCGGCTGGCTGGCGCTGGATCGAACCGCGCCTCGATGATCACCGCGATCTGGCGCGCTGGTAGGCCCTCAGCTTTCCAGCTTTTCGGCCAGCGCCGCGATTGTGCGGTCTTCTTCGGCCAGCAGGGCCGCAACTGCACCGTGAGCTGGGGCGACGACCTTGAGATCGGTGTCCGGGCCGACTGCGGCGGCTTCGGTTGCAGTGATCAGCAGTCGGTCGAGGTCAGACAGTGCGACCATGCCTTCGCCGCGCGCGGACGTGAGGCTGGCGAGTGCTATTGCCGCGCGGCTCCACGCTTCGGTGCCGGGCTTGCTCCCCTTGGCGGCGTTGACAAGGCTGGCGGCCTGCCCCTGCTGCGCCGTGAAGCGGGCGTGGGAGGCGGTGGCCGTTTCGCGCAGCGCTGCGACGCGCCCGGCGAGATCGGCGATTGCGGCCGGGCCGGGGACGGCAGAAGGCGCGGCCTGCTGGCCAGAGCCATAGGCGCGCTCGGCGGGCCGAATCGCCAGTGATGGAAACCTCGAGCGGTCCGCATTGCACGCCGTAAGCGCGAGCAGGGCACCGAGCGGTGCGGCGATACGGATGGACAGGCGGGCCATGGGCGGGCCATAGAAGCTTTTGCGGGAGCGGGGAAGCAGGCCGATGTGCGGGGCGGGCCGCAATTTGGCCGCCAACGGCATTTGCAGCCTACCTCCGGCGTTGACAGGCCGCACCCGTTCGATTAACCGCGCCTCTCTTTCCGGGCTTCCGCAATCGTGCGGAGATTCGGCCATGCTGTCAGTTGTTCGTGATTCGCGTGTTCGTGGATTGCAAGCAGTTTGGCAGCCAGACACTTGAAACGGATAGCAGGAACCATGTTCGCAATCGTGCGCACGGGCGGCAAGCAGTATCGGGTTGCCGCCGGAGACAAGATCGCGGTCGAAAAGCTGGCGGGTGAAGCCGGTGATACGATCACGCTGACCGACATTCTTCTCGCGGGGAATGAAGGCGCGATTGCGGATGCCAAGGGCGTTACCGTTTCGGCCGAGATCATCGCGCAGGCGAAGTCTGAGAAGGTGGTCGTGTTCAAGAAGCGCCGTCGGCACAACTATCGCCGCAAGAACGGCCACCGCCAGCAGCTGACCCTGCTGCGCATCCTCAGCGTCGCGTAAGCGCGATACCTGACAAGATTCCGGAGTAATCTGAAATGGCACATAAGAAAGCAGGCGGCTCTTCGCGTAACGGTCGCGATTCGGCAGGCCGCCGCCTCGGCGTCAAGAAGTTCGGCGATCAGCACGTGATCGGTGGCAATATCATCATCCGTCAGCGCGGCACGAAAGTGTACCCGGGCGCGAATGTGGGCATTGGCAAGGATCACACCCTGTTCGCCCTCGCCGAAGGCAAGGTGCGCTTCCACTCGGGCAAGCTTGGTCGCAAGTACGTCTCGGTGGACATGATGGCTGAGGCCGCAGAATAATCGGATGGTTATGGGCCATCCGCGACGGATGGCCCCCGCCGGCTCTCACAAGCCGGCTTGACGAGGGAGAGGGGCCAGCCCGTCTCCCTTTTTTCGTGTCTCCCTCACCCTTGCCACGCTCTGACGCATTACCTGCGCAAGACCTGGCGAAACGCAATATGCCTGTCATTTCCTTTGGTTAGCGGCCAGTGGAAACAGAGGGGCGGATGAGGAGACAAGGCATGTTCATTCGCAGCGAAAGGCTGTTCCTGCGCCCTGCATGGCCCGAAGATTGGGCCGAGCTGCATGGCGCGATCGACGATGCAGCGGTGGTGCGCAATCTGGCGCGTGCGCCGTGGCCCTACCGCCCGGAAGATGCGCGGTCGTTCGTCAGCCGTGAGCCGGTCACGCGCTATCCCGATTTTCTGGTGACCCTACCGGGCGCGGAGGGCGCGCGAATCATTGGCTGTGCGGGCATTGTCGCTGCTGAAGACGGCGCGGCCGAGCTCGGCTACTGGATCGCGCGCGAGCACTGGGGCCGCGGCTACGCGACCGAGGCGGCCCGCGCCGTGCTCTCGGTCGCGCGGGCGCTCGGCCACGACCGGATCGAGGCGAGCCACTTCCTTGATAATCCCGCATCGGGCCGCGTACTGCGCAAGCTCGGTTTTGCGCCCACCGGCGAGCATCGCCCGCGCCGCAGCGAGGGACGCGGCACGGTGGTGACGAGCGTGGTCTACCACACCCGGCTGCGCGGCGCGGAAAACGGCGACGGCGGCGGTGACGGCACTGGCGGCGGCGACCGCGAGCCGATGCGACACGCGGCCTGACCCCGCGCGTTCCCCTTGCCCTGCAAGCGCCGGAGTTCTAGGCCTTGAGGCTCCGGTGCGCGGGGGTCGTGCGCGCCGCAAGGGGGAAAACCGCCTCGCAATGTCCGTTCGCAAGCGTCTCAGTCCTGAAGAAAGCCGTATTGCCGCCCTCGAAGCCGCGCGCGGCCTGCTGATCGAAGCGGGGCCGCAAGCGGTGACGCTCAAGGCCGTTGCGGGCCGCATCGGGCGCACCCATGCCAATCTGCTGCACCACTTCGGCTCGGCCTCCGGCCTGCAGAAGGAACTCGCGCGGCATCTGGCCGAAACGATCTGCGTGGTGATTCGCGAGGCAGTGATTGCCAGTCGCTCGGGCGTCGGCTCCCCGCGCGATGTAGTCGATCTCACCTTCGATGCGTTCGATCGTGAAGGCGCAGGCGCACTCGCTTCGTGGATGCTGCTGACGGGCAACGAGGATGCGCTCGATCCGATCGTCGATGTCATCCACGATCTGGTGGTGGAACTGAACGAGTTCGGGTCGGATGCGATGCGCGGCACCACCCTGACTTTGGTGCTGATGGCGCTGGGGGATGCGCAGATGGGCGGCCCGCTCAGTCAGGCGCTCGAACTGCCGCGCACCGCCGCGCGCGATTATGCCGCAAGCATGCTCGATGCCGCGACCGAGCAGGCCAAGCTCATGCAGGCGGGCTGAGGTCCATCCACGCAGGCGCCAACTCGGCCGGAATGTCCTCGATACGGCGGTGATCGACAGCAAGGCCGAGGTCCGGATAGGCTGCGCGCTGGCGGGCCGGGTCTGATTGGGCGAGCGGCACGACCACGAGCCGCCGGTTCACCTTCTGCCGCCAGTTCATCCGCGCGGTGTTTTCCTGCCCCACATAGCAGCCCTTGGTGAAGCTCACGCCGTTCAAGTCGACCGCGTTGGTTTCCAGCCAGAGCGTCTGATCGCTGCCCAGTTCGGCGAGGCCTTCGGGTACGCCGCAGGCCAGGCGATGCGCCAGCCATGCGGCCTCGGCAGCCGTGTCGTCCGCACTCACCGGCGCGATCCAGCGGTGGCCGAGCGCGGGGAGGCGCGGATCGGTCGGCGCGCCTTCTGCCTGCCAATAGACGCCGAGGGTGGTGTCTTCCGCAATGCCGATGCGGCGGCGCAGGCGGTAGAGCGAGAGGCGCTTGGCCAGCGCGGGCGCGGCGGCTGATTCGCAATCGAGTAGCAAGTCCTTGCCGGAGCTTTCCGCATCTGGCCACACCAGAAAATCGAACAGTGCCTTGCCCTGCGGGCTCAGCAGCCCCGCCCAGACGGGAAGCGGCCCTGTGGTATCGTTGGTGACAAGGCCTTGCAGGAACGCGGCAACGTCCTCGCTCTCGTCCAGCGGAGAGAGGCGTACAATGGTGCGATTGGTCAAACGGGGCGCGGTCATAGGTGACAGATAGGCAGCCCTGCGCCTAAGGGGAAGGGCATGACGACCCCTGAATCGATCACCATTCGCCGCCCTGATGACTGGCACGTCCACTTGCGCGATGGCGCGCTGCTGGCGGGCGTTGTGCCGCACACCGCGCGCCAGTTTGCGCGCGCCATCGTGATGCCCAACCTTTCGCCGCCGATGACCGATGTGGCGGGGGTTTCAGCCTACCGGACAAGGATCATGGCGGCGCTACCTGCGGGCACGGATTTTACCCCGCTGATGACCCTCTACCTGACCGACCATACCAATCCCGACGAAGTGGAGCGCGGGCATTCGGCAGGCGTGTTCGTTGCGGCCAAGCTCTATCCGGCGCACGCGACGACGGGTTCGGCGCATGGCGTGACCGATGTGGCGAACATCATGGCCGTTCTGGCGCGGATGGAGAAGATCGGGATGCCGCTCCTCATCCACGGCGAGGTGACGGACAGCCATGTCGACATCTTCGACCGCGAGGCGGTGTTTATCGAGCGCACGCTGATCCCGCTGGTGAAGGCGCTGCCCGGCCTTCGCGTCGTGTTCGAGCACGTCACGACGGCGGAAGCGGTGCAGTTCGTGGAAAGCGCAGGGGAGAACCTGGCCGCCACGATCACGCCGCAGCACCTCCATATCAATCGCAACGCCATGCTGGTGGGCGGCATTCGCCCCCATGCCTATTGCCTGCCCGTGGCGAAGCGTGAGCATCACCGGCTGGCACTGCGCAAAGCGGCGACTTCGGGCAGTGCGCAGTTCTTTCTCGGCACCGACAGCGCGCCGCACGCGAAACATCTCAAGGAAGCGGCCTGCGGCTGCGCTGGCATCTTCAACGCCCCGTTTGCGCTCGAAAGCTATATCCGCGTGTTCGAGGAAGAGGGCGCGCTCGACAAGTTCGAGGGCTTTGCCAGCGAGCACGGGCCGCGCTTCTATCGCCTGCCGCTCAACGAAGGCACGGTGACGCTGGAGCGCGCGCCCGTTACGGTTCCGGACGAGATCGATGTGGGCGAGACAATGGTCGTGCCGTTCCACGCGGGTGAAACGCTGGGTTGGCGCTTTCTCGGTTAGGCGGGCGCCGTCTTCGAGTGGGAGTTCATCCGCGCCTTGTGGAGCAAATCCCAGCAGAACAGCGCGAGCGCGATCCAGATCAGCACGAAGCAGGCCGTGCGCGCGCTGTCGAGCGGTTCGCCATAGAGAAAATGGCCGAGCAGGAAGCCGATCGTTGGTGAGATGAACTGCACGAAGCCGAGCGCCGAGAGCGACAGCCGCCGGGCCGCGAACGCGAACAGTAGCAGCGGGACGGCGGTGATCACGCCGGTGCTGGCGAGGAGCAGGGACATGTGCCAGTCCAGCGCCATCGACGAGCCCGCCGGTTGCTGGCCGTACCACGCGGCGACACCGATGGCAGGGAGCATCAGCCACCCCGTCTCGATCGTCAGGCCGGGGCCTGCGCCCACCGGCGTGACTTTGCGCACATATCCATAGATCGCGAAGCTGACCGCCAGCGTCAGCGCGACGGCCAGCATGTCGATCGCACCCCACGCAAGCAGGGCAATGCCCAGCGTGGCCACCGCGACGGCGAGCCATTGCAGCCGACCCAGCCGTTCGTGCAGGAACACGGTGCCCAGCAGCACGTTGATCAGCGGGATGATGTAGTAGCCAAGGCTGGCGGCCAGCACATGCCCGGCGTTGACCGCGGTCACGTAAATCACCCAGTTCGCGCCGACCAGCAGCGCGCTCAGCCCCAATCGCAACACCAGCGCGGGATTGCGCAGCGCGGCGGCAAGATCCGCGCCTTGGCGCAGCGCTGCGGTGATGATGAGACAGACCGGCAGCGTGAAGATGATCCGCCATCCGACGAGTTCGAGCGCGGGCACTGTGGTGAGCAGCTTGAAGTAGATCGGCAGCACCCCCCACATCGTGTAGGTGGCGATCGCGGCGGCCATGCCGCTGTTATTGGATCTGGCCGTGGTCATGATGGAGCGCGCCATGGCAGGGCGGGCGAGGTGATCCAAGTGCCAAAAACGGATATGCCCGCAAAGTCTGGTGACGCGGGGTTAACCACATTGCGCGCATGGAAGAGATCGATGGACCTTCGTTCCGCCTTTCGCGCGCCGCTTTTGGCAGCGCTGCTCGTTGGCGTTTCAGCCTGCGCAGGTGAGGCCGAGCACGCGCGCGGGGGCGAGGAAGGCCCGGCGCATGATCCCGTGATGAGCGCGGCGATCGAGGGGCAACTGATGGTCGATCCCGATCTTTCGCAGGCCAACAACCGCAATGTGGCGGCAGTGCCTGCGGGGCCGGGCGATCCGGCATTGCCGCTGCCCAATCCCAAGAATTAGAGCACTTTCCGCCCAATCTGGTTCACCGTGATTGCGTCAGGCAGCCCGCTGGCAAGGCACGGTGCGCAGCAGGGGCTGGTTTGCCCCTGCAAGCAGCGTAACGCTGTCCAGCGGGCTGCCTGACGCAACCCCTTCGGGGCGGGCCCCTTTTGGCCGATTGCTGCGTCTCTTGTCGGTCACAATGCTTCGGCATTGCTCCCTCCGCGTTCCTTGCACTCGGCCAAAATCGGCTCCGTCACGGTGAGCCAGATTGGGCGGAAAGTGCTCTAACGTTCAGGTGTCGCGCAGGCCCACGCCGATGTTGGCGCGGGGTTGTTCCATTTCGGCGGAGGCGACCGGATAGGCGCACGAATCGGCGGTGTAGTAGCCGCCGGGACGGTTGTTGCCGGAAAGGCCGATGCCGCCGAACGGGGCGGCTGCGGTTTCGCCGATGGTCGGGCGGTTCCAGTTGACCACGCCCGCCCGCACGTTCGCCCAGAAGCGGTTGTAATCCTGCGGCGTGCCCCCGATCAGCGCGGCGGTGAGGCCGAAGCGCGTGCTGTTGGCCTCGGCAATGGCTTCATCGAAATCATCGACCGCGATGACTTGCAGTAGCGGGCCGAACAGTTCGACATCCGGCCGCTCCTCGATCCGCGTCACGTCGATGATCGCGGGGCTGACGAACGGCAGATCTTCGCGCAGGCGCGCCATGTGCTTGATCGCGCGCCCGCCGTTGGAGAGCAGGTAGACGAAGCTCTCGGTGAGGCCGTCGGCGGCGGCATTGTCGATCACCGGGCCCATGAAGGGCGTGGGCGTATCGAAGGGGCCGCCCACGATGAGCCGCTCGGTTAGGCGGCGGACTTCGGTGATGACCGCGTCATAGAGCGTCGATTTGATGATCAGCCGCCGCGCCGAGGAGCAGCGCTGGCCCGCGCTGGTGAACGCGGATTGCACGACAATCGCGGCGGCATCGACGATCTTGGGCGTGTCCCACACCACTACCGGGTTGTTGCCGCCCAGTTCGAGCGCGACGAGCTTGCCCGGATTGGCGGCGAGCTTGCGGTTGATCGAAACCCCGGCATGGGCGGAGCCGGTGAACAGCACGCCGTCGATCCCGTCGTGCACGGTGAGCGCCTGGCCTTGTTCTGGCCCGCCGAACAGGACTTGCACTGCCGCTGCCGAAATCCCGGCGCGGTGGAAGCAGCGCGTGAGGAGATCGCCGGTCGCGGGGGCCTTTTCCGAAGGCTTGAACACCACGACATTGCCCGCGATCAGCGCCGGGACAATCTGCGCGGCAGGCGCCAGCGCGGGCATGTTCCACGGGCTGATGACTGCCAGCACGCCGTGGGGCTTGTGGCGCACGGCGGAGGTGCCGTTGAGCGCGCTGTCGAGCTTGCGCTGGGCGGTGCGCTCGGCATAGGCGCGGACCGAGGCTTCGACTTTGTCGACCACGCCGTCCACCTCGCTGCGCGCTTCCCACAGCGGCTTGCCGGTTTCGCGGGCGATCGTATCGGCGAGCTTTTCCGATTCCTTGCGCACTTCATTGGCGAAGCGGCGCAGGAGTTCGATGCGGGTGGAAAGCGGCTGCGCGGCCCAGGTCGGCCATGCCCGGCGCGCGCGCGCGATCACGTCTTCGGCGTCGCCGATCCGGCCGCGCCACAATTCCGAACCGGTCGCGGGCTCGAAAGAGACGATTTCGCCGGTGGACACGGGTGCGGTGGGCCTTCCTCTGCCTTGTCTCAGGGGCGAACAGGTCCGCTCCAGTGAGCGGCCTATGGCATGCGAGTGGTAACCAAACAAGAAACCCGGCTGCGGGATTTCGCGGCTTCAGGCCTGTCCCGCAGAAGGCGGCGCTGCCCCATGCGCCTCACCCATGCGGCGCAGCGCGGCGATCTTGGCTTCGAGCAGCGACCAATCGTCGGCTTCGGCAATCGGGGCCCAGATCGACTCGACCTCGTCGATCAGCAGGGATTGCGGGGCGGGATCGTCCCAGTAGGGGTGCGTGCTGGCCACAGGCTCATAAGCCGCGAGCGCCGCGCCCAGCGCGCCGCCCAGCGTGTCAGGGGCCCCGCCTCGCCCACACCGGTGGCGGAAGAAGAACGCGTCCGGGCCTTCACCGCTTTGGCTCATGCTTTCTTCGCAAAGGCCGATGAGGGCGGTATCTTCCTCGATCCCGCGCTCTGCCACGCCCAGCCGCCAGCACCAGCGCCGCGCCATCGCGGCGCGGTAGTGGTCCTCGAAGCGGTTCAGCGCGGCGATCAGCGGCGGGGCTTCCTCCAGCGTGCGCAGCGCCACGGCGAGTTGGCCGCAGTTCCAGTGGATCGCCTGCACCTGCCTGCCAAAGGCATAGAGCCCGCTGCTGTCGAAATAGGCGGCGGTGAACGCGGGATCCCAGCGCGGCAGCCAGCGCCACGGGCCATAATCGAAGCTCTCGCCGCTCACGTTCATATTGTCGGTGTTGAGCACGCCGTGGACGAAACCGGCCACGATGTAGCTCGCGGCCATGTCGGCCATGCGCTCCACCACCTGGTTGAGCAGGCGGGCGGCAGGGCTGGCGTCGTCCGCGCCTGCGGGCCCCGGAAAATTGCCGAGGCAATAGCCGACCAGCGCGGCCATGTTGTCTGCCTCCCCCAGTGTGGCGAGCCGCTGGAAGGTGCCGATGCGGATGTGCCCGTGGCTGAGGCGGACCATCACGGCGGAGCGGGTGGGGGAGGGCTCGTCGCCCCGGTATAGCGATTCCCCGGTCTCGATCACCGAAAGCGTGCGGCTGGTGTTCACCCCCAGCGCGCCGAGCATTTCGGTGGCGAGGATTTCCCGCACCGCGCCCTTGAGCGTGAGGCGGCCATCGCCCTGCCGGCTCCACGGGGTCTGCCCAGAACCCTTGGTGCCAAGGTCCATGAGGCGGCCTTGCGCATCGAGCAACTGCGCGAACAGGAAACCGCGCCCGTCGCCGAGATCGGGGTTGTAGGTCTGGAACTGGTGGCCATGATAGCGCAGCGCGAGCGGCTGGGGGAGGTTTTCGGGCAGGGGTTGGAAGCGGCCCATGTGGCTGATCCACTCTGCGTCGGTCAGACCATCGAGGCCGACTTCTGCGGCCGCGCGCTGGTTGCGGAAGCGCAGCGTGGTTTCAGGAAAGTCTGCCGGGGCGACCGGATCGCCGATCCATGCGGCAAGGCTGGCAATGCGGGGGGCGGGCCGATAGAGGCTGGCGGGGGCGATCGCGTCTTGCGGGCTTGGCTGCATCGCGCGATAGTGGCGGCCTAGCGGGCGGCGTGCAAGCGCGCGCCTTTTGTATTTGAGCGGGATGCGGGCAGAACACGGCATGGCAGAGGCGCTGAAAGGCGGCGAAAAGCGCTGGGAGGATCGCAGCTGGACCAGCCGCGACGGCCTGAAGCTGCACTTTCGCGATTATCCAGGTAGCGCTGAAAAGCCGCCGATTCTGTGCTTTCACGGGCTGACGCGCAATGCCCGCGATTTCGAGGCGCTGGCCGAGCGGCTCGCGGGCGATTGGCGCGTGCTGTGCCTCGATATGCGCGGGCGCGGTGATAGCGATTACGCGCGCGATCCGATGACCTATACGCCGGCTCACTATGTGGCCGATGTGGAGGCCCTGCTGGAGGCGGAAGGGATCGACCGCTTCATTGCCATCGGCACCTCGCTGGGTGGGCTGATGACGATGATGCTCGCCGCCGCGAACCCGGCGCGGATTGCCGCTGCGGTGATCAACGACGTGGGGCCGGAGATCGAACCGGCGGGGCTGGCCCGTATCCGCGAATATGTCGGGCAGGGGCGCAGCCACGAAACCTGGGTTCATGCCGCACGCGCGCTGCAGGAAACCAATCGTGCGCTCTACCCTTCGTGGCAGCTGCCCGATTGGCTGCGCATGGCCAAGCGCTGCATGGTGATCGGCACCGGCGGGCGCATCGTGTTCGATTACGACATGAACATTGCCGAGCCGTTCGAGGCCGATACTGGCCCGGCGCCCGAGCCTGCGGTGATGTGGGGCATGTACGAAGTCGTGGCCCGCAGCCCGCTGCTGGTGCTGCGCGGGGCGCATTCAGACATTCTCTCGGCCGAAGTCGCCGCGCGCATGAAAGTCCGCGCTGCGGCGGCCGAACTCGTCACCATCCCCGGTGTAGGCCACGCGCCGACCCTGGACGAAGACGAAGCCGTGGCCGCGATCGAGCGCCTGCTCGCCCGCGCGGTGTGAACCTGCCGGCATGAACAGGAAGACCTCCGGGCCGCGGCTGCACTTGCTGCATCTCCATTCCACGTTCGATGCGGGCGGCAAGGAGCGGCGCAGCACCAGCCTGATCAACCGGTTCGGCAAGGCGGTGGACCACAGCATCGTCTCTGCGCAGCCTGGCGCGCTGGGTGCGCGCGCGCAGATCGATGCGGGGCTGCCGGTGCATTTCCCCTTCGGCTTTCCCGCGCTGGCCGGGCGCTTTGGCGTGCGCCGCCTGCAGACGCTGGCCCGTGCGATGCAGGGGTTTGATCTCATCCTCACCTACAACTGGGGGGCGATGGACGCGGTGATGGCCCATGCGCTGTTTGCGCCCGCGATGGGGCTGGCGCCGCTGATCCACCACGAGGACGGTTTCAATGCCGACGAGGCGCAGCGCCTCAAGCCCACGCGCAACTGGTATCGCCGCGTTGCCCTGGCCCGCGCCAGCGCGCTGATCGTGCCTTCGCGTCAGCTGGAGCAGGTCGCGCTGGAGGTGTGGCACCAGCCGCGCGCGCGGGTGCACCGCATCGGCAATGGCATCCCGGTGAAGGACTATGGCGCGACGCAGGCCAGAAAGGCGCGCCCCGATGCTCTGCCGCGCGTGGTCAAGCGGCCGGGCGAAAAGTGGCTGGGGACGCTCGCGGGCTTGCGCCCGGTCAAGGCGTTGCCCCGGCTGGTGCGGGCGTTCCGGGGGATGCCGGAGGAATGGCAGCTCGTGATCGTGGGCGAAGGGCCGGAGCGCGAGGCGATCATGGCCGAGGCGATGCGGCTCGATATCGGCCACCGCGTGCACCTGCCGGGCCACGTGGAACGGCCTGCCGAGGCGGCTGCGCTGTTCGATCTGTTCGCGCTCTCGTCCGATAGCGAGCAGTTTCCGCTTTCGGTGGTCGAGGCGATGGCTGCGGGGCTGGCCGTGGCGAGTCCGGCGGTGGGCGACGTGGCGGATATCGTTTCGGCTGAGAACGCGCCGTTCATCACGCCGCCGGGCGACGAGGCGGCACTGGGCGAAGCGCTGCTGCGGCTGGCGCAGGATGAAACGCTGCGCCGCCGGGTGGGCGCGGCCAACCAGCTGCGCGCGCGGGAGCAGTTCGATGAGGCGGCGATGGCCCGGCAGCACGCCGCGCTCTATGCCGCCGCGCTGGGGCTGCCATCATTTCCGTAAAGCTGCGGGACAGTATCACCATGTCAAAGCGGCCCACTTCAAAGCGGTTGAATTGGCAGGCCCCCCTGCTAAACAGCCGCATTCATTAACCCAGTGACCTGAAAGCGCAGTCTTGGCCCTGACCCCGAACAGCCCGACCGGCACGACCCCAGCCAACAGCAAGGATGCCGCCGCACAGGAAACCTTCCTGCGCGAGGTGGACGATGCTCTGCGCGAGGATCAGCTGTTCACCCTGCTGCGCACGCGCGGGCGGCCGATTCTGGCGCTGGTCGTTGGCGGTCTCGTCGGCCTTGGCGGCTGGCTGTGGTATAACGAGCACACGGCAAGCGTGCGCGATCAGCAGGGCGAGGCGTTCATCACCGCGCTCGATGCGCTGGAAGGCGGGCGCAACCAGACCGCGAAGACGGCGATGGATCCGCTGGTGAAGGACGGCAGCCCGGGCTACCGCGCGGCGGTGCAGATCGCCGAAGCGGGCATGGCTCAGCAGGCCGGCAAGGATGCCGATGCGGCCAAGCTGTTTGCCGCCGTGGCCGCCGATGGCGCGCTGCCCGGCCCCTATCGCGACCTGGCCACGGTGCGCGAGGTTGCGGCCAATTTCGACAAGCTTTCGCCGCAGACCGTGATCGATCGGCTGAAGCCGCTGGCAGTGCCGGGCAAGCCGTGGTTCGGCAGCGCGGGCGAGCTTGTCGCGCTGGCCTATATCAAGCAGAACAAGACCGAGGCGGCGGGGGGCATCCTTGCCGGGATCGCCAAGGACAAGACCGTGCCCGATACGTTGCGCCGCCGCGCGCGGCAGCTGGCCGGGCAACTCGGCGTTGATGCCGTGGACAATCCGGCTGCCGTCGTGGGCGGCAACGCAGGACAATGATGGGAACCGAGCACATGACCAGCACGACGCCTCTCCGGCGCATCGCCGTTTCCGCGCTCGTGGTGGTGGCACTCGCGCTCGGTGGCTGCGGGCTGACCAAGAGCAAGACCAAATCCACCCCCACCGTGGGCAATCGCATCCCGATCCTGTCGCGGATCGAGGCGGGCACAAAGGTCGATCAGGGCATGGCGGTGCTCGATGTGGTGCTGCCGCTGGCCGAACCCAATCCCGATTGGGAGCAGGCGGGCGGCACCGCGTCGAAGTCTTATGGCCACCTCGCGCTGGGTGAAAACCCGCGCAAGGTGTGGTCGGTGCGGATTGCCGGATCGACCCCGATCCACCGGCTTGCCGCTTCGCCCGTGATCGGCGGCGGGCGGATTTATGCCATGGATACCGAAGGCTATGTCCGCGCGTTCGATGCGGGCACGGGGCGCGAACTGTGGAAGGCTGGCTTCCGTCTGCCCGATTCGACCGCTTCGGTGTTTGGCGGCGGCGCGGCCTTCAACGATGGCAAGGTGTTCATCACCACCGGGCTGGGCGAAGTGGCCGCGATCGAAGCGGATAGCGGCAAAGTGCTGTGGCGCGTCAAGCCGGCCGGCCCGCTGCGTGGCAGCCCGACGATTGCGTTCAGCGGCGTCTATGTGATGACGCAGGACAACCAGATCATCGCGCTCAACGTGGCCGATGGCACGCAGCTGTGGAGCGAATCGGGCTCGGTCTCGCAGACCGGCGTGTTCGGCGTGGCAGCGGCGGCAGCCGGGCAGGGCACCATCGTGGCGGGTTACAGTTCGGGCGAACTGGTGGCCTATCGCTATGAAAACGGCCGCCAGCTGTGGTCCGATGCGCTCGCGCGCACGAGCATCGCGACGTCTGTTTCGACGCTGACCGATATCGACGCCGATCCGATCATCGAGCGCGGCCGCGTCTATGCGCTGGGCCAGGGCGGACGCATGGCGGCTTATGAACTCGTCAGCGGGCAGCGCGTGTGGGAACTGAACCTCGCGGGCATTTCCACCCCGGCGGTTGCGGGAGACTGGATCTTCACGCTGACTGATGAAGACAAGCTGCTGTGCATTGCCAAGGCCACCGGCAAAGTGCGCTGGATCGCGCAGCTCAAGGCTTACCGCAACGTCAAGAAGAAGAAGGGACCGATCTTCTTCACCGGTCCGGTACTGGCGGGCAATCGCTTGTGGGTGGCCAATTCCGAAGGCGAGATCTTCGCGGCCTCGGTCACCGACGGCGCGGTAAAGCGCCATGCCCAGCTGGGCGCGCCGGTTACGCTGGCGCCCGTCGTGGCAGGCGGCACGCTCTATGTGCTGGACGATAGCGGGCACATCACCGCGTTTCGCTGAATGCCGGACGCTGAAATCGGGGGCTTGGCACCCGCATAAACGATTTTCTCATAGGTCCGCATTAACGATGCGGCCATGAACGTTCCTGCATCCCGGCCTTCGAGCGATGTTTCAGCCGGTGTCGGCCTTTCGGGGCTGGCGGGTCTTGCGCTGTGGGTGATCGTCTGCCGCAACTGGGCGGGGATTGCTGATCTGCTGGCGCTGCCCGGGCCGCATGCCCCGCTCGCCGGGCCGAATGCCGCACTGGCGGCGATGGTCTTCTCCGGCCTGCCGATGGTGGCGTGGTCGCTGCTGGTGGACAAAGTGCACTTGCGCGCCTCCACGGGGATCGACTGGTCCAACCCGCGCCCGCTGCGCGAGATTGTCGACATCTCGATCACCAAGCTGGCGGGCCTGTGGGCGGCATGGTCGCTGATCGGCTTCATCTATTGCCTGTGCCGCTGGTACTGGCGCGGACAATACCTGTTCGCGATGGACGTGCTCACCAGCCTTGCGCCGCTGCTGTTTCTTGCTGCTATCCCCTATGTGCTGTGGCTGGACCGGGTGCTGGTCAATCCGCGCGATGCCTCTTGGCATTTCGGCGCGATGCTCGTGGGGCGCGAGAGTTACGACCGCGGAGAAGTGGCGAAGCATTTGCGTGCATGGGCGGTGAAGGGCTTTTTCTGTGCCTTCATGTTCTCGATCATCCCGGGCGGCTTCGGCAACATTGTCTCGCTGGATTATGGCGCGGTGCTAGGCAATCCGCTCGCACTCGGCAATGCGCTGATCGAAACGATGTTTCTGGTCGACGTGCAGATCGCGATGGTCGGCTATCTCCTGACGATGAAGCCGCTCGATGCCCAGATCCGCAGCGCCAACCCGTTCCTTGGCGGCTGGGTGGCGGCGCTGATCTGCTATCCCCCGTTCATCCTGATGGGCGGCGGCGGCGTGCTCGATTACCGCACCAACGGCGCGGAATGGACATTCTGGCTGCAAGGCATGCCCGTCCTCGAATGGATCTGGGTGGTGACCATGGTCGTGCTCACGGGCATCTATGCCTGGGCGACGGTGGCGTTCGGGCTGCGCTTCTCCAACCTTACCTATCGCGGCGTGCTGACCAATGGGCCTTATGCCTTCACCCGGCACCCGGCCTACCTTTCCAAGAACGCGTTCTGGTGGATTTCCACCCTGCCGTGGCTGACGACGACGCATTCGCTGACCGATGCGGTGCGCAACACGGTCATCCTTGGTCTGGTCAGCGCAGTCTATTTCTGGCGCGCCAAGACCGAAGAAGCGCACTTGCTGGCCGAAGACGCCAAGTACCGCGAATACCACGCGTGGATGGCGGAGCACGGCCTCGTCACCAGCACGCTCAGCCGCATCGGCCGGATCCTGACACGCGGCCGTCCGCGCGTCGAGCCGCCCGCCATCGGCGCGGTCCACCCGGCGGAGTAGCCGTTAGATCGCCTCGCCCTGATCCGTCTCGTAGAGCCGGATCACGCGGTCGTGAAAGCCTAGCCCGGCACGCGCAGCGACCCATTCTGCCATATGCGCAGACTTGGCATGGGCCATCAGCGCCGCCCGGTCCGCCCAGCGTTCAGCCACGTGGAACAGCGCGGGATCATCAATGTCCTGCGCGTAGCTGTACTGGATGCAGCCCTGCTCGGCGCGCGTCGCCACGGCCACCTTGCGCGCCAGCGGCAGCAAGGCGGCGATGTGTTCCGGCGCCACCCGGAACGTGCCCATCACGACGATCACAGCCTTACAGGTCTTCGCCTTCGTCGGTGTCGTAGAGCTTGATGTGGCGCTCCTTCATCGCGATGCCGCCAAGGATCGCGATCCATTCGGCCACGTGCGGCGTCTTGAGGTGCGCGCCGAGCGCCTCGCGGCTGGTCCAGCGTTCGGTGATGTGGAAGATCTCGGGATCGGTAATATCGCGCGAATAGTCGTACTGGATGCAGCCCTCTTCCTGCTGCGTCGCGGCGACGACCTTCTGCGCTGCCGGCAGGGCGGCCTCGATTGCTGCGGCGTCCATGCGCAGCTTGCCCATCACGATGATCATCGACTCTCTCCCGTTATGATTTTTCCGACTTCAGAACGACTTGGCCTCGTAGATTGGATCGACCTTGCCGCCCCACGCGCCGTGATACAGCGCAAGCAGGCGCTCCGCCGGGGTCTTGCCCGTGCTCACGATCTCGTCGAGCGGCTGGAGATAGCCCGTCTCGTTGTCGCCCGCCTCGTTGAGCTGCGCGCGCGCCGCAAGGCCGCCGCGCGCGATGGACAGAACTTCGGCCGCAATGTCGCGCAGCTTGCCGCCGCCCGGCAGCGGCGCATCAAGCGCCAGCTTGGGCACACCGGCGCGCAGCGCTTCGCGCCCGTCCATGTCCCAGCCCTTGACGAGATCCCAGGCCGCATCGAGCGCGGTCTGATCGTAGAGCAGGCCCACCCACAGCGCGGGCAGCGCGCAGATCCGGTTCCACGGCCCGCCATCGGCCCCGCGCATTTCAAGGAAGCTCTTCAGCCGCACTTCCGGAAACGCGGTCGAAAGGTGGTCGATCCAGTCCGAACGCGTCGGCTTCTCGCCGGGCAGGGCGGGCAGCTTGCCTTCCAGAAAATCGCGGAACGACTGGCCTGCCGCATCGATGTAGCGCCCGTTGCGGAACACGAAGTACATCGGCACGTCGAGCATGTAATCAACATAGCGCTCGTAGCCGAAGCCTTCGTCGAACACGAACGAGAGCATGCCGGTCCGCGCCGGATCGGTATCGGTCCAGATGTGGCTGCGATACGAGAGGTAGCCGTTGGGCTTGCCTTCCAGAAACGGCGAATTGGCAAACAGCGCGGTGGCCAGCGGCTGGAGCGCCAGCGAAACGCGGAACTTCTTCACCATGTCCGCCTCGCTCGAATAATCGAGGTTGGTCTGGATGGTGCAGGTGCGCAGCATCATGTCGAGGCCCATCGTGCCCACGCGCGGCATGTGGCGCAGCATGATGTCGTAGCGGCCCTTGGGCATGATCGGCAGTTCTTCGCGGGTCTTGTCCGGCCAGAGGCCCATGCCGAGGTAGGCAAGGCCGAGCTTGTCGCCGATGGTCTTGACCTGCGCGAGGTGGCGGCCGGTTTCGGCGCAAGTCTGGTGCAGGTTTTCGAGCGGCGCGCCCGAAAGTTCGAGCTGGCCTGCGGGTTCAAGGCTCACCGCGCCGTCCGGTCCGCCCATCGCGATCACGTTGGGGCCGGTGTCGCTGTCTTCCTCGATGGTCGTCCAGCCATAGTCGCGCAGCGCCAGCAGCAGATCGCGAATGCCGCCCGGCTCGCTGTACGAAGGCGCGGCGCGGTCCTTCGTGCGATAGACGAACTTCTCGTGCTCGGTGCCGATCCGCCATGCGTCGCGCGGCTTTTCGCCCTTCGCCATCGGTTCGATCAGCTGGTCGCGGCTCTCGATGACGGGATCGTTGCGATTCGAAACTTGTCTGGTGCTCATGCCGGATTCGTTAGTGCGGCGCGCGGCCCTGCGCCAGCCGAAAACATGCGAAGCGGTTTCACTCTTCGAGAGCCGCTGCGCCCCAATCCCCGCGCGTGCCCATCCACAGCGCGGTGGCGGCCATCGCGGCCGTTTCGGCGCGCAGGATGCGGGGGCCAAGCGTGATCGCCTGCGCGGCGGGGTGGGCGCGGATCGCGGCGCGCTCGGCCTCGTCGAACCCGCCTTCCGGGCCGACCAGCAGCGCGGCAGGCCCCTGATGCGCGGCAAAGGCTGCGGCGGCAGGCGCGCCGCCCGCCTCGTCCGCAAAGAACAGCCGCCGCCCTTCCGGCCAGTCGCGCAGCAAGGCCTCCAGCTTCACCGGTTCGGCCAGCGCGGGCAGCGCGGTGCGCGCGCATTGCTCGGCAGCTTCGGTGACAATGGTGCGCGCGCGTTCCGGGTTGAGCTTGTCCGCCACGCAGCGCCGGGTCAGCACCGGGCGGACCGCGCCAACGCCCAGTTCGGTCGCCTTTTCCAGAACGAGATCGAACCGGTCCTTCTTGATCAGCGCCGCGCAGAGCCAGAAATCAGGCACGGCCTCCCGTTCGCGCAGCCGCCGCACCACGGTCAACGTCACGTCGCGTTTGCCCGCCGCGCTCACTTCGGCCAGCCATTCGCCAGTCTGGTCATCGCACAGCACCACCGCATCGCCCGCGCCCACGCGCATGACTTTGCCCAGATAGTGCGCCTGCCCGCCTTCGAGCGGCACAGCGGCGCCCTCTGCCAGCGGGCCGGGCACGAACAGGCGGGGGGCCGACTTGGGCGGCCATGCGGGCGTTGCAACCATGGGGCATGGCTCTAGCCGATTGCGGGCACCGGGGCTATGCAGCGCAGCATGACCACCACGCCGGAAATCGTGCCCGATACCCAGTACCGCGGCGTGCTCACCATGCTGCCACCCACCTTGCGCGATCTGGCGCTGATTGCGCGGTTTGATCGGCCGATTGGTTCGTGGCTGCTGTTCTGGCCCTGCGCCTGGGGGCTGTTTCTGGCGGGCGGAACGGGGCGCTGGGGCACTTTGCTGTGGTTCCTGCTCGGCTCCGTCGCGATGCGCGGGGCGGGCTGCGTCTACAACGATATCGTCGATGCCGATCTCGATGCCCGCGTCGCGCGGACCGCCGCGCGGCCCATCGCCAGCGGCGCGATTGCGAAGAAAGTGGCGTGGGTCTGGCTGCTGGCGCTGTGCGGGGTGGGCCTCGTCGTGCTGCTGCAATTGCGCTGGGAAGCGCAGCTCGTGGCGCTCGGCAGTCTGGCGCTGGTGGCAGCCTATCCCTTCATGAAGCGCATCACCGGCTGGCCGCAGGCGTGGCTCGGCCTCGTCTTCACGTGGGGCGCGCCGGTGGGCTGGATCGAGGTCATGGGGTTCAGCCAGCTGGCCCCGCTCGGCCTGCTGTATGCCGGGTGCTGGGCCTGGTGCATGGCCTATGACACGATCTACGCGCTGCAGGACCGCGAGGACGATGCAATGGTCGGGATCGGTTCCTCCGCGCTCTCGTTCGGGCAGCATGTCCGCGCCGGGGTGATTGCGCTCTATGCCATGGCGATGGGCTGCTGGGCGGGCGCGGTGTGGCTGGTGCGGCCCGATCCGGTGGCGCTGATGGCACTGCTGCCGGTGGCGCTGCACTTCGCGTGGCAGGCGCTCACGCTCGATACGGCAGATGGTGGCAGTGCCTTGGCGCGGTTCCGGTCAAACCGATTCGCGGGCGCATTGATGGCGGCAGCGTGCTTCGTGGTCGGTGCGGCCAGTCAGCTGTAGGACACGATTTCCCACTCGATGCCGTCCCAATCGAAGATATAGAACCGGCGGCCCGGTTCATAGTCGGCGTGGTTGAACGGTTCGAGCCCTTCGGCGATCACGATCTGCTCCGCTGCATCCAGATCATCCACGACAAGCCCGATGTGCTGCAGCGGCTGGCCCTTGGCAAACTTGCCGGAAAGCGGCTCTTCCCCCTGATACAGAGCGATATAGTCGGCCTCGCTACCGAGGTGGATGGTCCACCCGCCCAGCTGCGATGGCCCGCGCCAGCGTTCGTGCCAGCCGCATAGCCGGGTGAGGAACGCTGCGGTCCGGTCGGGATCGCTGACACGGATGTTGATGTGTTCGAGGCGCGCGGCGACGGGGTGTGCAGCCATCCGGAATGGTCCTTCATCTCTCTGGAACAATCTTGCGCTAGCCCTTATGCAACCTCAAGCTGACTTTAGGTCAAGATAAAAATCCGGGGATTCGCGATGGTTGGCAAACAGACCAAAGGCCGCAACGATCTGGTGCCCATCGGCGTCGTCGCGCAGCGCACCGGGCTCGCCGTTTCAGCCATCCGCTATTACGAGGACCGCGGCCTCATCGCCTCGGTGCGCACCGGTGGCAACCAGCGCCGCTTCCTGCGTTCCGACATCCGCCGCCTCAGCTTTATCCTGATTGCCCAGCGGCTTGGCCTCGGTCTGGCCGAGATCGAGCGCGAACTGGCCTCGCTACCCCATGGCCGCACGCCCACGGTGCTCGATTGGCAGCGCATCAGCCGCTCCCTGCGCAGCGAGATCGATGGCCGCATCCAGCTCCTGACGCGCACGCGCAACAAGCTCGACGAATGCATCGGCTGCGGCTGCCTCAGCCTCGATCGCTGCGCGCTCTACAACAAAGAAGACCGCGCCGGGGCGGCAGGGCCGGGGCCGAGGTTTGTGCTGGATTAGGCGCCTGACGTTATACTGGCACCCCAGCCAGCAGGCTCTCCGCCCCGCCCAGATCCACGCTCACCAGCCGCGAGATGCCGCGTTCCACCATCGTCACGCCGAACAGGCGGTGCATGCGGCTCATCGTCACGGCATTGTGCGTCACGATCAGGTAGCGCGTGGTGGTTTCGGCGGCCATCGCATCGAGCAGGTCGCAAAAGCGTTCAATATTGGCGTCGTCCAGCGGTGCATCGACTTCGTCGAGCACGCAGATCGGCGCGGGGTTGGTCAGAAACAGGCCGAAGATCAGCGCGACGGCGGTGAGGGCCTGTTCACCGCCCGATAGCAGGGTGAGCGATTGCAGGCGCTTGCCCGGCGGCTGGGCGAAGATTTCGAGACCGGCTTCCAGCGGATCATCGCTATCGACCAGCGCAAGATGCGCTTCGCCGCCGCCGAACAGCCGCGCGAACAGGCGGCGGAAATGCGCGTCTACCGCTTCGAACGCGGCGCGCAGCCGTTCGCGCCCTTCGCGGTTGAGCGCGCCGATCGAACCGCGCAGGCGGCCCACCGCTTCGGTCAGTTCGGCCTGTTCGGTGACGATGGCGGTGTGCTGGGCTTCGGCTTCGGTCAGTTCGGTCGCGGCGACGAGGTTGACCGGCCCCAGCCGCTCGCGCTCGGCGATCAGGCGGTCGTGCGCGGCGGATTCCTCGGGCGCAGCGGCAACATCGCTGCCGGGAAAGCCGATGCGTTCGGGCAGGAGCGGAGGCGGGCACTGGAAGCGCTCGCCCGCGATTCCGGCCATTTCCTGCCGCCGCTGGTCCTCGTTTTCAGCCTTCGCGGTGAGCGCGGCGCGGGCCTCGCGCGCGGTCGCGAGCGCTTCATTGGCAGCGGCGAGAGCGGTTTCGGCAGCGCGCGCCTCTGCCTCGGTGCGCGCGAGGGTCGTTTCCGCCTCAGCCAGCGCGGCCGCATAGCGCACCTGCAGGGCCTGCGCTTCTTCAAGATCGCGGGCGAGCGCGGGGGGCTTGGCGGCAAGCCCCTCGCGTTCTTCGGCAAGGTCTTCGGCCTGCCCGGCCATCGCGGCAAGGCGGCGGGCGGCATCCCCCGCGCGCGCCTGCCAGCCCCGGATATCGCTGCGCACCGCAACCAGGCGCTCCTTGCCGACGGCCAGCGCCTGCCCGTGCGCGGCAATCGCGGCCAGCGCGCCCTGATAGGCGGCGCGGGCCTGCGTGTTGCGCTGGCGCTCGGCTTCGACGGCGGTGCGCCCAGCGGCGGGATCGGGCAGTGCGGCGCGGCGAGCTTCGGCTTCGTAAAGCTCGCCTGCGGCGGCTTGGCGCTGGCTGGCGAGATCGGCGGCAGTGCGGTCGATTTCGGCGCGGCGGGCCTCAAGCCGCGCACGCGCTGCTTCTGCCTGATCGAGCCCGCGCAAGGCGCTGCGTTCCGCGTCTGCCGCAGCGGCAAGCGCGCGTTCGCTGGCGGTCAGTTCAGTCTGGATTCGGGCGAGTTCGCCTTGCGCCACCGCCAGTTCGGCCTGCGCGGCGTTGCTCGCGGCCTCGGCGGCTGCGGCGGCGGCGCGGCGTGCGGGCAGCGCGGCTTCCAGTTCGGCAAGGCGGTTCTCGGCAGCGAGGATCGCCGCTTCCGCGCCGCCTTCGCCGCGCGCGATGAAGCCGTCCCAGCGCCGCAAATGGCCCTCGCGCGTTACCAGCCATTCGCCGGGGGCGAGCGGTTCACCGCTGTCCGCCTCTGCAACGCGGACGAGGGCGAGGCGGGCGGCAAGCTCTGGCGGGCATTTCGTCACATGGTGGATCAACGCATCAGCCCGCGCAGCCGGGGCCTCCGCGCCTGTCCAGAAGCGCCCGTCACCCGCTGGCGCCGCGCCCAGCGGTGCGCTGGAATCGCGGCCAAGCACGGCGGCGAGTGCGCGCTCATAGCCCGGGGCGACGCGCGCTGCACCTAGTGCGCTGGGACCATGGCCAGTGCGCGCTGCTGCGGCATCGCGGGCGGCCTTGTCCCGGGCGAGGGCGGCGGCTTCGCGTTCAAGCCCGACCAGATCGGCGCGCGCTGCGGCAAGTTCGGAGGATGCCGCCTCGCGCACAGCGGCCAGTTGTTCGCGCGTTGCGGTCAGGCGCTCGCGCTCGGCGGTCAGGCGTTCGCGCGCCTGCCCGGTTTCGGCCAGCGTGGCGGCGGCAGCGGCGCGGCGGGATTCGGCTTGGGCCATCGCGGCGGCAGGATCGGGCTCTGCTTCCAGCGCGCGGCGGGTGGCGGCAAGGCGCGCGTCCTCGCCATCGAGCCGGGTAAGCCGCTGGCGCGCGGCGGAGACGGCCGCTTCGGCCACGCGCCATTCGGCCTCGATTCCGGCCTGCTCCGCCACTTTCGCGGCGAGCGCGAGTTCGGCGGCGCGGGCGGCCTGTTCGGCGGCGGCTTCGGCGGATTTCAGCGCTGGGCCTTCCGCGGTCTGCGCGGCGATGGCGGCCTCGGCGGCGGCGAGATCGGCCTCGAGCCGGGTGAGCGCAGTAGCAGCATCGCTGGTCAGGCGGTCGGCCTCGCGCCGTTCGTCCTCGATGCGGCGGATCTGGCGGTCGATATCGGCGAGGCGCTGGGCGGCGGCTTCGGCTTGCGCGGTGAGCGCGGCGATGCGCTGGCCTTGCGCCGCCGCATCCTGCCGCCGATCGAACAGGGCATCGCGTGCGGCGCTTTGCGCGGCGGCGGCGGCGTGCTGCCTCTCCTGCGCGGTGCGTGCGGTGGTCTGGGCCTGCGTCACGGCGGCATCTGCCTGGGAAGCGGCGTTGCGGGCAGCTTCGGCAGCGGCTGCGGCATCGCGCCAGCGCGCAAAGATCAGCCGCGCTTCGGCCACGCGAATGCGTTCGGAGATGGCTTTGTAGCGTTCCGCAGCGCGGGCTTGGCGCCGCAGCGTGCCGACTTGCGCTTCCAGCGTGACGATCAGGTCGTCCAGCCGGGTGAGGTTTGTTTCGGTGGCGCGCAGCTTGGTTTCCGCGTCCTTGCGCCGCACGTGAAGACCCGCAATGCCCGCTGCTTCCTCCAGCATGGCGCGGCGTTCGGCGGGGCGCGCGGCGATGACGGCGGCGATGCGCCCCTGGCTGACAAGCGCGGGGCTGTGCGCGCCCGTCGCGGCATCGGCAAAGACGAGCGCGACATCCTTGGCGCGCACGTCGCGCCCGTTGACGCGATAGGCGCTGCCTGCGCCGCGCTCGATCCGGCGGACCACTTCCAGCTCGCCGCCGAAGGGCCCGGACGGGTCCGTCTGGGCCGAGAGCATGACTTCGGCAAAATCGCGCGCGGGGCGGCTGGCGGTGCCCGCGAAGATCACGTCTTCCATGCCGCCGCCGCGCATGGACCGGGCCGAGCCTTCGCCCATGACCCAGCGGATGGCTTCGAGCAGGTTCGATTTGCCGCAGCCGTTGGGGCCGACGACGCCGGTGAGGCCGGGTTCGATGCGCAGTTCGGCGGGTTCGACGAAGCTCTTGAAGCCCGCAAGCTTCAGCCGCGTGAACTGCATCACCGCCCGCTCTGCCGCCATGCTATCCGCCCCTGCCGAGGTGGTCTGCGGGCTGCACGGCTGCCTTCAGGCGCGCGCGATCAGCGGGCACCTGCCTGCTTCAGGATCGGCTCCAGCGCGTCCCAGCTCGCCACTTCGGCATTGCGGCCATTGACGATGAAGGTGGGCGTGCCGGTGACGTTGTAGGTATCGCCTGCCTTCGAGGTGTCATCGGCCAGCTTGGTCGCGGTGTCGCTCTTGGCGAGGCACTGCGCCGCCTGATCCTTGGCGATGCCGCGCGCGGCGAAGAAATCGTTGAGCCCGCCGCGTTCGCCGATGGCCTTGAAGATCTGCGCGGGTGGCAGATTGGCGGCCTGCAGTTCGGGGCCGACCGGCTTGAGCCCTTCGAAGATGGACGCCTGGTTGGCAAAGACCTGCTCGGTCAGCGCAAAGAAGCTTTCAGGCGATCCGCAGCGCACCAGCATGGCCATCGTGGTATCGTAGGGATCGCGCACGAAGTTGCGGAATTCGAGGCTGACAGTGCCCTTGGCGACATAGTCGTCGCGCAAGTGCGGGAAGCCCTTTTCGGCAAATTCGGCGCAGTGCGAGCAGGTGAGCGAGGCGAATTCGATCAGCTTGATCGGCGCATTGGGGTTGCCCATGCGGTAGCCGCCTTCGGGCGTCACCGAAACCACATCGGTCCATGCCTTGCCCGCTGGCGGCGGCACGGCAGCGAGCGGCGCGCCCACGGCGGCAGCGCCTGCTTCTTCCTTCTTGCTGCAGGCCGCAAGCCCCAGTGCAAGCGGGAGCAGGGCAAGGCCGAGAGCGATACGGCGGGGCGAGAACAGCTTGGTCTGCATGGGATCGGGGTTCGCTTCGCTGGAAAGGACGACGGACGCCGCAAGGGCTAGCCGATTGGCGCGCAGGATTGAAGGGGCCGCAATGCAAGCAGCGGCGATTTTCGCGCGGTCAGCGCAGCCGCGCTTCGACTTGCGGCTTGAGCGTGGCCCACGAATAGGTTCCGCTGAGCGGCAGGCCATTGAGCACGAAGCTGGGCGTGCCGTTGACGAAGTCCTTCTCGGTCGCCTCCTTGGTGTGCTGGGCAAGCCGCTCGGCCAGCGCCTTGTCCGCAAGGCAGCGGTCGGTGGCGGTGCGATCGAAACCGCGCGCCTGCATCAGGCTGTAGAGCCCGAGATCGCTGGCGATGGCGCGGGTGCGCGCGGCGAAATCGGTGTTCGACCAGCGCGCCTTCTGCGCGTCCGTCAGCGTGGCGAGCGGGGCCATCCATGTCGTCTGATGGCGCAGGAAGGTGCTGTGATTGCCGAAGAATTTGGAAGGCGGGCCGCAGTGCGCGAGCAGCGCGACGGTGAGATCGACCGGATCGCGGACGAAGCTGCGCACTTCGATCGAGCCCTTGCCCGGCGCGATCATGCCGATCCGCAGCTGGGCATCGGCTTCCCCTTCGAAATGCGCGCAATGCGGGCACGTGTAGCTGATGTATTCCACGAGCTTGACCGGTGCATCGGGGTTGCCAAGCAAGTGGCTATCGGCCGGGGTGCGCGTGACGACCGTGTTCCAGTTGACCTTTGCGGGTGCAGGAGCGGGCTTGCTGGCCGCAGTCAGCAGCGCCGCGCCGCACAGCGCCGTGAGCGCGAGGCCGATAGTCCTGAAAATCTTGCGCATCATCCCTCGTGCTTCCCGTTCATTTTGCCCAGATCACTTGGCCTCATTCGCCGCACCCAGGCTGCGCGCCAGCGATTCCAGCACCGTGCGCAGTTCCGGATCGCCGATATCGCGCAGGCTGTCGCCAAGTTCCATCGGAATCGGCTTGAGCGATGGCGGCGCCGTTCGCGTCTGGCGCTGCGGATCCGTACCGGGCGGCGGCTGAACCGCACCTTGCCGCAGCTTCACCCGCGCGACAGCGCGGTAGCCGAAGAACTGGTTCACCCGGTCGATGATTTCGGGGATCACGTGCTGGATCAGCGGGGCGTGCGCCGGTGTCACCACCAGCTGCAGGATGCCGTCTGCCTTCTCGCCGGGCGGAAAGCGGATCGATTCGGGCGCGCAGTGGCGGGCATGGGCCGCCCCGACGATCTCCCCCCAGCGTGAGACCACCGAGCTTTGCACGAAGCCGAAGCGGCGGAAGGCGGTGCGGCCGATGGCGGGCATGAGATCGGCAATGGCGCGCGCTTCGCCGCCGCGCGGGCGCTCATATGTGCGCGGCGCGGAGGTTGGCGTCCCGGCTCTTTTGGCGCTTTTGGGAGGGGAGGGCGGATCGCGTTCCATTGTGCGCGCCGCCATGCCATAGCCGCGTCATGCAGGCCAGTGGCGAGACGGTTCGGATCGGGGATTCAGGCGCAATCCCGGCAGCCTTGCTGGGCTGGTACGACACGAACGCCCGCCGCCTGCCCTGGCGCGCGATGCCGGGTGCGCCGCCGCCAGAACCCTACCGCGTCTGGCTGTCCGAGGTCATGTTGCAGCAGACCACCGTGGCGGCGGTGCGCGCTTATTACGCAAAGTTCCTCGATCTCTGGCCCACGGTGGAGGCGCTGGCCGCGGCTGAGGATGCCGATGTTATGGCCGCGTGGGCTGGCCTTGGCTATTATGCCCGCGCGCGCAACCTGCTCGCCTGCGCGCGTGAAGTGGCCCGGCGTGGCGGTTTTCCCGAGACCGAAGCGGGCCTGCGCGAACTGCCGGGGCTGGGGGCCTATACCGCCGCCGCCGTGGCCGCGATTGCCTTCGGGCAGCGCGCGGTGGTGGTCGATGCCAATGTCGAGCGCGTCGTCTCGCGCCTCTTCGCGATTGGCGAGCCGCTGCCGGGCGGACGCACCGCGATCCGCACCGCGACCGATATGATCACGCCGGACGCGCGCGCAGGCGATTTCGCGCAAGGCCTGATGGACCTCGGCTCCTCGATCTGCACGGTGCGCAGCCCCCGCTGCCTGCTCTGCCCGCTGGCGGAGCATTGCGCGGCGCGGGCGGCAGGCACGGCGGAAGCCTATCCGGTCAAGGCCGCGAAGAAGGCCAAGCCCACGCGCACTGGCACCGCCTTCTGGATCGAGCGCGATGGCGCGGTTTTCCTCGTTCAGCGCGAAGGCAAGGGCATGCTCGGCGGGATGCGCGCGCTGCCCGATGATGGCTGGTCGGCCCGCAGCGATGGCCACCGCACGCCGCCCACATCCGGCGAATGGCGCGCGGGCGGCACGGTGCGGCACAGCTTCACGCATTTCGATCTCGAATTGCAATTGATGGTTGGCGGCCACGCCGATTGCGCTAGTCTCCCCCCGGGGGAGTTCTGGCCGGTCGAAACGGTCGAGGCGGCAGGGCTGCCCACGGTTTTTGCCAAGGCCGCGCGCCTGGCGCTCGCACACAGGTAGTTCATGAACGATAGCTCGCTTCTGCTTTCCCGCCGTTCCCTGCTGCGTTCGGCGGGCTGGCTCGGTGCCGGTCTCGCCGGTTCGGCGCTCGGCCCCGCGCGCCTCCTGGCCCAGCCCTCGGCGGAGGACATGTACCCGGCGGTGACCAACCTCGTGTACGATTACGTCGCCTCGGGCCGCCTGCCCGGTGCGGTCGCCGCCATCGGCTGGGGCAGCGCGCCCCCGGCGCAGATCGCGCGCGGCACGATGGCCTTCGATAGCGGCACGCCCGTTGATCTCGATAGCCTCTACCGGATCTATTCGATGACCAAGCCCGTCACCGGCATGGCCGCGATGATGCTGGTGGACGAAGGCAAGATCGGGCTGGATCAGCCGATCAGCGATTTCCTGCCCAAGTTCGCGCAGATGCAGGTGCAGGTCACGCCCGATGGCTCGATCACCGAGTTGAAGCCCGCGCAGACGGCGATCACCTTGCGCCACCTCCTCACGCATACGGCGGGGCTGGGCTATTCGATCATCCAGAAGGGCCCCATCAAGGAGGCCTACGAGGCGGCCGGGCTTGTGCCGGGGCAGGCGTCGCGGCTTTCGATCCCCCCGTTGAGCGGGGTAAAGACGGTGCCCAGCCTCGCCCAGTTCGCCGACAAGCTTGCCGAGATGCCGCTGGTCTACGAGCCCGGCACGCGGTGGAGCTATTCAGTCGGGCTCGATCTGGTCGGGCGGATCATCGAGGTCGTATCGGGGCAGGATTTCGCGGCCTTCCTCGCCGCGCGCGTGTTCGGTCCCTGCGGGATGGCAAGCACCGGTTTTCAGGTCTCCGCCGCGCAGGCCCCGCGCCTTACCAGCAACTACCTCGTTCATGACGGCAAGGCCGATCCGATCGATCCGGGTGCCAGTTCGGTCTATCTCGATCCGCCGGCCTTCCCGTTCGGCGGGGCGGGCCTCGTCAGCAGCCCGCGCGATTATGACCGGTTCCTGATGATGCTGGCAGGCGGCGGCATGATCGGCAGCACCCGCGTGATGAGCGAGGCGGCAGTGCGCCTCGGCACGAGCAATCTCCTGCCCGCGAGCGCCGATCTTGCGGGGACATGGGTCGCGGGTGCCGGATTTGGCGCGGGCGGCCGGGTCGGTCTTGGCGCGGATGCGGGCACGTTCGGCTGGTCCGGCGCGGCGGGCACGGTGGGTTTCGTCAATACCCGCGTTGGCCTGCGCGCGGGCCTGTTCGTGCAATTCATGCCCTCGGCGGCACTGCCCATTCCCGAGGAATTCCCCAAGTCCGTGCTGACCGATGTTTCGGCCATGAAGAAAGCGGCGTAACTCTAATGCTCTACAGACCAAACCCCCCGATTTCCTTCACTGGCGCCGTGCTCGACCGAGCCGATCACATCCGCGCCGATGCCGACAAGCTGGCCGAACTGACTAACTGGCGCGCGCGGCTGCTGCGGCTCGACGGGCTCGATCCGGTGATTGGCGATGATGGCAGCCTCGTCTGGGGTACGCTCGCCGATGCGGGCGAACAGGATGAACTAGTGTTCCTCGGCCTCGATGGCGAGGGCCGCGCCTGCTTCGCCCCCGTTGCGCCCGCCAACAAGGGCAATCCCGGCCCCGCCAACCCCCGCCTGTGGGGCGCGATGGCCTCGCTGCCCGCAGGCGATCTCGCCACCTACGGCGGTGCCCGCGCGCTGGTCGATTGGCACGCCCGCCACCGCTTCTGCGCGCGCTGCGGCTATGCGACGAAGCTCGGCAAGGGCGGCTGGCAGCGCAAGTGCGTGAACATGGATTGCAAGGCCGAGCATTTCCCCCGCGTCGATCCGGTCACGATCATGTCGGTCGAATGGGAGGGCCAGCTCCTCCTCGGCCGCCAGCCGCGCTTCCCCCCGCGCCGCTATTCCGCGCTTGCCGGTTTCGTGGAACCGGGCGAATCCATCGAAGAAGCCGTGGCGCGCGAAGTCTTCGAGGAAGCGGGCGTGCGCGTGCGCGATGTGCAGTATGTCGCCTGCCAGCCCTGGCCGTTCCCCTCCTCGCTGATGATCGGCTGCCACGCCTATGCCGATGATCCGGCCATCACCATCGACGCGACCGAGCTCGACGACGCGCGCTGGTTCACGCGCGAGGAAGTCGTCTACGCGATGGAAGGCCTCAAAACCGGGCGCGAAGACGGCGCCTTCATCGCCCCGCCGCCGTTCGCGGTGGCCCATCACCTCCTCAAATGGTGGATCGAACAATGAGCAAACCGGCAGCAGTCACCATCGATATCTGGTCCGATGTCATGTGCCCGTGGTGCGTGATCGGCCACAACCAGCTCGAAACCGCGCTGAAGGGCATGGCAGGCGAAGTCAGCGCCACCGTTCGCTTCCACCCCTTCGAACTCAACCCGGACATGCCCGAGGCGGGCGAGGAAAGCGCCGCGCACATCCAGCGCAAATACGGCCGCACCCCCGATCAGGCGGCAGACGCGCGGGGCCGCATGGCGGAGGCCGCCGAAGCCGCAGGCTATTCCTTCCACTACACCGGAGCCAAAGACGAAGGGGGCGATCCACCCCCCGCCATGATGTGGAACACCCGCCTCGCGCACCGCCTCCTCGTCGCCGTGTTGCGCGACCACGGCCCTGAAATGCAGGTAAAGCTCAAACGCGCCCTGTTCGACGCCCACTTCCAGCAGCGCCGCCGCATGAACGACCCCGCCGTCCTCACCGACATCGCCGCCTCGGTGGGCCTCGACCGCACCGAAGCCGCCGCCGCGCTAACCGACCCCGAAATCGACGCCATCGTCGATGCGGGCGAACAGCAGGCGTGGGACTGGAACATCAGCGGCGTCCCCGCGATGGTCATCAACGGCAAATACATGATCCCCGGCGCGCAGGACCCGGCAACTTACGCCAACGCGCTGCGGCGTGTTGTGGCGCGCGAGGCGGCTGTGGCGGCGGCGGAGTAGGGGGGAGGGGCCTCACGCTCATCCTGAGCTTGTCGAAGGACGGGCAAGGGCCATTGCCCTTGCATCCCGATCCTTCCCACTTTGCCGTTACGCAATGGAGGCTATCGGGGATTGATATGGCTGAATGGTAGCGTTATTTTTTGGCGCTAACTAGGTAAAAAGTGGGATGTTCTTATGGTTACCGTATTATGGATACTTGGTATAGGCGCGGCAATAGGCGTTGTTTTTTCCTTAGCAAATAAGGAAAATCCAGTAGAAGGCGCTATGGTTGGTGGCATGTTTGCAGGTAGCTGCCTTATTCAGCTCCTGGCTCCTATATTTATGATAATTATTGGCCTGTGGCTATTTCGAGCTATTTTTAGTTAAAAATTTAGGATTACGGTGGCATTTTACAAAAGGGTTACGGTGACACGGCGGGTTACGGTGACACGGCGGGTTACGGTGACACGTGCAACAACCCCCGAACTTCCGGGATGCAAGGGCGATGGCCCTTGCCCGCCGGAGGCTTTGACCCCTTAAAGGCCCACCGGAGACCTGAGTTACGGTGACACGTGCACTAACCCCCAAATCCCGCACCCACTAACCCGACTTGCGTGGCCTCCCGCCCTTCGCCCCGTTCGCCCGCGCTGCCGCACTCTTAGCCGCTGACCGCGCTTGCCCGGCGCGGCGCGCCATATAGGCGCTGGTGCCGAACAGGCCTGCGAGCAGCCCCGGGATCGAAAGATCGACGTCGAGCGCCTCCCAGTGCAGGCCATAACCATTGCCGAGCACTTCGAACGCGGCGAGTTCATCGTGGCTCGCCTCCTCCAGCCCTTGGGCGAGATGCGGCGGGAAGGTGAAGGAGCAGCCGTTGGTCAGCGCGACGACCATCATGCCCCGGCGGCGATCATAGCGCGCGCTGGCAGCTCTGGGTTCGATCTGCGCGGCGATGCGGCCGCGCTCTTCGGCGGCACTCAGCTGCGCTTCGCTTGGGTCAATCGTCACAGGCTCAACCATGAATATCTCTCCAGCGTGCGAGCAGGGCTTCCTGCTGTTCCATCACGACTTGCATGGCGCGGCGCACATCGCCGCGTTTCATGCCTTCGATGGTCACAACCTCTGGCTCGCCATCGGCTCCCAGCAAGTTGATCTTGGCGTGTCCGTCGCCAAACACATGGACATGGGCTGGCGCATGGTCATCAACAAAGATGATGAAGCGCAGGCCATGGGCGCGGTAAACAGTGACCATGGCTAAAAATAACCTATCTCGTTGGGTTTATCAACCCGCGCTCATGCCGCCATCCACGGAGAAGTTCGCGCCCGTCACATAACCGGCCTCGTCAGACAGCAGCCAGCAAATCGTGCGGGCCACGTCCGCCGGCTGGCCAAGGTGGCCGACCGGGATCATGGCATCCAGCGCATGGGCATCGCCGCCGGTCACGCGCAGCAGGTTGGGGGTTTCCGTGGCGCCCGGGCACACCGAATTGATGCGGATGCCGCTGTTCGCATAATCCAGCGCGGCGGATTTGGTGAGGCCGACGACCCCGTGCTTCGCGGCGACATAATGCGCGATCCCGGCCACGCCCTTCAGGCCGAAGATCGAGGCGTTGTTGACGATGGCGCCGCCGCCGCCCCGCAGCATCAGCGCAATCTGCGCGCGCATGCCGTTATAAACGGACTTCAGGTTCAGATCGAACACCCAGTCGGATTCGTCGGCAGGCGTTTCGTGCAGCGGCTTGAAATCGGCGTGTCCGCCCGCGTTGTTGACCGCGAGATCGAGGCGGCCGAATTCCTGTTCGATCCAGTCCATCAGGCCTTCCAGATCGGCCCGCACGGTCACGTCGGTCGCGCGGATCACCGCCTTGCCGCCATCGGCCTTGATGCGGTCCGCCGCGGCGCGGAGGCGGTCCTCGCTGCGCCCGGCCAGAACCACGGTTGCGCCCCGTGCGGCCAGCAGCTGCGCGGTCGCTTCACCCATGCCGCTGCCAGCGCCGGTGACAACCGCAATCTTTCCGCCAAACGCCATGATGTTCGATCCTTCCAAGAGCCCAATCCGAAACTGATTTGAGTGGTATCAGGGCGGGCTAGAGCCAGATGACATCACATGGAATCGTCGGCCCGGACTTGATCCGGGCCTTGGCTTTTGTTTCGGGCGTCACGCAAGAAGCATAGCCGAACCCCGTGTCAAGCACGGGGTGACGGAAAACAGATCAACGGCAAGTCATCAGCGGCTGGGCCGCCAAGTGCAGTAATTCGCGAAATTCGCGGCCCGCCTCAGGCCCCTAGGCCAACCCCAGCTTCGCCAGTTCACCCGCAAGGTTCGGAGGCAGCATGTCCGCGCTTTCGCCGTCGGCCAGATCGGCGGGCGCGTCGGCTTCTTCCAGATAGCGCCAGCCCTGATGCGCGCGCTTGGGTTTGGGGTGGACGTCGATCAGCTTCGTCGAGATCACGATTTCGGTGCGGCCGCCCTCGGCTTCCTCGAAGCCGAGGATCTCGCTGCGCGCGACGAGCTGGTGCTTGAGGATCCAGTAGACCGAGCCGCCGATCATTTCCGCATGGCGCTTGGGCAAGTAGCGGGTGGTGAGGCGTGCAGACTCGCGGCGGGTCTTGAACCAGCCATGGAGGTCTTCGAACGAGGAGGCGCCGAACGCCACTTTGGTCATGCTCAGCGGCATCGGTCTATCCTGCCAGCCCGCTCAGCACGGCGAGGCCGAGGAACGAGAAGAAGCCCATCACGTCGGTCGCCATCGTCACGAACACGGCGGAGGAGACTGCAGGATCGACCTTGAGCCGGTCGAGCGTGACGGGGACCATGATCCCGGCGAGGCCTGCCACCAGATTGTTGATCACCATCGCCGCGCCGATCACTGCGCCGAGCAGCGGGTTCTGAAACAGCAGCGCGGTGCCGCCGCCGATCAGCAGCCCAAGCGATAGCCCGTTGGCCAGCGCGATGCGAAACTCGCGCAGGATCATGCGCACCGTGTTCGAACTGGTCAGCTGGTTGGTGGCGATGGCGCGCACCACCACGGCCAGCGTCTGCGTGCCCGCATTGCCGCCCATGCCCGAGACGATGGGCATCAGCACCGCGAGCAGCGCCAGCCTGGCAATCGCGCCCTGGAACATGCCGACGACCGAGGAGGCGATGATCGCGGTGCCGAGATTGACCACCAGCCACGAAAGCCGCGTGCGCACGGTGAGGTGGATCGGCTCGTTGATGTCGCCGTCGCCCGCGCCGGACAGGCGCAGGATGTCCTCGCTCGCTTCTTCCTGAATGATGTGGACCACGTCGTCCACGGTGATCTGGCCGACAAGGCGCCCGCTTTCATCAACCACAGCGGCGGAAATCAGCGCGTACTTCTGGAAGCGCAGCGCGACTTCTTCCTGATCCATCGTGACGGGGATCAGCGTCTGGTCGCGCTTCATCACGTCGGTCAGCGCGATGGAGCGCGGGGTGCGCAGAATCCACGAAAGCGCGCACGTGCCGACAGGGTGGTGCTTGTGATCGACGATGAACACTTCCCAGAACTCGGTGGCGAGGTCCTGATCCTCGCGCAGGAAATCGATCAAGTCGCCCACGCTGAGGTGTTCGGGCACCGCGATCACGTCGCGGCTCATCATGCGGCCGGCGGAATCTTCCGGATAGGCCAGCGCGCTTTCGATGGCGGCGCGGTCTTCCGGCTCCATCTCGGCGAGGACGGCAGCCAAGTCCTCCTCGTCGAGGTCCTGGATCAGCGCGACCGCGTCGTCGGTTTCCATGTCGCCCGCAAGATCGGCGACTTCATCGGGATCGAGCTCTTCGACGAGATCGTCGCGGACATAATCGTTGAGCTCGGCGATCACTTCGCTGCTGAGCAGATCGTTGATCGCGCGTGCCAGTTCGGCCCGGTAATCCGGGCCGATCAGCTCGAACAAGTCGGCCACGTCGGCCGGGTGCAGCGGTTCGACGAGGTTGTAGACGGTTTCCTGATCGTCTGCGTCGAGCGCGTCGCTCACCCGGCGGATGAAGCTGGGGCGCAGGGTGTTGTCCTCGTCGTCGAGGCTTTCTGCGTTGCGCATGGGTTCGTGCACGGCGACGCTCTCCGTCAGAACGGAGCCGCCATCCGCCAGAACGGAATCGTGCAGATCATCATCGCGCGCCATGGCGCGGGGGATACGCCCGGGAGCGCCAAAAGCAACCTCGATGGCTCCAAGAGGTATACTTTGGCGGGCGAGCGATTATAGGCAGAGGCAGACAAACAAGGGATTTGACGACGATGTCTGACGAAAAACTGGTGCTCACGCTCGATGGCGGGGATGTGGTGATCAAGCTGCGCTCCGATCTGGCCCCCGGCCACGTGGCGCGCATCAAGGAACTGGTGGGCGAAGGTTTTTACGACGGGGTGAAGTTCCACCGCGTGATCCCGGGCTTCATGGCGCAGGGCGGCTGCCCGCAGGGTACCGGCATGGGCGGTTCCTCGAAGCCCGATCTCCAGGCCGAATTCAACGACGCGCCGCACGTGCGCGGCGTCTGCTCGATGGCCCGCACCAGCTATCCGCACTCGGCGAACAGCCAGTTCTTCATCTGCTTCGACGACGCGCGCTTCCTCGACAAGCAGTACACCGTGTGGGGCGAAGTTGAGAGCGGCATGGAACATGTCGATGCGCTGCCCAAGGGCGAACCGCCCGCAAAGCCGGGCGTGATCCAGAAGGCCGCCATCGTTTCGGCCTGACGGCATAGCCGCGGTGGACCTTGTCCTCAGGCCTCCCACGGGCGCAGACCGCGCCGCGTGGGACCGCCTGTGGCAGGGCTACCAGCGCTTCTACAAGGTTGAAATCGCCGCGCCTGTCAGCGACCTGACATGGGAGCGGCTGCTCGCCCACGATGAGCCGATGCACGCGATGCTGGCGTGGCAGGGCGCGCGGGCGGTGGGCATGGTCCACTGGATCTTCCACCGTTCGACATGGACGGCAGGGCCTTACTGCTACCTGCAGGACCTCTATGTGGACGAAGACGTGCGCGGCTCCGGTGCGGGCCGCGCGCTGATCGCGCATGTCCGCGATGCGGCGCAAGCCGCCGGGGCTGCGCGCCTTTACTGGCTGACGCACGAGACGAATACGGACGCGATGAAGCTCTACGACAAAGTCGCGGAGCGTTCGGGCTTCGTGCAGTACCGGGTGGCGCTGTAGCGCTCCTCACTCGACCTGCACTATATGGACAGGCGCATTCGAGAAGAAACGGCTGGCGATTATGGCCTTCAAGACCTTGCAGACGCGAACTGAGCCGGTCACGCTGGAAGCGATGGCCGAGCGCCTCGCCGCGCGCAAGGCGGAGCTGGGCGAGATTGAGGTGCCGCGCAACAGCGGGACGCGGCGCACAGCGTCGAAGCGGGCGCTCCTCGCCGAGATCGAGAAACTGGGCGGCGACTGGTAGGATTTAGCTCCGCACCAGCAGGCGCGTTTCAGTCACCTCGATCACGGGCACTTCCCATGGGTGCGCGGCCATCAGTGCTGCCAGTGCCGTGTCGATGGCTTCTGCGGGCGCTTCGGCGGGGATCCAGCTGACCAGCGTGACCGTGGGTGAATGCTCGATCTGACCAGCTGCGCCCAGCGTTGGCCTGGCATCGGGTGCCGGGGCGAAGGTTTCCCAGCCGAGGCCGATTTCCGCGACGCCGTGGTAGACGCCGAAATCGCCCAGAGCGCCGGGGGCGCGCAGGATTGCCAGCATCTTCGCCATGACGGTATCGGCCTCCACCGCGCCGCGATCGCCCGCCAGCAGCGCGGCGAGCGTTTCTGCCGCGACCGGCACATGGACCGCCACGCGCAGTGCGCGCTTGTTTGCCGTGTTCATCGTTTCAGAGCCCCGCCTTGATCATCCAATCGTGAAACAGCCGCACGGGCCGCGATTGCAGCGCGCGCGGGCGGCACACGAACCAGTAGGAATAGGGGCTGTCGACCTCGATATCATAGAGCCGGGCGACGCGCGGATCGTGGCTGCGCTTGTAGTGATCATCGTGCATGATCGCGATGCCAAGGCCCTGCGCGGCGGCTTCTAGGATGAGCTGCCCGGAATCGAAATGATCGATGGCGGCGGGCTGCAGGGCTTCGAGATGCAGCGTGCGCTTCCATGCCTCGAAGCTCATCGGCAGATCGTTGTGCACAAGGAACGTCTGCCGGTTGAGCTTCGCAAGATCGGGGCGCGGGCCAAGTTCTGCCACGATTTCGGGCGTGGCGATGGCATGGACACGGTTGTGATCGAGCCGCACCGAATGGAGCGCGCCCTCCGGCCCTTCGGACAGGATAATCGCGGCGTCGATGGTATCGCCCAGCTTGGTTTCGGCGGCGGCCGAGCTGTCGATATCGATGTGGAGCTGGGGGTGGAGCTTGCGCAGTTCGCCCAGGCGCGGGAACAGGCGCTGGCTGCCGAACAGCGGCAGCACGCCCAGGCGCAGGCGCAGCACTTGCCCGGTATCGATCAGGCGGTCGATCCGGTCGGCCATCTCGTCGATCAGCGGGGCGACGGCATCATAGAGCTGCTGGCCTTCGTCGGTCAGCTTGAGCAGCTGGTGCTTGCGTTCGAACACCGGCTTGCCGATGAATTCCTCCAGCGCGCCCAGCCGGCGCGAGAGCGCGGAGGGGCTGAGCGCAAGCTCTGCCGCAGCCGTCTTGGCCGATCCTGCGCGCACCACGCGGATGAACGCTTCGAGCGAGCGCAAGGGAGGCAGGCGGCGGATCATCTGTGGTCAGTCTTCTTCAGGTCTTGCGGGCATAGGCGCATGGAGGCGCAGCCGGGTGAGCCTGCGCTCGTCCCCCGCCGTTACCTCGATTCGCCATCCGCTCTCGTGTTCCAGCACGCGGCCTACGGGCGGGACTTCCCCCGCCAGCACCACCGCGAGCCCGCCCAGAGTATCCACGTCCTCGTCCACCAGCGCAAGCCGGGGATCGATCCGTTCACCGACATCTTCCAGTTCGATGCGCGCATCGGCATCCCAGGTCAGCTCGTCGATCTGGTGCAAGTGGTCCTGCGGCGCGTCGTCGTGTTCGTCCTCGATCTCACCGACGATCTCCTCGACCAGATCCTCGATGGTGATGATCCCGTCGGTGCCCGAATATTCGTCGATCACGATGGCCAGGTGCGTGCGGCTGGAGCGCATGTCGGCCAGCACATCGAGCGCGCCGCGCGCCTGCGGCACGAACAGCGGCTGGCGCATCAGGCCGCTCCAGTCCTTGGGCGCGGCCTTGCCGGACAGTGCCATGCTGGCCACGATCGGGAACAGGTCCTTCACATGGAGCATGCCGATCACTTCATCGAGCGAATCGGCATAGACGGGCAGGCGGCTGTGGCCATGTTCGGCGAAGGCATCGACGACGTCCTCGAAGCTCGCCGAAGCGGGGATCGCCACGATCTCGCCGCGCGGAATGGCCACGTCGTCGGCATCGTTCTCGCTGAAATGGAGCAGGTTCTTGAGCATCTGGCGCTCCAGCGGCAGCAGGTCGCCGTCTGCCCCGGTGGAGCCGCCGGCATCGCCTTCGTGCTCCTCGATGGCTTCCTCGATCTGTGCGCGGAGCGACTGATCGTGCTCGGGCCCACGGAAAAACGCCTTGAGTGCGCGCCACAGCGCGCCGCTACTGTCTCCTTCGCCCGAACGGCTTTCGCCGCCGGACCCACTGCCCTCAGGCACGGCCCATCACTCCTTTGACGCTAATGCGGGGCATATGGGGCGGGTAGGCCCATCAGCGCAAGCGCCTTTGTTTCCAGCGCCTCCATTTCCGTAGCGTCTGCCTCGCCGGTCTCGTGGTCATAGCCCGCCAGATGGAGCAGGCCGTGGACGATGAGGTGCGCGGCATGGGCTTCGACCGGGATGCCCTTGTCCGCTGCTTCGCGCGTGCAGACGCCGTGGGCGAGGATGAGATCGCCGAGCATCCCCGGCGCTTCGGTTGCAGCGGCGGCGGCCAGCACTTCCTCGCGCGAGAGCATGGGAAAAGACAGCACGTTGGTCGGTTTGTCCTTCGCGCGCCATTGCTTGTTGAGCGCGTGGACTTCCTCGTCATCGGCCATGACAAGGCTGACGAGCAGGTGTTCGTGCGCCAGTTCGGGCGCGACCGCGCCAGCGGCCTCAGCCGTGCGGGCGGCCAGCGCTTCCCAATCGGTGGAGGACGGCCAGACCGGATCGATATCGAGTTCGAGCGTGGGAGACGTCACCCGTCCTTGCCCTCGTAAGCCTCGACGATCCGGCCCACGATCGGATGGCGCACCACGTCGGCCACGCCAAACCTGATCATGCCGATGCCGTCCACGCCCGCGAGCCGGTTGACCGCATCGTTGAGGCCGCTGGCCGCCGTGCCGCCGGGCAAATCGGTCTGCTTGGGATCGCCGCAGATCACCATGCGGCTGTTCTGGCCGAAGCGGGTGAGGAACATCTTCATCTGCATCGGCGTGGTGTTCTGCGCTTCATCGAGAATGACGAAGGCATCAGCCAGCGTGCGCCCGCGCATGAAGGCAATCGGCGCGATCTCGATCTCGCCGGAAGCCAGCCGCCGCTCGACCTGCTCGGGCGGCATGCAATCATACAATGCATCGTAGAGCGGGCGCAGATAGGGATCGACCTTCTCCTTCATGTCGCCGGGCAGGAAGCCCAGCCGCTCTCCGGCTTCGACCGCCGGGCGTGATAGGATCAGGCGCTGCACGCTGCCGCTGATGAGCTGCGCCACGGCCTGCGCAACGGCAAGATAGGTCTTGCCGGTACCTGCCGGGCCAAGCGCGAAGATCATGTCATCGCGCACCAGCGCGCGCATGTATTCGATCTGGGTGGCCGAGCGCGGCACGATGGTTTTCTTGCGCGTGCGGATCATGATCGGCGGCGTGCCTTCGGGGGCGCCCGAGATGATCCCCTCCAGCGTCGGCTCGTTCGACATCATGATGAGCGATTCGACCGCGCCTGCATCGACCTCATGCCCCGCAATCAGCCGCTGGTGCATGCCTTTCAGCACATCGCGCGCGCGGGCCACGGCATCGTCCGGCCCTTCGATCACGGCCTTGTTGCCGCGCGCCGAGATATAGACCCCGAGCCGGTTCTCGATCTGCACGAGGTTCTGATCGAACTGTCCGAACAGCGAACCGAGCACGGTCTGCTCTTCAAACGCGATCTCGATCCGGGCGCGGCGCTGATGGTCGCTGCGGGGCACTTCGCTGCGCGGCGTATCGCGGCGGGGGGCCTCATCGTGCGGGCGGGAGAACTTGCGGGCCATGCGCTCCTTTCAGGATAATGCGGCCAGATTAGGCACCGATGCGTCAGGCGCAAGACAGCGCCGGGCAAAATCGCACCAGCCGCGCAGATATGCACCGCTGTGTGCCCTTGTTCCTGCAAACGGAAAATCAGGAAGACGTACGCGCCACCAGTTGGCCGCCCAGCGAATTGGGGCCAGCTTCGATCAGATCGACCTCGACGAGATCGCCCAGCGCTGCATCGCCGGTGAAATGCACCGATTGCAGCCAGGGTGATTTGCCGAGCCATTGCCCGGCATGGCGGCCGTTGCGCTCGACCAGCACCGCGCAGCGCTTGCCCACTCTGGCCTTGTTGAACGCGAGACTGTCGCGCTGGAGCGCGGCCTGCAGGCGCTTGAGGCGCTCGTCCATCACTTCAGCTGCGATCTGGCCATCCATCGTGGCGGCAGGGGTGCCAGGGCGCGGAGAGTATTTGAAGCTGAAGGCTTGCGCATAGCGGGCCGCGGCAATGATCTGGAGCGTCTCTTCGAACTCGGCCTCGGTCTCACCGGGGAAGCCGACGATGAAATCGCCCGAGAGCGCGATATCGGGCCGCGCGGCGCGCACGCGCTCCAGAATGCGCAGATAGCTCTCCGCCGTGTGGCTGCGGTTCATCGCCTTGAGCACGCGGTCGCTGCCCGATTGCACTGGCAGGTGGAGAAACGGCATCAGCTTGGGGTTGCTGCCATGCGCCTCGATCAGCGCATCGTCCATGTCCGCCGGGTGGCTGGTCGTATAGCGGATGCGGGCAAGGCCCTCGATGGCGGCGAGTTCTTCGGCGAGGCCCGCCAGTCCGACGCGGCGGCCGCGCTCGTCCTCCCCGCTCCACGCATTCACGTTCTGGCCCAGCAGCGTGATCTCGCGCGCGCCGCCTTCGACCAGCGCACGTGCCTCGCTCACCAGATCGGCATAGGGCCGGGAAAGCTCCGCGCCGCGCGTATAGGGCACCACGCAATAGGTGCAGAACTTGTCGCAGCCTTCCTGCACGGTGAGGAAGGCGGATGCCCCCACCTTGCGGCGCTTTGGCAGCGCGGCGAACTTGGCTTCCGCCGGCATGTCGGTTTCGGTCGCGCGGCCGCCTGCTGCGGCTTCGGCTACCATCGCGGGCAGGCGGTGATAGGCCTGCGGGCCGACGACGACGCGCACCGACGGTGCGCGGGACATGATTTCCTTGCCCTCTGCCTGCGCCACGCAGCCCGCCACTGCGATCAGCGGCACCGAGCCGTCCTCGCGCCGCCCTTCCTTCACGATGCGGCCGATGTCGGAATAGACCTTCTCGGTCGCCTTCTCGCGGATGTGGCAGGTGTTGAGCACGACGAGATCTGCCGTCTCGCGCTCGTCGGCCGCGGTCATGCCTTCTGCGGCGAGCAGTTCGGCCATGCGCTCGCCGTCATAGACGTTCATCTGGCAGCCGAAGCTCTTGACGTGGAAGGTGCGGGGAGGGGAAGAGCTCATAAGACGCGCGCCTTACGCCAGAACCGCCTGCGAATGAAGGGGGCTCGCGGTGCGGCCTCGGTCCCGCGCTAGGGCAAGGTGAAGGACGCCGAGCTGCCGACCGCATTGAGGCTGATCGCAAGGCTGAAGCCGCTCGCAATCCCGGAGTTGCTGAGCCCGCCTGCCATCAGGATGGAGCCGGAGTTGCTGGAGGCGAAGCTCATGGAATCCATGGTTCCGGTGACGCCTTGCGCACCTTCGGCGTAGGATATGGACTTGGCCGAAGTGCTCATCGCGCTGCCAATGGCGCCGGTGCTGATACTGTTCTTGCCTTCGATCAAAGCGTCGGCAATCGTGACGTTGGCTTCGACCGCGCCCGTGTTGACGACATCGAAGACGATCTCGCCGAAGACAACGTTCGGGTCTGCGGTGCCCGCATAGACGACCGTCGTGCTGCTGACCGAACCGCTCGCGCCAATGGCCATGAGGGATACGCTGCCATCGACGCTGTCCACGCCGAGTACGGCACCGCTCACCGTGGCAGCCTGGGTCGGATCATCCGTCGCGCCGATGCGGATATCGCCGCTGTTGTTCGCGGTGACGCTGATCAGGCCGCCGCTTCCGATCGAGATATCCGAGGTATAAGTTCCATCATCGACGACGGCGAGAACCGACACGCCGGCCGAAGCGCCGATTGCTGTGCCGCTGAAGGCGTTGCGCGTGCCGCCATTGATCTCGACGCCAGCGACGTCGGTCTGCACGCTGACCGCACCGGAATTTTCCGCATTGAGCGTTATGTCGCCGTTGATGCCCAGCGACCGGCTGACCGTTGCCCCGCCAAGCACATCGTCGACAACGCTGATTTGCGCGGAGGCGCCCACGCCCGAAAGTGCGATGGTGTTGTCGTGGCCCTGGTCGATCGCGGCGCCGTCTACAGTGCCGGCGAGGGTGATATCGCTGCCAGGATTGATGGCTGAAACGACGACATCGCCATCGATGGCGGCGGCCATCGTGGCGTCCTGATCGTTGGCGTTGACGTAGGAAGCCGAAGCGGTGGCACCAACCGCGCTTGCGCTGATCGTGTTGCGCGAGCCATCGGCAATTGTCGGCGCGGACAGGAGGGCAACGTCGGTCGGTGTCAGTGAAACGGGGGCGTTCGTGTTGTTCGCGGTGATAGTTACATCGCCCGAAATGCCCCAGCTATCCGCGACTTGCGCGAACGAAACCTCGGGTGCAATTGCGCTGGCCAATAATGTCCACGCAATACTTGTATAAGGACGCGAATGTTTCATATCTATACTTGCCGCCGTGATATGTTGCATTTTTGCGAAGATTTATTTAAGTTATTGTATTGAGGGTAATATATAATAATACGATGGATCATCGATAGGCAGCCGGGCGGATCGGCTCACTCAGCAATGGTGCCGTTTTTGCAGTGACCTGCCGGGATCGCTGGGAAATTGGCGCCAGAAATGCAGGAAACGCTGCTGGAGGAGGGCGTTGCCCCTCAGCAGCGATCCCGCACCTGCGCAGATGAAGCTGGTGCAGCCTCAGCTGGTCCGAATCGGACATGCCGTCGCTGGCCTGATTTCAGCCGCGCGGACAAACAGTCGTTCTGGGTGGCTCTTGCGCTGCGCTCAGCGCCGCGTGATGCAATAGACCGAGGCGGGCGGCACATTGCGCCAGACGCGCGCGGTGCGGCGGGCGATGAGGCCAAGGCGCGCCTTCAGATGATCCCGCACCGGGCAGCGCGGGCCGTAGGTGAACTGGTAGAATTCCGCATCCGGCGTGGAAACGGCAAAGGCGGCTGCAAGGATCCGTTCCACTTCATCAGCGGGGAAGTTGAGCAGCGGCAGGCCGCTGACCACGGCGGCCGGGCGGCGGCCTTCGAGCAGATCGGGCGTGATGCTGCCCGCCTTGCAGCACAGTACCAGCGCCTGCGGGAATGCGCTGCGCAGCCGGCCGGCGAGCATCGGATCGAGTTCGACCAGCACGAGATCGGTCTCGGCCACGCCGCGCGCCAGCAGCGCGCGCGTGAACACGCCGGTGCCCGGCCCGAGTTCCAGCACCGGACCTGCTGCCGGATCAATCGCCGCGGTGATTGCGGTGGCCAGCGCGGGGCCGCTGACGAATCCGCCGAAGCGGCGCGGATTGGCCACGAAGCGGCCCAGCCCGAGCAGCGCTTCGGGCGGGCCTTTGCGCTTCAGCTTCAGGCTTCGCGGATGACGCCGCACCTTGCGGCGCACGGCCGAAGCCATCTTGTTGACCATTTCACGCGGGCGGCGTGTGAGCGCTGGCTTCAGCTTTAGCTTCATGCCGCGCTTTTCGCCGCTTCATAGCGCACGGAGCCGACATCGAATGCGAACGGGCGGAGCGGTTCGCCTAGCGCGGCTTCGAGCGCGGGTTCGATGCGGCGGCGCGCTTCGGCGGCGATGGCCTTGCGGCCAGCGAGGCCCTGGGGGTCGAACGGCTCGAGGAAGTGGACCTCCAGACGGAACGAGCCCCGGCGCGAGAGGATGCGCTTGCTGTTGGAAATACCGTCTTCGGTGCCGATCCATCCGATCCATTCGGCAACCTGCCCATAATCGAGCACGACCGGCTGCACCATCACGCCCGGCGGCGGCGGTTCGAGCACGCGCAGCATCGAGGTCTTGAACGGGAGCAGCGATTTGCCATCGGTGCAGGTGCCTTCGGGGAACACGGTGATCGACCAGTTGTCGGCCAGCGCTTCCTTCAGGCGGTTGATCTGGTCGGCCACACCCATCCGATCTTCGCGGCTGACGAACACGGTGCGGTTCATACGCGCCAGCCAGCCGACGACCGGGGCCTGCGACAGTTCGGCCTTGGCCACGAATGCGGTGCCGCTCGCGCCGCCGAGCGCAAGGATATCGACCCACGAGAGGTGGTTGGAAATGTAGAATACATCGCGCTTGAGCGGCACGCCGTGGACCCGGACCCGCGCGCCGATGATCCGCGCCGCAATGAACAGGAACAACTTGGGGAAGGGCGAGCCATAATGCACGATGCGGTAGAGGTAGTGCAGCGGCACGCAGATCAGCATGGTGACCACGAGGGCAATTCCGCGCAGCACGATCCGCATCCAGCCCATCCAGGTGACGGGCGCGCCGCGTTCCGGCCCCACCTTGCGGCGGGCCCTACGCCTCGCGATCAGACTTGACACCATAAAGCTCCATGCGGTGGTCAACGAGGCGATAGCCGAGCCGTTCGGCAATCTGGCGTTGCAGCGCTTCCAGTTCGGGATCGACGAATTCGATCACCCGGCCGGTTTCGACATCGATCAGATGGTCGTGGTGCGCCTCGGGCGTTGCCTCATACCGGGCGCGGCCATCGCCGAAATCGTGGCGATCGAGGATGCCCGCTTCTTCGAACAGGCGGACGGTGCGATAAACCGTGGCGATGGAAATGCGCGGATCGCGCGCCGCGGCGCGTTCATGCAGCTTCTCGACATCGGGGTGATCGCTGCTTTCAGAGAGCACTTGCGCAATCACGCGGCGCTGCTCGGTGATCCTGAGACCCCGTTCGGTGCAAAGCGCTTCGATGTCGATTGCCTGATGCAAGGGTGCGGCCCATCCGGTTAGCTTGGAGTGCAGCATAGTTTGCTGCGCCAATTCTTCAACCGGCGCGCAGACGATTTGCGCGTGGGTTCATGTTCCGGCGGGGGAAAACGCAAAAGCGGCGGGGCGGCCGCGCCATGAAGCGCGCCGCCCCGCCGTCTTTCAGGGCCGACCAGCGATGGCCGGCGCAGGCGGTTCAGCCGGCAACCTTGGCGGGGCGGCCGCGCTTGGGCGCAGGCTTGCGGCCCAGGCCGATCTTCTTGGCCAGTTCGCGGCGCTTTTCGGCATAGGCCGGTGCGACCATCGGATAGTCAGCCGGCAGATTCCAGCGCGTCCGATACTGTTCGGGGGTCATGTTGTAGCGCGTCATCAAGTGGCGCTTCAGCATCTTGAGCTTCTTGCCATCTTCAAGGCAGACGATGTGATCGTTCTTCACCGAAGCGCGGATCGAAACGGCCGGTTCCGGCATCGGTTCGGCGGCGGGCTGGGTCGGATTCAGGCCCGCAAGCGCGGCGTAGACATTGCTGATCAGCACCGGCAGGTCGTTTACGGCGACGCTGTTGTTGCTGACGTGGGAGGACACGATATCGGAGGTCAACGTGATCAGCGTTTCCCGCATGTCGTTTTCGATTTCACTCATCGTACGGATACCTTCTAGGGTTGTTATCTTGTCATTGCCTAATCAAGGCTTGCAGCGACCAGAGTAGACCACACCGCATATACGCTTGTGTATCGGCGTTACAACCATTTCGGAGTGAGAATGACCTTTTCGTGTCCGATTTTTCATAAACGCGGCGAAATGCCCGTAAATATGCCTAATTATCGATGATAATCAGTTCCTGGCTCAGCGCATCGAGCCGCTCGCCGCTGGCAGTGCGGTAGTAACCCGTCCTTACGCCGATAGTCCGAAAGCCAAATCCTGCGTACAACTTGCCCGCAGGATTGTTCCGGCGCATTTCGAGAAACAGCCGGCGGATACCTCGGGTAGTTGCGCCAGCAATCACCGCCTTGAGCAGCGCAGCGCCCAGGCCCTTGCCACGGTACTCGGGCAGTACTGCAAAGAGCAGCAATTCCTCCTCATCGAATATGCTCCGCAACAGGGCAAATCCGGCGACCGGTTCTTCTGGCGGCGGAGCGATCGATCCGTCTGCGCCGATCAGGCAATAGCGCGTGCCGGTCAGCAGCAGCGAGTCCGAGACCTGGCGGCGGTTCCACGCCTCGCCATATTCTGGCGCGAAAGCCCTGCCCATGACCTCCATGATGCGGTCGATATCGTCGCCGCAATCTGCCGGGCCGTAGCTCACGCCGGGCTCATGCCGCCGGTTGGGTTGCGGCGGGCAGGCGCGCATCGGGCGCGCGGCCATAGCGGGGCAGTGGATCGGGGCGCAGCGCCGCCGAGCCGAGCAGCGCAAAGGCGCGGGCATCGGGCCACAGCGGGTGGGCTGCCGCGCCTGCGCCGCGCCGCGCCGCCAAGGCTTCGGCCTGACTGCCGACCACAATCCCTGCCGCCGAATGCGCCGCGGCCGCTTCGGGCAGCAGGGAGGCCGTTTCGGCCAGCGCTGCGCCATTGGCGGCGAAGGGCTGGAAAAACCATTCGCCGTGCCCGCCGCTCATCACCACGTCGATCGCCGCGTCAGGATTTGCCGCGCGCGCCATGGCGGCAACGAGTGCGAGGCAGGAATAGCCTTCGATCGGCACCTGCCATGCCAGCGCCAGCGCGCGCGCGGCGGCCAGCCCCACGCGGATGCCGGTGAAGCTGCCCGGCCCGGCATTGACGGCGATGGCATCGGCCCGGCCTTTGCCCGGCAGCGCCGCGATCATCGGCACGAGTTGTTCGGCATGGCCGCGCCCGAGCATGGCGTGCGTGCCCGCGATCAATTCCGCGCCATCGAACAAGGCCACCGAGCAGGCCTCGGTCGCGCTGTCGATTACCAGCCGGCGCAAGGGGCCCGCGCCTCAGGCCAGCGTGTTGAACGTGGCGAAATCGGGCCGGGGACTGCGATCGAAGATCGTGGCCGTATCGCCGTAGCCCAGCGTGGAGATGAAGTTCGAGCGCACGCTCGTCCCCGCGAAGAAGGCGGCATCGACCGCGGCGTTGTCAAACCCCGACATGGGGCCGGTATCGAGCCCGAGCATGCGCGCGGCGACGATGAAATAGGCGCCCTGCAGCGTGGAATTGCGCATGGCCGAAGCCTCGCGCAGTGGCGCGCTTCCGGCGAACCAGCTTTTTGCATCGGCATGGGGGAACAGCCAGGGCAGCTGCTCGTGGAATTCAAGGTCCATGCCGATGATCACGGTGACCGGCGCGGCAAGGATCTTGGGGCCATTGGTGCCGCCGGCGCAGGCTGCCAGCTTGGCCTTGGCCTCGGCGCTGGTGCACCACACGAGCCGCGCGGGCATCTGGTTGGCCGAAGTCGGCCCCATCTTCATCAGATCCCAGATCGCGTGGAGCTGGGTTTCTGTCACCGGCTTGTCGAGATAACCGTTGAAGCTGCGGGCGGTGCGGAAGACGCGGTCGAGTGCGGCGTCGTCAAGCGGCTGAGACATGGAGCAGTAACCTTGAAATGCAGTTCAGGCGGCGCGGACTTCGCTGACTTCGGGCACATAGTGCTTGAGCAGCGATTCAATGCCGTTCTTGAGTGTGGCGGTGGAGGAAGGGCAGCCAGAGCAGGCGCCCTGCATCTTAAGATAGACCACCCCTTCACGGAAGCCGCGATAGATGATGTCACCGCCATCGTTCGCCACGGCGGGGCGCACGCGGGTTTCGATGAGGTCCTTGATCTGATCGACGATTTCGGCGTCGGCCGGATCATCGCCGTAATGCGTGTCGTCGTCCGCTTCGCCCGGCACCACGAAATCCGCGCCCGCCGACGTGAACAGCGGGGCCTGCGCCACGAAGTGATCGAGCAACAGCGCCAGCACTTGCGGCTTCAGGCTCGACCATTCCGAGCCCGGCGCAATGGTGACCGCAATGAAATCGCGCCCGAACAGCACACCCGTCACGTCGCCCAGCGCAAACAGCACTTCGGCCAGCGGGGAAGCCGCTGCCGCCTCGGGCGAAGTGAACTCACGCGTGCCGGTGGCCATGACGATCTCGCCCGGCAGGAACTTGAGCGTGGCGGGGTTCGGGGTGGTTTCGGTTTCGATGAACATGTCCCAGCATGTAGGCTGCAGCGGTTGGGGGTCAAGGGGAGACGAGGGGAGATTCGCCCCAGTGCGGCCTGTTTCCATGCTGGTAGCTGTAACATCGCTGGTTTATGGGGCCGCGCATGAGCAACCAGCCCCGCGGCCTTCGCCGAATCGCCCTTTCCGTAACTCTTGCCGCTCTCGCTGCCGTGCCGTCGCTGGCGGCGGCGCAGGCTGCCGCGCCTACGGCAGATATCCTGCCCGTGCCGCTCCAACCGGTGGTGCCTGCCGCGCAGCGCGTGTGCAGCGCAGCGACCGCCTCGGGCCTTGGCACCCGCGTGCTGCGTGATGCGCAGGCCGCAAAGCCCGCCAGGGGGGATTACGTGCTGGTGAATTACATCGGCTATCTGGCCGCCGATGGCACGGTTTTCGATCAGAACGTGACGCAGGCCTTCTCGACCGGCGCGGTGATCAAGGGCTTTTCCGAAGGCCTCCTGCTGATGAACAAGGGCAGTGTCTGGCGCTTCTGCATCCCTGCCGCGCTTGGCTATGGCGAGAAGGCCACTGGCCCGATCCCGGCCAATTCCGATCTCGTGTTCCAGGTCGAACTGGTAGACTTCAAGAGCGAGGCAGAAGTCACCGCGCTGCGCGCAGCGGCTGAAAAGCAGGGCGATCAGCCGAAAAACTGATGCCGTTTGCGGCTTGAGCGAATACCTTCTGCGGGCGGACGTGAAGGACCTATTCACTGGTCCTTCATTTCTTGCCGCCTTATAGAGCGGGCATGGCCTTTCTGTCCCGGTTCGCTCCGCGCACGCCCCGCGCGCTCTCTCCCGTTCTTGCCGCCGTACTGATCGGCCTGCTGGCTGGGCCAGCGCTGGCGGAAGCCCCGGCAAAGGCTCCGGCGCCGCGGGCGGCAAGTGGAGTGGTCCCGTGGCTCTACCGCGGCAGCGATGTGCCCCAGGACAAGGCGTGGATCTTCGGCGTCCTGCCCAATGGCCTGCGCTATGCCGTGCGGCGCAACGGGGTGCCGCCGGGCCAGATTTCGGTGCGGGTGCTGGTCGATGCGGGCTCGCTTTATGAGACAGAGCCGCAGCGCGGCTATGCCCACCTGATCGAGCACCTGACGTTCCGCGATTCGAAGTACCTCAAGGCAGGTGAGGCGATCCCCGCGTGGCAGCGCCTCGGCGCCACCTTCGGCAGCGATACCAATGCCGAGACGAGCCCGACCCAGACCGTCTACAAGCTCGACATTCCCGATATTTCGTCTGCCAAGTTGGATGAAACCTTCCGCCTGCTTTCGGGCATGATCACCGCGCCCGTCTTCACCGATGTGGGCGTGAAAACCGAAGTGCCGATCGTGCTGGCGGAAATGCGCGAACGCTCCGGCCCGCAGACGCGCATTCTCGATGGCACGCGCGCCTTGTTCTTTGCCGGGCAGCCGCTCGGCAGCCGCTCGCCCATCGGCACTGAGGAAACGCTGAACGCGGCCACCCCGGCCAAGGTCAAGGCGTTCCACGATGCGTGGTACCGGCCCGACAATGCGGTAATCGTGGTGGCGGGCGATGCCGATCCGCAGGCCATGATCACGCATATCAAGCAGTGGTTCGGCACATGGAAGGGCACCGGCAAACGCCCGCCCCAGCCCGATTTCGGCGCGCCCAAGCCGCCCGCTGCCGCTGATCCGGCCAATCCGGTGGGCGACGCCAAGGTGATGGTCGAGCCCGATCTGCCGCGCGTGTTCAACTATGCCGTCCTGCGCCCGTGGCACAAGGTCAACGATACCATCGTCTATAACCAGGGCCTGATGATCGACCGGCTGGGCCTTGCGATCATCAACCGCCGGATCGAAGGCCGTGCGCGCGCCGGTGGCAGCTATCTTGCCGCCTCGGTCGAACAGCAGCGCCTGAGCCGTTCGGCGGACGCCACGCTGGTGACCGTCACCCCGCTGACCGACGACTGGAAAGCGGCGGTCACGGATGTCCGCGCGGTGATCGCCGATGCGCTCGCCACCCCGCCGACCGAAGAGGAAATCCAGCGCGAGGTTGCCGAGTTCGACGTGGCGTTCAAGGTCCCGGTGGAAACGCAGGAAACGCTGGCCGGATCGAAGCTGGCGGACGACATCACCGATGCGGTTGACATCCGCGAAACGGTGGCCAATCCCGATACCGTCTACAGCATCTTCCGTTCGTCGATCCCGCTGTTCACGCCCGCAGCAGTGCTGGAACACACCCGCGCGCTGTTCAAGGGCACGGTGATACGCCCGGTTCTGGTCACGCCCAAGGCCACCGACGGCACCGAGGCAGACTTGCGCGCTGCACTGCTTGCGCCGGTGGTGCCATCATCGGCCAGCCGCCTTGCCGCCAGTTCATTGAGCTTCAAGGACCTGCCGCCGATTGGTGAGCCGGGCAAGCTGACCAACGCCGAAGGCACCAGCCTGCTGGGTATCGAGCGGGTCGAACTGTCCAACGGCGTGAAGGCGCTGCTCTGGTCGAACGAGGCGGAACCGGGCCGCGTGATCGTGCGCGTGCATTTCGGCGGCGGCTATTCGGTGATCGACCCGAAGGATGCGGTCTACGCCTCGCTGGGCGAGACGGCGCTGATGGACACCGGTTTCGGCAACGTCGGGCGTGAAGAACTGGACCGGCTGGCGACAGGCCGCAAGCTCAGCCTCGATTTCGATATCGAGGATACCAGCTTCAAGATGTCGGCCGATACGCGGCCCGCAGACCTTGCCGACCAGCTCTATCTCTTCGCCGCCAAGCTCGCGATGCCGCGCTGGGATGCCAATCCTGTGGTGCGCGCGCAGGCCGCAGCCCGCCTTGCCTATGAAGCGACCAATGCTTCGGCGGCGTCCGTCATGCAGCGCGATGCGGGCTGGCTGCTCAAGGATGGCGATCCGCGCTATGCCACGCCCACGCCTGCCGAAATGTCGCGCGCCAATCCCGAAGGTTTCCGCCGCGTGTGGTCCGCGCTGCTCAAGCAGGGGCCGATCGAGATCGACATTTTCGGAGATTTCAACCGTGACGAGACGATTGCCGCGCTGGAGCGCACGTTCGGCGCACTGCCGCAGCGCGATCCGCTCCCCGCGACGGGCTTTGCCCCGCGGCTGCCCGAACCGGTGGGCGATCCGCTCACGCTGACGCACCACGGCGATGCCAATACTGCCGCAGCGCTGGTCGCCTGGCCCACAGGCGGCGGCAATGCGGGCATCCACGAATCGCGCCAGCTCGATCTTCTCGCACAGGTGTTCAACAACCGCCTGTTCGATGCGATGCGCGAGAAGATCGGCGCGAGCTATGCGCCGCAAGTCTCGTCCAACTGGCCGCTCGATCTGCCTTCGGGCGGATACCTTGCCGCCACCACCCAGCTGCGCCCGGGCGATCTGCCCGCGTTCTTTGCGGCGAGCGACCGCATCGCGGCAGAACTGGCGAGCAGCCCGCCCACGGCGGACGAAGTTGCGCGCGTGACCGAGCCGATGAAGCAGCTGATCACCCGCGCCAGCACCGGCAACGGGTTCTACATGTACCAGCTCGAAGGCGGCGCGCTCATGCCGGAAAAGTTCGGCCAGATCCGCTCGATCCTCTCGGACTACAGCGCGATCACGCCGGACCGCTTGCAGGCGCTGGCCAAGCGCTATCTGCTGCCGGGCAAGGCGTGGCGCATGCGGATCGTGCCGGGGAAGTAGGCAACTGCGCGGGGCGGCAGCAGGCCGCCGCCCCAAACCTTTGCAATTCCGGCACGGCGGGGCTAAACGCGCGCGTTCTTTGATGAAGGCGAGTACCGTGGCAAATAACTGGAATGCGAACAGCTGGCGCGCGGCAGAGGCCAAGCACCTGCCCACTTATCCCGATACGGCGAAGCTCGCCGCGGTCGAGGAAACGCTGACCCGGTTTCCGCCGCTGGTCTTTGCAGGCGAGGCGCGCGCGCTGAAGGCTGATCTCGCGCAGGTGGCGGCGGGTAAGGGTTTCCTGCTTCAGGGCGGGGACTGCGCTGAAAGCTTTGCCGAGTTCCACCCCAACAATATCCGCGACACGTTCCGTGTGCTGCTGCAGATGGCGGTTGTGCTGACCTTCGCGGGCAAGCAACCGGTGGTGAAGGTGGGCCGCATGGCCGGCCAGTTCGCCAAGCCGCGTTCCTCGCCGGTCGAGAAGATCGGCGATGTCGAACTGCCGAGCTATCTGGGCGACAACATCAACGGCATCGAGTTCACCCCCGAAAGCCGCATTCCCGATCCGGAGCGGATGCTGCGCGCCTATTCGCAGGCTGCCGCAACGCTCAATCTGCTGCGCGCCTTCTCCACCGGCGGCTATGCCAATCTGCGGCAGGTCCACCAGTGGACGCTCGACCATATCGGCAAGAGCCCGTGGGCCGCGAAGTTCAGCGAAACTGCGGACAAGATCGGCGAGGCGCTCGATTTCATGGAGGCCTGCGGGGTCAACCCCAGCACCGTGCCGCAGCTCCAGGGCACCACGTTCTACACCAGCCACGAAGCGCTACTGCTCCAGTACGAGCAGGCGATGACGCGGCAGGATTCGCTCACCGGCCAGTGGTACGACACCAGCGCGCACATGCTGTGGATCGGCGACCGGACGCGTTTCGAAGGTTCGGCGCATGTCGAGTTCCTGCGCGGCGTGGGCAATCCCATCGGCATGAAGTGCGGGCCAAGCCTGTCGCCGGATGCGCTGCTGCGGATGCTCGATACGCTGAACCCGGGCCGCGAGCCGGGCCGCATGACGCTGATCAGCCGCTTCGGGCATGACAAGGTCGAAGCAGGCCTCCCGCCGCTCGTCCGCGCCGTGGCGCGCGAAGGGCACCCGGTGGTGTGGAGCTGCGATCCGATGCACGGCAACGTGATCAAGGCGGACAACGGCTACAAGACGCGTCCGTTCGACCGCATCCTGAGCGAAGTGAAGGGCTTCTTCGCCGTTCACCGCGCCGAGGGCACCCATGCGGGCGGCATCCATATCGAGATGACCGGGCAGGACGTGACCGAATGCACTGGCGGCGCGATTGCGATCACGCAGGACGCGCTGGGCGACCGTTACCACACGCATTGCGATCCGCGCCTCAATGCGGCGCAATCCATCGAGCTGGCGTTCACGCTGGCCGAAGCGCTCAATCTGGAGCGTGCTGAGCGGAAAGCGGAAGCGGCCTGACCCCTCCGTCAGCCCTGCGGGCTGCCACCTCCCCGTTTGCGACTTCGTCGAAAACAGGGAGGACCATTTTTGCCCTCCCCATTTTTACCTGAGCTTGTCGAAGGGGCAAATGGGCCAAGGCGTTCTTCCTGATCCTCCCCATTTTCACGAAGTGCAAATGGGGAGGTTGCCCGCCGCAGGCGGGTCGGAGGGGGCCTTTCTATCCCATCGGCGGCAATGGCGGCCGGAAATCCGCCCGCCGCCACGGCGCGTCCGGCATTTCCTCCGCATCGGGCAGAGCATAGCGCAAATAGCCGAAGAACGTCGCGATGGTCCGCTCTGCCGCATCCACGATGGCGCGCCGCCCATGCAGGAAGCGCGTGTTATCCAGCATCAGCACGTCGCCCGCTTGCCAGCGCACTTCGGCGGTGAGCGCTTCTCCGGTGGCACGGATCGCCTGAAGCCAGTCCTCCGGCACCGGGGTCAGGTCATCGAGCAGCGGGAAATTGCCGCGCCCGTTGTTGAACCGCGCAAACAGCAGGAAATTGCCGAACGCCGGGCCATCGGCGAACATCGGCTTGTGCAGCGCGGGACGCGAAAACTCGCGCGCGATGCGGCCATCGGGCAGGCGCCAGAACCGGTAGGGCACGGCGCGCGGCGGGTTGGCGAGCAGGGCATCGTCCGGTGTATCGGTGCCCAGCCAGAAGCGCAGCAATTGCGGCCACACGCCCATCACGTGGATCAGCCGCCGCTCCGTGAGCCCCTGCCGCACCGCATCCGGCAGCGCGGCGGCCAGCGCAACCCCGTCGCACAGCGTGGTCTCGCCTCCTGTGCCCGGCGGGCTGAGGCAACCGAACAGCGCGGCATCGGGCTTCCACGGCTCGCGCGCCAGTTCGGGGTGGAGCGCAAAGGCATTGGTGCCGCCGTCCACACCCTGCACCGAATGCGCGGCATCGAGCACGGCGCGGCCCGGCGTTTCGTTGATCACGGCAGTGGGGCAATGGACGCGGGCAAAGCGGCGGAAGGCTTCGAGGTCTGCGCTGAAGCCGCGCAGCAGCAGTGCGCCGTGGGCCTTGTAGGCGGCTTCCACCAGCGCCGGATCGAGCGCGCCCAATCGCTCGCCGCCCGCAGGCGTGATGACCGCATAGGGGCGGCCGGGCGCGGGAGGATCGATCTGGGCCATCGCCTTGCCGGGTAGCCGAGCGCGGCGGCCTTTTCCATAGCCCGGCGCGCAAACCGGGCTATGCTGCGCGGATGCCGCCCAGCCTTACGGACATTGCCGCCTCGCCCGATCACTATCTGCATTCCTTCGAAGGGGCAGACGCCGTGATCGCGGCGATGGACCGTGCGGCCTATGCGCGCTCTATCTTCCTCGATGCGCGGATTTCTCCGGCCGCTGATGCCGCCATGCGGGTTCCGGCAGCCGCTCTGGCACAGGCCGCGCCGCCGCCGCAGACCACGGCATGGATATTCCACGTGGCGCATTGCGGCTCCACCCTGCTCGCCCGCGCGCTGGAAGCGGTCTCCACCGGCCTCGTGCTGCGCGAGCCGATGGCGCTGCGCCAACTGGCCTTCGCGTCCGATCTGGCGCGGCTGCGGCTGGTGCTGGCCATGCTGGCGCGGCGCTATGGCGGGGAGGAGCCGACGCTGATCAAGGCCAATGTGCCGGTCAATGCGCTGCTGCCCGCCATTGCCGCCGCAGACCCGGCGGCCCCGGCGGTGTTCCTGCATCTCGGGCTGGAGGACTACGCCCTCGCCGTGCTGCGCAGCCCGCAGCATCGCGGCTGGGTGCGCCAGATCGCCGCCCAGTTTGCGGGCGCTGCGCCGGGTGCGAGTGATGCAGCCTGCCTTGCCGCGCTGTGGCTGTGGCAGATGCGCGGCTTTGCGGCGGCGCTCGATGCCATGCCCCGTGCCTGCACGCTCGATGCCGAGCGCTTCTATGCCGAACCCGCGGGCGTGCTGACCGCGCTGGCTCCCCGGCTGGGGCGGACAGCCGATCCGGCGCGGATTGCCGAAGTGGCGGCAGGCCCGCTGTTCAACACCTATTCCAAGCGCCCCGGCGTGGCGTTTGACAATGCCGCGCGGCTGGAACGGCGCGCGGCGCTGGCCGGGGAATTGGCGGGAGAACTGGCCGAAGTGCGCGCTGAGGTTCGGCGTGCTGCGCCCGATCTGGCGGACCTTGAAGCGCGCCTTGTGAAAGCTGCGCTCTGATCCGGCCAATTCAGAGTAATTGCAGGCTTGAGGGCATGGAGCCTGCGACTTAGCCTGCAGTCAGGGGATAAGGCCGGGTGGGGGGCTGCATGAAGAGTGTGTGCGATGGCAAGGCTGCGCGGGTGCTCATCGGCGTGGCGGCGGCGCTTATGCCGATGGCTGCGCTGGCCGATGCTGCATCGCCTGCGGTTTCCGCTCCTGCCGCGGCGGTTTCCTCGCCGCCGGAGAAGATTCCCACCACTGTCTTTTCGCAGCTTCCCTTCATTTCCGATCCCAAGCTCTCGCCCGATGGCAAGCAGATCGCGGCACGGGTCGCCTTGAACGGCAAGACATTGATCGGGATATTCGACCCGTTCACCGGCAAGTCGCGGATGCTCAACCCGGGCGCGAAGCTTGAGCTTAACTGGTTCCGCTGGGCCGGCAACAATCGCGTCCTCATCAGCGTGGGCGAGATCGTTTCCTGGTTCGATGACGATGCGTGGTCGACCCGGCTTATCGCGGTCGATCTCCCTACCGGCGAGCAACGCTTCATCGGTGGCAAGACCGAAGGCTTCATTGGCGATGATGTGCTCTGGGTCGATCCGGAGGGCAAGACAGTGCTGCTTTCCTATCGCGCCACGTTCTTCAGCCCTCCCCGCGTTTCCGAGATCGATCTCGCCACAAACAAGGCAAGGCAGGTCCAGGCTCCGCGCTATGGCGTGTTCAAATGGGTGGCTGATACGAGCGGTGCGGTGCGGGCCGGATGGCAATTGGACCGTTATGGCTGGAAGCTGCTTTATCGCGCCAACGAGGGCGAGAGCTTCCGCATCGTGGCCAAGGCCGCTTATGATGCGGATGATGACGATGCGAGCTTCGACGATGTTATGCGCATCTATGAGGGCAGCGACGAGGGCTATCGTATCCTGCCCAACGAGAAGACCGGGAACGACGCATTGTGGCGCTACAACTTCGCCACGCGCCAGCCGGGCGAAATGGTATTCGAGGTGCCCGGCGTCGACATCGCGGATTTCGACACGCAGGACAACAGCGCCGACCTTTACGCCGCATGGTTCACCACTGACCGGCCGCGCGCGCACTGGTTCGACCCCGAGCTTGCCAAGGTGCAGGAGGCCATCGACAAGGCGGTGAGCAGCGCCGTGGGCGACCGCGCCGCAACCATCGTGAGCTATTCGCGAGACCACAAGCGAATGCTGGTCCGTCTCGGCGGCTCGAACGATCCCGGCCGCTATTACCTTTTCGATCAGGACGACGGGGTCATGCAGCTTTTCGCGCAGGCCAACGAGAAGCTGAAGCCCAGCCAGCTGACTGCGACGCGCTACACCCGCTACAAGGCGCGCGACGGGCTGGAGATCCCTGCCTACCTCACGCTGCCCGCTGGCCGCAACGCCAGCAACCTCCCGCTCGTGATCATGCCCCATGGCGGACCGTTCGGCATCCGCGATGATGGCACTTATGACGTGGAGGTGCAGTTCCTTGCCAATCGCGGTTACGTCGTGCTGCAACCTGAGTACCGGGGGTCCGGCGGATTCGGGAAGGCATTTGGTGAAAAGGGTCAGGGCCAGTGGGGCCGCGCGATGCAGGACGATCTTGACGACGGGATGGACTGGCTCGCGAAACAGGGCACGATCGATCCCAAGCGGGTGTGCATCGTCGGCAGCTCCTATGGCGGCTATGCCGCGCTGTGGGGCGCAATCCGCAACCCGGAGCGGTATCGCTGCGCCGCGAGTTTCGCCGGCATTTCCGATCTCAAGCGCCAGATGCGGTTCTGGGACAACATGTCGGGCTCGAACAAAGCCAAATCCGAATGGCGCAAGACAGTGAAGGGCGATGACACCTTCGACCTCGCGGCGGTGTCTCCGCTTTATGCAGTCGACAAGTTGACCGTGCCGCTGCTGATGATGCACGGCGACGAGGACCAGCGCGTGCCGTACTCGCAATCGAAGCTCTATGCCGAAGCGCTTGCAAAGGCAGGCAAGGCTTATGAGTTCATAGCCCTGAAGGACGAAGGCCACGGCTTTTCCAGCGATGCCAACCTCCAGCTATGGCTCGACAAGCTGGATGCCTTTCTGGCGAAGTATAACCCGGCACCCTGAGCCGGCCTGTTGAGCACTCGCCAACCCCGCGCGGATGGGGCAGGATGCCGGGCATGATCCGCACCTTGTTTGCCGCCGCGCTTGCGCTGGCCGTTCCATCCGCGCCCGCTCTGGCCGATACGCTCTATGTTCGCGCCGGGCGTCTCGTCGATCCGGAAGCGGGCGCGGTGCTGGGGGCGCGGGTGCTGCGTGTGGAGGATGGCCGGGTGGCTGCCGTCCTGCCCGATGGTCCAGTTCCCGATGGCGCGAAAGTGCTCGATTGGTCGGCTTTCACGGTGCTGCCGGGGCTGATCGATTGCCATGTCCATCTGGCCGATACGGGGCAGACCGCCAATGTGGCCGAACCGCTGCTGCATTCGCCGATGGAGATCGCCTATATCGGCGCGCGCAATGCCCGCGCCACGCTGATGGCGGGGTTCACCACGGTCCACGATGTCGGCTCATTCCGCGCCTTTGCCGATGTGGAGCTGCGGGGTGCGATTGATCGCGGCGATGTGGCGGGGCCGCGCATGCAGGCGGTGGGCGCTTACGTCACGGTGCCGGGCGGCGGCGGGGAAGTGACCGGCTTCTCGCCCGAAGTGCGCATTCCCGATGACATGCGCGCGGGCGTGGTCAACGGGCCTGACGATACGCGCGCCAAGGTGAACTACCTGTTTCAGCACGGCGCGGATTCGATCAAGCTGATCGCCACTGGCGCGGTGCTGGCCACCGGCACCGAAGCCGGGCAGCAGGAAATGACCGAGGCGGAAATGCGCGCGGCGGTCGAAGTGGCCGCGGCGCGCAAATCGTGGGTGACGGCCCATGCCCACGGCGCGGAAGGGATTAAGGCCGCGATCCGCGCCGGGGTGCGCGCCATCGAACATGCCAGCCTGATCGACGACGAAGGCATCGCGCTGGCCAAGGCCAGGGGCGTGTGGCTCGACATGGATATCTACAACGGTGACTACATCGCAGAGGTCGGGCGCAAGGAGCACTGGCCCGAGAACTACCTGCGCAAGAACGACGAGACCACCGAAGCGCAGCGCATCGGCTTCCGCAAGGCAGCGAAGGCCGGGGTGCGGCTCTCGTTCGGCACTGACGCGGGGGTCTATCCGCACGGCGAGAACGCGCGCCAGTTCGCTTACATGGTGCGTTATGGGATGACGCCGATGCAGGCGATCCAGTCCGCAACCACCAGCGCCGCCGAACTGATGGGCTGGAGCAAGGACGTCGGCGCGCTCTCGCCCGGCCACTTTGCCGACATGATCGCGGTGCCCGGCGATCCCACCGCCGACATCACCGTGCTGACCAAGGTCGCCCACGTGATGAAGGGCGGCGAAGTGGTGCGCTAGGGTTCTCTCTCCACCCGTGCGGTTTAACTCATGAAGCCCAGATCATGCGTGTTGAAGCGGGCCAGATCGGGCAGGATATCGCCTAGCGCGCTGTCGCTAACGCCCATCCACTTGCCAAGGGTGGCAGCATATTGCGAGGCGGAGGTGGTCGGCAGCAGCGGGCCGCCATACCAGGCGGTGTCCGGACCGTTGACGCTGATCGATGGCAGTTTGCCATAGATATTCCCGCCTTTCACCGCACCGCCCATGACGAGATGGTGCGAACCCCAGCCATGATCGGTGCCGTCACCATTGGGCGTGAAGTTGCGGCCAAATTCGGATGATGTGAACAGCGTGACATTGCTGCGCATCCCGATCTTGCCAAGCATGCCATCAAAGAAGACCAGCGCATCATTGAGCTTCTTCATCAGCTGCGGATGCACGTTCTTCTGGTCGCTGTGGGTGTCGAACCCGTTCAGCTCGACATAGAACAACTGCCGCCGTGCACCGATCACACCGCTGGCCCCAATGAGCCGGGCAATCGTGCGCAGGCCGTTGGCCAGTTCGTTTGCTCCCTCGCCGGGCGTTGTGCCAAAAGTCTCATCCGGCAGAATGGCGCGGCTCATGGTGCCCGATACATTCCGGAGGCTCTCATGGGCCTGCGCGTAGGCTTTCTCGAGCAGGTTTGTTCGCCTGGCCGATCCGGTGACCGCTTGCTCGAACGGCGTTCCGGGCTCGAAATAGGGTTGGGGCACGCCATAATCTGCCACGGTGAACGCGGACGTGTTCATGCCCATCCCGAAGCGCGAGTGCCCCACCGCCGAGATGGTGGTCATCGTCGGTTGGGCATTCATGGAGGCCAGGATGTCGGCCATCCGCCCGCCCCAACCATACTCACTGGCTTCGTTGAGGCCTTCCCACATGTTGGCCTGGTCGAAATGGGAGGCCAGCAGCCGGGGCAACCTTGCCCGGCCTGTGTCAATGTCGGCCCGCGTGGTTGGCTCAAGCAGCGGGCCGACGTTGGGCACGATGGCAATGCGGCCCGCATTGTACAGCCGCTGAATGCCCGCCATTTGCGGGCTGAGGGCAATCGTGCGGCCGTTCTGCGGGCTGGGCGCGGTGATGGGCAGCAATGTTGCCCGGTCAAGCGCCAGGGATTTGCGCACTTTCGCATAGCGGGAATAGGACAGGCTGTCATAGGGCACGAAGCTGCTGAAGTTGTCGTTGCCGCCGCTGAGCGAGACGTAGACGAGCGCTTTGTAGTCAGCCGCGCTTTGCGCGGAAGCCGCGGTAATCCCGGCAAATCCCATTGCATAAGGAGAGGCGATCCCCGCGGCGGCGAAGGCGGACGCCCGGCGGAGGAACTCGCGGCGCGAGGCTGCGTGAATCATGGGCTTTTCCCTTTATTTCTGAACGACGTATTCGGCGGACGCGAGCAACACCCGCATGGCCTGCGCGAACTTGAGCTGGTTGAGCCCACCGCTGGTTTGTGCCCAGTCATCCGTGACGGCTGCCATCGAATCGCGCAGCTGCCGCTTGAGCGTGGCTGACATCTGCCCGGCCATGAAACGCTGGTTCATCTTCTCGATCAGCACAGCGGGCGCCCGCACGAGCGGCAGCCACTCGCTGTAATCGAATGTCATGGTCGGAGCCGCGGGCTGCGCTTCGCTGACATATTTGGTCAGTCCGCCGAAAACCAGCGTGGGCCAGATGAAGTCGTCGATATCGCCGATCGATGCGGGGGTCGTGATCTGCATCTCGGGCGAAACCAGATTGCGCCGGAACAGCTCGGTCCCCGCCGGTTTGAAATCGGGGTAGTAGAAGTTGAAGACGGTGTGGGCGTGGAGCGGCGCTTGCCCCAGGCCTCTGCGCCGGTAACCCTCCCAGGTCGGAATGCCGAAATCATCGCTGTCCACGCCGGTCTTGGCGTGGAATACGCGCATGATCTGGGCATAGCGCTGGATCGGTTCGCGGATGCGGCCGAACGTGGGGTCGCTCACTTTGGCGGGATCGCGCGCTTCCGGATCGAGCAGGATGGCCTTCATCACGGCCTTCATGTTGCCGCGCACATTGGCACCATCGTTGGCAAACACTGCCGAGACGCGGGCGATGTAGGCCGGGCTTGGATTGCTGGTCACAAAGCGCTGGATCAACTGCCTGCCGATGAACGGGCCGACATTGGGGTGCTTCGCGAGGCGATCCATAACAACTTTGAGATCCGCTGCCGGACTGCTTGAACCAGCCTTGATCGTGACGCCGAGAAAGCGCTTCTCCGACCAGGAGTGGTACCAGTCGGTGCCTTCCATCGCTTTGCCTTGAATCGCCGGATCAGACGGCGGCTGGCAGAAGCAATTGGTGTAGTCCCAGTCATCCTTGCTCGCGCCCTTGAACGCGAAGCCGGTGAGGGCCTTGGAAACGCCGACAACGTCCGCCTGCGTATACGTCGGGATCGGCTGCCCTTTCGCATTGAGCTTGCGGCTTCCATCCGGATTGAGCTGCCACAATCCGATCGAAAAAAGCTGCATCACCTCACGCGCAAAGTTCTGGTCAGGCTGGGTGCCGGTTACGGGATCATCGCCGCGATTGTAGAGGTTGGAGAGGAAGGCGCCCATCGACGGATTGAGCGTTACCTGCGTTAACAGGTTGCGGAATGTCGTCAGGCCAGTGGTCTGGAGAATATCGACATAGCGCGCAAGCGATCTGCCATAGTTGTAGGTTGAGTCAGTATAGCTCGAGTTTACCATGATCTGCGACATCGCAAAAAAATAGCGCTGCCTTAATTGATCGTCCTTGGTAAAGCCGATCCACATTCCCGGATGAATGATGGTGTTGTTCGAATTTTCGACAGCAGGATTGAGGCGATTGAATGCGTCTAGATGAGAGTATTGGACAGGCATGGCAAATTGCTGGTCGATCCAGGCCGAATAGCCGATCGATTGAACGAGTGCGACGTCTGCGTCCGAATAGCCGAACGTGGCCTGCTGCAGGAACCGCTCTGCGTCCTGAGCGGAAATGGCCGATTGGGCCTGAGCGGCACTTGGCGCGCTGGCTAGTGCGACGATCCCGCAACTGAGGGCGAAGGCAAGAAAGGCCCTCGTCAATCCGCGTATAACGAAAGATATTGGTCCTGCTGTCATAATCATCCCTGCGCCAGCCCGCATACTTAATACAAGCGAAAGCATATCACTATTCAATCAGGGTAATACGAAGCCCGAAATAGGGCTAGATTGAATAAGCACGTAATTGCCGTCTGCGACTGCGGATCGTCGTGTTTAACTCTCTATTCGCAGCATATTTTACCGCGCCCCCTGCCAGCGCAGGTTGGCAGGGGTTTCCGCGAGCCGCAGCCCGGCCTCCCGCACGTGGTGTTCAGCGCGGTGCCGGTCGCCACGGATGTCTTGGCGGTCTAGCGAATTTGCTGGGCGCATTGCGGCGTGCGTTGCCATAGTCTCCCGCCTGAAAACACAAGAGGAGCGGCACATGCACGATGTCATCATTCGCGGCGGCAAGATCGTCGATGGCTCGGGCGGCGCGCCGTTCATCGGGGACGTGGCGTTCAAGGACGGGGTGATCACCGAGATCGGCCCGAAGATCTCCGGCACCGCGGCCCGCGAAATCGATGCTGCGGGGCATATCGTCACGCCGGGCTGGGTGGACATCCACACGCACTATGATGGCCAGGTCAGCTGGGACGATGAACTCGCGCCGTCCTCGCACAACGGCGTGACCACGGTGGTGATGGGCAATTGCGGCGTGGGCTTCGCGCCCGTCCGCCCCGGGCAGGAAAAGGAACTGATCGAGCTGATGGAGGGGGTGGAGGACATCCCTGGCACCGCGCTTTATGAAGGGATCGAATGGGGCCGCTGGGAAAGCTTCCCCGAATACATGGACTACATCGCCTCCCGCAAATACGCGATCGATGTGGGGGCGCAGATCGCCCACGGCGCGGTGCGTTACTACGCGATGGGCGAGCGCGGGCGGACCAACGCGGACGCGACGCCTGAGGAAATCGAGCGGATCGCCGATCTGGTGGAAGAAGCCATCGCGGCGGGGGCGGTGGGCTTTTCCACTTCGCGCACCATCGGCCACCGCGCGCTGTGGGGCGAGCCGGTGCCGGGCACGTTCGCGCCGGAGGAGGAACTCCTCGCCATCGCCCGCCGCATGAAGGCGCTGGGCAAGGGCGTGATCGAGGCGATTCCGGCGGGCACCGTCGGCAAGCTGGAAGCGCTCGGCGGCGAACGCAGCGAGCCGCTGGCCGAGCTGGAGCTGTTTCGCCGCCTTTCCGAGGAAAGCGGGCGGCCGCTGACGTTCACGCTGGTGGAAATCCGCGAGTACGCGCCGGACTTGTGGCAGCAGATGCTGGACCGCTGCCGCGAGGCCAATGCGGCTGGGGCGCATCTCTTCCCGCAAGTGCCCTCGCGCATCATCGGGTTCATCCACGGGCTTTCGAGCTACCACGTGTTCATGCGGCGGCCGACGTACCTCGAAAAGCTGGCGCACTTGCCGCTGGCGGAGCGCGTGTCGGCGATGCGCGATCCCGAGATCAAGCGCCAGATCCTGTCTGAACGCGATGTGCCGCACGAAGCACCGGGTTCGATGCAGAACGTCTATGGCCTGTTCCGGCGCGGCGCCGCCAGCCTCTACCCCCTGACCGAGCCGATCAATCTGGAGGCGGAGAAGAGCGCTTCGATCGGCGCGCGGGCCAAGGCGGAAGGGCGCGATGCGCTGGAATATCTCTATGATGCGATGCTGGAGGACGAAGGCCGCGCCTTTGCCGCGCTGACGCGGGACAACCAGCCCAAGAGCCTCGCCGTGCTGGAAGACATGCTGCGCCATCCCGATACGGTGACCGGCCTTTCCGATGCGGGCGCGCATGTGACGCTGATCTGCGACGCTACGATGCCGACGACGCAGCTGAGCTACTGGACCCGCGACCGCAAGAGCGGGCCGACCCTGCCGCTGGAGTTCCTTGTCCACAAGCAGACCGCGCGCAATGCCGCGCTCTATGGCTTCAAGGATCGCGGGCTGCTGCAAGTGGGCAAGCGGGCAGACATCAACGTGATCGACTACGACAACCTGACCGTTTCACCCCACGTGGCGCACCACGATTTGCCCGCGGGCGGTACGCGGTTGATGCAGCCGGTCAGGGGCTATGCCACGACCTTCTGCAATGGCGTGATGATCCGCGAAAACGACACCGACACCGGCGCGCGCCCGGGGACGCTTGTGAGGAGCTAGGCCGCCTCAAGGGGCGCTCAAGGCGTCCCTGCAACCTCTGCGCTCAGCTCTGCAACGCGCAGTTCCGCCTCCCGCGTCTGGCCGCCGAGTTCGAGGAAGCGGCGCATTTGCGTGCGCGCGGTATCGCTGAACAGCGCGGCCTGGAACAAGCCGGATTCGATGCGGCAGCCTTCGTCCAGCGGGAGGGCGGAGGCTTCGATGGACTGCTTGGCGAGGCGGGCGGCTTCAGGCGGGAAGCTGGCGATGCGCCTTGCGAGGGCGCTGACGTGGGCTTCGATCCGGTCTGCGGGCAGCGCGCGGTTGAGCCAGCCCCACTTTTCCGCAGTTTCGGCATCGAGATCTTCGGCGCCGAGGATCACTTCGATCGCGCGGGCGCGGCCGATCAGGCGGGGGAGGCGCTGGGTGCCGGTGCCGCCGGGAAGAATGCCGATGGGCACTTCCATCTGGTTGATCACCGTCTTGCCGATGACGCCGAAGCGCATGTCGAAGCTCATCGCCAGTTCCGCGCCGCCGCCGCCGACGCGGCCTTCGATCTGGGCAATGGTGACTTTGTCCATGCGCTGAAAGCGATTGCACATGTCGTGATAGGTGTTGAGATCGCCGCTGGGCGGGGTGGGCGCGTCCGCCATCGCCAAAAGCAGCGCAACATCGAAATGCGCGAGGAAGAAATCGGGATCGGCGCTCTTGAGCACGAACACCAGCGCGGTGGGATCGGCTTCAAGCTCCATGGCCAGCGCGGCGAGTTCGCCGAACAGGTCTGCGGTGATGACGTTGATCGGCGGCGCATCGACCACGGCCGTGACCAGCGCGCCCGTCTGATGAACGTGGAGCAATTTGTAGGTGTCATAGGCCATGATGTGCGCTCCGGTTGGTTGCTGTCAGTGTGCCTTGGCGGGTTTGACGAGGTGTAACGCGCCGACGATCACCGCGCCCAGCGCAAGGCCGATAGTTCCGCACAGGGCGACATCGGCCAGCCAGGCGGCGAAACCGTGGTGCAGGCCGAGCCATTCGGCAGGGTGCAGCCCGATGCTGTGAACAATGATCTGGCCGCCGACCCACAGCATCGCCGCCGTGCCGATAAGCGCCAGCGCGGAGAGCACCTTGGGCATGGCCTGCACCAGCGCGCGGCCCAGCGCGCGCGTCGCGCCAAGTTTGCGCTGCGCGAGATTGAGACCGATATCGTCCATCTTCACGATCAGGCCGACGACGCCGTAGACCGCCGCCGTGATCGCGATGGCAACGATCACGAGCGCGGCGGCGCGCATGGCAAGGCCTTCTGCGGCGACTTCGTTGAGCGCGATGACCATGATTTCGCCCGAGAGGATGAAATCGGTGCGGATCGCGCCCTTGATCATGGTGGCCTCATGGCCGGGCTCGACCAGTTCCTCCGCTTCTTCGGCGAGGTCTTGCTTGTGGGTGAGCGCGTGGATGATCTTTTCCGCGCCCTCGAAGCACAGGAACGCGCCGCCCGCCATCAGGATCGGCGTGATTGCCACGGGCAGCAGCACCGACAGCGCGAGGATGACCGGCGTGATGACAACGAGCTTGTTGAACAGCGAGCCGCGCGCAATGCGCCAGATGATCGGCAATTCGCGGTCTGGCGTGAAGCCGGTGACATAGCGCGGCGTGACAGCGGCGTCATCGACGACGACGCCGGCCGATTTCAGCCCCGCTTTGCCCGCCGCTGCGCTGACATCATCGAGCGAGGCCGCGGCCAGTTTGGCGATGGTGGCAATATCATCGAGAAGCGCAGCTAGGCCGCCGGGCATGGGAACTCCTGCAAGTGTGCAGCTTGCAGGGTTAGCGGGTGCCGGGGGGTTAGGGCAAGGGTCAGGGCCAGGGTCTGGGGCAGGGTGGGCGGGATCAGTCCGTCCAGTAGAGCCGCATCGGGTTGTCGACGAGGAGTTTGCGCTGCAGTTCCTCGGTCGGCGCGATGCGCGGGATCATGTCGACGAGGTGGCCGTCGTCCGGAATCTCGGTTTCCATGTTGGGGTGCGGCCAATCGGTGCCCCAAAGGCAGCGGTCCGGATAATCCGCCACCAGCGGGGCTACGGCAAGGGCGAAAGCGTCCCACGGATCGCCTGCGCCGCCTTCCTTGATCGCGTCGAGCCGGTCCGGGCAGGTGGCCTTGAACCAGATATCCTCGCGCGCATCGAGCAGGGCGCGGAAGGCGCGCATGTCTGGCCCGTCCGGCCCTTGGCGCACATCGGGGCGGCCCATGTGGTCGATCACGAGGGGGACAGGGATGGCGTCCATGAAGGGGCGGAGTTCTTCGAGGATATCGGCCTCGAAATAGATCACCACGTGCCAGCCCTTGGGCAGGCGCTGCGCGACTTCGAGGAACTTGTCCTTGGGTGCATCGTCCACAAGGCGCTTGAGGAAATTGAAGCGGATGCCGCGAACGCCGCCTGCGTGGAGGGCTTGTAGATCGGCTTCGGAGATGGCGGGGTCGACGACGGCGACGCCTCTTGCGAGGCCGTTTGACTTGGCGATGGCGTCAAGCGTGGCGGCGTTGTCCGTGCCGTGGCAGCTGGCTTGCACGATGACATTGCGCGCAAAGCCGAGGTGATCGCGCAGGGCAAACAGCTTGTCCGGACCGGCGTCTTCGGGGAGGTACTTGGCCTTCGCGCTGAAGGGGAACTGCGCCATCGGGCCGAAGACATGGCAATGCGCATCGACCGCGCCGGGGGGCGGGGTGTAGCGGGGCTTCGACGGCGCGGCGTGCCAGCTGGTGATGCGATCAACCATAAACAACTCCATCCATCAGCTTGCGCGCAGTGCGCAGGAGGGCGGCGGTGCGAACCGCGCCGGTTTCGTCGGTTTCGAGGACGCAGCTCATTTCGCCAGTGGGGTGCTCGACCGAGAGGAGCTTGCGGCTGCCCTCGGGGATCTGCGCGACTTCGGCGGCGGGTGAGCCGGGGATCAGGCACGCGGTGGCGACGCTGACCGCGCCGAGCACGCCGATGGTGGCATGCGCGCGGTGGGGGATGAAGCTGCGCACGGTGACCGCGCCGCCGTTCTTCGGCGGGGCGACGAGCATCATTTTGGGAACGGACTTTGCAGTCACGTCGCCGAGGTTCATGCGTTCGCCGACAGCGAGGCGGATGGCTTCGATCCGGGCCTTAAGCTCGGTCGCGTTATCAAGCCAGTCGCGGTCTTCGTAGCCGGTCACGCCGACGTCTTCGGCCTTCATGACGACGCAGGGCATGCCGTTGTCGATGAGCGTGACGGGCACGCCGTTCACGACATCGACCGCATTGCCGGTGGGCAGGAGCGCACCGCAGGAGGAACCGGCGGTATCGCGAAACTCCAGCGGGACGGGCGCGTGGCTGCCAGGGACGCCGTCGATCTTGGCTTCGCCTGCGTAGGTGACTGTTCCGCCGGGGGTGCAGACGGTGGCGACGGCGACTTGGCCGGTGTTTTCCATGTAGATCGCGACGCGGGTTTCATCACCGGTCGCGGCGACAAGGCCGCGCTCGATGGCGAAAGGGCCAACGCCCGCGAGGATATTGCCGCAGTTCTGCGCGTCCGTCACGATGGCCTGATCGACGAAGACCTGCAGGAACAGGTAGTCGACGTCGATGCCTTCGCGGCTGGACTTGGCGACTACCGCGACCTTGCTCGTGAGCGGATCGGCGCCACCCATGCCGTCGATCTGGACAGGATCGGGGCTGCCCATCATCGCGAGGAGGAAGGTGTCGCGCGCGGCGGTATCGGCGGGCAGGTCGTCCTTGAGGAAGTAGCCGCCCTTGGATGTGCCGCCGCGCATCCACATGCAGCGTATGCCCTCAGACATACTTGAGGCCTTCTTTTTCGAGCCGTTCGCGCATCTTGTACATATCCAGGCCGAGGACGCCTGCGGCGAGTTTATCGCGCTTTTCGGCCTCGTTGGCTTCGCGGGCCTGCGCGGCTTTGAGCACCATTTCGGCGTTGGCGCGGGGGACTACGCAGACGCCGTCGTCATCCGCCACGATCACATCGCCGGGGTTCACGAACTGGTTGGCGCAGACGACGGGGACGTTGACGCTGCCGAGCGTGTTCTTGACCGTGCCCTGCGCGTAGATCGCCTTGGACCAGACGGGGAAGTTCATTTCCGTCAGGTCACGCACATCGCGCACGCCTGCGTCGATCACCAGGCCGCGGCAGCCGCGCGCGATGGCCGAAGTGGCAAGGAGATCGCCGAAATAGCCGTCCTCGCACGGGCTGGTCGGGGCGAGGAGCATGATATCGCCCGCTTGCAGCTGTTCGATAGCGACGTGGATCATCCAGTTGTCGCCCGGAGGCGCGCTGATGGTGACCGCGCTACCTGCCACGCGCGCGCCGCGATAGATCGGGCGCATGTAGCTGGCGAGGAGGCCGGTGCGGCCTTGCGCTTCGTGGACCGTGGCGACACCGCAGGCGGCGAGGCCATCGATCACCGCCGGATCGGCGCGTTCGATGTGCTGGACGACGATACCGGACATGGGCTTCTCCCGTAGAAATCTTTGCGCCTCTCCCATCGGCGCGGCGCGCGCGGCGGGCCAATGCAATGTTTGGCGCGGGGCATAAGGAAATGCTAAAGGTATTGGGTGACTGAGCCTGCCTACAATATCCGCCACTTCGCCGCCTTTGCCGCCACCGTGCGCCACGGCAGCGTGACGCGCGCGGCGCGCGCGGTGAACCTCACCCAGCCCGCGCTCACGCAGGCCATCGCGCGGCTGGAGGCGGAGCTGGGCTGCGCGCTGTTTGAACGCGGGGCGAGCGGGATGACGCCGACCGAGCCTGCGCGGCTGCTCGCGCCGCGCGCGGAGGCGGCGATTGCGCATGTGGGAAGCCCGCGCGTGACGGGCACGCAGCTCCGCGCGTTTCTGGCGCTGGCGCGGGCTGGTTCCTATGCCGGGGCGGCGGAGGCGACGGGGCTTTCGGCGGCCTCGCTCCACCGCGCGGTGGCCGATCTGGCAGTGGCCTTGGGGCAGCGGCTGGTGGACAAGCGTGGGCGATCCATCCTGCTGACCCCGCAAGGCGAGCGGCGCGCGCGCGGGTTTGGCCTGGCGATGGCGGAATTGCGCGCAGGGCTGGCCGAAGTGGCGGCGTGGCAGGGCAAGGCGGCGGGGCGGATCGTGGTGGGGGCCATGCCGCTCAGCCGCGCACGCTGGTTGCCCGAGACGATCCTGCGCTTTCATGGCCTCCATCCCGGCGTGGCGATTGCCGTGGTGGAAGGCAGCCATGCCGAACTGGCGGGGCCACTGCGCGATGGCGAGATCGACCTGATGCTGGGCGCGCTGCGGGACGGCGCGCTGCTGGAGGACTTGGCGCAAGAACCGGTGTTCGAGGACCGGCCGCAACTCGTGATGCGCAGCGGTCATCCGCTGCTGCAGTCGGAAAAGCCGATGGGGGCGCAACTGGCGGGCTTTCCGTGGATCTTGCCCGCGCGCGATACGCCGCTGCGGCGTTACTGGGAGGCGATGATGCGCAGCGCCGGGGCCGAACCGCCGGACGTGGGGATCGAATGCGGATCGGTGCTGACGGTGCGGCAATTGCTGCTGGGTTCGGACGCACTGACGCTCCTGAGTCCGGCGCAACTGGCGGTGGAGCTGGAAGCGGGCGTGCTGGCGACTTTGCCGACGCCTGCGCCAGTGCTGCGGCGCATCGGCATCACCACGCGCGAGGGGTGGCGACCGACGGCTCCGCAGGCGGCATTCGTGGCGCTGCTGCGCGAAGTGGCGGGCGCAGGGTTCGCATAATCTTATGGGCGGCGTGCGAATTGCATTTGTCCGCTTGCGGCGGCGGTCGCAGGAGAGCGCGCATGGAGAGCATAATCGCCCTGATCGGCTTTGGTGAGGCCGGATCGACTTTTGCCGCAGCGGCTGGCTGGGAAGCCGGGGCCGCAGCCTATGACGTGCTGCCTGCGCGGCGGGGTGCGATGGAGGCGGCAGGGGTGCTCGTCTGTGCCACCGCCGAATGCGCCCTTTCCGATGCCGATCTGGTGCTCTCGCTGGTGACGGCGGATGCCGCGCTGGCGGCGGCGAAGGATTATGCGGGGATGCTGAAACCGGGCGCGCTGTGGTGCGACATGAATTCGGTCGCGCCCGATACGAAGCGTGCGGCGGCTGTGGCCATCGAGGCGGCGGGCGGACGCTATGTCGATGTGGCGGTGCTGGCTCCGGTCAATCCGGCGCGGATGAACGTGCCGCTGCTCGTTTCGGGCGGCGCGGCGGACGAGGCGGCTGAGGCCTTGCGCAGCGCGGGCTTTGCCAATGTGCGCGTGGTGGGCAGCGAAGTTGGCCGTGCCAGCGCGATCAAGATGATCCGTTCGGTGATGGTCAAGGGTGTCGAGGCGTTGACCGCGGAGATGATGCTGGCGGCAGACGCGGCGGGCGTGACCGACGAAGTGCTCGCCTCGCTTGATGCCAGCGAAAAGGCGCAAAGCTGGACCGCGCGCGCGGCCTACAATCTGGAGCGCATGACGACGCACGGGGCACGGCGCGCGGCCGAGATGGAGGAAAGCGCCAAGACGCTCGGCGCGCTTGGCGTGGAGCCGGTGATGACCAGCGGCACCGTCAAGCGCCAGCGTGAAATGGCCGGCAGGGCCGATCTGTTTTCGATAGAGAAGGAAGCCGCGCAATGACGATGATCATCGACTGCCACGGCCACTACACCGTGCTGCCACGCGCGCACGACGAGTGGCGCGAGGCACAGAAAGCGGCGTTCAAGGCGGGAACGCCGTGCCCGCCTTATCCGGACATCTCCGACGACGAGATCCGCGCGACGATCGAGGCGAACCAATTGCGCCTCATCAAGGAGCGCGGGGCGGACATGACGATCTTCTCCCCTCGCGCCAGCGCGATGGCGCCGCATGTGGGGGACCAGTCGGTCGCGGTGCCGTGGGCGCAGGCGTGCAACAACCTGATCGCGCGGGTGGTGGGGCTGTACCCCGAAACCTTTGCGGGCGTGTGCATGCTGCCGCAGTCCCCGGAAGCGGACCTGACCAGCTCGATTGCCGAGCTGGAACGCTGCGTGACGCAGCTGGGCTTCATCGGCTGCAACCTCAATCCCGATCCGGGCGGCGGGCACTTCACGCATCCGCCGCTGACCGATCCCTACTGGTTCCCGCTCTACGAGAAGATGGTGGAACTGGACGTTCCGGCGATGATCCACGTTTCGGGATCGTGCAATCCGGCGCAGCACGCGACCGGGGCTTACTACATCGCCGCCGATACCATCGCGTTCATGCAGCTGCTGGAAGGCGACCTTTTCAGCAAGTTCCCGACGCTGCGTTTCATCATACCGCATGGCGGCGGCGCGGTGCCCTATCACTGGGGGCGCTACCGGGGCCTCGCGGACATGCTCAAGAAGCCCGATCTTTCGGGGCACCTGATGAACAACGTGTTCTTCGATACTTGCGTCTATCACCAGCCGGGCGTGAACCTGCTGGCCGATGTGATTGAAACCAAGAACATCCTGTTCGGCAGCGAAATGGTCGGCGCGGTGCGCGGGATCGATCCGACGACCGGGCACTATTTCGACGACACCAAGCGTTATGTCGATGCGCTCGATATCACGGACGAAGCGCGCCAAGCGATCTTCGAGGGCAATGCCCGGCGCGTCTATCCGCGTCTTGATGCCAAGCTCAGGGAGATGGGCAAGTGACGGAAACGGCTAAACCTGCGACGGACATTCACGCCTATCTGGCGGAGCTGGAGGATATCCCCGGCACGCGAGTCTACACGGCGGCGCGCGCCCGCAAGGGGTATCACATCAACCAGTTCGCGATGAGCCTGATGAAGGGCGACAACCGCGAGCGGTTCAAGGCGGACGAGCGCGCCTATCTCGATGAATGGCCGATCTCCGAAGAAGCCAAGGCGGCGCTGCTCAAGCGCGATTACAACACGCTGCTGGACCTTGGCGGGAATGTCTATTTCCTCTCGAAGCTGTTCTCCACCGATGGCCTCAGCTTTGCAGAGGCGGTGAGCACGATGACCGACATGACCTTCCCGGAATACCGGGACATGATGCTGAAGGGTGGCCGTTCGCCCATCGGCAATCGCTCCATTAAGGGAGGCTACTGAGATGGCGCGTTTGACTGCTGGCGTGGGCTCGAGCCACGTGCCGTTGCTGGGCGTCGCTGTCGATCAGGGCAAGACGCGGGACGATTACTTCGGCCCGATCTTTGCCGGGTATGACTGGACCCGCGAATGGGAAAAGGCCGAGAAGCCGGATGTGATCGTGCTGGTCTACAACGACCACGCCAGCGCCTTCGACATGAAGATCGTGCCGACTTTCGCGATCGGTTGCGGTGAGCACTACAAGTCTGCCGACGAGGGCTGGGGCCCGCGTCCGGTGCCCGATGTGGAAGGTCATGCGGACCTTGCCTGGCATATCGCGCAGAGCCTGATCCTCGACGATTTCGACATGACGATCATCAACGAGATGGATGTGGATCACGGGCTGACCGTGCCGCTTTCGATGATGTTCGGGCAGCCGGAGAAGTGGCCGTGCAAGGTCGTGCCGCTGGCGGTGAACGTCGTGACGTACCCGGTGCCCTCGGGCAACCGCTGCTGGGCGCTGGGTGAGGCGATTGCCCGCGCCGTCGCGAGCTTCCCGGAAGATCTGAACGTGCAGATCTGGGGCACGGGCGGCATGAGCCACCAGCTGCAAGGCCCCCGCGCCGGGCTGCTCAACCGCGAGTGGGACAACAAGTTCCTCGACATGCTGGAAAGCGACAGCGACGCGGCGCGGTGGATTCCGCATATCGAATACCTGCGCGAGACCGGCAGCGAAGGCATCGAAATGGTGATGTGGCTGATCATGCGCGGCGCGCTGGGCAAGAAGGTGAAGACCTTGCACCGCCATTACCACATCCCGTGCAGCAACACGGCCATCGGCCATATCGTTCTGGAGCCAGTGACATGAGAATTGCTTTGGCCGGTGCCGGCGCTTTTGGTGAGAAGCACCTTGATGGCCTGAAGAAGATCGAAGGCGTGGAAATCGTCTCGATTATCAGCCGCACTGCCGAACAGGCGGCTGCGGTCGCCGCCAAGTATGGCGCGAAGCATAGCTCGACCGAGCTTGAGGATGCGCTGGCGCGCGATGACGTCGATGCGGTGATCCTCTGCACGCCGACGCAGATGCATGCCGCGCAGGCCATTGCCTGCATGGATGCGGGCAAGCACGTGCAGGTGGAAATCCCGCTGGCGGACAGCTGGGCGGACAGCGAGGCGGTGCTGGCGAAGAGCCAAGCGACCGGCCTGACCTGCATGGTCGGCCACACGCGGCGGTTCAATCCGAGCCACCAGTACGTGCACAACAAGATCACGGCGGGCGAGTTCACCGTCCAGCAGATGGACGTGCAGACCTACTTCTTCCGCCGCCGCAACATCAACGCCAAGGGCGAGGCGCGTTCGTGGACCGACCACCTGCTGTGGCACCACGCGGCGCACACGGTGGACCTGTTTGCCTATCAGGCGGGCCGGATCGTGAAAGCCAATGCGCTGCAGGGGCCGATGCATCCCGAGCTCGGCATCGCGATGGACATGTCGATCCAGCTGCTGAGCGAGACGGGCGCGATCTGCACGCTCTCGCTCTCGTTCAACAACGACGGGCCGCTGGGCACCTATTTCCGGTATATCGGCGACACCGGGACTTACCTGGCGCGGTATGATGACCTGTTCACCGGCAAGGAAGAGCAGATCGACGTTTCCAAGGTCGACGTTTCCATGAACGGGATCGAGCTGCAGGACCGCGAGTTCATTGCGGCAATCCGCGAAGGGCGCGAGCCCAATTCGTCGGTGGGCAAAGTGCTCGATTGCTACCGCGTGCTGGGTGATCTGGAGAAGCAGCTTAACGGCTGACAAGAGGAGGCGCGGGTGGAGGCTTGGATTGCCTATTCGGGGCGCAAGTTTGCCCGCCCGCGCTATTACGCGAATGCGCACGAGCGCGATGAGGTGGATATTGCGCCGGTCTTGATGCCAGTGCGCGATGGCCGAGCGGCGGATTGCGGGATTGATCGCGAGGGGTTCCAGCTCGTTGCGCACACTAGCGCGGTGCGCGATTTCCGTGACCGCGAGGAAGTGGCGCGCGTCCACATGCGCGAGATCGAGGAACTTGTGCAGGCCGAGACGGGTGCGGACTTCGTCCATGTTGGCGCGCCGGGACTGCTGCGGTTTTCGGAAGCGTCCGGGCTGGCGGGAAGCCTCAACAATTCGATGCCGGCTCGCTTTGCGCATATCGATATCTCGGCAGCGACGGCGGCGCGGTTTGGCGAAGCCGGGGCGCAGGGGCGCGCGTTTGCCCGCTGCGCGCACTACAACGTGTGGCGCGCGCTATCGCCTGCGCCGCAGGATGTGCCGCTGGCGCTGTGCGATGCGCGTTCGCTGGCGGCGGCGGACCTGGTCGCGGCGGATGCGGTGTTCGACGAGCCGGGCAAGCCCGAATGGTCGTTCGAAGGGCTGGTGGTGGCGCACAATGCGGCGCACCGCTGGCATGCGTTCCTCGATCTCGGGCCGGACGAGACGATCCTGTTCAAGACCCATGACAGCGATCCGGCGCGGGCTACCCACGTGCCGCACGTGGCGTTCGATCTGCCCGATTGCCCGGCCAATGCGCCGCCGCGCGTGAGCATCGAGATGCGCGCGACCGCGTGGTGGTGGCACTGACGCAACACTTCAGCAACATGTTGCGCCGAATTCACAACAGTATTGCGTCTGGAAACGGAATTGTTATGGCTCATACCTGATCGAACGAGCAGATCGTCGACACAGGGAGGGTTACAATGGCCAGATTGAGCGCCGCAAAGCGCGTAGCGCGCCTTTTCGGGATTACCGCCGCAGTGATTTGCGTGCCTGCCTTCGCGCAGGAAGCCGCGCCGCAGGCAGCGGGTGAACCCGCCAACAACGTCACGACGCAGGAAATCGTCGTAACCGCGCAGTTCCGCTCGCAGAAGCTGCAGGATACGCCGCTGGCGATCACGGCCGTGAACGCGGCAATCCTCGAGGCACGCGGGCAGACCGATATTTCGCAGATTGCCGCGCAGGCACCGAACGTGGTTCTGCGCGCCCAGCCGCAGAGCGGCGGTATCGGCCTGATCGCGTTCATCCGCGGCATCGGCCAGACTGACTTCAACTACGCGCTGGAGCCGGGCGTCGGCATCTATGTCGATGACGTCTACATCCCGACGCTGTCGAGCTCGCTGCTCGATCTGATGGATCTGGAGCGCGTCGAAGTGCTGCGTGGTCCGCAGGGCACGCTCGCGGGTCGCAACTCGATCGGCGGCGCGATCAAGCTGTTCAGCAAGAAGCCCAACGGTGAAGGCGGCGGCTATCTGCAGGCGACGTACGGTTCCTACAACCGCATCGACGTGCGCGGCGTGGCGGACTTCAAGATCACCGATCACCTTTCTGCGCGGCTTTCCGGGGCGACCAAGAACACCGACGGCTATGTGAAGCTGCTCGACTACGGCCTTTCGCACCCCAATTCGAATGTCCCGGCGAACACCAACCAGGGCAACGGCATCGAGCGCGGCACGCTGGGTGGACGTTCGTTCTCGGCCGGGCGCTTGGCGCTGCGCTGGGAAGCCTCGCCCGATATCGAAGTGAATATCGCGGGCGACTATACCCGCGAGCGCAACGATGCCGGTGCGCAGGTGCTGCTTTATGGCGGCAGCCCGGCAACGACCCCGGACGGTATCCCTTGGCTGAAGGGCAAGGACGGCAAAGCCGTGCCATTGAGCAGCGAATTCGTTCCCTACAGCACGCGCTTCCAGCAGAGCGGCTCGGCTACCCCGGCCGGTTATGATCCGCGCTTCATCAACTACGCCAACTTCCTCGATGCGCGCACGCCGACCACGCAGGCACCGTTCAAGCCCTATTCTGCCACCAATGCGCAGAACTATGATGGCTGGGGCGTCACCGGGAACGTGACCGCGAAGCTGGCCGAAAACCTCAGCGCGGTGTGGATCTCTTCGTTCCGCCGCTACAAGATGAGCTTCGGCTTCGATCAGGACGGCTCGCCCGTGCCGGTCGCGCAGCTGGACAACATCCTGCGCCACCGCGCGTGGAGCCAGGAAGTGCGCCTCAACGGCAGCTTCATGGACAAGCGCATCGAGTACACGCTGGGCGGGTTCTACTTCGACCAGAACGGCACCTACAACGCACGCGTCGACCTGAACTACGCGGGCATCGACTTCATCCACGGGCCGGACAGCACGCCTTCGACTTCGAAGGCACTGTTCTTCAACGGTACGTTCCACCTCACCGATGCGTGGGGGATCACCGGCGGGATCCGCCACACGTGGGACAAGAAGGACTACACCTACTTCCGTTCGAACCCGGACGGGACAGTGCCCGGGCCGCTGCCGTGCGAGTTCTTCCTCGGCGCGCCCACCGCGGGCCCGACGGGCGTCGGCAATTCGCCCAACTGCCTGCTGATCGGCCTCTACAACGTGACCGGCCAGTTCAAGGGGCAGCGCACCGACTGGCGCGTGGAGACCGACTACCGGTTCAGCCCGGAAGTCTTCGCTTATGCATCGGTAGCCACGGGCTACAAGGGCGGCGGCGTGAACCCGCGTCCGTTCTTCGGTCCTTCGGCGGGCGATTGCAACGTGCTGCCGTTCGGCGCGCCTTGCAACCAGATCACCTCGTTCAAGCCGGAAACGCTGCGGACGTATGAAGCGGGTATCAAGACCGACCTGTTCGATCGCAAGGTCCGTTTCAACGCATCGGCGTTCTACAACAAGTACGACAACATCATTCTGACGCTGACGCGCTGCCATGGCTTCTCGCCGTGCCTGATGCCGGCCAACGTCGGCAAGGCAGATGTCTGGGGTCTTGAGGCTGAAACCACGATCCGTCCGGTCGAGGGTTTCACGCTGGATGGTTCGCTCAGCTACCTGCACTTCAAGTACAAGGACACCGGCACGACCAATGTGCCGCTGTCCAACGTCACGCCGTATACCCCGAAATGGAACTGGAGCTTTGGCGCTCAGTATGACTACGCGCTCAAGGCCGGCATGATCAGCTTCCGCTTTGACGGCACCTACCAGTCGAAGATCTTCACCGAAGCTTTCAACGGCCCGGACAACCGCGTCGATGCCCGCTTCCTGGGCAACGCGAAGCTGACCTACACCAGCCCGGACAAGGCCTGGCAGCTTTCGGGCGAAGTCCAGAACGTGTTCAACAAGTACTATTACAACACCATCGAAGACGTGAAGAGCTCGCTGGGCGCGATCACGGCCAACCCCGGCCTGCCGCGTACCTGGGCCCTGACGATCAAGCGCACGTTCTGATCCGCGCCTTGAGCTGACGGCTTTGCAAAGGGCCGCTCCACTTCTGTGGGGCGGCCTTTTTGCTTGGGCGCAGCGGACGCTCGCTTCAGATAGATCCGTCGGCCCGGACTTGATCCGGGCCTTGGCTTTTCTTTTTCGGCGCGCCGCCAAAATAACAGCCCGGCCCCGTGTCAAGCACGGGGCGACGGGAAGAGAGTTTGGTGCAATATCATCAGAGAGAGACGGCTTGAAATCCGGACGGGCCGTGATAGACCTATTCTAACAATTGATAGAATGGGATGAGGCTGATGGGCGCGTTTCCGCAGACGATGTATTTCACCGGGCTCAATGAACCGGTGGGCCAGGAGGCGAGGCTGACCGGCCTGACCGTGGAAGGCACGCTACCGCCCGAAGTGCAGGGCAGCTTCTACCGCGCGGTGCCCGACCCTGCATTTCCGCCCAAGTTCGAGAACGACCACACGCTTTCGGGCGACGGGATGGTGAGCCGCCTTTCGTTCAACGCGGACGGGACGGCGGACTTCGCGATCCGCTTCGTGGAAACCGCACGCTATCTGGCGGAGAAGGACGCGGGGCACGCGCGCTTCGGCAAGTATCGCAATCCGTTCACTGATGATGCCGATGTGCAGGGGATCGACCGCACCGTGGCGAACACCACCCCTGTCTGGCACGCAGGCCGGATGCTGATGGCAAAGGAGGACGGGCGGCCGTACCGCGTCGATCCCAAGACGCTGGAAACGCTGGGCTCCTATGACTTCGGCGGGGCGCTCAAGTCCGAGACGATGACCGCGCATGTGCGGATCGATCCGGCCACGAAGGAGCTGTTCTTCTATGGCTACGAGGCCGACGGGCTGGCCTCGACCAAGGTTTCCTATTGCGTGGTCGGGCCGGACGGCGCGCTGAAGAGCGAGCAGTGGTTCGATGCGCCCTACTGCGCGATGATGCACGATTTCACGATTTCCGAGAACTACGCGCTGTTTCCGATCTATCCGACCACGTCAGACCTTGAGCGGCTGAAGGCGGGCGGCGAGCACTGGCACCACGAGCCCGAACTGGATTCCTGGCTCGGGGTGATGCCGCGCTATGGCGACGTTTCGGAGATCCGCTGGTTCAAGGGGCCGAAGGGCGTCCATTCCTATCACATGATGAACGCGTGGGAGGATGCGGACGGGCTGCTCCACTTCGATGCCTGCCTCAATTCGACCAATGCCTTTGCCTTCATCCGCGAACCTTCGGGCATCCATCTCCAGCCATGGGAAGTGCAGGGCGCGCTGACGCGGTGGACGGTCGATCCCAAGGCGGATGCCAAGGCCCCTGATCTTGAGGTCAAGGAAACGGTGATCGGGCCTCCGGGCGATTTCCCGGTGATCCCGGCGGCGCGTCAGGGACGGCCCTATACGCATGGCTGGATGCTGACGATGAACCCCGAGCTTCAGGGGCCGCCGCTGCTCGGCGGGCCGGTGGGCGCGATGTTCAATCTGCTGCTGCGGCTGGATATGCGCGGCGCGCCTCCGCAAGCCTTGGCGTTGCCGCCGATGGCCGGGTTTAACGAGCCGGTACATGTGCCTGCCGCCGATCCGGCGCATGAAGGCTGGCTGGTGACGATCGTGGACCAGCAGACCGGCGACAACACCTTCGTCCATCAGGCGTGGGTGATCGATGCCGGGAACATCGCGGCAGGCCCGGTGGCCAAAGTGACGATCCCGCTGCGGCTGCGCCCGCAAGTGCATGGCTGGTGGGTGCCGCAGGCCGAACTGGATGCCGCTGCATGAGCCGAATCGTCATCACCGGGGCTTCGGGCAATTATGGCCGGGGGCTGACTGACTTGCTGATCGAAGCAGGCCGCGCTGCGGACCTGATCCTGATCACGCGCAGCCCGGACAAGCTGGCGGACCGCGCCGCGCAAGGCTGCACCGTGCGCTACGGTGATTTCGACAAGCCCGAGACTCTGGCGGACGCGGTGCGGGGCGGTGAAAAGATGCTGCTCATTTCCGGCACGCGCGTCGGCGCGCGGGTGGTGCAGCACAAGGCAGCGATCGATGCGGCGGCGGCGGCAGGCGTGCGGCATATCGCCTACACCAGCTTCATCGGGATAGACGATCCGGCAAACCCGGCGGAAGTGCGCCACGATCATATCGAGACCGAGCGCCTGATCCGCGCTTCGGGCATGGCGTGGACCATGCTGCGCGATGCGCACTATGCCGATGCGATGATCCTGATGGCCGGCCCGCAAGTGATGCAGAGCGGCCAGTGGGTGAGCAATGCCGGCGAGGGGCTGGAGGCGATGGTGTGGCGCGAGGACTGCATCGCCTGCGCCGCCGCCGTGCTGCTGGGCGAGGGACATGAAGGCCGCGTCTACAACGTGACCGGGCCGCAATTGCAGACCTTCCGCGAAGTGGCGGCGATCATGGCCGAAGTGACGGGGCGGCCTGTCGCCTACGTTTCGACCACCGACAATGAGCAATACGCGATGTTCGATGCGCTGGGCATCCCGCGCCGCCCGGTGGACGATCAGAGCGTGGCGGGCATCCCATGGAACAGCGACGACATGGTGACCTTCGGACAGGCCATCCGCGAGGGGTTCCTTGAGGTGTGCAGCGATGATGTCGAGCGCCTGACGGGGCGCCCGGCGCGTTCAGTGCGGCAGATGATCGAGGATAACGCGGAGATGCTGCGCAGCGCCTAGCCGTTAATGCCGGGTCGTCTTCATCGCGCGCGCAACGTCCGCGGTCTGCTGGAGGATATCGTCGATCTGGTCAGCAATGAAGGCCTTGGGATCGCGGTAGGCCATCGACCAGCTGTCATAGCGGCGCGCGACGATCGGTACATCGGCCAGCACCACCAGGCTGTGATGACGCGAATCGCCCATGATGCGGCGGAGCACGGTGCGCACGGCATCTTCGGGGCCTTCGAGCACTTGCGCGAACCGGCCGCGATGCACCGTGACGATGCTGGAAATGCCGACCCGCGCGTTACGATCCACGGAGCTGGCGCAGATTTCGTGCACCTGCCGCAAGGCCTCGTCATGGGCCGCGACGGCAACGCTGGTGTAGGACAACTTCCACAGGCGCATGGGCGGACGGGTCCTGCCTGTCCCCTCCGCACCCGTCGCGCGGTCGTAGAACACTAACTTGCGTTAGGCTTCCCAAGCGTAATTGGAAGAGGCCTGCCGCCAGTACGACCCAAAAGTACCAGCAAGTGTGGCCTCGTTGCCGCAATCCGCAGCTTCAGAGATTGGCCGCGTAAAGCGCGAGCATCCTTCCCCATGCTTTTTCGGCCTGCACCTTGTCGTAGATCGGCGCGTCGATGGTGCACCAGCCGTGCTGGGCGGGGTAGACTTCGACTTCTGCGGGGCGGCCCGCAGCCTTTGCGGCAGCGATGAGGGCGGTCTTGTCATCCGGCGTGCTGGCATCGTCGTTTTGCGCGATGGCAATGAGGAAGGCCGCACTGGTTTTCGCTAGCAAGTTGACCGGGCTGTCGGGTCCTTCGCCGACAAGGCCCGCGCCGTGGAACGAGGCTGCCGCGCCGACGCGCGCCGGGACCGCCGCAGCTGTGCGCACGGTGTAGGGCCCGCCCATGCAATAGCCGCAGGTGCCGATCTTCTTCGCGGTATCGACTTCGGGCTGGGGATCGAGCCAAGCCACGAAGGCGCGGGCATCGCTCATCGTGCCCGCAGGCGTGATCCCGGCGATCAGCGGCTTGAGCTTTGCCTGCCCTTCCGGCGTGCGCCATGCGACGAGCGAATCGAGCACCGGGGCAACCGCGCCGCGGTAGTAGTGATTGACCACGAGCACGGCGAAGCCGGATGAGGCGAGGCGCGAGGCCATCGTCTTGTAGGCTTCGCGCAGACCCGCGATATCGGGCCACATGATCACGGCGGGGTGCTTGCCGGTTTCCGGCGCATAGAACCATGCATCGACTTTGCCATCAGGCGTCGTGACCGTCACGGCGCGGCCCTTCACGCCTGCGGTCTCCTGCGCGGTGCTGCAGCCGGGCAACGAGGCGAGGATCGCAGCGCCTGCACCTGCCGCACCGAACTGGCGGCGGCTGAGCCATGCGGCATTTTCGGCTTCGGTCAGTTCGTCACACATGGGGCTGGGCCTTTCGCTTTGCAGGGAGAGTACCGCGCGGCGTGCACTGCGCAAGCGCCTCTCAGGTCAGGTCACCCAGACCGATGACCGTTCCGGCCTGCGCTGCGGCCATCGCGGCGCGGCGCAGGTTTTCGATGGCGAGGCGCTCGGGCGGGGCTTCCTCGTCCGGCAGCGCAGCGAGGCTGGTTTCGTAGATCTCGCGGAAGTCTTCGGCGAATTCGGGGTGGGTGAGGATCAGGCCGTCGCCGCGCTCCATGCCGCGCAGGATCTTGGTGCCCACTTCATATGGGTCCATGCCCGCTTCGAAGGCGGTGCCGAACTGTTCGAGCTCGCTGCGCTCCACGGGCGCAAAGCCGCTTTCCCCGAACTCGGCAGGGCGTTTTAGCGCCGAATCCCACGCATTGGTGCGGGTGAGCGCGGGGCAGCACAGCGAGCAGCCCACGCCGTGCGGCGCCAGATTGTAGCGCAGCGATTCCGTCAGCCCGCGCACGGCGAATTTGCTGGCGGTGTAGATCCCCGCCTGCGGACCCGGCAGGAACGCGGCCATGCTGGCGACGTTGACGACATGGCGGCGGCCAGTCGCGGCCTTGATGCGGGGCATGAAGCTGACGATGCCATTGACCACGCCGCCGAAGTTGACGCCCATGATCCAGTCGAAATCGTCGTAGCTTGCCTCGTCGGTGGGGCCGAATACGCTGACGCCTGCGTTGTTGACCAGCACGTGGACCGCGCCGAAATGCGCCTCCACCTCAGCGGCGGCAGCGGCAAAGGCGGCGCGGTCGGTCACGTCGAGCTTGAGGAACAGCGGTTCCTCGCGGCCCTTGGCGGCGAACCATGCGGCTGTCTGCGCGCGGTGGTCTTCGTTGCGATAGGTGAGCGCAAGGCGCAGCCCCGCATCGCTGAAGGCTTGCGCCACGCCGAGTCCGATACCGGTGACGCCGCCGGTGACGACCGCGACTTGTCCCTTAAAAACCGAATTGCTGAAACTCATGCCGTTTCGCTCTCTCTCAGACGTTTGCCTGCCGTTTCGGGCAGGCCGAACACGGCTACGATGCTGGCCAGCACGACCATGCCGAAGGGATACCAGAAGCCCGCCATCACGCTGCCCGTTGTCGCCACGATGGCCTGCACGATGAACGGCATGAACCCGGCGAAGATGCCGACGCCGAAGTTGTAGGACGTGGCGAGCGAGGAATAGCGGGTGCGCGCCGGGAACTGTTCGCACAGCCATGCGCCCATCGGGCCATAGGTGAGGATGCCGGGCAGGGCGACCACGACCATCGCGATCACGATGACCACCAGATTTCCCAGCGGCGGAGTGACAGGATCGGTGGTGTATCCCGCAGCCTTGAGCGCGGCCTGCAGATCGTCCAGCGCAGCTGGCTGGCCGCCGATGGTGACTACGGGCGGCGATCCGGCGGGCGCATCCTGCTTGGCATAAGGCACGCCCGCGCGGGTGAGGGTATCGAGGACTTTGCCGCAGGCGCTGGCCTGCCCGTGCTGCGCGAACGGGTTGTAGGTGCAGTCTGCGCCGGAGACGACAACGGGCTGCTCTTTCGCGGCGCGGGCAAGGGCGGGGTTGGCCTGATCGGCAATCAGCGTGAAGCCGGGGAACAGCACCACCAGCATCATCAGATAGCCCGCCAGCACCACCGGCTTGCGGCCCACATGGTCTGAAAGCCAGCCCGCAAGGACATTGGTGAAGGCCAGCACGCCCAGCATCCCGATCAGCAGCACGCGCACCAGCACCGGGTCCATATGGATCGACACCTGCATGAAATTGAGCAGCTGGATCATGCCGATATAGCCGCAGATCGATTGGCCGACAGCGCCGCCGAAGGTGGCGGCAAACAGGCGGCGCAGCTGCTTGGGCGTGGCATAGGCCTCGCGCAGCGGGGTGCGCGCCAGTTCGCCCGCCTTCTGCATCGCGGCGAACACCGGGCTCTCGGAAAGCTTGAGGCGCATCCACACCGAGATGGCCAGCAGCACGAGGCTGGAGATGAAGGGAATGCGCCAGCCCCACGCCAGCCACGCTTCCTCACCCACCAGGGTTTCAGTGGCGAGGACGACGAGGAGGCTGAGCGAAAAGCCCGCCGAAGCGCCGATCTGGATCCAGCCGGTGTAGAACCCGCGCTTCTTGAGGGGCGCATGTTCCGCCACATAGATCACCGCGCCGCCATATTCGCCGCCCACGGCAAGGCCCTGCAACGTGCGCAGCAGCACGAGGCAAATGGGCGCGGCGATGCCCCACTGCGCATACGTGCCGAGCAGGCCGATGGCGGTGGTGGCAAGGCCCATGAGAGTGATGGTGACAAGGAAGGTGACCTTGCGGCCGAACCGGTCTCCGAACGTGCCGAAGATCGCTGCGCCGAAAGGCCGCGCAGCAAAGCCGACGCCGAAGGTGGCGAGCGCAAGGAGGAAGCCCGCTGCCGGGCTGGAGCCGGGAAAGAACAGCTTGCCGAACAGCGGGGCGAGCGTGCCGTAGATGTAGAAATCGTACCACTCGAACGCCGTGCCTGCCGCCGAGGCCGCGATAACCGTGCGGATATCCGCAGTGGTCGGCTGTACGGCCGGCTTTGTGGTCGGCTCTCCCTTCGAATCCATTTTTTTCTCCCCTTGGCCGCAGCATGGCCGCAGCAGAGGCGATTGCCAATCGTTTCGCGTGTTGTTAGCCTGCCTTACAATTCCTGCAAGGCAGGATCGAACGGGAGCCGGGTAAATGTCTGATATGGAAGCGCGTCTTGCTGCCCTCGAAAACCGCGTGGGCGAGCTGGAAGACATCAATGCGATCCGCCGCCTGCAAATGGCCTATGGCTATTACATCGATTACAACCGGCCCGAGGAAGTGGCCGGCCTGTTTGCCGAAGACGGCGCGGTGGTGTTCCTATCGGGAGAATATCGCGGCCATGCGGGCGTGATGCGGCTCTATGGCACGTGGTTCCAGAACATGTTCACCGATGGCAAGCGCGGGCCGATCCACGGCTTCCTGCTCGACCATTTCCAGCTGCAGGACGTGATCACCATCGCGCCCGACCGCCAGACCGCCAAGGGCCGTTTCCGGGGCATCCTTGCGGGCGGCTGGCACGACGAAGTGGTGGCGAACAAGCCCGAGCACGTCCCGCAGCAATTCTGGGAATCGGGCATCTATGAAAACGACTACGTGCGCGAAAATGGCGTGTGGAAGATCAAGCGGCTGAACTACCTGATGCAGTGGCAGGGCGATTACGAGACCGGCTGGGCGCACACCGTCTCGCACCTGCAGCCGGCCGTGGTGTGCTATCCGGAAAACCCCCTCGGCCCGGACGTGATCCTTCCGCAAGAGAACTACCGCCCGACCTGGCCGCACCGGCAGGAAGTGCCGATGAGCTTTGCCCATCCGGTGCTGGCGGAAGCGTTCCGGCTGGAGGCGTTTGCGGCGTTGAAGGACAAGTAGGGGGGGGGCCGATGTCGCGCCCGTGCGGCGGGGGCGGTGTTTGCGGCAAGAAGCCAAGCCCCGTGTCAAGCACGGGGCGACGGTTGGTTTTTTAACGCGAAAACCTCAAACTAACCCCTCGTCGCCCCGTGCTTGACACGGGGCTTGGCTTTTCTTTGAGTCCCGCGCTTGGCGTGAAGGTTCGATGCAGAAGCTCGGCCGGGTCTCCATCATCACGTGCCGGGCCCCAGCAGTTAAGCGCTAATCTCCGCCTGTCATCCGCGCCAGAATCGCCTGCGCCGCGCTGTGAAACACTGCCCGCTCGTCCGGCGTGAAATCGGCGAAAAGCTTGCCCCCCACGGTCGCCATTGCCGGGATCGTCTGCTGAAACAGCGCGGTGCCCTCCGCCGTCAGGCGCACCGGCTTGCGGCGGCGGTTGGAGGCATCTTCGCCCGGTTCGACCAACCCGCGCGCGGTGAGGGCGGCGATGGCGCGGCTTACGTTCATGGGCGGCAGGCCCATGATTTCGGAAAGTTCGTGCCCGGCGAGTTCGCCTTCGCCGCCCAGCGCAAGGATGATCTTGAGGTCATTGGCCGAGAGCCCCAGCGGTTCGGCGACGCCTTCGCGCATCGGCCGCGCGATGAACGTGGCGAGCTTGAGCAGGTCGACGAGCAGCGCGGCATCCTCGCCCAGATCGAGATCAGGGCGGGCCGGGGCGGTTTGGGTGGTGGTCTCGTCGGCAGTCTTGGTGGCCATCGTTGCGCTTATCGCGGCGGAGCGCGTGTTGGGCAAGAGGGGCAAGAGGGACTTGCCAACGGCAAATTAGTATGCCTTACTAACAAACGGTAGAACGGCCCCCGCAGAGGGCTAATTCAAGGAGAGGGGTTTACCCATGGCGAAGACATCCACGCAATCACTGCGCTTGCTTGCTGCGGGCAGCGTCCTCGCGCTCGCGCTTGGTCAGGCAGCTCCGGCGCTCGCGCAAGCAGCCCCGCAGAGCGCGCAGGCTGCTGACGACGCTGCAGCCGATACTGGCGGCATCAAGGAAATCGTCGTTACGGCGCAGTTCCGTTCGCAGAAGCTGCAGGATACACCGCTTTCGATCACGGCGATCGATGCCAGTCTGCTCGCCTCGCGCAACCAGACCGATATCTCGCAGATCGCGGCGCAGGCGCCCAACGTGCAGCTGACCCCGCAGGGCGGTGCCTTCGGCTCGTCGATGGCGGTCTATATCCGCGGCATCGGCCAGTACGATTTCAACCCGGCTTATGAGCCGGGCGTTGGCCTCTATGTCGATGATGTCTACTACGCCACGCTGACCGGTTCGGTGCTCGATCTGCTCGACCTTGACCGGGTTGAAGTGCTGCGCGGTCCGCAGGGTACGCTGACAGGCCGCAACTCGATCGGCGGCGCGATCAAGCTGTTTTCCGCCAAGCCGACCGCCGAGGACAGCGGCACGGTCGAGGTCGCCTACGGTTCGCGCCAGCGGCTCGATTTGCGCGGCAGCGCAAACTTCAAGCTGGGCGAAGGGCTCTATGCGCGCGTCGCCGGCGTCTTCAAGAAGCAGGACGGCTACGTCGATCAGGTCGACTACGGCTGCGCCAATCCCGGCAACAAGCTGGGTATCACCGGCAACGCGTCGACCCCGGCGAACTGTGTTGTCGGCAAGCTGGGTGAGAAAAATTACTCCGGCGTGCGCGCTTCGTTGCGATACAATCCCAATGATAAGATCGACTGGATCGTTACGGGTGACTATTCCTACGAGAATCGCACCAATGCTGCCGGTGTGATTACCGCTTCGGATCCTGCCAAGACCGGCGGTGTTGACTTCACTTGCGGCCGCTTTTGCACGTACGCGAGCTATTATATGCCTGCGGGCGGGCAAGCTGGTCAGGCCTACTACTCGCCCAATACAACCAAGTTCACCGGCTGGGGGGTCTCAAGCAATCTGACGCTGGGTCTTTCGGATTCGGTCAAGCTGCAGGCAATCACCGCCTACCGCAAGTATCATGAGATCTTCGGCACCGACGACGATTACAGCCCTGCGCCGCTGGTTGCCGGTGCAGGTTTCAACGACCTGACCTTCCGCTTCTTCAGCCAGGAACTGCGGCTCAACGGCAAGATCGGCAACTTTGCCGAGTGGACCGTTGGCGGCTTCTACAACGACCAGAAGTCGGTCTACTTCACGCGTCAGGACATTCGCTACATCGTGCCGATCGGTGTGCCGTCGCTGTTCCTGCAGTTCCAGGGCAACGACCCGATCAAGGCGAACAGCAAGGCGGCGTTCGGAACGGTCATCCTGCACCCGGCCCCGGCGCTGACCGTGACGGCCGGCGTGCGCTATACCAAGGAGCACAAGGACTACACCTTCTCGCGCACGCAGTGGGATGGCGGTGTGCTCAAGGACATCTTCGGCGTGGGTGCACTCGATGGCAGCGTTGCCAATTATGATGGCCACCGTGTCGACTGGCGCATTTCGGCTGACTACCGCTTCAGCCCCGAAGTTCTGGCCTATGCGACGGTCAGCACCGGCTTCAAGGGCGGCGGCGTCACCGCGCGTCCGTTCACCAAGAACCAGGCCGTGAACGGTACGTTCAATCCGGAAACGCTGACGGCCTTCGAAGGCGGCCTCAAGACCGACCTGCTCGACCGCCGACTGCGTCTCAACCTCGCGGGCTTCTACAACGACTACAAGAATATCCAGCTGCCGCTGGCGGACTGCGCCACGCTCGACGGGTTTGCTCCGGGCAAGGATCCGTTCCCTTGCGCTGCCATCGGCAACGCGGGCGACGGGCACATGTACGGCGCCGAGCTCGAGATTACAGCCCATCCGGTCGAAGGGTTCGACATCGACGCTTCGCTCAGCTGGATCGACGGCAAGTGGACGCGGCTCGATCCGACCAAGCTGGGGCCGGCAACCAACCCCAATGCCGGAATCAAGATTGGTGACCCGATCACCACGCCCAAGTGGCGCGGCAGCTTCGGCATCCAGTACCGCGCCGAACTTGGCGGAGAGAACGGTTCTGTCACGCCGCGCTTCGACGTCGCCTATATCGGCAAGCAGACGCAGGGCCGCCTCGCTGGCAGCCCGGTGCTCGATTTTAACCCGTCACGAGCCATCGCCAATGCGCGCCTGACCTGGAAGAACGGCAAGGACGACCTTTCGGTTTCGCTCGAGGTGCAGAACCTGTTCGACAAATACTACGTCCAGCCGCTGCGCTTCGCGGCGCTCTATGCCTTTGCCGGCACGTCGTATTCGACCGTGGGCCGTCCGCGCGAGTGGGCGCTGACGGTGCAGAAGAAGTTCTGAAGCTCGCGCTCACGCATCAAGCCATGAGGGAGAAAGGGGCGGTCAGCGATGGCCGCCCCTTTTTCTTGGGTCAGGCGGAGCGTACTTGCCCTAACCGTATCATTTGTTAGTATTGGGGTGAGCCGAATCCGGCCATAACCTTGGGGAGACGATGCGTGATGCTCGATCGGGCAGGCTATGACCGCTATCTGGCGGCGTTCAACGCGCGCGATTATGACGGCGTGGCGGACTTCTATGTCGATCCGCCGCACATGGAATTCTTCGGCATCGTCATCACCTCGCGGCAGGAGCTGAAAGACTTCTACGCCTGGCTGCACGACAACGTGGAGGAGAACGTGCGCGTGCTGAACTTTGCGGCAAGCGAGACCTGCACGGCGATTGATGCCATCGTGCGGATCACCGCGAAGAAAGACCTGACGCGCGCGGCGCTGGATGCCAAAGGTGCGACCGGATTCTTTCCGATCACGGCGGGCGTCGTTCAGGAAATCCGGCAATTCATTTTCTACACGACGCGCGGCGGCAGAATCGAGAAAGTCGAATGCGCGCTTCCCCCCATGGCTTTGGAGACTGTGTGATGACCTTGCTGCCTGAAGGCGTTGCCATCGCGCATCCCGAACAGCTTTATATCGGCGGCCAGTGGGTGCCCGCCAGCAGCGGGCGGCTGATCGAGCTGATCTCGCCCGACACCGAGCAAGTGGTGGCCCGCGTGGCCGAGGCGGATGCGGCGGATATGGATGCGGCGGTGGCGGCAGCGCGCGCGGCGTTCGATCATGGGCCGTGGCCGATGACGCCGCCTGCGGAGCGCATCGCCGCGTTCCGGCGCATGGTGGCGCATTTGCAGGGCCGGGTCGACGAACTGGCGCGGTGCTGGACCGCGCAGATGGGCGGGCTCGCCAGCTTTGCCGGGCCGATGCACGCCGGATCGGTCGCGGTGCTGGCGGAGATCGCGGGCTATGCCGAAAACTTTGCATTTGTGGAGCAGCGGCCCAGCCAGGCAGCGGCGGCGGCGCTGATTGCTTATGAGCCGGTGGGTGTGGTCGCGGCGATTGCGCCGTGGAACGGGCCGTTTGGCATCATGGCCAACAAGGTCGCCTATGCGCTGCTGGCGGGCTGCCCGGTGATCATGAAGCCATCGCCGGAAACGCCGCTGGAGGCCTATATCATCGCCGAGGCTGCGGAGGCGGCGGGGCTGCCGGCTGGGGTGGTGAACCTCGTCACCGGGCACCGTGAGGCGAGCGACCATCTGGTGTGCAATCACGGTGTGGACAAGGTGACCTTCACCGGATCGACCGTGGCGGGGCAGCGGATTGCGTCCGTCTGCGGCGAGCGCATCGCCCGCTGCACGCTGGAGCTTGGCGGCAAGTCCGCTGCGCTGGTGCGCGATGATTTCCCCATCGAGATTGCGGCGAAGATGCTCAGCGGAACGATCACGATGATGAGCGGGCAGGTCTGCGCGATGCTAAGCCGGGTGATCGTGCCGCGCGCGCGGCATGATGAACTGGCCGCGGCGATTGCGGCGGAGATGGGCAAGGTCGTGATCGGCCATTCGGATGATCCCGCGACGCAGCTTGGCCCGCTGGCGATGAAGCGCCAGCGTGACCGGGTGGAGATGTATATCGCCGAAGGGCGCAAGGTGGCCGATCTGGTCTGCGGCGGCGGGCGGCCTGCGCATCTGAACCGCGGCTTCTTCATCGAGCCGACGCTGTTCGCCAATGTGCCGAACGACAGCCGGATCGCGCAGGAGGAAATCTTCGGCCCCGTGCTCAGCCTGATCCCGGCGGAGGACGAGGAGGACATGATCCGCATCGCCAACGATTCGCGCTTTGGCCTGAATGGTTCGGTGCTGACGCATGATGTGGACGCGGCCTACCGCATCGGGCGGCGGGTGCGCACGGGCGGCTTCGGCCAGAACGGCCTGAGGATGGATTTCGGGCTGCCCTATGGCGGGTTCAAGCAGTCCGGCATCGGGCGCGAGGGCGGCGTTGAGGGGCTGATGCCCTATCTGGAGGTGAAGACCTTGCTGCTGGATGGGGTGCCGTCGCGGCTTTAGCGATACGGTCAGGGAACCAAAATCGCTTCGTCGCCCCGTGCATGACACGGGGCTTGGCTGTTCTTCCGGCGCAGCGCCGAACAAGGAAAGCCAAGGCCCGTGTCAAGCACGGGCCGACGCGGGGTGTTTGGTGGGAGAAGGCATGGCGTCTCCTACCTCAGTTCCACACATCCCCCGTCAACATACAAGTCCACGCCGTTGATGAAGCTGGCCTCCGCGCTGGCGAGGAACAGGACGGCGCGGGCGACTTCTTCCGCCTCGCCCATGCGGCCCAGGGGCACGACGCCGCCAAGCATCTCGCGCGTCGCGGCGATCTCGGCTTCGCTGGCGCCGCGCTTGAAGATCTCGGTTTCGGTCGGGCCGGGGCTGACCATGTTGACGCGGATTTTGCGGGGGAGGAGTTCCTTGCCGACGGTGCGCGCCATGGCGCGCAGGCCCGCCTTTGCCGAGGCATAAGCGACGTTCCCGGCAAGCGCGAGTTCACTGCCGATCGAGCCGGTGATGACGATCGCGCCGCCATCGCGCAGCAGCGGCAGGGCATTCTGGATCGCGAAGAACGCGCCGCGCAGGTTCACATTGTGGATGCCGTCCCAGAACTCTTCGGTCACGTGGGGCATGGCGGCAAACCCGCCGACCCCGGCGTTGACGAACAGCACATCGATCCCGCCCAACGTGTCCTCGATCTCGGCAAGCGCGGCTTTGGTTTGCGCCACATCGCCCATGTCAGCGGCGATGCCGAGCGCGCCGAGTTCTTCGGCGGCAGCTCCGATGGTTTCGCGGTTGCGGCCGGTGATCGCAAGTTTCGCGCCCTCGGCGGCGAACATGCGCGCGGCGGCAAGGCCAATCCCGGCGTTGCCGCCAAGGATGACGACGCAGTGATCCTGAAAGCGCATGGCCACCTCAGAACATCGTGTTGGTGTTGGCGGATGTTTCGGGCACCGGGCTGATCACGTCCCAGTGTTCCATGACCTTGCAGCCCTTCACGCGGAACATGTCGACCACGGCGAAGCCGCGCTTCTGCTCGGGAGTGCCGTCTTCCTGCCAGCCGTGGCTGTGCGCGGCGACGAGGTCGCCATCGGCGATGATGCGGTGGATCTTCGTGCGCTGGCCGGGGTTGCCCTCGACGAACTTGGTGAGGAACGCGATGGCCGCCTCCCGCCCGGTCTGGGCATAGGGGTTGTGCTGGATATAACCCGGATCGACCCACTTCTCGAACGAGGAACGCACCTTCTTCTCGATGTAGAATTCGTGGAGGAACTGGGTGACGACCTGCTTGGGGCTGAGCTTGCAGGCTTTCGCCTGTGTGGCGGCTGGTGCGGCGAGCAGGGCGAGAGCGGCCAGGGCAGTGAAGCGCATCGTGGGCTCCTTGTTCAGAACATCGAGTTGGGATTGACGGGATTGGCGGGCACATCCTGCAGCACGTCCCAGTGCTCGACGATAAGGCCGTTCTCGCAGCGGAAGATGTCCACCACGGCAAGGCCGGGATCACCGGGCCAGCGCTGAACATGGGTGTGCACGATCACATGATCGCCCTCGGCAAAGCTGCGGTGAAGGGTCTGCTTCGCATCGGGCGATTCGACTTTTACGTGGTCGAGAAAGGCTTTCAGCGCGTCGACTCCGGGCGGCGCGAGCATCGAGTGCTGGATGTAGTTGGGCGAAATGTAGCGGTCGACCGCGCTGCTATCCATCGCGATGAGCACCTTGTGGTACATTTCGATCACGAGATCGTGGTTCGCCTGTTCGGCGGCGGTTCGCGCCATCGACTCTCTCCCCTTTTATTCTAACATTTGATACGGTATGCCGGAAATCGAAGGGCGGTAAAGCCCTATTGGGAGAGATTATGGACCGCGCCGGTCTTTACGCTGCACTCGATGCTTTCCTTGCCGCGCTGAATGCGGGCGACCACACTCGGCTGGCCTGGGCCGCGGGCGCGCACAACAGCGAAAACAACGTGATGCTGGAGATCGGCGACGGCGTGTGGGGCACGATCCAGCGGCTGGGCGATTACCAGCTGCGCTTTGCCGATACCCGCACCGGGCAGGTCGGCTATTTCGGCACGGTGATCGAGGCGATCGAGGAATCGGCGTTCACCTTGCGCTTGCAGATCAACGGGGCCGGGCAAATCGCCGAGTGCGAGATGCTGGTCGTCCGCCAGTCGGACAGCGGGATCAAGTTCGAGAACTGCCGTTATTGGGACAAGCCGATCCTGCACCGCGAAGTGGTGGCGCCGGTACCGCGCGCGGAGATGATCAAGCTGGGCGATGGTTATTTCGACACGCTGCAGCGGAACGACGGCACGATCCACACAAAGTTCCATCCCGATTGCAACCGGGTGGAAAACGGCGTGCAGACCACGCGCAATCCCGAGTTCGCCAAGATCGTGCCGGTTTCGGCGCTCGGCTGCGAGGAGCAGTTCCGCATGGGCAACTACCGCTATGACGACGACTTGCGCGCGCGGCGCTTTCCGCTGGTGGACGAGGAGCGCGGGCTGGTGCTGGCCTATGGCTTCATCGACCATTCGGGCCGGATCGACGAATACCAGCTGACCGACGGGCGCACGGTGAAAAGCCCGGTGCGGCGGCCGCACAGCTTCTATATTTCGGAGCTGTTCAAGATCGACCACGGGATGATCGAGCAGATCGAGGCCAATTTCATCACGGTGCCCTACCGGATGCCGAGCCCGTGGGATTCGCTGTGATCCGGCGGCTGGTCCTTGCCGCGCTGGCCGCTGCCGCGCTGGGCGCCGCGCCGCCGATGGTCGGCGCGGGGTCCGAGTGGGCCAGTCCGGGCGGGGATGCTGGAAAGACGCACCATTCCGCACTGACGCAGATCAATGCCGGGGACGTTGGCACGCTAGGGCTGGCGTGGCAGGCCGAATTTGGCACCGCGCGCGGGATGGAAGCGACGCCGGTCATGGTCGGCGGGGTGCTATATACCTCGGGCGTGGCAGGGCGCGCTTACGCATTTGATGCGGCGACGGGCAAGCAGCTCTGGGCGTTCGAGCCTGAGGTCGACATGCAGCTCAACCGCACGGCGTGCTGCGACATGGTCAACCGCGGCGTCGCGGTGGCGCGGGGCAAGGTCTTTGTCGCGACGCTGGATGGCTGGCTCTATGCGCTGAATGCGAAGACTGGTGCGGTGGTCTGGAAGACCGATTTCATCGAGAACCGCAAGAAGGGCGACAACTCCACGGGTGCGCCGGAAATTGCAGGCGATGTCGTCGTCATCGGCATGGCGGGCGCGGAATATGACGTGCGCGGCTATGTCACCGCGCTCGATCTGGAAACAGGCAAGCTGCGCTGGCGCTGGCACGTGGTGCCGAAGGATCCCGCGCTGGGGCCGCAGGAAACGCCCGAACTGGAAGCAGCGCTCAAGACCTGGGACCCCATGAGCCGCTGGGATATCGGCGGCGGCGGCGCGCCGTGGGATGCCATCGCGTTCGATTCCGAAACGGGCTATCTGCTGGTCGGCACCGGCAACGGCGGGCCTTACGCTACATCGAAGCGCAGCCCGGCGGGCGGGGACAACCTCTACCTCGGCAGTCTGGTCGCGCTCGATCCAAAGACGGGCCGGATGGTGTGGCACTATCAGGAAACGCCCGGCGATGACTGGGACTTCACCTCGACCCAGCCGCTGATCCTTACGCATCTGAAGGTCGATGGGGCGGATCGTTCGGTGATCCTCCATGCGCCCAAGAACGGCTTTCTCTATGTGATCGACCGGGGAACCGGCAAGCTGCTCAAGGCCAATCCGCTGGTGCGGGTGAACTGGACCAAGGGGATCGATCCCGCCACCGGCAAGCCGATCCCGGACCGGGAGGCGAGCGATTACTCCGCGGCGCCCAAGATCGTGTTTCCGGCCACGCCGGGCGCGCGCAACTGGCATCCCGCCTCGTTCGATCCGGCCACCGGGCTCTATTATGCGGCGGTGCTCGATCTGGGGAACCTGATCTTCATGACGCCGGGGCAGAAGCCGCTCAAGGCGCGGGGGCTGAACAACGATGCGGCGCTGATCTTCACCACCGATGTGAAGGACGCGCTGGCCATGTTCCCGCCGCCGATTGCCGATGCCGTGCGCGCGCTGCCTGCCTATGCCGAGGCGCTGAAGGATCCCGGTACGGCGCAGATCCGCGCGATCGAGCCGCTGAGCGGCAAGACGGTGTGGGCGGCGAACACGGCCGGGTGGCAGGACCGCGCGGGCGTGCTGACGACCGCTTCGGGGCTGCTGATCCACGGCGATGTGGGCGGACGGCTTACTGTGCGCGACGCGAAGAGCGGCGCGGTGCTGAAAACCATCGAGACGGGCACGCCGATCATGGCCGCGCCGATGACCTATCAGGTGAACGGCGTGCAATATATCGCGGTCATGGCCGGTTGGGGCGGGGGCGGCTTCCCGTTCGTGCCGCGTTATTCGGCGGCCTATGACCGGGGCAACCTGAACCGCTTGCTGGTGTTCAAGCTTGGTGGGGGCAACGTGGAGCAACCGCCGCTGCTGCCGCCGCTCGAAGTCGCGCCCGAACCGCCCGCGCAGGCCGCTGGCGTGACGGCGGAGACGATTGCGCGCGGGCAGGGGCTGTTCTTCGGCAATTGCGCGATCTGCCATGCGAACCGGCACCGCTCGATCACGCCGGACCTGCGGCGGATGCAGCCGGGCACGCACACCCTGTTCCGCGAGATCGTGCTGGGCGGCGCGCTTGTGCCGGGCGGGATGCCGCGCTGGGATGACATGCTCCCGCCCGGCGATGCCGATGCGATCCATGCCTATTTGATCGATCAGCAGAAGCAGACGCGGGCCGATGAACTGGCCAAGCAGAAGGCGGGCAAGCCGCTCGATGGGCCGAGCCTGACGATCCTCTCCAACTATTGAAGGCCTGCAACATGGATTTCTCCACACTCGACAACCCCCGGCTGGAGTTCGCCTTTGCCTGCACGCTGCGCTTCACGCGGGTGCAGACGGTGCCGGATGTGCCGACAGGCGGCATGCGTAGCGCGGTCTATGTCGATAGCGGGGAGTTCGAGGGGCCGCGCCTGAAAGGCAAGGCAGTGCCCAACTCGGGCGGCGACTATGCCTTCTTCCGGCCTGACGACACGGCTGTGTTCGACGCGCGCTACATGCTCGAGGTCGATGACGGCACGCTGATCTACATGCAGAACAAGGGGTTCCTGTGGGGGCGCGAGCCGGGGACGATGGAGCGGCTGCGCAATTGGGCCTTCGCGGGCGGCGCGCCGGTGCCGCACGCCGAATACTATCTGCGCGCGCAGCCCACGTTTGAAACCAGCAAGGGCCCGCATGACTGGCTGACCCGGCACGTGTTCATCGGGGTGGGCGAGCGGCGGCCGGATGGCAACCATGTGCGGTACTACGCCCTGACGTGACATGGCGCCTTGACGCAGCACCGTGTTCACGGCACAACGCTAACAATTGGTAGAAAATAAACATGGGAGAATACCGCCGGTGAAGCTGCATCTGCCGCCCCGCGTCAGCCCCAAGACCTTCGATGCCATGCTCACCGCCTCCGCCGGGGTCGTGGGCAAGGAATGGGTCATGGCGAGCGACGCCGACCGCGACGCCTATTCCGATGTCTATGCGCCCGGCAGCGAAGAGGAATGGCCCGCAGGCGCGGCGATTGCGCCATCGAGCGTGGAGGAAGTGCGCGCGATCGTGCGGCTGGCGAACGAGTACAAGACGCCGCTCTGGCCTGTCGCGCGGGGCAAGAACCTGGGATACGGCACGGCGGCACCGCGCATGGCGGGCTCGATCGTGCTGGATCTGGGCCGCATGAACAAGATCCTCGAGCTTGATGCGAAGCTGGCCTACTGCGTGGTCGAGCCCGGGGTGGGCTTCTTCGACCTTTATGAGGCGGTGCAGCGAGAGAAGCTGCCGCTATGGCTTTCGGTGCCGGGCAATGCCTGGGGCTCGGTGCTCGGCAATGCGCTGGAGCACGGCATCGGCTATACCTCCTATGGCCTTCACGCGCGCAACCTCTGCGGGATCGAGGCCGTGCTGCCCGATGGCGATCTGATGCGCACCGGCATGGGCGCGATGACGAACAATCCGGCCTTCCATCTTTTCCCGATGAGCTACGGCCCGACGTTCGATCTGGCTTTTTCGCAGTCCAACCTCGGCATCGTGACCAAGGCCGGCGTGTGGATGCAGCCCGCGCCGGAAAGCTCGCTCGAGCTCGTCTGGGACATCCCGGCGGTGGACGATATCGGCTGGGTAATCGATACGATCGCGCCGCTCAAGATTTCGGGGCTGATCGACCAGAACGTGTTCATCCCGAGCTGGCTGGGCAAGATGGTGCTGAAAGGCCAGCGCAAGGATTTCTGGGACAAGCCCGGTGCCATCCCGGAATCGCGCGTGGAGGAACTGCTCAAGCAGTATGGCCTCGGTTACTGGCAAGTCGCGCTGCGCCTCTATGGCGAAGAAGGCGTGGTCAAGGCCAAGGCCGAGGTGGTCAAGGCGGCGATGGCGCGCAACCTCAAGGCCCCGCCCGTCGAGCACTGGTGGCACCCCGGCGATTACATCCACGGCATCGAGACGACGATGGGCATCCCTTCCGCCGTGCCTCTGCAGATGAGCGACTGGATCGGCGGGCGCGGGGCGCACATGGGCTTTTCGCCAGTGGTGCCTGCCACGGGCAAGCACGTGCTCGACCAGATGCACCGCAGCCGCAAGATCATCGCGGACTTCGATGTCGATTTCTATGCCAGCTTCACCATCGGCGGGCGCTTTGCCAACAACGTCAACATGCTGATGTACGACCGCGACAATGCCGAGGAAGTGGCGAAGATGCGCCGCCTGTTCGACACGCTGATCGCGGAGACGGCGAAGGCCGGATATGCCGAATACCGCACGCACCTTGGCTGGATGGACCCGGTGATGGATACGTTCGATTTCAACGGCCATGCGCTGCGTCGCTTTGGCGAAAAGGTGAAGAACGCGCTCGATCCCAATGGCATCGTGGCACCCGGCAAGCAGGGCATCTGGCCTGCGGCTTATGCCGATCAGCGGGCCAAGAACGCGGGAGGCAAGGCATGAAGCGGTTCCTGCTCGCTGCCGGGTTCGTGGCTTCAGCCGCAGCAGCCCTTCCTCCCGGCCCGCCGCCGGGACCGCCGCCGCCGTACCAGATGCGCGGCGAGGCACCTTCCGGTGACCGGCTGAAGCCGGGCGGCGATGGCAAGGTGCTGTTTCAGGTCCACTGCGGCTATTGCCACCTCACCGGGGGCATGGGCACCAACCTGCTGACCAAGCAGCGCATGATGATGGGCGAAACGCCGGACAAGGGCCTCCTCGCCAACCGCACCGACCTGACGGCGGACTACGTGAAGAGCGTGGTCCGCATGGGCAAGGGCGCGATGCCGGCGCAGACGAAGGTCGATGTGACCGACGCCGAGCTTGAGGCGGTTGCGAAGTATCTCGGGAAGGCGGGCTGATGCGGACGGATCGGCGCGGGCTTCTGAAGGGCGGGGCGCTAGCGGGTGTCGCGGCGGCGGTTCCGGTGGCGGCGCACGCTGCTGCCGAGGTGGCGGCGGTGATCGTTCATGACAGCCGGCTGGCTGAATCCGCTAGCTTTGCGGGCGGGCGCGGGATCGACCTTGCGCACCTTTCGCTGCGCGAGGTCCATGCGGCGCTGGCGGGGGCCACGCGCGTTGAGGGGCTGACGCGGTGGAGCGACTGGACGGTGCTGCGCGGTTTGCTGGAAGAGCAGGGTTTGCGTCGGACCGCCGAGACCCGCGCATTGGCGCCGCTGTCCGGACATGATGGCTTGCTGCGCTGGAGCATGGTGGCGCGCTAAGCATCGTTTCCCCCAAATGCTATTTTACCAGGTGAAACTTGACCGCGCCGCAGCACTTAGCGTGCGGGCGGACTAGCGCCTAAGCGGGTGCTGCATCCTGCCTATGCGGGCAGGACCGCTTGAACCGCCGGGCAGGCTGATTTAGTATGTAACACTAACAATCGGCTCCGCATGGTCGGAGTCGTGGGAGACGTGGCAGCCATGGTTCGCAACGCATGACTGATGTGACGCTCTATCACTGGGAACCCAACGCCAATTCGGGCAAGCCGATGCTGGCGTTGATGGAAAAGGGCGTGCCCTTTGCCAGCCACTACATCGACATGCTGCAGTTCGATCAGCACAGGCCCGAATACCTCGCGATCAATCCGCAGGGCACTATCCCGGCCATGACGCACAATGGTCCTTGGGGTTCGCGGGTGCTGACCGAAAGCACCGCGATCATGGAATACGTGAACGCCGAATTTGCCGGGCCGGACCTGATGCCGGCGGACGCGCAGGACCGCTGGCGGGTGCGCTGGTGGATGAAGTTCATGGACCAGTGGCTTGGCCCGAGCTTCTCGATGATTGGCTGGAGCGTGTTCGTGGGGCCGATGGTGCGGAAGCGCGATCCCGAGGAACTGGCCGCCGCGATCGAGCGCATTCCGCTCCCCGAAAGGCGGCGGGCGTGGAATAAGGCGATCAACGGCGATTTCTCCGCCGAGGAGATGGCCGAGAGCCGCCGCCGCGTGGCGCTGGGCATCGCCAAGCTGGAGGAAGAGCTGGGCAAGCGCGACTATGTCGGCTCGGGCCAATACAGCCTTGCCGATATCAACATCTTCAACTCGACCTATTCGCTGCCGCTTTCGCAGCCCGATCTCGCCAGCCGCGAGAAAACGCCGAACATCATGCGTTGGCTCAAGCGCGTCTATGAGCGCGATGCGGTGCAGCGGACCTGGGCGATGGGCAAGACCGACCTTGCCGCGCGCTACAGCCTGGTGATGGAGGGGATCGTCTGATGGAACCTGTGCTCTATCACGGCGAGCCGAATGGCGCTTCGCTGACCGTGCTGGCGGCGCTTGCGGAAACCGGGCTCGATCTGCACTGCAAGCGGCTCGACCTGCTGGCGGGCGCGCGGCACAGGCTGCCCGGCATTACCGAACCCATCGCGCTTGATCTGGGCATCGAAGGCGAAGGGCCGGTGCTGGTGGCGGGCGGTGAAGCCATGACCGAATCGGTGTTCCTCGCGCAGTATTTCGACGAGCTGGCGGGGGGCTGCGGATTGCAGCCCAGCGACCCTTACAGCCACTGGGAAATGCTGATGTGGTGCCGCCAGATCACCGAACGACTTTCGCCTGCGGCGGCGATGCTGGGCAATCTGGCTTCGTCGCAATCGGAGATTGCTGCGATCCCGGCGCGAGATTTCGTTCATGTTGCTGCTGCCATCGTGTCGGATGACTTGCGTGAACGGTGGCTGGCCCTGCGTGATGGGGACATTAGTCCTGCGCAAGTGGCCGACAGCCAGACCAAAGTAGATCAGGCCGCGCAGCGCTGCGAGGACAAGCTGACCGACGGGCGCGCGTTCCTGATGGGGGCGTTCTCCATCGCTGATCTCGTGACTTACAGCTGGCTGGCGGGGATGGAACTGGTCCGTCCCGAAGCTTTTGCCGAAACGCCGCTCACCCGCGCATGGCTGGCGCGCGTGGCAGTTCGGCCCTGTATTCTGGCAGCTTTGGCCATGGCCACTGTGCCGGAACCGCTTACAACATGGGCGCCTGGCCCGGAAATCAACCGTTGGGGATGACAGCACAATGCGTGCAATCGACTATTTCGACCGTGGCCATGACCGTGATCCTTCGCGCCTTGCGATCATCGACACCGAGAGCGGCCTCAAGCTGACTTTCGCCGAGACCAAGGCGCTGACCGAGCGGATCGCCGCCGCGCTGCAGAAACACGGGTTCGAAAATCAGGACCTGCTCGGGTTCTATGGCCCGAATGATGGCATGTTGCTGGTCGCTGTGCTGGCGATGTGGCGCGCCAACGGCAAGTGGATCCCGGTCAACACCCGCAACGCGATTGATGCCAATGCGGCCTATATCAATTACGTGCGGCTCAAGTGGATGGTCTATCATTCGTCCAAGGCGGACGAAGTCCAGCAATTGAAGGACTTGTGCCCGACGCTGCAGCACTTCGTGTGCCTCGATCAGCGGCTGGGCAATGATCCGAGCCTCGAGGAATTCATGGCCGGGGTGAGCGCGGCCGATTTCGTCGAGCCGGAGATCGACGCGTTCGGCAACCTGATGGACATGGTCGGTATCTTCCCCACCGGCGGCACGACCGGCCCTTCGAAGGGCGCGAACGTGACGAACCTCGGCTGGGGCACGATGATCGAGACGGCGGCGGACGGCATGGGCGGGCGCACCGATTCGCCCGTCGCGCTGGTTTCCGCGCCGATCACCCATGCGGCCGGGCCGATTGCGCTTTCGACGATGAGCCTTGGCGCAACGCAAGTGATCCTGCCCGGCTTCGATGCCGAAGACGTGCTGCGCACCATCGCGGAGTACAAGGTCACGCACATGTACCTGCCGCCCACGGCGATGTACCAGTGCCTCGCCAGCCCGGAAATCGGCAAGCACGATTACTCGTCGCTCAAGATCTTCATTCTGGTCGGCTCGCCGTGCAGTCCGGAAAAGCTGCGCCAGGCGGTGGAGATCTTCGGCCCCGCCATGTGCCAGGCCTATGGGCAGGTGGAATGCCCGATGATCGTGGCGTGGTTCCCGCCCGAGGACGTGGCGCGTTTTGCCTATGAAGCGCCGGAAAAGCTGGCGGCCTGCGGCAAGCCGACCCGGTCGATCAAGGTGGCGCTGATGGACGATGACGGCAACCAGGTGCCGCTGGGCGAGGCCGGCGAGATCTGCGTGCGCGGCGCGCTGGTGACGCATTCCTACTTTGAAAAGCCCGAAGAAACCGCCGAAATCCGCAAGTTCGGCTGGCACCACACCGGCGATGTCGGCAAGTTCGACAAGGACGGCTACCTCTATATCGTCGACCGCAAGAAGGACATGGTCGTCTCTGGCGGGTTCAACGTCTTCACCGCCGAGGTCGAGGCTGCCGTGACTGAACTGGCGCAGGTGCGCGAAGCCTGCGTGTTCGGCATCCCGCATGAGAAGTGGGGCGAGCAGGTCCACGCGGTGGTCGTGGCGGACGGGATCACCGAGGCCGAGATCATCGCTTATACCAAGGAGCGGCTGGGCGGCGTGAAGGCACCCAAGTCGGTCGAGTTCATCGATGCCATTCCGCGCACCGCCGCGGGCAAGATGGACAAGAAGGAACTGCGCAAAAAGTACTGGGGTGATGCGCAGCGTATGGTGAATTGAGCAGGGCTGGTTTAAACAGTCGATTAAAGTGATTGAGGGCCGAACCGGGCCCTAAGGAGAAGGCTGAGAGGTATGCGCGTTTCGTTGGTTCGCAAGCTTGCCGTGGCATCGGTCCTCGCGCTTTCGGCGGGGGTTGTGGCGCAAACGGGCGCCATGGCCACCGTGACCGATGCGATGCTGCGTGCAGTGCCGGGGGCGGAATGGCTGACCTATGGCGGCGACTATGCCGAGCAGCGCTATTCGCCGCTGACCCTGATCAACGAGTACAACGTCGATCAGCTCGGCCTCGCCTGGTATGCCGACATGGACACCGCGCGCGGGCAGGAAGCCACGCCGCTGGTGCATGACGGCGTGCTTTACGTCTCGACCGCATGGTCGATGGTGAAGGCCTACGACGCGAAGACCGGCAAGCCGCTGTGGGCTTATGATCCCAAGGTGCCGCGCGAAACGCTGGTGCGCACGTGCTGCGACGCGGTGAACCGTGGCGTGGCGCTCTATGGCGACAAGCTGTTTGTGGCGGCGCTGGATGGGCGGCTCGTGGCGCTCGACCAGAAGACGGGCAAGCTGCTCTGGCAGAAGACCGTGGTGCCGAACCAGACCGACTACACCATCACCGGCGCGCCGCGCATCGTGAAGGGCCGCGTGCTGATCGGCGCGGCAGGCTCGGAGTACAAGGCGCGCGGCTATATCGCGGCCTATGATCCGGAAAACGGCAAGGAAGTCTGGCGGTTCAACACCGTGCCGGGCAACCCGGCGCAGGGCTTCGGCAAGGAAGGCCTCAACAAGGCGGCGCACGAAGCGGCGGCCAAGACCTGGGGCAACAAGTGGTGGGAACTGGGCGGTGGCGGCACCGTGTGGGATTCGATCACCTATGATCCCGAAACCAACCTCGTCCTCTTCGGCACCGGCAATGCCGAGCCGTGGAACCCGGCAGCGAACGGGCGTGAGGGCGATAGCCTCTATACTTCGTCCATTGTCGCGGTGGACGCGGATACAGGCCAGTATGCCTGGCACTTTCAGGAAACCCCGGAAGACCGCTGGGACTTCGATTCCGATCAGCAGATCACCATCGCGGATGTGATGATCGGCGGCGAGAAGCGCCACGTGGCGATCCATGCGCCCAAGAACGGGCACGTCTACGTGCTCGATGTGAAGACCGGCAAGTTCCTTTCGGCAACGCCGTGGGTGCCGGTGAACTGGACGACGGGGATCGATCCGGAAACCGGTCGGCCTACCATCAACCCCGATGCACGCTATGAAAAGACCGGCAAGCCGTTCGTGAGCCTGCCCGGCGCAGTGGGCGCACACAGCTGGCAGCCGCAGAGCTACAGCCCGAAGACCGGCCTGCTCTATATCCCGACCAACCTCGCCGCCTTCCCCTATGCGGCGGCTGCCGGGTGGAAGCCCACGGGCATCGGCTTCCAGACTGGTCTGGACAGCTATGCCGTGGCGATGCCGGCGGATGCCAAGGTTCAGGCGGGCGCGAAGGCGGCGACGACCGGGCAGCTGGTGGCGTGGGATGTGGCGAACAAGAAGGCGGCGTGGAAGGTCGATCTGGTCGGCCCTTCGAACGGCGGCGTGCTGTCGACCGCGGGCAACCTCGTGTTCCAGGGCACGGCGGCAGGTGATTTCATCGCCTATACCGCGAGCAAGGGCGAGAAGCTGTGGTCATTCCCGGCGCAGACCGGGATCATCGCCGCGCCGATGACCTATACCATCGATGGAGAGCAATATGTCGCGATTCTCGCCGGTTGGGGCGGGGTGTGGGATGTCGCCACGGGCGTGCTGGCCAACAAGGCGGGCGCGGCGCGCAACATCAGCCGTCTGCTGGTGTTCAAGCTGGGCGCCAAGGGGCAGCTGCCCGAAGCGCCGCCGATGAACCAGATGGTGCTTGATCCGCCGCCGTTTACGGGCACAGTGGCGCAGGCGACCAAGGGCGGGCAGCTCTATGGCCGCTATTGCTCGGTGTGCCATGGCGATGCTGCTGTGGCGGGCGGGCTGAACCCCGATCTGCGCCATTCGGGCACGATCGGCTCGGCTGATGCGCTGAAGGCCGTGGTGATCGGCGGGCAGCTCCATGAACTGGGCATGGTTTCGTTCAAGTCGGCGCTCAAGCCGGCTGACGCGGAGGCTATCCGGATGTATCTCATCCAGCGGGCCAATGAAGACAAGGCGCTGGCATCGCGCTGAAGAATTGCTATACGTTAGAACAATCGAACGACGACGGAGAGACTCATGACCACAATCTATCCCAATCTGATCGATGGCGAACTGGTAACCACGGCGACCGTGCTCGACGTGGTGAACCCGGCAAACGAGCAGGTGATCGGCCAGGTGCCGTCTTGCGGCGCTGCCGAGCTTGACCGCGCCGTTGCTGCCGCCCGCCGCGCTTTCAAGACCTGGTCGAAGACCCCGGTCGATGACCGCCGCGTGGTGATCCAGAAGATGGCCGCCGCGATCGACGCCAACTTCGAAGAGCTCTACCGCCTCCTCACCGCTGAACAGGGCAAGCCGCACCAGCAGGCCCAGTTCGAAATCGGCGGCTGCTCGGCGATGATGAACGCGCAGTCGACCCTGACGTTGGAAGAGACGATCAACGAGGACAGCGACGAGCGCCTCAGCCGCACGCGCCGCGTGCCGGTTGGCGTCGTCGGCGGCATCGTGCCGTGGAACTTCCCGATCCTGATGGCCGTGCAGAAGATCGCCCCGGCGATCCTCTCGGGCTGCACCATCGTGCTCAAGCCTTCGCCGTTCACCCCGCTGACCACGCTCAAGTTCGCCGAGCTGATCAAGGACATCGTGCCCGCAGGCGTCGTCAACATCATCACCGGCGAGGATGCCCTCGGCCCGATGATCACCGCGCACCCGGATATCGACAAGATCACCTTCACCGGCTCGACCGCGACCGGCAAGAAGATCATGGAAGGTGCCTCGAAGGACTTGAAGCGCATCACGCTCGAACTCGGCGGCAACGACGCCTCGATCGTGCTGCCCGATGCCGACGTGGCGAAGGTGGCCGAGCAGCTGTTCTGGTCGAGCTTCACCAACGCGGGCCAGATCTGCGTGGCGGCCAAGCGCATCTACATCCACGAGGATATCTACGACGAGCTGAGCGCTGCCATCGCGGCTTATGCCAAGACGGTGAAGGTGGGTGACGGGTCCGAGCAGGGCACCGGGGTCGGCCCGATCCAGAACAAGAAGCAGTTCGACCGCGTGTGCGAGCTGATCGAGGATGCCAAGGACAACGGCTACAAGTTCCTCGTCGGCGGCGATGTCGATCCTTCGGGCTCGGGCTACTATGTGCCGATCACCATCCTCGACAACCCGCCCGAAGACGCGCGCATCGTGGCCGAAGAGCAGTTCGGCCCGGTCATGCCGCTGATGAAGTTCTCGAGCGACGATGAAGTGATCGCGCGCGCGAACAACTCGGACTACGGCCTCGCCGGTGCGGTGTGGACCAAGGACACCGAGCGCGGCGTGAAGATTGCCGAGCAGCTCGAAACCGGCACGGTGTGGATCAACGAGTTCCTCCACCTCTCGCCGTTCGCGCCCTTCGGCGGCCACAAGCAGTCCGGCTTCGGCGCCGAATACGGCATCGAAGGCCTGAAGGAGTTCACCTACAGCCAGGTGATCACCATCAAGAAGGACGCGCTCGTCTAAGCCATGTTTGAGTGAACAACAGCCCCGGCGACCGCGCGGTCGTCGGGGCTTTTTTCAAGGAATTGCCGGTGCCCATCGATATTACGAAGATCAAGGCCATCGACGTGCATGTGCATGCCGAGGTTTCCTGCCACGATCCGGAAGATCCGGTGATGGGCAAGTTCTTCGATGCGGCATCGACGTATTTCAAGGCCCCGCGCGAGCGGCCCAAGATGCCCGAGATCGTGGAGATCTACCGCGAGCAGCAGATCGCCTTCTGCATGTTCACGGTCGATGCCGAATGCGGCATGGGCGCAAAGCGGGTCTCGAACTACGAAGTCGCCGAAATGGCGCTCAAGAACGATGATATCTGCATCGCCTTCGCCTCGATCGACCCGCACAAAGGCAAGTTCGGCGCGCGCGAGGCGCGCGATCTGATCGAGAACTACGGGGTCAAGGGCTTCAAGTTCCACGGTATCGTGCAGGATTGCCACCCGGCGGACCGCGTGGCCTATCCGATCTATGAAGTGATCGCCGAATATGGCCTCCCCGCGATCTTCCACACCGGCCACTCCGGCATGGGCACCGGTATGCGCGGCGGCGGCGGGATGCGGCTCAAGTATGGTCAGCCCATGCTGATCGACGATGTCGCGGTTGATTTCCCCGACATGAAGATCATCCTCGCGCACCCCTCGTGGCCGTGGGTGGACGAGAGCCTGTCGATGGCGCTGCACAAGGACAACGTCTTCATCGACTTGTCCGGCTGGAGCCCGAAGTATTTCGCGCCGCAGATCATTCAGTATGCGAACACGCAGCTGAAGCACAAGATGCTGTTCGGCAGCGATTTTCCGCTGATCCACCCGCAAAAGTGGATCGATGCGGCGCTGAAGGTCGGCTTCCGCGACGAAGTGCTGCCCGGCATCATGAAGGACAACGCCGTGCGCCTGCTGGGCCTGGCCTGAACGGCATGAGCACCGACCCGGCCGATATTCGCGGCTGGCAACGGCTGAGCAATGACGTGACCACCTCGGGCCGGCTCGAGGAGGGGGATGTCGCGCGTCTCGCTGCGCTCGGCGTGAAGCAGGTGGTGAACCTCGCGCTCGACAGCCATCCCGAGGCGCTGGCGGACGAGGGCGGCAAGTTTGCGGCTGCGGGCATCGCCTACACGCATATCCCGGTGCCGTTCGATGCGCCGCAGGACGCGCACTATGCAGCGTTTCGCGCAGCGGTGGCAGCGGGGCCGCAGCCGGTCCACGTGCATTGCATCATGAACTGGCGGGTTTCAGCGTTCTTCTACCGGCTCCACCGCGATGAACTGGGGATGCCCGAAGCAGAGGCGCGCGCGCTGATGGTGCAGCAGTGGGAGCCGGATGCGGCAGACAAGCCCGAGTGGGCGGTCTGGGCAGACTTCATCGCACCGAAGGCCGGATGATGGATTTCGCAGGGCAACATGTCGTCATTACCGGTGCTTCGACCGGGATCGGGCGTGCGGCGGCGGAGCGCGTGGTTCGGGCCGGGGCGCGGGTAACGCTGATCGCGCGGCGGGGCGAACTCCTCGCCGATCTTTGCGCGGAGCTGGGCGCGGGCGCGGGCTGGGCGGCTGCAGATGTGGGCCAGCAGGATCAGTTGATCGCCGCGCTCGATAGTGCAGCCGCGCAGCATGGCCCGATCGATGCGCTGTTCCTGAATGCAGGAACGGGCGGCACGTTTGCGCTGCTCGAAGACTATTCGGACGACAATTTTGATGCGCTGATGGCGGTCAACATGAAGTCTGCCTTCTGGGCGGTGCGCCATGTGTTGCCCGCGATGAAGGCGCGGCAGAGCGGCACGATCCTGATTACCGGCAGCCTTGCTTCGGAGCGCGGCATGGCGATGAACGTGGGCTATGTGATGAGCAAGCACGCGGTGCTGGGCCTTGCGCGCGCGGCGGCGCTGGAAGGGGCGGCGCATGGCGTGCGCGTCAATTGCCTCGTCCCCGGCTTCATCGCGACACCGCTGCTGGAGGGCGTGCCACCCGAGCAGCTCACTTCGCTCGCCGCCAACGTGCCGCAGCAGCGGCTCGGTACATCCGAGGACGTGGCGGAAGTCGCCGCCTTCCTTCTTTCGCGCAGCGCCGCGCATGTCACTGGCCAGAGCTGGGCAGTGGATGGCGGCGTGCTGGGTACTCTTGCGATCAGGTAGCCCCATGACGCTCAAATACTATCACGCCGAACCGCTGGCCAATTCGCTCAAATCCATGGCCCCGCTCAAGGAGAAGGGGCTGGATTACGAGAGCATCTACGTCGATTTGCACAAGTTTGAGCAGCACC
>NZ_NKIS01000005.1:0-315132 GCF_002278815.1 Novosphingobium sp. PASSN1 | reverse complement strand
CGGTCAGGCTTTCCGGGTTGCGCAAGGTGGTGACGTCACCCAGCTCGCCGCCCTCTACCAGCGCACGGACCATGCGGCGCATGTACTTGCCCGAGCGGGTTTCAGGGAACTGGCTGACTTCGATGAAATCGGCCGGAACCGCGACCGCGCCCTTTTCGGTGCGAACAAGGTTGAACAGGCGCTGGCGGTCTTCCTCGGTCAGCTTGCGGCCCGCAACCGGCACCACGAAGGCGAGCGGGGTGAGGCCCTTCTCGCGGTGCGGCGCGCCGACGACGAGGACATTGCCGACGGGCGAATTGGGATCGAGCGCCTTGTCACGCAGCACCGCGCCTTCGATTTCCTCGGTCCCCATGCGGTGGCCCGAGACGTTGATGACATCATCCGAGCGGCCGTGGAAAGAGAACGAGCCATCCTCATGCGCGATGGCGAAATCGCCTTGCGTATAGGCCCATGCGCCTTGCCAGCGGCTCCAATAGCCGGATTCCCAGCGGCCCGCGTCGCCCTTCCAGTTGCCGACGACGCTGCCGTTTTCGACGCGGAAGTTCTCCACATCGCCCCAGATCGTGCGGGCAAGATAAGGATAGGGCGCGGCGATGACGATCTCGCCCTTTTCGCCCGCTGCGGCGCGGCGCCATGAGACACCCTCGCTGCCGGAGCGTGCGAAAGGCGCCGCCTCGCCGCTGGCGTTTTCGTCCTCGACCCACACTTCGCCGACGATCCACGGCAGCGGGAAGGCATGGGCATCGGCCTTCAGGGGGAAATCGGCGTTGCCGTAGAAATGCGTCCACGCAATGCCGCCGTGCTCGGTCGCCCAGTAGCTGTTGATATACTGCGGGGTCACGTGCTCCATGCCGAAGGCTTGAACGCTGGGGCTGGTCGGTTCTGCGCAGAACGTCGCGACGCGCAAGGACCCCATGTCGTAGCGCTGCACGTCCGCGAGGTTCGAGGGATCGGACATGATCGATTTGAGGAAGGTGACGCCTGCCTTGAAGATCGTGATCTTGTGCCGCTCGATCATCGAGGCGAAGCGGCCCGCGTGGGGGAACACGGGCGAGCCTTCGGAGACGACAGTGGTCACGCGGCTGAGCAATGCGGCGGAGATCTGGTAGCTCTGCCCGGTGATCCAGCCCGGATCGGCGACGACGAAGATCGTATCGCCGGGCCGCGCATCGAACGCCACCTGCATCGAATGCGCGATGCCGGCGGTGTAGCCGCCGTGAACGTGGACAATGCCCTTGGGCTTGCCGGTGGAACCCGAGGTATAGATGAAGAACAGCGGATAGTCCGCATCGACCGCCAGCGGCTTCGACGAGGCCCAGATCGCGCGCACGAAATCGGCATCGGGCAGCGCCATCAGCGCGTCTTCGCTGGCGACATTCGCGGCCTTGAGGATCGTCTCCAGCGCGGCGTCGGTCAGCTCGTGGCTCCAGCGGTCGCGCTCGGCGCGCCACACGATATCGGGCTGCGCGGTGTGGCGCACCACGATCACGGTATCGACGCGCGGCGGCAGCGTGACGAGGCTGGAGGCAATGGCAAGGCGCACGCGCGCGGCATCGCTCGCGGTGATGCGGCCTGCCTCGCCCAGTTTGATCAGCGCGCGGCCCACGCCGCGCATGACGTCGGAGCGTTCGACGGTGACTTCACCGGCCAGCGTTTCGGCGACGGTTTCGTTGATCACGGCGGCGTCGGCCGGGGCGAGGCCGAGATCGGTCGCGGCCAGTACGCCCAGCGCGGTGCTGACGGGCACGTAGTTATCGAGCGCCGGATCGGTGTAAGCCGTCTTGAAGGCGGCGACCTGCGCGTTGCGATAGCTGCCGTCGGACGTAACGATAACGCGCGCGCCGGCGTCTGCGATGCGGTCCGAAAGGGTCTTGTCGCTGAAGCCCCCGAACACGGCGGTATAGACAATGCCGAGCCGCTTGGCCGCTTCGGTCCAGAAGATCTGCGGCACGATGCTCGGCATGTTGAGCGCGATGCGGTCGCCCGCCTTCAGCCCCAGCGCTTCCAGCGCGACGGCGCATTTGGCCACTTCGAGCAGCAGGCGCTTGCGGCTGACAGTGAAGGTATCGACCGGTGCGCCGCGCCCGCCATCGGCGGCCATGTCCCAGCGGTCGCCCTCGAACACCAGCGCGGCTTCGGCGCCATGCCCCGCAAGGACGTGGCGGTCGATCTCGTTGAACGCGGCATTGGTGCGGCCGCCGGTGAACCAGCGCCAGTGCGGCGGGTTGCTGTCGTCGAACGCGCGGGTCCACGGCGCGAAGCTGGCGGGCAGGGCGGGGGCCACGGGCGCGCCGGTGGCGGCGTCCCAGCCAGTCCATGCGCCTGCATCATCGCGGCTTAGCCAAGCGCCTGCCGGTCCGCAGTTCGCAACGAACCAGTGGATGCGGCGCACGGCGATATCGCCGTGGAACGCGCCGGGATCGGCGAGCGCGGCTGCGCGCATGGCTTCCCAATCGGCGCGGGTGCGCACCGGATTGATTTCGGCCTGCGGGGCCTTCTCTATGATGTGGCCCTCGGTCATGACCGAATCGCCTCTCCCTTTTTTGTGTTGCTGGAAAGAGGGAGCCTGATCATCGGGCGCTTGGCAATATCATCACCCTGCAGGGCGGGATGCCGCAAGAAACTGCGAAAAATGGGAGCGCATACGAAATATCGTTTGTTTATCGCGCCATGACCGAAATGGCGCGGTTTGCGTCTATGGTTCGCGGAATAGGCTGAAAACGAACCGGAATGGCATGGTGAAATTGTGGCCCGGCAAGGTGTTTCCACCGATTATCCACAGGATAAGTGACGAAATTTTGCTGAGGGGTGGCCGAGGAAAAGGCCCGGCGCAGCCGCGGGATCGCGGGGTCAATCACACCAGATCAGATGGGTGGGGTTCGCGCGCGCAGCCTGGACCATGCCCCTTGGGGCAGGAATGGCTGGGCGCACGAATTGTACCCTCTGTTGCAGCATAGACGCACTTTTGGCCGATTTCCGGTGCCGATCGGGCGTCGCGTAACCCGGCTGTTACTGCGCGCCTTGTGCCAGCTGCGCTTCCATCATGCGCCGCATCTCGAACTTCTGGGCCTTGCCGGTGACGGTCATGGCAAAGCTCTCGACGACCCGAATATGGCGCGGCACCTTGTAGTGGGCGATCCGGCCCCGGCAGTGCGCAAGCACATCGTCCGGTTCCAGCGCAGCACCGGCGCGCGCGATCACCCAGGCGCAGACTTCCTCGCCGTACTTCTCGTCGCTGACGCCGAAGACCTGCGCGTCCGCGATATGCGGGTGGGTGAGCAGGTACTCCTCGATTTCGCGCGGGTAGATGTTTTCGCCGCCGCGAATGATCATGTCCTTGATGCGGCCGGTGATGCGCACATAGCCCTTGGCATCCATCGTCGCGAGATCGCCCGAATGCATCCAGCCCTCGGCATCGATGGCCTCGGCAGTCTTGGCCGGATCGTCCCAGTAGCCAAGCATCACGGCATAGCCGCGCGAGCAATACTCGCCTTGTTCGCCGATCGGCAGGGTCTGCCCGTCCGGCCCGACGATCTTGGCTTCGGCATGGGGATGCACCCGGCCGACGGAGCCGACGCGCTCTTCCAGCGGATCGTCGGTTGCGGTCTGAGTGGTGAGCGGGCTGGTTTCGGTCATGCCATAGCCGATGGTAACCTCGCGCATGCCGAGGCGGCCGATCACTTCGCGCATCACGGTGACGGGGCAGGGCGAACCGGCCATGATCCCGGTGCGCAAGGTGGAGACGTTGGTCGTCTCCAGCGCGGGCTGGCCGAGCACGGCTATGAACATCGTTGGCACGCCATAAAGCGCGGTGCAGCCTTCCGCCTCGACCGCCTGCAGCACGGCGGCGGGATCAAACGCCTCGCCGGGATAGACCATGGCCGCGCCGCTGGTGAGCGCCGCCAGATTGCCCAGCACCATGCCGAAGCAGTGATACAGCGGAACGGGAATGCAGATCCGGTCCGCCGGGGTCAGCGCGATGGTCTGCGCGGTGTAGTAGCCGTTATTCAGGATGTTGCGGTGCGTCAGCGTCGCGCCCTTGGGGAAACCGGTGGTGCCGCTGGTGAACTGGATGTTGATCGCGTCATCGGGGGCAAGCGTCACTTCGGCCTGATCCAGCGCGGCCCGGTCTGCGTCCTGATCGAGCGCGGCCCAGGGCAGAAAGCCCTCGTGCGCGCCCGCGCCGATCGTCACGATGCTGCGCAAGTGCGGCAAGCGTTCAGGGCCGATCTCGCGCAGCATGGCAAGGTAGTCGCTGGTCTTGAACTGCGTTGCCGTCACCAGCACGCTGCAGCCGACCTTGTTCAGCGCATACTCGACCTCGTTGACCCGGTAGGCCGGGTTGATCGTGACGAGGATCGAGCCGATCCGCGCGGTGGCGAACTGGATCAGCGTCCATTCCGCGCAGTTGGGTGCCCAGATGCCGACGCGGTCGTCGCGCTTGACGCCAAGTTCGCGCAGCCCGGTCGCGATGCGGTCCACCGCCGCGTCCAACTCAGTCCAGGTCCAGCGCAGGCCTTGATGGCGCGAGACGAGCGCGAGGCCATCGGCCCAGCGTGACGCGGCGAGGCGCAGCGCGGTGCCGATGGTGGTGTCGAGCAAGGGAACCTCGGTCGGCCCCTTGGAATAGGACAGTGTGCTCATCGCTTGATGGTGATGAGCAGCTTGTAGTGAGCCATTATCCTCTCCCGGGCGGGGGAGCCTGTACCGGCTCCTCCCGCCACTCGTTCGTGATCAGAACTTCACGCCAGCCGTCACGCCGTACATCCGCGGGTTGCCGATGTGGTTGTAATCGAAGCCGAAGCCCGAGAGCAGATCGATGCGCGAGGTGAAGTAGAACTTGTTGCCAAGGTTGCGCGCCCAGGCCGAGAGGCTGTAGCGGCCATCGGCGCTGTTCCAGTCCACGTGTCCACCAAACAGGGCGTAGGACTGCTGGCGCAGGCGCGGCACGTTGATGTTCTCGAAGAACTGGCTCGACTGGTAGGCCACTTCGGGATGGACCGAGAACGCGCCGAAGCCGCCTTCAACCACGGTCCAATCAAAGCTGGCGTTGAAGGTGACGGACGGCGCGTTGGACAGGCGGTTGCCTGCCACATTGACGCCGCTGACGATGCCGTTCTTGATCCGGGTCGAAAGCAGGCCCAGCCCGGCGTGCAGGGTGAAGGCATCGCTCGGCCGGTAGGTCAGCTCCGCCTCGGCGCCATAGAGCCGCGACTTGGGAATGTTGAGCAGCTGCTGCGCGGCGGTGGCCGGGTTCACGTTGATGAACTGCTGGTTCTTGTAGTTGTAGTAGAACGCAGCCATGTTCAGCGTGACGCGGCGATCCCAGAACTGGGTCTTGGCACCGGCTTCGAAGGCGGTGACCTGTTCGGCCTTGGCCACGCCCAGTTCGGACGGATCGAAGAACGCCTGCGCGTTGAAGCTCGGCGCGCGGTAACCCCGGCTCACGTTGGCATAGAGCAGGTCGCCGCTGGGCAGCTTGACGTCGATCCCGATCTTGCCCGAAACGTTGTCCTGCTTGAAGGCTAGGTTCGACAGCGGGATGAGATTGGCGACGAAGCTGTCGTCGACACCGAGGGCGTCGGCCTTGAAATCGGTCTGCGTGCCATCATCGTGGGTGTAGCGCAGGCCGCCGCGCAGGGTCAGCGCATCGGTCAGCTTGTACTTGAGATCGGTGTAGAGCGCGAAGCTCTTCTTGAGCTGGTCGAACCGGTTGCGCACCTTGCAGGCCACGGGCAGCCCCGCGGCGCAGTCAGCCGCCGTCACCACGCCGTCCCCGTTGTTGTCGGCATCATTGACGACTTCGAGCGTGGTCTCGTTGAAGACCTTTTCGCGGTTGTAGTAGGCACCCACGATGAAATCGAACGGGCCGCCGGTGTCGCTGGTCAGGCGCAAGTCCTGTGCGAACTGGCTGGCCTTGTCGCCATAAGGCACTTCCAGCGTGCGGGCGGTCGTGCCGTCGGTGTCTTCCTTGAAGTAGAGCGTGCCCTTGTCATAGCTGGTGATGCTGGTCAGCGTGAGGGCGTCGCTCAGTTCGTAGTTGATCGTCAGCGCCACCGAATTGGTCACCGCGCGGCGCTTGGTGGGCACGTTGGAGGCGATCTGGAACTGGCTCAGGCCCGGACGGTTGACCGCTTCGGGCTGGGCATAGATGCCGTAGTTCTGCGGATTCTGGAAGCTGTGCGCGGCGCGCAGAATGATCTTGAGCTTCTCGGTCGGCTCCAGCCTGAGCGTGCCGCGCAGCGCCCATTCATCGGTGCTGGCGAGATCGGGGAAGCCGGGGTTGACGTTCTTGAACCAGCCATCGGCCTTGGCGAACGTGCCGGCCACGCGCAGCGCCGCCTTTTCGCCCAGCGGCACGTTGACCGCGCCGTTCACGTCGACGCGGTTGTAGTTGCCGTAGCCCGCGTTGAAATAGCCGCTCGTCTCGCCCAGCTTGGCATCGCGGCTGATGAGGTTGACCGCGCCGCCGGTGGTGTTCTTGCCATAGAGCGTGCCCTGCGGACCGCGCAGCACTTCGACGCGCTCGACGTCATAGAGTGCGACGCCGAGGAACGCGAAGTTGCCCTTGTAGACTTCGTCGTAATACGTCGCGACCGGGCTCGACTGGTTGAGGCTGAAGTCCGACATCGAGACGCCGCGCAGTGCGAAGATCGGGGTGTTGTCACCCACGGTCGAGGTCAGCTGGAGATTGGCGACCTTGTTGACGAGGCTGTCGACGCTGGTGATGCGCGATTTGGACAGCGCATCGCCGGTGATCGCGGACACCGAAATCGGCACCGACTGAAGGTTTTCGGAACGCTTGGCCGCGGTCACCACGATCTCGCCGCTGTCCACGTTTGCGGTGTCGGACCCGGCGGACTGGGGGGCGGCGGCCTGCGGGGCCTGCTGCGCAAAAGCCGGTTGGACAGCCACAAGGGCAGCCAGCGCGGCGCTGGAAAGAAAGACGGTCCTCATGGTTATTCCCTCGCTTCTTATCAAATTCGCTTGCGTATTCGTATCAATCCCCATGCGTCTTGGCAAAACCGGCCACCAGACGCGCTCTTGTGGCGGCGCGTTCAAGGCGGAGCGGATTCTGGCGCAGGCGGCCGATCTCTTCTTTAGTATAAGGCTGGAAGTTGGCGGGAACATGCGCCGGGTCGAACCGGTGGATGGTCCAGTTGACGAGATTGGCCAGCCGATGGTCCGGCAAGTCGACCGTGGCGACACCCGGCACGCGGCCGAGGAACTCGCGCCCGCCCGGCACGCTGAGGAAGCGCGCGACAACGCCGCGCATCGGCGGGTTGGACTGGTCATCGCCGCTGGCATCGGGGCGGTGGCAGCCCTGGCATTTCAGCTGGTAATCAGTGCGCGCCTGATAGGCGTCGTATACGCCGGGGATCGCTGCTTCGCCTGCCTGCGCTGCCTCATCTGCCTGCGCTGCCTCATCTGCCTGCGCTGCTGCCGCGAGCGAAATGCCACAGGCAAACGCAGCTGCAAGGGCGAGGCGCGGGGCGTTCATTGGCCGCCTGCGGCTGCGTGGAGCTTGCCCACGTCCTGCGCTGAAAGCGCGGCCCCGCTGGCGCGGTGCGTGGCCACTTCGGCTTCGGCAAAGGGCTTGAACGCGGGGCCGGACTTGGCGATCTCACCGCCAACGTGGTTGAGCACGGCGGCGACCGAGGCATCATCGAGCGTGGCCTGCGCGGGCATGACCCCGGCATAAGGCTTGCCGCCTACCTTGATCGGCCCACTTACCCCGCGCGTGACGACCAGCGCCAGATAGCGCCGTCCGGCATCGCTGGATGCCATCGTGCGGAAATCCTCGCCCAGCGGCGGGAACACGCCGGGCACGCCCGCGCCGGTGCGGGTGTGGCAGGCGGCGCACCTGGCATAGATCGCGCCGCCATCTGGCGCTGCATGGACCGGCAGCGTGAGGCCGCCGAGCAGCACCGCCGCAGCGGCCATGCCAGTCAGCGTCAGCCCGCGGCTCACTTTGCCTCCGGCAGTGCCACGCCGATGACCGCGGCCACCGAGCAGTTGTAGACCGAGCTTTCGGAGCCGAGGCACCAATTGTAATCGTTGTTCGATTGCGGCCGGACTTGCGGGCGGTCGCCCTCGTTGCGGTTGCACAGGCACTGCCCGCAGCTGGAGACGCCGCAGCAATCGTTGTAGCTGATCACATAGGCGCGGCCATCAGCCGGGTTGGTGCAAGTGCCGATCCAGGTGATGGGCGACATTTCAGTGCCTGGCGGGCAGGTGTTGACCGAGCCGCCGCAGCACGAGCACAGGAACCCGTCGATCGCGCAGTAGCGCCAGTAATCGCAGGAGGCCTGATCGCCCGGATCCTGTTCGAGGCCGGAGATAACGGCAGGCCTTGCGGCACCGGCACCATGCGCGCCGTGCGGCGCTTCGGGCGCCGGGGTTGCGGCGCGCGCCACCGGCAGGAGCGGGATGGAGGCAGCGCCGGTCATCCCCGCGCCAAGGTAGGCGAGCAGCGAACGGCGCGAGGTGCCCCGGGCAATCCCGCGCGCGAGGTTTTCAGTCAGTTTGTCAAAACGCGCCATGGGTCAGGCCTCCTGATGGGTCGCTTGGCGGCGGGAAAGAAATTCCTGGATCGAGGCGACGCCCCGCTCCTTGGCTTCGAACAGGCTTTCGAGATGTTCGCGGCTGTTGACGAGGCCGAGCGAAGCCACGCGGCCTTCCTCATCGAGCAGCACCGCATAAGGGAGCTTCGAGACGCCGAACGCGCGGCCCAGTGCTTCGGACAGGACGACCGGCAGGGCATCGAGCCCGTGATCGCGCACCATCGCCAGATAGCCCGGCTTGCCGCCATCGCCAGCCACCACGATATCGAGCCAGCCTGCCTCGGCCCGCGCGGCGCTGCGCACGATCGGCAGCAGCGATTTGCACATCGGGCAATCTGGCGAGGCGAAAAACAGGAGCTGGCTGCGGTTCTGGCGCGTGCCGCCGATGGCGACGGGCATGCCGTTCATGTCGGCCAGGGTCATCGGCGTGGCCTTTTCGCCCAGTGCGACCTTCTGGTGCAGGGTGAGCGCGCCGGCCGGAGCGATGCGTTCATGGAGCACGCCGACTTGCCGGGCGAGCGCGGCGATCAGCAGGGCCTGGACGATCACCGCCGCCCACAGGAGAATCTGGCTGGTCAGCATCATGCATGTCTCCAGTGGGGTGCGGGGATGGCGAGAAGCTCGCTTCCCCCGAGGTAGAGGGCAAGCAGCCCGGCGGCCGCAAACGGCGCATCGAGCGTGAAGGGGGCTTGCGGCAGCAGGGCAACGATCCCGGCCAGCAGGACAAGCCCGGCCGCGCGCAGGATCTGGCCCGAACCGACGGGCTTGGCGCGGGCCGCAAGATCGCAGCCGCAATCGAGCGTCTGGCCGCGCCGCCGGGCAAGCGCGAGGGCATAGGCGGTCCACACCGCAGCCGCGATCAGCGCGCCAACCACGCGCAGGGGCGGGGCCAGCAGGCAAGCGGCGGCGAGCAGTTCGAGCGATCCCGACAGCACCAGCAGCAATTGCCCCGGCATCGCGCCGACGCCGACCAACCGCGCGGCAGCTTCAGCCAGCCGCTCGCGCGCCAGCACCTTGTGCAGCGCAGAGGCTGCCAGCAGTGCCGCGCAAAACAGGACCAGTGCGGCCATCAGGGCACCTGGATCACGATCGGATTGGCCGCGACGGTGGTGCCGAGCGTGCGCACGAACGCGCCGCTGGTCGCATCATAGATATCGATCGCACCGCCAGCCTGCGCGGCCACGAGGTGCGGCGTGGTTTCCTTGGTCACGGCAATGGCGACCGACTGGCCCTTGAGCGGAATGCGCAGCGTGCGCGCCTTCTTGGCCGGATCGACGACCCACACTTCGCTGCCGCCATCCTTGTGGCTGCCTTCCTTGCCGTAGGGGCTCATCAGCACATAGAGCTTGCCTGCGGCATCGGCGTTGATCACCTGCCAGCCGCCGGGCCGCCATTCGGGCGTGCCGCCATCAGCCGTGCCGACGCTGAACGATCCGGGGATGGGCTTGGCAACCGTGCCGGAAAGATCGAAACCCTGGATCATCCCGTGGAAGCTGACGAACCAGGCCGTCGTGCCGACCATCGCAGGCGTGCCGAACAGGGCCTGGTTGTCGATATCCTGCACCTTGAGCACCGATTTCGACGAGGCCGCCGCGCCGTTTGCATCGAGCGCCACGCTGAACAGCGAGCCATCGGCGCACAGACTGGTGAAGCCGCGCTCACCGGTCGGGTAGATCTGCGAGCAGCCGGGCAGATCGATTTCGCCCAGCACCTTGCGCGCGGCCAGATCAACCACCGAGACCGACTGCGCGGGGGTGAAGTTGGCGACCAGCGCCCACTTTCCGCCGTTGGTCAGCTGAAACAGGTGCGGATACGTCACCGACTGCTGGCGCTTGCCGCCGGGAAGTACGATCTCGCCCTTGGGCTGGAGCGTGGCCATGTCCCACACGGTGATGGCGTCGGTCCGCTCACCGCGGGTGAGGCGCGTATAGAACGTCTCGGCGGTGTAGAGTTCGCCCTTGTCCTTCGCGATCAGGAAGTTGGCAAACTGTGCGGCGCGCACGAGGCCCTTCAAGGGCTGCACTGGATCGGCGGTGTCGACTACGGCCACGCGGCCATCGAGGATTGCGCCAAAATGGAAATCGTGGATCGTAACCCAGCTGGCTGGCCACTGCGCGGGCAGCTTGGCCACGCTCGGCAGGCTTTCCTCGGCCAAGGGCGTGGGGAAGCGGCTGTCTGCCGCAACGGCCGGCGTCGCCATCAACAATGCGGTGGGGACCGCTGCCCCGCACAGGGCTGACGCGAAAATGGATGCGATCGCACGCATGGTAATCCCCCTTCAAGACGGGCTCGCCCCGCTTTCCTCGTTTATCTGGCCGAAAGTGACCAAAATTGTCAACCGTCCTAATTTGGACGTTGGACATAATTTGATCTTGGGTTAGCCTGAAATCGGATCAGGTACGCAGGGCACCGCGCACGAAAACACAGGAGAGCGCCATGGATGAGATCCCAAAGCTGATCACCGATCTGCTCATGCCCGGGCGCGAAGGCGGCTATGCCAAGGGGTATGAAACCCGCGAGCTGATCTTGCGCACCGCGCTCGATATCCTGCTCGAGGAAGGCTACCGCGCCATGTCGATGCGGCGCATCGCGGCTGCCTGCGGTATGCGGCTGGGCAACTTGACCTACCACTATCCCACGCGCGAGGATCTGGTCCGCGAGCTGCTCAATGCGGTGATCAGCAGCTATGAAGTGGAGTTTGGCACGATCATCCATGCGCCCGGTGTGCCGCCGGAGGAGCGCCTGGCGCGAGTTTGCGGCCTCTTGATCGAGGACGTGGGCACCAAGAAGACCACCCGCCTGTTTCCCGAACTCTGGGCTCTCGCGAACCACGATGGGTTCGTGTACGAACGGGTCCACGAACTTTATGACCGCGCCCGCGCGCCGCTGGTCGAGATCGTTGCTGAAATGCGGCCCGATCTTCCGGAGAAAGCGCAGTTCGAACTGGCGCTGTTCATCTCGGCTTCGATTGAAGGCCTCACGGTCTTTGCGGGCTATCGCCAGCCGTTTGCCGACCGGCTGACTGCGGTCGAGCGGATCGCCGTCCGTTCCTTCATCGATATCGTGCGCAGTTTCGATCCGGCTGCGTGAAACGAAAAGCGGCCCCGGTGCTGCAATGCACCGGGGCCACATGCAATGAAAAGCGGCCCCGGTGCTGCAATGCACCGGGGCCGCCAGTTTTTTGGCTCGTCGTGCGGGGATCAGAGCACGAAGTCGGCCAGCTCAAGCGGGGTGGTGCCGTCGATACGAATAGCGAAATCAGCAACGCCGTCGCCATTCGTATCACCCGAGAGCAGCATGGCAGAGCTGCGGGTCTCGACGCGCAGTTCGCCAGCCGTGCCGGTGAAGGCATCGGAACCGATGAAGCTGAAGCCCTGATCGCCGGCCGTGTTCAAATCCGCGTCGATCCCCGAAAGGTCGATCACGTCGCCATCGGCATGCTTGAAATCAAGGATGCGATCGGCGGTGCTGAACGTGGTTCCCGAAAGATCGCCGTCGTCGAACACGAAGTGATCCGCGCCGAGGCCGCCAGCAAGCTTGTCCTCGCCTGCGCCGCCGGAAATCGTGTCATCACCCCCACCGCCGAGCACCTTGTCGTCGCCAGCATCGCCGTTCAGCGTGTCATCGCCGCGGTTGCCGCTGATCTGATCATCATCCGCGCCGCCGGAAACGTGGTCATTGCCGTCATCGCCTGAAATCCGGTCCATGCCGTTGTCACCGGAGATGTCGTCATTGCCGTTGTTGCCCTTGATGCTGTCATTGCCGGCACCGCCGGATGCGCTGTCGTCGCCAGCGCCGCCGGACAGGTTGTCCCGGCCGTTGCCGCCCGAGATGTCGTCGTCGCCAGTGCCACCGGAAACCGTGTCATTGCCGCTTTCGCCGGACAGGATGTCGTCGTCGCTGCCGCCGGTCATGTGATCGTTACCGCGCCCGCCGTGCAGGTCATCGAAGCCCGAACCGCCCGACAGGCGATCATTGCCATCGTCACCGTTCAGCGTATCATCGCCGTCATCGCCCGAAAGCTTGTCGTTGCCGCCGCGGCCGTGGATTGTGTCGTCGCCAAAGCCGCCGCTCTTGTCGTCGTTCAGGTCGTCACCGCTGACATTGTCGTTGTCGCTGCCATCGTTGTCGAGATCGTCTGCTCCGCCGTGGTGATTGAATTCGGGGATGTCCGGGCCATTATCATTACCGCCGTGGCCGCCGCCGCCGCCGCCGCCGCCGCCGGGATTGTCGGTGATCGGCGTGCCGTCGAGCGTGGTGAAGGTCGTCGTCGGCTTGGTGTAAAGCGCCGCATCGTCGGTGGTGATTGCGGTCTGCTGGAACACCTGCACGCGGATGTAATCAGCGAAAGTCGAGGTCAACGTGACATTGCCGGTGTTCGCATCGAAGCTCAGCGTCTGGTTGAGCTTGAGGTCTTCGGGCTTGAACGAACCATCGTCTTCCTGCTCGAACCAGTTGATCGTGTCGCCTTCGACGACAAATTTGTAAAGATCGCTCATTTTGGTATCCCTCTGCAACATGCGTTGACTGATGGTGGCCTGCTGAAACAAGCTTCCGGGGAGTACAACGGCGGCCTCGTCCTGCTTATTCCCGACCAGAATTGTTTTTTAATGTTGCGCTGCCGGGATGACATGCCACCTTGCCCGCTATTCGCGCTTGCTATCCCGCCCGGTGCGGCGCTCTCGGTGGTTAATCGCCAATCGTTAACCGGAAGAAAATTTTTTTTGCGAGTGGTGCAGAATAGTTCCGTTTGTGGCTCGTTGAGTTTGAAGTGGCAGGAACACAGGAAGCACGATGACCAACAGTATTTCCCGAGGCAATTCCGCCCTGGAAGGTCAGGACGCGCTGCGCGCGCGCATTGTCGCGTTCCTGCCGCGTCTGCGGCGGTTCTGCCGGGGGCTTGCTGGCGGGGATGCCGATCGCGGTGATGATCTGCTCCAGGCGGCAGTCGAGCGGGCGTTGGCGAGGCTCGATCAGTGGCAAGCTGGAACGAGCCTTGAAAACTGGTTGTTCCGGCTGACGACCAACCTGCATATTGATCAATTCCGCAGCCAGAAGACGCGCGGCATCACGGTTGATATCGAAGCGGCTTTCGAACTGCCTGGTGAAGATGAACTCGAGCGAATGGAGTTTCGCTCCGAGCTTGAAGCGGTGCGCGGTGCGCTGGCAGCGATGGCCCCCGAATTGAATGCGGTGATGAGCGCGGTCGTGCTCGATGGCCAAAGTTACCGGGAGGCGGCCGATCTGCTCGGCATTCCGATCGGTACGGTGATGAGCCGGCTTTCGCGTGCCCGGCAGTTTGTGGATGCCTGGGTCCGGCGTGGGCCCGAAAGGATGGTTGCGGCATGAAACCCGAAGATCAGATGCCTGCGGACGAGATGATTTCCGCCTGGCTCGATGGTACGCTGGATGATGAAGGAGCCCGACGCATGACTGAGCTTGCCGCGCGTGATGAAGCCTTCGCCCGGCGCGTTGAACGCTTGCACCATATCGACAATCTGGTGCGCGCGGCGGTGCCTGCCGAAACCGCGATACCGGCAGCCTTGCTCGAACGGCTGGGCCTGGCGCCCGATCCGGTGAACGCTGCTTCAGTCTACGAAATGCGCAGCGCCGGAGTGGTCGATCTCGCCGCCGTGCGGCAGGAACGCGCGGGCCGCAATTCCGCGCCCGCGCCGATGGTGCGCGCTCGCGGCGGTTTCTTCCGGATGGCAGCGCAGCTGGCGCTGGTCGCCGGTGTAGGTCTTGCCGTGGTCGTGGTCAGCCGCCCGGGCGACCGGGCCGACGTTTCCGGTGCAGACTACTCCGGTGCAGACTATCGGGCCCTCGGCTCTGCCCCCGATGCGGCGGCACACGAAGCCAATGCGCTCCTGCGATTTGCGCCCGGCGTGGCGGCAAGCGAAGCTGGAAAGATCGCTTCGGCAGCACACGTTCAGTTGCTGGGCGCGCCCAATGCTGCCGGTGCGTGGAAGGCTTTCGTGGCACCCGGCCGGCGGGCTGCCGTGCTGGCCGCGCTGCGCAGCGAGCCGCGTGTGATCATGGCTGAACCGATAGATGGAGCGCCGCAATGATTCGCCAGCGTCCGCAACGCCGCGCTCGCAGCCTTGTTGTGGCAGGCCTGTTTGTGGTCTGCGCGGTTGCCGGGGCGGGCAGCACGCAAACTGCGCATGCAGAAGAAGCGCGGGCGGTTGAAGCGCCAAGTGTCGATGTACAGGCCCCGCCTGCTGATAGCGCTGCGGCTGCACCTTCCCGGGTGATGGTCATGCTGCGGCTCGGTGCCGAACATTACCGGGCGGGCGGTGATTATGGCGGCAGCTACGGCGATGCGATGGGCGAACAGGCGCGGCTTCGGCTCGCGCGCAAGATCGCGCGGGAACATGGACTGAGCGTGGTCGAAAGCTGGCCGATGCAGCTTGTCGGTGTGGATTGCGTGGTGATGGAAGTGCGCGACGGGCGCCCGCCCAATGTGGTGTCGGCCGAACTGACCAGCTTGCCTGGCGTTGCGTGGTCGCAGCCGCTCAACGAATTCAACATGCAGGGCGCTGCTGCCGGGCAGGGCGACAAGTCCGCTTACAACGACAGGTTGACGCTGGCGCAGCCCTGGCACCTTGCGCCGCTCCATCGGCAGGCCACCGGCAAGGGCGTGACCATCGCGATCATCGACAGCCTGATCGATACCAGCCACCCCGATCTCGCCGGCCAGATCGCCGCCTCACGCGATTTTGCTGCACCGGGACATCCGGCGGCGGAGCGGCATGGCACCGGCGTTGCCGGGATCATCGGCGCGCGGCCGGGCAATGGCTTGGGCATCGCCGGGGTTGCGCCCGGCGCCCGCATTCTTGGCCTGCGCGCCTGCTGGGAGCGCCCCTTGGGCGGCACCACGGTGTGCGATACGCTCAGCCTCGCCAAAGCGCTGACTTTCGCGATCGAGAACCGGGCGAACGTCATCAATCTCTCGCTCACCGGCCCTGCCGACCGATTGCTGGCGGGGCTGATCGACCTCGGCGTTGCGCGCGGCATCACCATTGTCGCGGCCGTCGATGCCCGCAATCCGCGCGCCAGTTTTCCCGCTTTTGTATCCGGAGTGGTCCCGGTTGCCGCCGCGCGCTTGTCAGCAGGCGAGCCTGCCGTCTACATAGCGCCGGGTCAGGATGTGCCGACGACGGAGCCGGAGGGAAAATGGAGTGTAGTCAGCGGCAGTTCTTTCGCCGCTGCCCATGTCAGCGGGCTCGCGGCCTTGCTGCGCCAGCTCTCCGGATCCGGTCGGGGAACTTCGGCTGCGGCCCTGCTCGGGCCGCGCGGCCTGATCGATGCCTGCGCGCTGGTCGGGCGGGCCTCGCGGCTTGACGTTCCCTCGTGCGAGACGGGTCGCTGAAGCCGGGCTGGCTTTTGCAGGCTTGATGGCGCTGGCGGTGCCTGCTCATGCGCAGGTCGCAGGCTCGATCAGCCTCAGTTCCAGCGAGATGTTCCGGGGCGAAAGCATCAGCAGCGCCGATCCGGCCCTGTCTGCCAGCATAAGCCTCGATTCCGGTTCCGGACTGTTTGCCGGGGCTAGCGCGACGCTTGCGCTGAATATCAAGGAGCCGCGCGTCAGCGCTGCCGTGCAGTACGTCGGCTTTGCGCAGCGCCATGGCTCGCTCTCGTATGAAGTGGGTGTGATCCATCGCAGCTATGCCCGGATTACGGACCGCGATTATCGTCGGGGCTTTTTCGAAGGCTTCGTCGGGTTGGGGGTCGGCGGCGCGCGGGCGCGGGTCTATGTCTCGCCGGACTATCTCGTCGATGGCCGAACTTCGTTCTATGCCGAAATCAACGCGCCCTTGCTGCGTCACGAAAAGTGGCAGCTCGATGGGCATGCGGGCCTCTCGCTTATTCCGCACGAGCTGGGTGCACGCAGCCGTGCGCTGCGCCATTATCAGGATTGGCGCCTGACGGTGAGCCGCCCGGTCGGCCCCTTGTTCCTGTCGCTCGGTATCAACGCCACCAACTATCCGGTCTACAGCGACACGGGGCGCGGGCGGGTCTTCGCCTCGGCGGCTTACGCTTTCTAGGAAACGCTGCCTTCAAGAATTTGCAGCGTCTTGAGGTCGGAGTGGAAATCGAGCGCGTAGTCACCGCCCTCGCGCCCGATGCCGGAAATGCCGATGCCGCCGAAGGGTGCAGTCAGATCACGGACCAGGAACGTGTTGACCCACACCGTGCCGCCGCGCACCGCCCGGCCGACGCGCTGCGCGCGTTCTTCGCTGCCGGTGTAGACAATGCCGGATAGGCCGTAGGCGGTTGAGTTCGCCAGCGCCACGCCTTCGGCTTCATCCCTGAAGGTCTGGAAGGTCAGCACGGGGCCAAACACTTCGCTCTGGACGACTTCGCTCTGGTTGTCCTTCGGCACGATCAGCGTGGGTTCGATCCAGTTTGCGCCTTCCTTCCACCGCTTGCCGCCGCGCACGATGGTGTCGCCCGCCGCCCGCGCGCGGTCGATGAAGCCGAGAACGCGCTCCGCATGGACTGGGTGAATGAGGGCTGACATCGTGGTGGCCGGATCGCGGCTGTCGCCCATCACATGCGCGTCGGTATAGGCATGGAACTTTTCGAGGAACGCGTCCTTGATGCTGTCCTCGACGATGATGCGCGTGCCGGCCATGCAGACCTGACCGCTATCATCGAACTGCCCGGCTGCCTTTTTCGCTGCAGCATCGAGATCTGCATCGGCAAACACCAGCAGCGGCGATTTGCCGCCCAGTTCGGCGGTGAACGGCACGATGTTTTCCGCCGCCGCCTTGCCGATGATCCGCGCGGTGGGCACGCTGCCGGTAAAGCTGATGCGCTTGATGCGGGGATCGGACGTGAGCGCATTGCCCAGTTCTGCACCGAGGCCTTGCACGATGTTGAACACGCCTGCCGGGAAACCGGCTTCCGCGATCAGATCGGCCAGCACCGAAGCAGATAGCGGCGACCAGTCCGCCGGTTTCAGGATCACGGTATTGCCCGCAGCGAGGGCAGGCGCGCACTTCCATGTGGAGAGCATGAATGGCGCGTTCCACGGCGTGATGATCAGCGCCGGGCCTGCGGGCATGCGGATCACACGGTTGAGCGTGCCGCGCGAAGACCACACACGTTCTTCGTGATCCGTCGCAAGATCGGCGTAATTGCGGAAATTGGCCGCGCCGCGCAGGATCACGCGCAGGCGCAGGCTTTCGAGCAGCATGCCCATGTCGAGGCATTCGACCATGGCGAGCTTTTCGACATTGGCCTCGATCAGATTGGCGAGGCGATGCAGATAGGCTCCGCGCTCGGCTGCCGTGAGCGCCGCCCAAGCCGGAAATGCTGCGCTGGCCGCCTGTGCAGCATGAGCCGCCGTTTGCGCATCGCCGCGCGCCATATCGGCCAGCTTGCGGTCCCAATCGAACGGGCAACGCGTCTCGAAGGTTTCGGGCGAGCTGACCCGCTCCCCGCCGATGAAATGGTCGGGGGAGACGGAAACCCCGTCGATGTCGATCCGGCCTGCCATGAGATTCCCGTCAGATGTAGTGGAGGTAGTAGGCGAGTTGTTCCTCGTCCGACTTGCCTTCGAGGATGCGCACTTCCTCGCGCTTGATCGCGATGAAGTTGTCGATCAGCTCCTGCCCGATGGCGGCAGACAGCACGGTGTCTGCCTCCAGCGCATCGAGCGCAGAGCCCAGATCGTGCGGGGTGTGGCGATCGGTGCTAATCGTCTCCAGCCCGTCGTTCACTTCCTCGCCCGGCAATTCATAGCCGTTCTCGATGCCCAGCAGCGCCGATTGCAGCAGCGCAGCCATCGCGAAATAGGGGCTGGCGGCGCAATCGGCGAGGCGATGCTCCACGCGCGCGGCAGAGCCGGTTTCGGCAGAGACGCGCACCGTCACGCTGCGGTGGTCGATGCCCCAGTTGGCCCAGTATCCCGAAAGGCTGGCGGGCTGGAGCCGCGCGTAGCTCTGCGTGAGCGGGGCCATGATCGCCGAGAGCGCCTCGTGATGGTGCAGCATTCCGGCAATCGCGCCCTGCATGGTGGGCGAAAGCGTGCCGCTGGCGACATCGTTTGCAAACACGTTGCTGCCGTCGGCGCCGGTGAAGCTGAGGTTGAAATGCAGGCCGCTGCCGCTCTTCTCGGCAAAGGGCTTGGGCAGGAACGAGAGCAGGTAGCCGCGCTTGTAGAGCACTTCGCGTGCCATCTGGCGGAACAGGAACGCATCGTCCGCCGCCTTCATCGCATCAGCAAAGCGGAGCGTGAGTTCGAATTGCGGCGCATCATATTCGGCATTGATGGATTCGATGGGAATGCCGCAGGCCGCTGCCGTGGCCCACACTTCCTCGATCAGGCCTGCCGGATCGGCAAACGGACCGGTGCCATAGACAAACGCGCCGGGGGTTTCATAAGGCACCCAGCTGCCATCCGCGCCGCGCTGAAAGACATACGCTTCCATTTCGATCCCGACCATCGGATCAAGCCCGCGCGCACGCCACGCCTCGATCGCGCGGGCCAGCGCCGAGCGGCCGCATAGGGCGAAGGGTTCGTTCTGGAAGCGCAAGGCACCCAGCGCGATCTGCGTGTTCGGTTCCCATGAAGGGCGCAGATCAGCGGGATCGAACGTGACTTCCATGTCGGGCAAGCCGGTCAGCAGCCCGCCGCCGGGCGCGGCCACCAGCGCCTTGTCATAGGTCACGGCAAACGTGCCGACGCACATGCGCGCATGGCCCTTGGCCGCCTCGCTCATCGGCACGTATTTGCCGCGCGCGAGATTGAGCTGGTCGCCAAACAGGATGCGGCAGCGTTCAAATTGTGCGGCGCGCACTTCGCCCGGTTCGATCTTCGACATGCGGTTCATCTCTCTCCCCTTCAGCGCGCCGTTACGCGTACCGGCAAATGCTTTATGCCGTGAATGAAATTGCTGCGGAGGTAGGCATGATCCGCGACTTGTTCGATGGCAGTCAGCCGCTTGGCCAGTTCCTGCATCACGATAGCGACTTCGAGCTTGGCGAGCCACATGCCAAGGCAGATATGCGGGCCGCCCTGGCCGAACGCGAGGAACGGATTGCGCTCCCGGCCAAGATCGATGCGGTACGGATCGGCAATCGCGGTCTCGTCGCGGTTGCCCGAAAGGAACCACAGCAGCACTTTGTCGCCTTCGCGGATGTCCTTGCCGTGGAAGGTGAAATCGCGCGTCGCGGTGCGGCGGAAGTGCGTGGTGGGCGAGGCATAGCGGATCATCTCGTCCGCTGCGCCTTCCCAGCTGTGGAAGTCCCCGGTCTGCAGGCGCTTCAGCAGCGCGGGATCGTTGGCCAGCGCATGGATCGTGGCCGAAATCGAATAGCGCGTGGTGTCGTTCCCTGCGGCGACGAGCAGGCAGAAGAAATTGCGGAACTCGTCGCGCGACATCTGCGTGCCGCTGTTGGTTGGCTCGCGCACAAGATTGAGCACGCCGATCTGCTCGCCCGCGTCCATGCGGTCGAGCAGCTTGTTGGCATAATCGAACAAGTCCATCGCGGCGGGCGAGCGGAACGGCAACATGCGGTAGGCATCGCTGTCCAGTTGATCGACCACGAAATCGGTGTAGTCCGGGTCGCTGTTTGAAATCAGCGCATCGCCTTTTTCGACGAGGAACGGGCCGTCTTCCTGCGGCACGCCCATGATCTGCGCGAGCATCTGCATGGGCAGGCGGCGGGCAATGCGGTCGACCGCGTCAAATTCGCCTTCCTCCAGCGCGACATCGAGCAGCTGCGTCACGATCTTGCGGATCTGGTCCTCGAACTGCGCAACGGAGCCTTTGGAAAACGCCTTGGATACGAGCGCGCGGAAGCCGCGGTGGTGCGGCGCATCGGTTTCCTGGAAGGTCTTGCGCGCTTCCACTTCCTCCATGGACTGGTCTTCCATGCGGATGCCGCGCGCCGAGGACAGCAGATCGGCCTGCCGGTTGAGTTCGAGCAGATCGGCATGGCGCGTGACCGACCAGAAGCCCTTCTCGCCGCTCGTCATCTCGGACCACGCCATCGGGTCTTCGCGGCGCATACGGGCGAACGTTTCAAACGGCGCGCCGTCGTTGAAGGCATCGAGCGAAGACAGATCGACATGGGGATCGACCGAGCGCGAGAAGGCAAATGGCATAGGAAACCTCTCCAGTTGCAGCATGGGTTAGGCGAGAGCGGGGCGCAGGGACTTGGCATAACCGGACAGAGTGCGGCGCCATGGCTTCAGAGGCCTTCTTGTCCGCGCGCGGCAGCCCTATTGAGGCGGCGTATCGCAGCACAGGGAGCCGCAGCATGGGTGAAATCATCGGAGCCGGATTGGTGGCACATGCGCCGACCATCATGATGTCGGAAGCGGACCGCTACGAGCTTAACGAAGGCAAGGAAATCAGCCTCGTGCCGGGGCTTCACCGGCTGAAGAGCGAAGTGCTGGACGAGCTGAAGCCCGATGTGATCGTGTTGTTCGACACGCACTGGTTCACCATCGTGGAGTTCTGCATCGCTGCCCACGCGCGGCGGACGGGGCGCTACACGTCGGACGAGCTGCCGCGCGGCATGAAGCAGATTCCCTACGATATTCCGGGCTGCCCCGAGCTGGCCTTCGCGATGGCGGAACGCGCGAGCGAACACGGCGTGCGCACGACCGCGAACGATGATCCCTACCTCCCGATGCACTACCCCACGGTGAACCTTTCCACCTTCCTGCAAGGCGACGAACAGTGGATTTCCGTAAGCCACGCCTATTCCGGCGAGCCGCACAACTTCCTCGGCGTGGGCGCGGGGATCGGGCAGGCGATCCGCGAATCGGACAAGCGCGTGGTGTTGATCGCCAGCGGTTCGATGAGCCACCGGTTCTGGCCGTTTGACCAGATCGCGCAGCATGAGGCATCCGACCCCATCCACATCTCGACGTCCGAGGCGCGCGAGGCGGATCTGGAGCGGCTGCGCTGGTTTGCCGAAGGAAACCATGCCGCGGTAATCGATACGATGCCGGACTATCTGCGTCATGCGCCCGAGGCACGCTTCGGTCACTACCTGATGATGGCGGCGGCATGCGGCGGGCGCGACTGGAAGGCGAAGGGGCGGCAGTTCTCGGACTACGAGAACGCGACCGGCACGAGCCAGGTGCATGTGTGGTTTGATATGTAGGCTGGCTGCCTTGCTCTCAACCTCGTCATTCCCGCGAAGGCGGGATTGACGGTGGGTTTGGTCGAACTGAAGTTCAGTTCTTCCTTCAAACAGCTTTCGTCGGCCCGTGCTTGACACGGGCCTTGGCTTTGCTTGGCGGCAAAGGCTAGCCAAGCCCCGTGTCAAGCACGGGCCGACGGGCCGATTTTTGTGCGGTGACTTTCCATCCCAGATGACTGGGGAGCCGATTGCTTAGCTCGGCAGAATTTTCGCCTCGATCCACGCAAGGATTTCGGCGCGGCGCGTGCGGTCGTCCAGCACGTCCTCGTCCACGCCCAGCTGCCACGCCAACCCTGCGTTTGCCGGATCGGCAGCCAGTGCGGCAAGCTTGTCGCGGTACGCCACCAGTTCGGCCGCATCGGCAAAGAAGCCCTGCGCGACCATGTCGTCCGCATAGAGCGTGTAGAGCTGAACCAACTGCGCGAGATCGAACTCCGGGTGATACTGCACCGCCCAGACTTCGCTGCGGCCCAGCGGAATTACCGCCGCCTGAATTTCGCTATGCGCATTCGAAGCCAGCAACGTGGCATTTTCCGGCAGGCGGATCACTTCGTCGTAGTGGATGCAGGGCGCATCGAACACCGCCGCCTTGCCCTTGAACATCGGGTGGGCGCGGCCCGCTTCATTGAGCAGGATCTTGCGCGCAAAGCCCACTTCGCGCCCGCGCGGATTGAACGCCACTTCGCCGCCTCCCGCGATGGCTGCGATCTGGAGGCCCCAGCACGAGCCGAACACGGGCAGGCCCGCCTCGGCCGCCTGCTTCAGGAGTTCGATCTGGTTGGTCACCGCGAAATCGGTGTCATAGGCATGGAGCGCCGAGCCGGTGACGACGAAGCCTGCGTACTCGCTCCAGGTCCGCCCGCCGGGGATCATCTCGCCCTCGTCCGCGCCGTTCAGAACATCGAGCGCGATATCCGGATAATGCGCGGCAATCGCCTCGATGTAGATTTCGCTGGAGGTGCGCACGCCCAGTTCGTGGGCGCGGGCGCGCTTGGGCGCGGTGTTGCCTTCGAGCAGCAGAAGCCGGGGTATTGGGCGTGTCATGGCTTGTCCTGAAAATCAGTGTGCCGTTGCGGCAAGGTTCGCGCGGTAGGCCTGCGGCGAAATCCCGCTCCAGCGGTGAAAGGCGCGGGTGAAATTGCTGTGCTCGGCATAGCCCAGCCTTAGCGCGATCTGCGCGATCGACAAATCGGGCCGCACGCGAAACTCGAACTCCGCCTGCCGCATCCGGCATTCATCGAGCACTTGCTGGAACGAGGAGCCCTGCTCGGTCAGCTTGCGGCGCAAGGTCCGGCTCGACATGCCCATCTCGCGGGCGAGGCGTTCCTGTTCGATGGCCTCGATATTGAGATCGCGCAGCACCATCTGGCTCAGCCGGTCGACCAGCGGGGTTTCGCGCCGCTTGCTGACGATGGAGCGGGTAAGCTGGCGGGCATCCGAAACCGGCGGATTGGCCTGCGCCGGAAGCGCGAGATCGAGCAGCATGGCGGGAAAGCGGATCTGGTTGGTATCCGCGCCGAAAGTGCAGGGGGCGCAGACGACTTTGCCGATATCCCCGCGCATCTCGTGGCTTTCCGCCTCGAACGCGAACTCGATCTTGTCCCAGCCGCCCCCCGGACGCCCGCTTGTGCCGCGCTTCAGGATCTGGCTGACGATGCCCAGCGTGAACATGGCATCGTGGTGGCGCGGCCAGATATCGGGATCGAGAATGCGGTAGCTGACCGAGGCCATGTCGTCCTCAAGCCCCAGCCGGATATCGGTGCAATCCTGCAGCAGCGAGAAGTAATCGACCAGCCGCCGCAGCGCCGAACCCACGCGCCCCGCAGAATTGATCGCATCGCCCAGCGGGCCGAGCGCGGCGAGATCGTAGTTGCCGCCGGCGAGCCAGGGGATCGCCACATCGCGCGTGCGCCGCACAACCTCCTCGGAGAAGCGGACGAACTCCGCGAGCAGCATGGATTCCGGAGGCGGGCCGTCACTCAGCATGGGTGCGGCAGCGCGGTCTTCCAGAAAGCTCTCCCAGCCGTTCATTGCGGCGGCGCGGACGGTCGCTGGTGCCATGTTTTCTCCCCGGGGGCACACGTTCACGTGTTGCCGTGCGCCGAGGCTAAGCGATTCGGGGTAAACGAATATTGATCCAAAACATCAATTGATGACCTGAAAGATCGCGAACTGAGGCATGGACGCGCGGCGCGGAATGTCCGATCCTGCCAAGCGTGGCGGGGGCACCCATGCAAGAGCACAGCCCCATAACGGGGAGACAATGAGCAGATGCTGGCAGCAAGCCCAAAGCCGCGCGACATCGACGTCAATGGCTGGCCCGCGATCCTGTGCGCCGTTATCCTCGGCACCATCGGCGTGCTCTCGTTCATCATCCAGCCCGGCGTGGTGCAGGGCTATGTCACCCAGCTCAAGGTGGATGAGGCAACCGCCGTCAACCTCGCAGGGGTCGAGATGCTCGGCGTGGCGCTGGCGACGATCTTCATGGCCGTGTGGGGCACTCGCATCAACTGGCGCTGGGTCGTCGCGGGCGGGCTCCTCATCGCGGCGGCGGGCGATTTTGCGTCGCTGGGCGCTGGGCTGGGCGGCAAGTTCGAGGCCGCGCGGTTCGTGGCGGGGCTGGGCGAGGGGACGATCACCTCGATCAGCTTCACGTTCGTCGGCGTCACCATCCGGGCCGAGCGCAACCTTGCGCTCTACCTCACCCTGCTGCTGACGTACGGCGCATTCGGCCTGTGGTATCTGCCGGATTTCCTGAGCAGCCACGGCCTTGATGCGATGTTCATCGGCTTCGCAGGTCTGTCGCTCGCCTCGCTGCTGACCCTGCCGTTCCTGCCCCATGCCTATTCGGCGCAGGACATGGTCAATCCCGAAGCACGGCAACTGGCGATGCCGCTGCTGGTCGTCGCACTGGCGGGCGTGCTGGCCTACAATATCGCACAAGGCATCGCGTGGGCCGTGCTGTTCCTCGTTGGCATCGGTGCGGGGCTGGCGGAGCAATCCGTGGCCGATGCGCTGTTCCTGTCGCAGATCCTTGCCGTCGGCGGGGCGCTCGCGTCGGTGTTTCTGGCGGGGCATATCAGCCGCAATGGCGCGATTGCCTTCGGGATTCTGGCGGGCGCGGCGAGCATTGCGCTGCTGATCGGGAAACCCAGTCTCACCCTGTTCGTCGTCGGCGTTTGCGGCTTCAACGTGCTGTGGAACTTCGTGCTGCCGTTCATTCTTGGCCGCGTCTGCGATTTCGATGAAAGCGGGCGGATGATGGCCTTCGCGATCATGATGCAGATGATCGGCCTTGGCGGCGGCCCGTTGATTGCCGCGCAACTGCTTGACGGCACCGGCTATCGCTCGGCAGAACTGCTGTGCGTGGCGCTGTTCGTCGTGAGCTATGCGCTGCTGCTCATCCCTATTCGCAAGCATCAGGCGCTCTCCGCCGCCTGATCCCGTTTCCAGAGGAACCCTATCGTGTTTGAAACCGTGCCGGATGGCACCGGCCTTGCCGTCATCAACCCCGCCACCGGCGCGCTGATTGCCACGGTGCGCGATTATGCACCCGCCGAAATCAGCGCGATCATCGATGCCGCCGATGCCGCGCGCCCCGCGTGGGCGGCTGAAACCGCCAAGGCGCGCGCCGCTGTGCTGCGCCGTTGGTATTCGCTCATCATGGAGCGGCAGGAAGAGCTGGCTGCGCTGATCACCGCCGAATGCGGCAAGCCCTTGGCCGAAGCGCGCGGCGAAGTGGCCTATGGCGCATCGTTCATCGAATGGTTCGCCGAGGAAGCCAAGCGCGCTTATGGCGAGACGGTGCCGACGTTTGCCAATGGCAAGCGCGTGCTGACGATCAAGCAGCCCGTCGGGACCTGCGCGGCGATCACGCCGTGGAACTTCCCCATCGCGATGATCACCCGCAAGGTTGGCCCGGCGCTGGCGGCTGGCTGCTCCATCGTGGTCAAGCCCGCCGAGGCGACGCCGCTCTCCGCCCTCGCGCTCGAAACGCTGGCGCGCGAGGCGGGGGTGCCCGCTAACTTGTTCCGCGTCACCCCGTCGAACGATCCGGCGGGCGTCGGCAGTCTGTTTTGCGAGCATCCCAAGGTGCGCAAGCTGAGCTTCACCGGTTCCACCCGCGTCGGCAAGATCCTGATGGCGCAGGCGGCCCAGAACGTGACGCGCCTCAGCCTCGAACTCGGCGGAAACGCGCCGTTCATCGTGTTCGATGATGCCGATCTCGACGCCGCCGCCGATGGCCTGATGGCTTCCAAGTTCCGCAATGCCGGGCAGACCTGCGTCTGCGCCAACCGCGTGCTGGTGCAGGACGGCGTCTACGATGCCTTTGTCGAGCGCGTGCGTGCCAAGGTTGCGGCGCTGGTGGTGGGTGATGGCGCCGCGCCTGGCACCACCATCGGCCCGCTGATCAACGGCGCTGCGGTCGACAAGGTGGATGCGCTCGTGCGCGATGCGCTGGCGGGCGGAGCCTCCGCGCTGCTGGGCGGCAATCGTTCGAACGTGGGCGCGGGGTTCTACGAACCGACCGTGCTGGCAGGCGTGCGCGGCGACATGGCGATTGCCACCTCCGAAATCTTCGGACCCGTGGTGCCGCTGATCCGCTTTGCGGACGAGGACGAGGCGGTGCGCCTCGCCAACGATACGCCCTATGGCCTCGCTGCCTATTTCTACGCGCGCGATCTGGGCCGCGTGTGGCGGGTGATGGAAGCGCTCGAATACGGGATGGTCGGCGTCAACGACGGCATCCTCTCGACCGAAGTCGCGCCGTTTGGCGGCATCAAGCAATCCGGCCTTGGCCGCGAGGGATCGCGCCACGGCCTCGATGAATATCTCGAACTCAAATACTGCCTCATGGGAGGAATTGGCCGATGACCAGCAATCAGGATCTCTTGGCGCGCCGCGCCGCCGCCGTGCCGCGCGGGGTCTCCTCGATCCATCCGCACTTCTTCGAACGCGGCGTGAATGCCGAAGCGTTCGATGCCGAAGGCAACCGCTTCATCGATTTCGCGACCGGGATCGCGGTGTGCAACACCGGCCATTCCGACCCGCGCATCGTGGATGCGGTGAAGCGCCAGCTCGATCAGTTCTCGCACTGCTCGTTTCAGGTGACGCCTTACGAAAGCTACATTGCGCTGGCCGAACAACTCAATGCCGCCGCGCCCATCGAAGGGCCGGTGAAGACGATCTTCCTGACGACGGGCGCAGAGGCGCTGGAAAATGCAGTGAAGATCGCGCGCATGGCCACTGGGCGGCGCGGGATCGTGACGTTCCAGGGCGGCTACCACGGCCGCACGCTGCTGACCCTCGCAATGACGGGCAAGGTGCTTCCCTACAAGGCCGGGTTCGGCCCGCTGCCGGGCGATGTGCACCACACGCGCTTTCCGATCCCGTACCACGGCTTCGATGAAGCGCAGGCCGTCGCTTCGCTGCAGGCGCTGTTTGCTGCCACCATCGAACCGTCCGCCGTCGCGGCCATCGTGATCGAGCCGGTGCTGGGCGAGGGCGGGTTCTACACCGCAAGCTACGCCTTCTTCCGCGCGCTGCGCGAGATTTGCGACAAGCACGGCATCCTGCTGATCGCCGACGAAGTGCAATCGGGCTTTGCACGCACGGGCCGCATGTTCGCGATGGACTGGGTGCGTGAAGCGACCGGCGTGACGCCGGACATCATGACCATCGCCAAGGCCATGGCGGGCGGCTTCCCGATTTCGGGCGTGATGGGCAAGGCTGAGATCATGGACGCGCCTGATGCGGGCGGCCTTGGCGGCACCTATGGCGGCTCGCCGCTGGGGTGCGTGGCGGGGCTCGAAGTCCTCAAGATCATTGCCGAGGACAACCTGTGCGAACGCGCCGTCGCCATCGGCAACACGATCAAGGGCACGCTGCGCGCGTTGCAACAGGGCGGGATGCGCGTGATCGGCGATGTGCGCGGCCCCGGCGCGATGGTGGCGATGGAACTCGTCCACGATGGCGATCCGGATCGTCCGAACCCGGAACTGACCAAGGCCGTGGTGCAGGAAGGCGCGAAGGACGGGCTGCTGCTGCTTTCGTGCGGGATGCGCGGCAATGTCGTGCGCTTCCTGCCTGCGCTGACCATGCCGGACGATCTGCTGGCCGAGGCGATGGAGCGGCTGACCGGCGTGATGCGGCGCGTGGCGGGCTAACCGCTGCGCGGTGTCTCGCCCTTGCGGTAACGCCCGGGCGAGACACCGAAATGCCGGGCGAACGCGCGCGTGAAGCTGGCGCTTTCCGCAAAGCCCACATCGAGCGCGATCATGCTCACGTTGCGGCGGCTGGTGCGCAGCAAGCGGGCCGCGGTTTCCATGCGGTTCGCAGCCACCAGCGCGCGCCAGCTGGTGCCTTCGGCGGCAAGGCGGCGGTGCAGGGTGGGCACGGAAAGGTTCAGTTGTGCGGCAAGCTCTGCCAGCGGCGGCGGCGCATCGAGCGGGGCGTCTTCGATCAGGGCCTTCACCGCGTCCGCCAGGGAGCCGCTGCCCTTGCGCCCGGCAAGGCGGCGCAAGTGCTCCTCCAGAATGGGATGGAGACTGGGGCTGAGCACACGGCCGCGCAAATCGAGGTAGCGGCCGTCCATCGCAATCGCGTTGCAATCCTGCTCGAAGAACACGTCGCAGCCGAAGTAGTCACGGTAGCGGGCATAATCGCCGACGCGTTCGTGCTCGAAGCGCACTTCGCGCAGCTCGATTTCCCCGCCGGTGAAATGGCGGGCAAGGCTGAACATTGCCCCGATGGAGTATTCCGCATCCTGCCTGCGCCGGGTGAGCGACTGATCGAGCACACCGTAGGAGAACGTTGCCCAGCCACCTTCATCGATGAACTGGTTTCGGCTCGCCTGCTGCATGGCCGAAAGGTAGCGGGTGAAGCTGGTGAAGGCGGTGCGCAGGTCTGGCGCGCTGAGGAACAGGAAGCTCAACGGGCCGAGGCTGTCCGATCCGGAAAGGCGCCCAACATGCAGGCCGAAATGCGGATTGCGCACCAATTCCGCCGCGTCCTCGAAGAACGAGACAAAGTTGGCGAGCGGGATCAGGCCGTCCGGGTCTTCCAGCACTTCGCGCGTGACGCCGATCCGCGCCAGCAGGCCTGCCGCCGAATGGCCGGTCAGCTCGACACAATTGGCCACGTGGCGAAGGAACTGCGCGGCGATCTGAGGCTCGGCCATCCGCTCAGCGTATCAGGCGGGGCGGCGCAGACAAGCCGCCCCGAACCACATCACTTCTTGTCGAGCGCCGATTCATAAAAAGCCGCGCCCTGGCCGCCTGCTGCGCGCTTGCCGCGGAATTCCCAATCGCCGCCCATCGCGGTGGAGATGACTTCTTCGGACTCGGTCGGCTGCGCGCCGCAATCGTCGCGGATCGGGGTGGGGCCGTGGACGATGGTGTTGGTCAGCTTGCCCAGGCCTTCGACTTCGACTTCCACCACATCGCCGGGCTGCACCGGGCGGCTGTTGGCGGGCGTGCCCGAAAGCAGCACGTCGCCCGGCTCCAGCGTGATCGTGCGGGCGATATCGGCGACGAGGTAGTGCATGTCCCACTCCATCTCGCTGGTATTGCCGTCCTGCTTGACCTCGCCGTTGACGATGGTGCGGATCTGCTTGTTCCGGAAATCCCAGCCGGTGACGAGGCCGGGGCCGATGGGGCACAGCGTGTCTGAGCCCTTCACGCGCAGCATCGATCCGGCATCGGTATCGCGGAAATCGTGGAGACCGTAGTCATTGGCGGGGGCGTAGCCGAGGATGTAGTCCGCCGCTTCATCGGGCGAGATGTTGCGGCAGCTGCGGCCGATGACGATGGCGATCTCGCCTTCGTAGTTGAGGTACTTGCAGCGTTCGGGGCGCACGATCGCGCCCTTGTGCGTGTTGAGCGCGGTGATCGGCTTGTGGAAATAGGTCGGCGCGGGCGGTAGCTTGGTGATGAACTCGTTCACGCGGCTGACGTAGTTGAGGTGCACGCAGATGATCTTGCTGGGGTTGCAGGGGGCAAGGTGCACCGCTTCATCGACGCCGATGCTGCGGCCGTCTTTCGTCACGAGCTCGTCGCCGTGGCGCGTGGTGAGGATGGGGTAGCCATCGAGCAGGATGCGGCGGTATTCGGTGGTCATCGTGAGGCCCTCGTTTCCAGTTGTGCTACGCCTTAGCGGTCCCAAGCGCCACAGGCATTGGCCGCTGCGGCCAAGCTTGGGAGGGCAGGGGCGCTAGAAGGACGGACGAGACATTCATACGAGGTATCCATGAGCGACCTGAAGGGCCTGTTCTATCCGCGCACGCCGAGCGGCAAGGCGAGCATCGTGCCGCCGGTGCCGTGGCACTATTCGGGCGAGCTGATCACGCTGGAATACCGCACCGATCCGGCCAAGGTCGCCGCGCTCTTGCCCGAAGGCTTCACGCTGGCCGATGAAGATCCCGGCGCAGTGGCGGCGATCTGGGCGGATTGGCAATCGACCGGGGACGATCCGGCACAGCTGCTTGATCCGGTGCGAGTCCAGTACAAGGAAATGTTCATCGTCGTGCGCTGCAAGTTCCAGGGCAAGACCTGGTCGCGCTGCGTCTACATCTGGGTGGACAAGGAATTCGCGATGCTGCGCGGCCAGCATCAGGGATACCCGAAGAAGCTCGGCTCGATCCAGATGAGCCGCCCGGTCTATGTCGGCAAGGCGGGACCGCGTTTGCAGCCGGGCGGGACGTTCGGCGTAACGCTGGCGGCGTTTGACCGGCGGCTGGCCGAAGGGCGCTTCACGATTACCGAGGCGGCGGAGAAGCCCGGCTTCGTCAACGGCCTGCCGATGGCGCACAACCGCTGGCTGCCCACCATCGAGACCGACGGGACGCAGAGCCTGAACGAGGTCGTCACCATGTCGAGCTTCAACGTGGAGCTGGGCCGCTGCTTCAAGGGCGAGTTTGACCTCACCTATTTCGATTCGCCGGTGGAAGAACTGCTCGATATCGCGCCGCAGGAAAAGATCGCCGGATACTGGCACGAAGTAGGCGCTTCGTGGCGCGCGGGGACGACGCTGGCGCGCAACAACCTCGTCTGATCAAGGCGCGCCTTCCTAGCGGATTGGCGCGCCGCCTTTCATCACCAGCTTGATGCGGGTGAGGGCTGAAAGGTCGCGCGTTGGATCGCCTTCGACGGCGATGAGATCGGCAAGCAGGCCTGCCTTAACCGCGCCGCGATCCGTGAGGCGGAAGGCCTGCGCATTGCCCGAGGTGGCGGCGATCAGGACGGCGGCGGGAGTCATTCCGGCGGCGGCCATCGCATTGATCTCGCGCACGTTCTCCCCGTGGGCGAACACGCCGACATCGCCGCCCATGCAGATCGGCACGCCAGCGGCGAGCGCGAGACGCAAGGCGGCGCGGCTTTGCACCACGCTGGCCGGTGCAGGCTCCGCGCCGCTCCAGCCGCGATAGCGCGCGATGGCTTCGGAGGCGGCGAGCGTGGGGCAATAGGCGATGCGCTTGGCCGCCATGGCCTTGAAAACGGCGGGCGTGCCTTCATCGCCGTGTTCGATAGTATCGACCCCTGCGGCGATGGCGCGGCGCATCCCTTCGGCGGTTGCGGCATGAACCGCGACCGTGCGGCCCGCATCGTGCGCTGCGGCAGTGGCGGCGTCCATTTCGGCCTGGCTGAAGGTCGGCAGGCTGGGTTCACCCGGCCGGTAGTGGTAATCGGCATAGAGCTTCACGACATCCGCGCCCGCCGCGATCTGGCTGCGCACCGCGCGGACGATGCCTTCCACGCCGCTGGCTTCTTCTGCGCCTTGGGGAATGGTCATGCCCGGCTCGAACCCCTTGGGTCCATACGCCCCTTGCGCAACGATGGCGCGGGTCGTGACGAGCAGGCGGGGCCCGGGGGTGAGGCCGCTGTCGATGGCTTTTTTCAGGCCGACATCGGCATAGCCTGCGCCTTCGGTGCCGAGATCACGCTCCGTGGTGAAGCCGGCTTTCAGCGTGGTTTCAGCCGCCTTCGCAGCACGGATGGTGCGCAGGGCGAGGGGTTCGTGGAGGACCTGATCGTCCCAGTCAGTCTCGTTGTAAGGGTGGAGAAACAAGTGGCCGTGGCCTTCGATCATGCCGGGCATGAGCGTCTGGCCGGGAAGATCAAGGGTGGTGGTTTCTGGCGGTACGGCAAGGTTCGGGCCGACGGCGGCGATCTTGTCGCCCTCCACCAGCACCTGCCAGCCGGGATGGGGCGCGGGATCGGTGCCGTCGAACACTTGCGCGGGGCGGAGCAGAGTGCGGACCGGTTCTGCGCTGGCGGCGGCGGGGAGGGTGAGGGCCAAAGCAAGAAAGAGCTTTGGGGCTGTTTTGATCGGGGCCTTCATACGCTGTGCTTCCCATCTGAATTCAGATCAGGTTGACACAGTTGATGCGGTCTTGGGGAGAAAATTTCGGGGGCGGTTCTGGTCCGCGCGCTGGTGGGACGACGGGGAGGAGAGGGTATTTGGCTGGTGAGAGACTTTTTTGGGCTGGCGGCATGCCCTTTGATGTTGGCGGAGTGTGAAAGTTGATCGAACCGGGGTGACAAATTCGGCGGAGGCAATTAGCGGTTCGCAGGTGACCGTTAGTGAACTCCTGAAGCCCGGCCTTGGCCATATCGACCCTCCCGCGCCTGCGGGGATTGATCCCCGGCAGCTGATGCGCGATCTGCAGGCGTTTCGCGATCCGCACCCGCGCCGGAGCGGGTGGGAGCTGGCGATCACCCTGGTGCCCTTTCTGGCCTTGTTTGTCGGAATCGCGCTGGCCGTTCAGGCCGGTTACTGGCTGGCGCTGGCCGCCACGCCGCTGGCCGGGCTGTTTCTGCTGCGGCTGTTCATCATCCAGCACGATTGCGGGCATGGCTCATTCCTGCCGAACCGGGCGGGCAATGACTGGATCGGGCGCGTGCTGGGTGTCCTGACCTTTACGCCCTACGATTGCTGGCGGCGCGCCCATGCGCTGCATCATTCGGCTACGGGCAATCTCGATGCGCGCGGATTTGGCGATGTGGATACGCTGACGGTGCGCGAATACCGCGAACGCCGGTTTCTGGCGCGGCTGGGCTACCGCCTTTATCGTCATCCGCTGGTAATGCTGGGGCTTGGCCCGGCCTATCTGTTTCTGGTTCGCCACCGGCTGCCGGTCGGCCTGATGAAGGACGGCTCGCTCTATTGGGTCAGCGCGATGGCCACCAATCTGGCGACGGCGCTGGTTCTGGCGCTGCTGATTTACACGTTCGGCCTTGGCGTGGCGGCGGCGGTGTTCTTCCCGGTGCTGCTGAGCGCGGCGTCGCTCGGCGTCTGGCTGTTTTACGTGCAGCACCAGTTCCCGGATGCTTATTGGGAGCAGGCGAACGAGTGGTCGTTTCACGAGGCGGCGCTGCATGGCAGTTCATACCTCGATCTGCCGCGCGTGCTGGGCTGGTTCACCGGCCATATCGGGATCCACCATGTCCATCATCTGGCGAGCCGGATCCCGTTTTATCGCCTGCCCGAAGTGCTGGAGAAGCATCCCAAACTGCGCGAGCTCAACCGGTTCACGGCGGTGGAGGCATGGGGTACCTTGCGGCTCGGTCTATGGGACGAGGAGCGGCGCGTGATGGTTTCGTTTCGCGAGGCGGCGGTTCGGGGCTGATCTGCGGCTTTTGATGCCTGGCGCAGTGCGCCCCTCCCCAACCCCTCCCCGAACGGGGAGGGGCTTTTTTAGCAGTGCCAAGGTCACGGGATGCACGGGCCATGGCCCTTGCCCGCCGGAGGCATCTTTCCGTTCTTACGGAAGCGGTCCATCCGGCAGGCCGAGCGCGGCCCGGTCAGCCGTTGCGCCCGCCAGATCGATCCCGGCCAGTGCCGCGCGGGCCTGTGCGTCGAGCAGGCGGACGCCGGCATCGGTGGCGGCTTCCTCGCGCATGTTGAGGAGGAAGAAGTCGCTGGCGCCGAGTTCGAAGCGGCGGCGTTCGGCGGCGGCGAGATCGGCGGCCAGTGCAGCTTCGTCGGCGGCGAGGCGGGCGGTCTTGGCGGCGCCGTCGACGGCGATGGCGATGCCTTTGACTTCGACGGCGATCTGTTCGCGCACGAACTGCTGGCGGGTGCGCAGGCCATCGATTTCGGCGCGGGCTTCGGCGATCTTGCCCTTGGCGGTGCGGCGCTGGAGCGGGACGGTGAAGCGGATGCCGACCATCGCATCTTCGCCATTGCGCGATTTGCCGCCGCTGCCGGTGGCGCCGACATCGTAAGACAGTTCGCCGCGCACATCGAGGCGGGGCTTGAGCTCGTTTTCAGCGAGTGCGAGCTTCAGTTCGGATTGGACGAGGCGGGCGCTGAGGGTCTGGACGTCGGGCCGGTCAAGTGGCTGGCCGGGGCGTGTGGGGCGAAAGCCGGGGAGCGAGGCGGGCAGGCGTTCGGGGCCAGCGATCAGGCGTTCGCCATTATCGTCGCGGTAGAAGAACGAGAGCGCGTTGGCGGCGGCATCGTATTCCTGCTGCGAGCGGACGACGAGGGCCCGGCGGCGCACGATGTTGGTGTCAGCCTCGGTGAGGAGGATGGCGGGGCGCGCGCCGAGCTGGACCTGACGGGCAATGCCGGCGCGGCGCTGCTCGGCCAGGTCGAGGAGCCCCTGATAGGCCTTGAGGCGCAGGCCCGCGGCGACCCAGTTCTGATAAGTGGCGGCGGCGCGGGCCTGCACGCCGATGGCGACCATTTCGCGTTCGAGCCGGGCGGCATCGATATCGCGCGCGGCCATGGCGATGCGGCCGCGGCGATCATCGATGGCGCGGTCACGCAGCAGCGCGAACAGGCCGCCGATCTTCAGTTCGCCAAGGCGGTCGGTATAGGCCTTGTCCTCGTAAATCGGGAAAGTGCCGCTGCTGACACGGTAGCCGCCATAGAGCGAGCCGCCGTTGCCCGTGAGCGGGCGCGTGGCCTTGCTTTCGAGATACGTGCCCGAATAATAGCCGAGGACGCGGGTTTGCACATCGACATCGAACACGGTGTCGAACGAGCCTTGCGCGGAAAGCGCGCGGCCTTCGGCCTGACGGACTCGGGCCATCGCCTCGACAATCTGGGGGGCTTGCTGCGCCGAGCTGGCAAGCACTTCGTTCAGCGTGAGTGGCAGCGTGAGTGGCGCGGCCTGCGCGAACGCGGGCAGCGGCCAGAGCAGCGCGAACAGGACCAGAAGACGGCGGATCATGCTGCGCTCACTTGGGCTTGCCTGCTTTGCGCACGGTGGCATCGTCGTCCTTGGCGGTGCCGCCGGAATCCTTGCCGGACATCGAGGCCTTGAGGTCCTTGCTGAATTCGAGCGGGAAATCGTTGAGCTGGCGCCACAGTTCGTAACCGACGGGGACGGTTTCCATCTGGATCCAGCCGCGCACTTTCGCGCCGAGCTTGGTGAAGCGCAGATCGGGCCAGGGCTTGGCGGCGGGATCGGGATCGATGATCACACGGAACAGGCCGCTGGGGCCGGAGGTGGGATCGAGCGCGCGGACGCGGCCATCGAAGATCCCTTGCGCGACCGAGGGCCAGCCGCTGAACTGGATCGCGGGCCAGCCTTCGAATTCAAGGCGGACGTGCTGGCCGGGGCGGACGAGCGCGATATCGCGGCCATCGACATAGAGCGCGACGGCGCGGGTTGCGGTTTCGGGGACGACGGTGGCGAGGATGGTGCCGGCAGAGACGACGCCGCCACTGAGCGCGGCGTTGACGGTCTGGATGCGCCCGGCGCGGGGGGCGCGGACGAGCTGGCTGGATTGGCGAGCGACCTGCACATCGATGCGCTGGAGCTTTGCACGCGATTCCGCCAGCTTGGCGCCGCCTTCGGCAACCTTTATCTGCGCGAGTTCGACATCGCGGCGGGCGATCAGGCCCTCACGCCAGAGTGCCGATGCGCGGTTTACGTCGAGCTGGGCGGTGGCGCGCGATTGGGTGACGGAGGCGATTTCCGCCTCGATCTGCGCGCGTTCGGCGGCGAGGCGCGAGAGGTATTCCGGATCGAGATCGACGACGCGGGCGATCGGCTGGTTCACGGCGACGAGTTCGCCGTCCTTCACATACCATTCGGCGATGCGGCCGCCGACAAGGGCGGAGACATCGGCGGCGCGGTCATCGGGATTGAGCGCGACGACCTGGCCATCGCCGTTCGCGGTCTGCACCCACGGCACGAAGACCATGACCAGCACAGCCGCGGCGATGGCCAGCGCGACGAGCCATGCGGTGATGACGACGACGCGCGGGGAGCGCATCGAGGCGAGCGTGGGGAAATGGTCAAGATGCTCAAGACGATATGGCACGCGCGGCCTCCCGATCCTTGACGTGGGCCTGAAGTTCGGCGGCGGAGGCGAAGCGGATCTGTTCATTGCGGCCCAGCCACAGCCAGCCATCGAGCGCCATCGGCCCCGGACGCGATGTGCAGACGAGCACGGTGGTGCCGGCGGCTTTCAACCGTTCGAGCACGCGCAGCAACTGGGCGGGGGGCATCACATCGAACACCGGCGCGAGGACAAGCACCTTGGGGCAGGCGAGGAGGGCGTTGGCGAGCTTGAGTTCCATCACTTCGCCCACGGTGAGCGGCCAGCCGGAGGAGGCGAGCGGGGTATCGAGGCCTTCAGGCAGCATGGCGATGCGTTCGCTGAGGCCAACCGCATCGAGCGCATCGAGGATGCTGGCGGGGCTAAGGTCGGAGACGGCCAGGTTGAGGTATTCGCGGATGGTGACTTCGACGATCGTCGGCCGGTCCAGCACGATGATTTCAGAGCGCAGCAGGTACATGTTGAGCCCTCCAAGATCGGAGCCGCCGATGGTGACGAGGCCGTGATCGGGGGCGACATGGCGCTTGAGCAGCATCGAGAGCGTGCGTTCGACCCCTGGTTCGGGAACGGTGACGAGGCGTTCACCCGCGGCGAGCGAGAAGTTGAGGCGGGTTTCGCCAAGGCGCACATCCCGCAAGGCAATGGCACCATCGCGCGGGCCAGTGGTGCTGGGCATCGGCAGTTTTTCCTGCGCGATGCCATAAAGCAGCGAGAGTTCCTCGCAGCTGGCGACGAGATCATAGAAGGTATCCAGATACCAGCCGAGCTGGCTGACGCCGTAGAACACGCCCGAGAGGATCAGCTCTGCGCCGACGAGCTGGCCGATGGTGAGCTCGCCCGCGAGAATGAGATTGCCGCCCAGCGCGAGCAGCGCAGCCGATGCAACGGCATAGAGCATGAAGAACGTGAACGTCTGGGCGAAGCTGTAGCGGAAATAGGCCTTGTGCTTCGCAATATAGTTCGATGTCATTGCTTCGGACCGGTCCATCGCGAAGCCGACATGGCGGCTGGACTTGTAGAAGCCATTGGAGCCGCCAACGCTTTCCAGCCAGCGCGCGGTATCATGCTTGGCATGGGACAGCGCGACGGCGTGGGTCATCGAACCGCGCGACCACAGCAGCCAGACAATCAGCAGCGCCAGCAGCAGCACAACGTTGAACGCCAGAAAGAACGGGTGATAAAAGCTGGTGACGGCGAGGCCGACCGCCGATTGCAGCATGATGGTGAAGCCGCCGATGATCAGGCTGGGCACTGCTTTCTGCACGACGGTGAGATCGAAGAACCGGTTGAACAGATCAGCCCGGCGCGCATCGCCAAAGAAGGGATCGCGCGCATGGACGGCGCGGATGGTGATTTCGGCAACGATCCGGGCAAACAGGCGGCGTTCGAACAGGGTCATTACATAGACCCGCAGCGTGCTGAGCATCGCCACGACGAACAGCAGCGTGAACAGCAACCCCGCCAGCGTCCACAACTGGGCGGGCTGCGCGGTGTATGCCACACTGTTGATCAGCAATTGCACCGAAATGGGCATGGCCAGCGAAAGTAGGCTGATAGCAATGCCATAGACGGCAGCCAGGCGCAGATAGCCAGCATCAGGCCCGATGATTTCGGTCAGCCATCGTATTGCATCGCGCAATTCGACCCGCGTTGGTCCCGCCATGAAGTTCCCTGAGAGCTCTGATAATCCGATACCGGTAAGCGCATATCTAAGGCATTGTGCAGCGCAGCGCCAATCAGAAGTCTTGCGGAGGCGCTATAGGCTGTGGTTATAACCTGCCCATGCCCACGATCCGCCAGCTACAATACCTCGTGACTCTTGCCGACACGGGCTCGTTTGCCGAAGCCGCGCGGATCAGCCATGTCTCGCAGCCCGCGCTGAGCCAGCAGATCAAGGCGCTGGAAGAGCGGCTTGGGGTGCGGCTGCTCGATCGTTCGACCACGGGTGCGATCCTCACGCCAATCGGGCGGAGCATCGTGTCCAAGGCGCGGGGTGTGCTGGGCGAGGTGCGCGCCATCACGGAACTGGCGCGTTCGGCGGCGACGGGGCTTTCGGGCACCTTGCGCCTGGGCACGACGCCGACGCTGGGGCCTTATCTGCTATCCCCGATCATTGCCGATCTGCACCGCGCGGCCCCGGGCCTCAGGCTCTATGTGCGCGAGGGCATTCCCGACGAGCAGGCGCGGGCGCTTTCGCGCGGGGAGCTCGACGTTATGCTGGGGCCGCTGCCGATCCGGGGCGATGATCTGGAGATCGAACCGCTGTTTCGCGAGCCGCTCGACCTCGTGGCGGCGGTGGACAGCGATCTGGCGCGAGGAACGGTTGCGCCCGATGCGCTGGCCGGGCAGGTGCTGCTTTCGCTCGATACCCGGCACCACCTGCACCGCGAGACGCGCGACATCGCCGAAGCGCACGGGATGGCGCTCAGCCCGGATTACGAGGGAACCAGCCTCGACAGCCTGCACATGATGGCCGCTTCGGGGCTGGGGCTGACGGTGCTGCCACGCCTCTATCTGCAGAGCGACGTGGGCGGGCTTTCGGGGATTGCGGTGGTCGATGTCGAAGGCTGGCGGGCGCATCGTTCGGTGGCGCTGGCGTGGCGGCGGGGCACGAGCATGGAAGCGGCGTTTCGGGTGATTGCCGAGCATGTGCAGCGCTCGGCGCGGCGAATGCTGGAGCGGGATTTGGCCTAGTTAGGTGGGCTGGCCGTTTCCCAGCCCCCGCCGAGCGCCTTGAACACGCTGATCTGGGCATCTGCGCGGGCTGCTTCGGCCTGAGCGAGGGCGGCGCGGGCCGCAGCGCGCTGGCGTTCGGCGTCGAGCAATTGCAGGAAACTGTCTGCGCCGTAATCGAAGCGGATGCGCGAGAGGCGGGCGGCATCGGTGCTGGCAGTCATGGCGCGGCGCAGGGCGTCCTCGCGGGTGGCCGCGCCGCCTGCGCGGGCGAGGGCCTGTTCGGCTTCCTTGAGCGCCGTGAGCACTGCGCCATCGAACCGCGCGAGCGAGCCTTCGGCCACGGCCTTGCTTTGTTCGACACGGGCGCGGGCCGCGCCATTGAGCGGGAAGTTCCAGCTGATCAGCGGGCCGAGCGAATAGCCGACCGAGCCCGCATTGCCGAGATTGCTGAACCGCGTTGCACCCAAGGAGACGCCGCCGAGCAGCGTGATCGAGGGATAGAGCGCGGCGGTGGCGACGCCGATGCGCGCGGTATCGGCGGCAAGGGTGCGTTCGGCCTGCCGCACATCGGGGCGGCGCGCGAGCAGGGCCTGCCCATCGCCCACCGGCAGCGGCTGCGGCGCGGCGGGGACGGTGCGGCAGCGGGCGGCGGGGGAGTCGATGATCGCGGAGGGGGCATCGCCGGTCAGCACGGCGAGGGCATAGAGCGCGGCGCGGCGTTCCGCCTCGAACACCGGCACTTGCGCGCGCGCCTGTTCGACCAGCACCGTGGCGGCATCGACTTCGGCGCGCGTGCCGCGCCCGGCGGCAAGGCGGCGTTCGGTGAGATCGAGGGTGCGGGCCTGCAAGCTTTCGGTTTCGCGTGCGACATCGGCCTGTTCGCCAAAACCGCAGGCGGCGGCATAGGCGCGGGTGGTTTCGGCCGCGACCGCAACGCGCGCGGCATCGACAGCGGCCTGCGCCGAAGCGGCATCGGCGCGGGCGGCTTCGATGCTGCGGCTGACACCGCCGAACAAGTCTGCCTCGTAGGACGCGTCGAAGCCCAGCGAGAAGAAATCGTTGGTGACGGTGCGGCCAAGTGCGGGGATGACTTGCTGGCTGTGCGAGAACTGCGCGGATGTGCCCGAAGTGGGCAGGCGCGCGGCTCCGGCTTCGGAGAGCATGGCGCGGGCGCGCTGGAGATTGGCGGCGGCGGCGCGCAGATCGGTGTTCTTCGTGAGCGCCTGCGCCACCAGCCGGTCAAGTTCGGCATCGTTGAACAGGTGCCACCACTGGTCCGGCAAGGGGGAAGGCGTGACCGTGCCGTTTTCGAGTGCTTCGGCAAGGCGCACCTGCTCTGCCGGGAGCGCGGCGGGGCGCTGATAATCCGGGCCGACCGCGCAGGCGGCCAGCGTGAGGGGGAGGAGGAGCGCAGGGAGACGCTTCATGCTTCGTCCTCCCCACCGGAAGCCGGTGCCTGCCTTGGCTTGCGCCGCAACCAGCGGTTGACGCGGTCTCCGAACTTGCGGCTGATGATGTAGAACGAGGGCGTGAAGAGGAGACCGAACAAGGTCACGCCGATCATCCCGAAGAACACCGCGATGCCCAGCGCCTGCCGCATTTCCGCGCCGGGGCCGGTGGCAATGACGAGCGGGAGCGTGCCGAGGATGAAGGCAATCGAGGTCATCAGGATCGGGCGCAGGCGCTGGTGCGCGGCGCGTTCGGCTGCGGCGCGCGCCTCCAGCCCGTCATCTTCGCCAGCGCGGGCGAATTCGACGATGAGGATAGCGTTCTTGGCGGCAAGTCCGATCAGCACGACAAGCCCGATCTGGGTGAGGATGTTGTTGTCGCGCCCCATGATGTCCACGCCGACGATCGCGGCCAGCAGGCACATCGGCACGATCAGGATCACCGCCAGCGGCAGCACGAGACTTTCGTACTGCGCGGCGAGGAGCAGGAACACGAACACGACCGCGAGACCGAACACGAGGATGCCGGTATTGCCCGCCTGTTGCTGCTGATAGGCCAGTTCGGTCCATTCATAGGTGAGCCCGGCGGGGAGATTGGCCTTGGCGAGGCGGTCCATCGTGATGAGCGACTGGCCGGAGGAGAAGCCGCGCTTGGTATCGCCCTGAAGCTCTGCGGCGGGATAGAGATTGAAGCGCACGACGCGGTAGGGGCCGCTGTCGTTCTTGAGCGTCATCACCGCCGCAAGCGGGACCATCGTGCCCGAGGCAGAGCGCGTTTTCAGGCGGAGGATATCGCCGACATCATCGCGGTAGGGCGCGTCTGCCGCCGCCGTCACGCGGAAAGTGCGGCCGAGGAAGTTGAAATCGTTGACGTATGTGCTGCCAAGATAGGTGCCGAGCGTGGAGAACACGCGTTCGACGGGGACGCCGATCTGCTCCGCGCGCTCGCGGTCCACTTCGGCCTTGAGGCGCGGGGTCTTGGTGTTGAAGGTGGTGAACACCGCATTGAGGCCGGGTTCCTGATTAGCGGCCATCATCATCTTGAACGCGGCAGCCTCCAGCGCGCCGTAGCCTGCGCCGGAGCGGTCCTGGATCATCATCTTGAAGCCGCCGCCGGTGCCGATGCCGCGCACGGGCGGTGGAGGCACAACGATGACATTGCCCGCGGTGATCGCGCCGTAGGCCTTGCGCAGTTCGCCCGCGACCTGATCGGACGTGGCCTTGCGCTGGGCGAAATCCTTGAGCGTGATGAAGATCGCGCCGCCATTGGGCGCGGTGGTGAACGTCGCGCCATCGAACCCGGCGAAGGCGATGGTCGTCTTCACGTTGGGATTGTCGCGCGCCACCTTCGCGGCTTGCTGCACGATCTCGTCGGTGCGCTGGAGCGATGCGCCGGGCGGCAGCTGGATGGCGGCGATCAGATAGCCCTGATCTTGCGCCGGGATGAAGCCGGTGGGCGTTTCATAAAAGCGCCAGCCAGCGATGGCGAGCAGCAGGATATAGGCAATGGAGATCAGCCCGAGCGAGCGGACGAGGCGCGCGGTGAGGCGGCCATAGCGCTGCGAGAGGGCTTCGAAGCGCGCGTTGAAGCCGCGCGCGAAGCGGACGGGGAGGCCGCGCCAGCCGGGCGGAGCGGGGACCTCGCCGTGATCGCGCGGTTTGAGGATGAGCGCGGCGAGTGCGGGCGAGAGGGTGAGCGAGACGAACGCGGAAATCGCGGTGGCGCTGACGATGGTGAGCGCGAACTGCTTGTAGAACGCGCCCGAAATACCGGGGATGAAGGCAGTGGGGATGAACACCCCGCACAAAACCAGCGCGATGGCGATGAGCGCGCCGGACACTTCGTCCATCGTCTTGTGCGCGGCGGCGCGTGGAGGGAGGCCCTCCTCTTCCATCAGGCGTTCGATGTTTTCGACCACGACGATGGCATCATCGACAACGATGCCGATGGCGAGGACGAGGCCGAACAGCGAGAGGTTGTTGAGGCTGAAGCCAAAGGCCGCCATCGCGGCGAAGCTGCCGATCAGCGAAACTGGGATCGCGATGATCGGGATGATCGAGGCGCGCCAGCTTTGCAGGAAGACGAGGACGACGAGTGCGACGAGGATTATGGCTTCGAACAGGGTGTGTTCGACCGCGCTGATCGAGGCGCTGATGAATTCTGTCGGGTGGAAGGGCACCGAATAGATCAGGCCCGGCGGGAAGGACTTGCTCAGCGCTTCCATTTCCGCATCGACGGCGGCGGCGGTCTTGAGCGCGTTCGAGCCGGGGAGCTGCGAGATGCCGAGGCCGATCGAGGGGTATTTGTCGCGGTAGGCGTTGGTGCCGTAATCCTGCGCGCCCAGTTCGATGCGGGCAATATCGCTGAGCCGGGTCAGACGGCCCTGCTCGTCGCGCTTGAGGATGATATCGCCGAACTGACCGGGCGTGGTGAGGCGGCCCTCGGTCTGGATGCCGAGCTGGAAGGCGGTGCCGCCCTGGTTGAACGGCGCCTGCCCGACCGACCCCGCCGCGACTTGTGCATTCTGCGCGCGGATCGCGGCGATGATCTCGTCCACCGTGAGGTTGCGGCTGGCGGCGGCATCAGGATCGATCCATACGCGCATGTTGTAATCGCGCGCGCCGATGATGCGCACCCCGCCGACACCGGGAATGCGGCTCAGCCGGTCGACTACCTGCAGGGTGGCGTAGTTCGCCACGTATTGGTGGCTGAGCGACTTGTCCGGCGAATAGAGGTTGATGACCATCAGCAGGTCGGGCGAATTCTTGCGCACCGTCACGCCGATCTGGCGCACTTCCTGGGGCAGGCGGGGTTCGGCTGTGGCGACGCGGTTCTGCACGAGGACTTGCGCGGAATCGACGTTGGTGCCCGCCTTGAAGGTGACCGTGATCGAGACATTGCCGTCGCCCGTGGAGGACGACTGCATGTAGATCATGTTCTCGACGCCGTTGATCGATTCCTCGAGCGGGGCAGCGATGGTTTCAGCCAGCGTTTCGGCGGTTGCGCCCGGATAGTTGGCCGAGACGACCACGGTCGGGGGCGCGATTTCAGGGTACTGGCCGACGGGGAGCGAGGGATAGGCAATCGCCCCGATGATCACGATCAGGATCGACAGTACCGCCGCGAAGATCGGCCGGTCGATGAAGAAATGCGGCAAGCGCATTACTGGGCCGTGGCTTCGGCGGCGGCGGGGGCGTTGATCGCCGATGAGGCGGGGGAATCGGCGGCGGCGCGGGGCTTCAGCACGATGACCTTGGCATCGACCGCCGTGCCTGGCTGGAGCCGCGCGAGGCCATCAATGATGACCTTTTCGGTCGGCGCAAGGCCCGAGCGGACGACGCGCAGGCCTTCGACCAGCGGGCCGGTTTCAACCGGGCGCTGCAGGCTCTTGCCGTCCTGGCCGATCACGTAGACGAAGCGGCGGGTCTGATCGGTGACGATGGCTTCATCGGGCACGAGCAGCGCGCTGTAGGCACCCGAACCCAGCAGGCGGGCGCGGCCGAACATGCCGGGGACGAGGAAGCCGTTGCGGTTGTCCACCTCGGCAAAGGCGCGGATCGTGCCCGAATTGCGGTCGATCGCGTTGTCGACGAACTTCATGAGCCCGTGCCAGCGGTAGCTCTGTTCGTCCGCCAGCTTGATATCGACCGGATTGGGGGCATAGCGCGAGGATTCGCGTTCCCCGGTCTGCGCCTGGCGGACATATTTGAGGTAAAAGGTTTCCGCGCCTTCGAAGGCGAAGCGGATCGGATTGACGCTGACGACGCGGGTGAGCACCGTCTGCCCTGCGGAAACATACGTGCCGATGGAGACGCGCTTGTCCGAGATGCGGCCGGTGATCGGCGCGCGGATCGTGGTGAAGGACAGATCGAGCGCCTTGGCATCAAGGCTGGCGCGGGCGGCCCCGGCGGCAGCGATGGCGCTGCGCAAGTTGGCCTGCTTGGTTTCGAACTCCTCGCGGCTGATGGCTTGCGCATCGACCAGTTTCTGCGCGCGGGCGAGTTCGGTGCGGGCGTTGGTCACGAGCGTTTCGGCGCGGGCAAGTTCGGCGCGGGCTTGGGCTGTGGCGGCGCGATAGGGGCGCGGATCGATGGTGAAGAGCACCTGACCCTTGGCGACTTCGACGCCTTCGCGGAAATTCACGCTATCGACAGTGCCCGAGACGCGCGGCCGGATCTCCACATCCTGTACCGCTTCGAACCGGCCGACATAATCGTCCCAATCCACCACCTGACGCTGCAAGGGCACGGCAGCGGAGACGTGCGGTTTTGGCGGTGGCGGGGGCGCAGACGGGGAACAGGCGGCGAGGGGCAGCAGGGCGAGCAGGGGGAGAGCAATGATTCGACGCACTTAACCTTCGTATGGGCGGCGCCGACCAAGCGCAACCGTTGCTGCGGTGCAGCGCTCCTAGCCCGAAAGGGCGTTTCCCCCTCCGCCTTGCCTACGTCTTCAGATCACCAGCACGTCTGCGGCTACGAGGTCCGGCTCGCTGAGCAGCGCGGCAATCGCAACGGGCGAGCCGCTGAGCGCGCCATCGGCATCATAGCTGAGGCGGCCGCTGGCGGCATCATAGAGCAAGTGGGCCCCGATCTCGTCCTGCGGCAGCGCGCCACCCGCATAAGCTGCCAGCGCGGTGAACACCCGGCTATCGAGAACGATGTGATCTTCGCCCGGGCGGAAATCGGTGATCGTATCGGCCCCGCCTGCGGTGCGCGAGGGGATCAGGTCGATGAGGAAGGAGTCCGAACCTTCCCCGCCAGTCAGCTTATCGGTGCCCTTGCCGCCCGAAAGGGTGTCGTCGCCCGGTCCGCCCGCCAGCACATCATTAGCATCGGTGCCGACGATGGTGCGCGGGCGGTATTCGATGGTCACAGTCTCGAAGCCGGTGGCGATCATGCCATTGGCGAACGTGTAGGTGGTGACTGCGCCGCTGGTGCGGGTGGTGAAGGTGACGAGATCATCGGCGACCACGACAAGCCTGTCGTTGCCCGCGCCGCCATCGAGGTCGTGCAAGCCATAATCGGCGCGGATGGTATCGTTGCCGCTGCCGAAAGTGAGGACGTATTCCTCGAAGCCCCGGAAACCGTACCCGCGCGTGGGCAGACTTACTGTGCCGCCGAGCGTGAGCGAAAGGTTGAGGCCGCTGGTGAGCGAGAGATCGGCAGTGATACGGTCCGTGCCTTCGCCGCCATCGACTGAAGCGGTCTGCGTGCCAATGGTGACCCGGTCGTCGCCGCGCCCGGCAGCGATGACATCGCCGTTGCCGCCAAGATCGGTCAACTGGTCGTTGCCATCGCCGAGCGCGACGGTGTCTGCGCCGAGCCCGCTGTTGACGCGGTCGTCGCCCGCGCTGGTGGTGATGCGGTCTGCCCGCGCGCCGCCGGTGACGAGATCGCCTCCCGAGCCGGTGGTAACAATCAGCGCCTCGATCGAAGTGAAGCGGACGGGCGTGGCTGGACGCGCGCCCGATGCGATCCCGGGGAGAGGCAGCGCGGTGATCTGCACTGAAAGCGCGGCGGTGGCGGCGGCCAGATCGACCTCTGCCGTATCGAAGCCGCTGCCGCCATCGATCACGGCCTGACCTGTTATAGCGCGGACCTTGAGCGTATCGTTGCCGCCCATGCCCAGCAGCACATCGTTGCCGCCGCCGCCATCGAGGTCGTCGCCCAAGTCGCTGCCCTGCAGCCGATCGGCATTGACGCCGGCCTGCAGCGTGACCGCGCCGCCCGCGAGATCGGCGGTATAGTCGAGCGATTCCAGCGTGCTGTAGGCAATGTCCGCAAATGTGCCGCTGCCGCCCGCGACGAACACGCCCCGGCCCACCGCTGCGTTCAGTCCGCGCACTTCGAGCACGTCTGCGCCGGTGCCGCCATCGGCACGGCCGCCGGTTTCGAACACCAGCCGGTCGTTGCCATCGCCGCCTTCAAGCGCATCCGCGCCGGTGAGCGCGCTGCCGGTGCGGTTCTTCACGCCGAAGCCGTAGAGCGTATCGCCGCCGCCGCCGCCCCGGATCGTGTCACTGCCCAGGCCGCCCCGGATAACGTCGGCCCCTGCGCCGGACGTCACGGTGTCATCGCCGTCAGACAAGGCGATATCGAGCACTTCGATGCTGGCGAGCTTGAGGTCCGGGGCGACCGTGGTGGAGGCGGCCAGCGTGAAAGCGAGCGGGCCGGTGCGCCCGGTATAAGCGAAGCGCGCGGTATCGGTGCCGCTGCCGCCGTTGACGCTGGCCCGGCCGCCCGGTTCGGCGGCGGAGCGCGCCAGTACGATCAGATCGTTGCCGATGCCGCCTGCATAGCTGTCCTGCCAATCGCCCCTCAGTTCGTCGTTGCCGCGCCCGCCATAGAGCCGGTCTGCGCCTGCATCGCCGAAGATCACATCGTTGCCGATGCCGCCGCGGATCACATCATCACCGCCGCCGCCGTGGATGAAATCGTCGTCCGGCTGGGTGAGATCGATGCCGCCGCGCAAGTCGGCGGGGGTGGTTTCATCATCCGGGCCGCCGAAGATCACTTCGGCCTGATCACTGCCCTGGATCTGGTCATTGCCGCCATCGCCGTTGATCCGGGTGATGAATGCGCCGTAATTGCCGCCCTTGGTCACGGAAATCACATCATCGCCGAGCCCACCTTCGAGGCGGCTGGCGGAATTGGTGGCCAGGATCGTGTCGTCGCCGTCTCCGCCCGAGGCCTGATCGCCGCCTTGCGCGGCCAGCCCGCCGGGGGTGGACAGATCGCGCACATCGATGAAATCATCGCCCGCATCACCGTAGAGCTTGTCGCGGCCCGCGCCGCCGACCAGACTGTCGTTGCCGCCGCGCCCGCTGAGGTTGTCGTTGCCGCCGCCGCCATAGAGCACGTCCTCGCCGATGCCGCCGCCGATCTGATCGTTGCCGGTGCCCCCGCCGGTCATGTGGATCGCCTCGATGCTGGAGAGCACCGTGCCGAAGCTGCCGCCGCCTTCGCCGGGGAGAAGGACGGTGGTGGTGATGCCGCCGACGGTGGACTGGAACAGGCTGTCGCCCGATCCGGCATCTAGGTGAAAGCCTTGCTTGGCACCCAGCCCGGCGGCGGTCGGCAGTTTGATATAGAGCGTATCGCTGCCGCTGCCGCCATAGTAGTGGCCGGAGAAGCCGCCGACGAGCACATCGTCGCCTCCCTCGCCAAACAGTTCGTCGCGTCCGCTGCCGCCGTCGAGGTAGTCGTTGCCCGCGCCGCCGCGCGCGGTGTCGTCGCCCTTGCCGAGGATGATTGCATCGGCGGCGCTGGTGGCGCGCACATCGAAGCTTTCGATGCCGATGGCGGTGGTACCGTTGCTGAGCGTGACGTTGCCATCGTAGACCATCGCCTGCGCGCGGGCGAAATCGGCAAACTGGTAGGCAGCGGGTGCGGCTTGCTTGACCGCAACGACCCCGGCGCCGAGGACGAGGCGGTCCTGCCCGAGCGGCGAGATGCTGGTCTTGGCGCCTTCGCCGAAGATCTGCATGCCGCTCATCTTGGCGGTGACGGTGAAGGTATCGCTGCCCGCGCCGCCGTTCAGGATCGCGGTGGCCGCGCCCCACAGCTGGTCATCGCCGTCGCCGCCATAGAGCGTGCCGCCATCGGAGCCGGCATAGAGCCGGTCGTTACCCGCGACACCGTTCAGTTCGTCCTTGCCAGTGCCGCCGCGGATGATGTCGTCGCCATCGTTGCCGACGGCTTCATCGAAGACGCCGTCGTTATCATCGACAAGGATCGTGTCATCGCCTTCGCCGCCGCTGACGATATCCTCGCCGGTGCCGGCGCGGATCGTGTCGTTGCCGAAGCCGCCGTCGATGCCATCATCGCCGGCATCGCCGAACAGCTTGTCGTCGCCGCCATCGCCCGCGACGACATCATTGCCCGCGCCCCCGCGCAAGGTATCGGCGCCGGATTGGCCGCCGATGAAATCATCGCCTGCGCCGCCGTCGATGCTGTCATTGCCGCCCTGGCCATCGATGTAGTCGGACTTGTCGCTGCCGGTGAAGGTGTCGTTGCCGAGCCCGCCGCTGAGGTCATAGCTCTCGAAGCCTTCATATGTCACGGCGGCGCGCGTTGCGGTGGCGGCGAGCAGGGTGCCGCTGCCGCTGTCTGAGAGGGTGACGGTGAGGCCTGTGGTGTAGATCGCAAAATCGGCATTGAGCTGATCGGTGCCAGTGCCGCCGCGGATGGTCTGGCCGCCCTTGAGCGAGACGAAGATGCGCAGGATATCGTTGTCTGCACCGCCATCGTATGTGCCGGGGCCGATGGCTTCGATCTCGTCGTTGCCCGTGCCGCCGGTGATCAGTTCGCTCTTAGAAAGGACAGACAGCTCGCCGTAGAGCTGGTCGTTGCCCGCGCCGCCGTCGATCGTATCCGAACCCAAGCCGCCGTGGATCTCGTCGTTGCCGCCGTTGCCGATCAGCGTGTCGTTGCCCTTGCCGCCGTAGATCAGGTTGCGGGCTGCATTCCCGTTGACCGTGTCGTTGCCGTCCAGAGCATCGACCATTACCTGCTGGTCGGCCATGTCGAGCGTTTCAGCGGCATCGGTGCCGGTGACTGCGACGTGGGTATCGACCACGGTTACCATGTCGGGCAGGGTGATGGTGTAGTCCGAGCCCTTCTCGCCGATGGTCTGGGTGATATCGAACAGCGGGAACTCGTCCGGGTGGTAGAGCCAGTGCTCGAACTTCTTCTCGTCGATGAAGATCGGGTTCACGATCAGCTTGAAGTAGAGCAGCCCCAGTTCCATCGTGGCGCGCGCATCGAGGGCCACGGTGCTGTCGGAATGGATGTGCAGCGTATAGCTCTCGGTGATTTTCGTGCCCAGGCGGTCCCCTTGCGAAAATGGCAGGGTGACGATGCTGCCGAACGCGACGCTCTGGTTGAAAATGGTGGTGTAGCCGCCGCCTGCGACCTTTTCCTCCACCTTCACCGCGCTATCGACCCCGGCGAGCGTGACCTTGAGATCCTGCGCGAGGCCGAGGTGCATGTTGAGCGAGAGGTGGAGGAGATCCCATTCGACGATGACGTCGAGCGCCTCGCTGGCGAGCACTTGCTGGCCCCCGCGCAGGACCTGGCCGATCAGCGGGACGAATTCGAGCGGCATGATCTTGAGCAAGCCGATATCGGGTCCGGTGCCATGAGCAGTGTTGCTGGCGCCCACCCCGCCTGAGGCCGAGACCGCAAGATCGGGCAGGCGCGGGGCGGTGAGCGAGCCGAAGATGCCGGTGGTCGAATAGGTCGCGGGGGGATCGCCCTGTTTGAGATCGAACAGGCTCGTGTAAGACGAGAGATCCTTCGAGAAATAGAAATCGGACGCATTGGTATAGACCGAACCCAGCGGGGTGTAGACATCGATGTCCTTGAAACCGATGCCGAAATTGCCGGACGTCTTGACGCCGAGGCCGAGCACGCTTTCGCCATTTTGAGGCAGGACATTGTGCACGCCGAAGTTGAACTGCGCTTTGGCGGTGTTGAGATTGTAGGCGCCGTAGAGATCGACACGGCCATCGGCATTGGCATCGAAAGTGGCGTCGAACGCCTTGGTGCCTGAAGCGCTGGCCTGGGTCTGGCCGAGATTGAAGGTGTAGTTGAGCGCAAGGCCGAAGCTGAAATCGGCGAAGAACTTGGCCTTTGCGCCAAAGCCCGCAGCACTGGCGTTGATGTCGATATAATCTGCGCCGGGGGTGTGCGAGGTGAAGGGAATGTAGGAAATGATGCTGTCGATCTGCGCATCGGTGAAGCGCGAGAGGCCGATGCCGAAGGTGGCCGGATCGAGCAGGACGATATCTTCGCCGCCGGGACCGGTGCCCCAGTTGTCCTTCAGATCGGAAAGCGTATCGGCCATGAATCCTGTTCCTTCAGGCGATGCTCAAGCATGGAGCGCGGCAGAGGATCGGATAGGCCCATGCGCTATCAGCAAATACCCCCGGGTTAGGGTAATCTGGCTTGCGTACTGCCACTTTTGCATGCCATTCAACGCTGACGGGCCGCTCCCCAGCACAACGATGCTGTCGTCTGTTTACGCAAATACCCCTGGAGCAAGCCCGGTCCCATGTCTTCGGCCCAGACCCACCTGAAGCACTTGCGCCTGATCGCCGCGCTGGGCCTGCCCGCGCACCAGTCTATCGGGCTGATGGTGGCGGAGATCGAGCGGATGATCGCCTGCGCGTTCGCCAACTTCTTCTGGCTTGGTCCGGATGGCCGCCCGGTGGATGCGTGGATGCGCGAGGTGATCCCGGCGGCCATGGATGCCTTTGTCGGCAATCACGCCGCGCTGGAGCGTGATCCGCACGAGCCGACGCTCGACAAGTTCGTGGCGGCGGGCCTGCGCGTCGGGGCGGGTGAGGCGTTTTATGCTGCGCCCGGATTCGCGCGCACGGTGGTTTATAACGAAGTGTTCCGGCCCTATCGCATTGCCGGTTCGATCGATCTTGTGGTGCGTGATGGCGGCGGCACGGCGCGCGGCGTGCTGATGGTGAACCGGGCGGCGGGCAGCGGCGGTTGGAGCCAGGCTGAAAGGGCGCTGATAGCCTCGCTGCACGATCATGTCCTGGCCGCGATTACAGGACCTTGTGCCAAAAGCGTTGGTCAATGCAGCGTCGTCGCAGACCAGAGCGGCTGCTTTCTGGTCGATACGGCGGGGCGGGTCGAGTATCATGCCGGCAGCGCGATTGCGCTGGCCGCACAGCACGCTGGCATCCCCATTGCGCCGGGCCGCATGCTGGGCGCGCTGGGTGAGCGATTGACCCCGGCGCTGCACGCGCTGCTCGACCGGGCGATTGCCATCGCGCGCGGCCTGCCATCGCCGCCCCCGTTCGATGCGCGCAGCACCCCGCATGGAGAAATTGCCGTGCGGGTCATGCCCTGCCTGCGCAGCAGTGCCGCGCTGGAGGCGGATGACAGCGGTGATGCGCGCTACATGATCTGCCTGGAGCGGCGGCCTCCGCTTGGCGCGGTCGTGCTGGGGCGGGCGGCGGCGCTGCCGCTGAGCGCGCGCGAGCGGGAACTGGCGGTGCTGCTGGCGCTGGGCCATTCGCCTGCCGAAGCCGCGGCGCGCATGGCGATTTCGCTGGCAACGCTGCGGACCTATCTCAAATCGGTTTACGCGCGGACCGGGGCAGGCGGGCGTGAGGCGCTGGTGGGGATGCTGCGCGGGGCCTGATCGGGACGCAGGGCCGCTACCTGTCTTCACAGTGGCGCGGCGCGTAATCAGTTGCTACAAGAAACGTATTGGTTCGTTCGAAGGGGGAGCACGCGGCGTGGCAATCGAGGCAATGGTGAATGGCAAGCCGGTGCGCTTTGCGGGCGAACCGGATACGCCGCTGCTGTGGGCGATCCGCGAGGAACTGGGGATGACCGGCACCAAGTTCGGTTGCGGCATCGCTGCCTGCGGGGCGTGCAGCGTGCATATCGACGGCGAGATCACGCGGTCTTGCAGCGTGCCGATCAGCGATGTGGCGGGCAAGTCGATCACCACGATCGAAGGGCTTTCGGGCGCAGAGGGCACGCTGACCGCCTTGCAGCAGGCGTGGATTGCGCATCAGGTGCCGCAGTGCGGCTATTGTCAATCGGGCCAGATCATGGCCGCCGCTGCGCTGCTGGCCAAGACGCCCAAGCCGACGGACGCCGACATTGACGCGGCGATGACCAATATCTGCCGCTGCGGGACCTATCCCCGCATCCGCGCGGCGATCCATTCGGTTACGGGCAACAGCCCCGCCGTTCAGGCCTGAGGAGCAAGCACATGGGCATGATCCGCAGAGCATTCCTGATTGGCGGCGTCGCGGCCATCGGCGGCGGCATCTTCGCGGTGCAGTATGGCGACAAGGCGGCAAGATCGCAGGCGGCCAAGCTGACCGACGGCAAGGGCGGGCACAATTTCGGCACCTGGCTGCGCATTGGCGAGGACGATACCGTCACGCTCTATTCGCCGCACACCGATATCGGGCAGGGTTCGAACACCGGCCTTGCGCAGATGCTGGCCGAAGAGCTGGACCCTGACTGGAGCAAGCTGGCGGTGGTCTCCGCGCCTGCCGAAGCGGCGTTTGCCAACGTGGTGCTGGGCAAGGGCTTCATGGCGGACATGAGCGGCTATCCCGGCATCATCGGCGCGTTGCCGATGTCGCTGCTGGGCATGCTCGCGCGCCAGCTCAACTTGCAGATCACCGGCGGTTCCTCCGCGCTGCGCTTTACCGGACAGAACGGGCTGCGGGTGCTGGGCGCGGGCACGCGCGCGGCGCTGATCGAGACGGCGGCGGCGCGCATGGGTGTGCCTGCGGGCGAACTGACGACCGCCAATGGCAAAGTGCTTCATGCGAAAAGCGGCAAGGCGCTGCGCTATGGCGAACTCGCCGCAGAGGCGGCGACGCACAGCCTTTCCGGCGATGTGGCGCTGAAGGATCCCAAAGACTTCAAGCACATGGGCAAGTCGATCCCGCGCTTCGACATTCCGGCCAAGGTCAACGGCACCGCGCAATATGGCATGGATGTGATGAAGCCGGGCATGCGTGTGGCGACAGTGATCGCCGCGTCCGTGCGCGGGGGCAAGCTGGAATCGGTCGATCCGGCACCGGCGATGGCCGTGGCGGGCGTGGAGAAAGTGATCAGCCTTGAAGGCGCGGTCGTCGTCGTCGCCAAGGGCTATTGGCAGGCGCTGAAGGGCGCGCGGGCGCTCGCGCCCAAGTTCAGCGATGGCGGCAATGGCCTGATTTCGACCGCGACGATCTTTGCCGAGCAGGACAAGCTGCGCGGCGGGGACAAGCCCGACAAGACCGTGGGCGAGGGCGATGTCGATGCCGCGCTCAAGGCGGGCGGGGTGAAGGTGCTCCAGGCGGAATTCCGCATGCCGTTCCTGCACCACGCGATGATGGAGCCGTTTGCGCTGACCGCGCACTACAAGGACGGCCACCTCGATGTGTGGGGCGGGATGCAGGACCCGCTTGGCGCAAAGGCGGCGGCTGCCAGCGCGGCTGGCCTCGGCGCAGACAAGGTCACGTTCCACCCGATGCTGATCGGCGGCAGCTTTGGTCGCCGCCTGCCGATGTACATGGAAGTGGTCGATCAGGTGGCGCGCGTGGCCATGCAGGTGCCGTTCCCGGTCAAGCTGATCTGGTCGCGTGAGGAGGAAGTCTCGCAAGGCGCGTACCGCCCGCAGAGCTCGGCATGGCTGACGGCGGCGCTGGGGCAGGACGGCAAGATCGCCGCCTGGCGCACCGATTTTGCCCAGCCGGAAGACGGCCTGCGCGAAGTGCCGTTCTTCTATGATGTGCCCGCCGTAGCGCGGCGGCATTTCAAGCAGGTCTCCAACCAGACGGTCGGCGCATGGCGTTCGGTCAATGCAACGCAGCACGGCTTCACGACCGAGAGCTTCATGGACGAGCTGGCCCACGCGGCGGGCGTCGATCCGGTGGAGTTCCGCTTGCGGCACCTCAAGGCCGGTTCGCGCCATCGCAAGGTGCTGGAAGAAGTGGCCAAGCGCAGCGGCTGGGGTTCGCCGGTCGAAGCCGGACGGGCGCGCGGCGTGGCGATGGTCGAATGCTTCAACACGATCGTGGCGCAAGTGATCGAGGCTTCGCTGGGCGAAGACGGGATGCCCAAGGTGCACAAGGCGACCGCCGTGGTCGATTGCGGCACGGTGGTGAACCCGACCGCCGCCGAAGGGCAGATCCTCGGCGGTCTCGTCATGGGGCTTTCCTCCGGCATCGGCGAGGCGATCACGCTGGACAAGGGCGTGGTGCAGCAGAGCAACTTCAGCGATTACGAGGTGCTGAAGCTCGCAAATGCGCCGAGCGTGGACGTGCATTTCCTGAATAGCGGCGCGGAGATGGGCGGGATCGGCGAACCGGGTCTGCCGCCCGCGACGCCTGCGCTGGCCAATGCGCTGTTTGCGCTGACGGGCAAGCGGGTGCGCAACCTGCCGATCAAGGACCAGGCGAAGGCTTGAGGCCGTTTCCCTCCCGCGTTAGCGGCGTTTTTCCCTCTCCCTTAAGGGGAGAGGGCTCAAGGTTGGATGGCTACCGCACCCTCTGGCGTGTTCCAGCCCCGGATCGCGATGGTGGCCGGCTTGGCGCAGGCGGGGACGCGCACGGTGAGCGTGCGGGTTTCCCCCGGCATCAGCGAGACGTAGTTGTCCTCGAAGAACGCTGGCAGAACCCGCGCTCCCGCCTTGTCGAGCACCGTGAGTTTTACAGCCAGGGCAGGGGTCTTCCCAGTATTGGCGAGAGTGAGCGCCAGCGCGCGGTCAGCCCCCTGCGCCGCGCCAGACTTCACGGTGAGGCTGATTGCGGCGGCGGGCATTGCGTTGAGCGCGCGGGTGGCAGCGGGATCGCGGCCGCGCCAGTAGAAGTTGCGGCTGAGGGTTTCCCCGTTTGCATCCACCAGATCGAGCGCGACGAGAACCATCTCGCCGTTTGCCATGAGCGGCGCGAGATCGACTTGGCCTGCGGGCGTGGCGGTGTTGGCTGGGGCGGTGAGCGGCTGTTCCCGCGCAAGCAGAGTGCGCCCGGCGAGATCGGTGACGCGCACCTTTGCGGTGAGCGCGGGCAGATCGGCGCGGGTCGTGTTGATCACCATCAGCGCGTTATCGGGCAGGTTGAGCTGGATATGCACCGGCTCCGCCCCGGCGCGCGCGCCATAATACGCAGCGGAGGTGTCCATGTCCGAGCTGTAGAGCTGCCACGCATTCGACGGCCACGAGGGGTGGGTCATCCAGAACAGGCGGCCGGAATTCTTGGTCCAGAGGTGGCCGACGAAGCCCTCCATCATCGCCTTGTGCGTCTCCAGGTTCATCATCTGCGCCTTGCGCTCGAAATCGGCCAGATCGGTGCCGGGGCCGAATAGGGCCGCCAGCGTCTCCATGAAGGTGCGCGTGTCGCCGTTCCCGCCGAAATGCCAATCGTGGTACGCCATCGTATCGCCGAGCGGCCAGCGGTCGGCGGCGGGCACGCTGGCTTCGATGGCTTCGCGCGTGGAGAGCGAAGGCGTGCCGGTTTCGACCGAGAAGCCTGAAGCAAGATTGGTGAAATAGCCTTCGGGCGGGCGGTAGTTGTAGGGCCCGCTGCCTTGCAAGTTCACCATGTTGGACGAGCCGGTGTACCAGCGGGTGCCGTCGAGCTTCGTGACCAGCGCGTCCAGCCCTTCGTTGAGCGCGGGATAGGGCACGCCTTCGTTGCGGCCGAACCACAAGGCGATGCTGGGGTGATTGCGGTAGCGGGCGATGGTGTCTGCTGCATTGGCGAGGAACAGCTGCGGGTCTTGCGGTTCGATCTGGAAATCCTGCGTGGACTGCCAGAAATCGTTGAGGATCAGCATGCCGTTCTCATCGGCGAGATCGTAGAACGCAGGCTCGGTGTTGGTGCCCATCCAATTGCGGATCACGTTCATGTGCGCCTCGCGTTCGAGGCGGAAATAGGGCTCCAGCTCGGCGCGGCCGAAGCGCTTCATCGCATCGTCCATGCCCCAGTTGCCCCCGCGCGCGGCGATCCGCACGCCGTTGACGCGCAAGGTGAGGTGGGGGAGCGGGGTAGACGGCGCGACCGGGCGGACGGCGGGGGATTTTTCGCCCGCAGGCGTCAGGCTTTGCGCCCAGCCGAGCGGGGTCTGCTTGATCGCCTGATGGCGCACGTCGATCAGCGGCAGCTCGCCCGGCCTTGCATCGGTGGGATCGACTTCGACGCGGTTCAGGCGGCCATCGCTGCCGAAGAGGGCGAGTTCGTAGCTGAGTTCGCGCACGCCGAAGCGCAAGGATCGCGTCTCTGACGGCTGGCCCTCGGCGGCGGCGGTGAGGGTGAGCGTGTAGAGCGCAGGATCGCCGTAGCCATTGGGCCACCACAGGCGCGGGTTGGCAAGGCGGAGCGCGGGATCGGTGGCGGGCGAGAAGGTGACGGTGGTCTCGCCGGGGGCGGCAGTGAGTGTGCGGGTGAGGGCGATCTCGCCGATCTTCGCCGTGACGGTGAGCGCAAGCGGCGCGCTGGTGCTGTTGAAGACGGGGACGGTGATGGTGACGTCCGCGCTGTCGGTGCGCGGCAGCGGCAGGTCGGTGATCACGTGCGGATCGCCGAGGCGGAGGGGGCCGGTGGCTTCGAGGGTGACGCCTTGCCACAGGCCGGTGTTGCGATCGCGGATGCCGGGGATCCAGTCCCAGCCTTCGGTGGCCACGAACGTGGGGCCGTCGATGGCGAGCTGGCCGCCGTTTTCGCCGACGCCGCCTTTGACCGATTGTTCGTGCGGGATGCCGGGGTGCGGCGGAGGGCTGACTTTGACCGCGACGACATTCTCCCCGGCTTGCGGCGTGAAAGTGAAGCGGCCGCGCGCAAAGGCGCCCTTCATCGCGCCCATGCGGGTGCCGTTGATCCACACTTCGGCGGCGTAGTTGATGCCATCGAAGCGCAGGGCGAGGGACTTCCCGGAAGCCTCGGCGGGGAAGGTGAAGCTGGTGCGATACCAGTAGTCCTGCCGGGCGAGGCTTTCGGGAATGCTGAGGTTGTTGAGCCCGTAGTACGGGTCTGGATAGATGCCGCGATCCACCATGGTGGCCAGCACGGTGCCGGGGACGCGGGCGGCGAGCCATTTGGCGGTATCGACGCCGGGGCGGGAGAGGGCGGCGCCGTCTGATTGCGCGAGATCCGGTGCCGGGATCAGCTTCCAGCCGTTCAGCTGCCACTGACCAGGAGCGGTTGGGGCGAGCGCGGGCCGGGGTTTGACGGGTATGGCGCGCGGGGGGCTGGCCGGGGCACTGGGAGGCGTGTTCGAACGGGGGAGGAGCCACGCGTCCTGCTGTTCGGTTAGGCCGATATTGGCCTTGCGCTGCAGCGGCCAGCCGACGCCGACTTCGCGGAACTGGACGGAGCCAAAATCGGGGCGCTGGGCGAAGAGCGCGGCGGGATTGAGAGCCGTTTCATCGAGCAGGGCCTGCGCGAGCGATCCGGCGAAGTGGGGCTTGCCGGGGATCGGCGGGGTGATGGCGAGGCGCGGGGGGGTGGTGGTTGTGGCCAGCGCCTGCTGGGCAGAGAGCTTCCCATTGATGAACAGGCGGGCTGTGGTGCCGTCATAGGTGGCGGCAAGGTGCGTCCATTGGCCCGCGAGGAGCGGCTGCGCGGCGGTGAGCTGCATGGGGCCGCTGCGCAGGGCGGGGCGGCCATCGGCAAGGACGAGCGCGCGGCACGGCGCGCAGGCATCATCGCCTTGGAGGATCAGCGCGGCCTCGCCTTGCTGGATGCGGTCCGGCTTGACCCATGCGACGAAAGTGAACGGCGCGGCGGCGTTCAGGACGGGGCTGCTTGCGGGAAGCGGGCGTTCGCTGCCGATGCCGCCTTCGAGACTGCTGATATTCCAGGGACCACCACCCTCTGGCATTTGAGCGCGCGCGGCAGTTGTCAGCAGCGCGCTGGTGACGAGGAGCGCGGGCAGGATACGGCGGGTGATGGCGGGCACGGGCATTCTCTCTTCCGGTCTTGCGTATGACAACGCGGTCAATTTTTGCGCACGGTACTTCAGTTTAAATGCATAATAAATGCATTAAGGCGAAGGTGAGCTGCACCGCGCCGTCACGTCCGCTTTGGTGCCCAGCGTAACGCTGGCGAGGCCGAGGGCAAGCGGGCCGGGGCTGGCGAGGATGAGGGGGGCGGTGACCCTGCTGCTGTCTGCACCCGCCGGAAGCAGGCACTTCAGGGGCACTGCCAGCGTCTGCCACTGGCCGATGGGGAGTGCGGCGAGTTCAGGCAAGGGAACCGGCGCGGCACAGGGGCCTTGGCCGCAACGCGCGGCGATGGTGACGGGGGCAGCGGTCTTCGCTTCGAGGCGCACGGTCAGCAGCAGCAGGACATCGCCATTGGTTTCGCGGCTGAGATCGACGGGGCTATCGCTTTCGAGCGCGATCGTGACAGGCTGCTTGCCCGGTGCGATCACGATCCGGCGCGCGCCTTCCTGCACGTCCTTGTCGATGGCGGCGATGGTGACGCGGCCACCCGGCGTGGCAGCGGGAACCGGGCCGACCGTGTTCGGCGCGGCGGCGGGATCGGTGAGGACGAGACGCCAGCCGGGCGCGGCCTGCCCGCGCTGGAGATAGACGCCGGGCACCGCTTCCGCCGCGACGCCAGGGTCTTCGCTCAGCATGGTCCAAGGGGCTGGGCCATTTTTCATGGAGAGGCCGTAGCCGAACGGGAACTGCGCTTCGTCATCCGTGCGGGCGCTGCGCGGCCAGGCCATGGGGAGGCGGCCGGTGAAGTCCGCGCCGTCCTTGGCATAAAGCACGTCTGCCACGCCGCCGCCTTCGGAGCCGGGGAGCCAGGCCACGACGAACGCATCGGCGGTATTGAGAGCAGCGTTCACGAACAGAGGCCTGCCCGTCAGCATGACCGCGACGACGGGGATGCCCTGCGCCTTGAGCGCCTTCATCGTACCAATTGGGCCGGTGAGGTCCGCGCGCAGCTGGAGCGAGCGGATATCGCCCTGAAACTCGGCATAAGGGGTTTCGCCGAAGACGACGACGGCGGCATCGGGGCGCTGGCTGAAGCGGCCATCGGGGGCAAGTTCGGCAGTGCCGCCAGTGGCTTGTGCAGCAGACTTCAGACCTTGCCAGAGTGAGGTCGCACCCGGGAACAAGTCGTTCGAGAGGCCGGTGCCTTGCCAGCTGATCGTCCAGCCGCCGGATTGGCGGGCGATATCGTCTGCCCCGTCGCCCGCAACAAGCAGGCGCGCGCCCGGCTTTAGCGGCAGGACGCCGGTGTTCTTGAGCAGGACCAAGGACTTGCGCACGGCTTCGCGGGCAATCGCGCGGTGATCGGGGCTGCCCAGTTCCTGCCATTTGCCGGAGAGGGGCCGCGTGGAAGGCGCGCCCATTTCGAACAGGCCGAGGCGCAGTTTCACGCGCAGGATGCGGGCGACTGCATCATCGAGCCGGGCCATGGGGACGGCACCGCCTTGCACTTGCGCCAGCAGGCTTTCGCGCAGCGGCTTCCAGCTATCGGGCGCCATGTACATGTCCACCCCGGCAAGCAGCGCCTGCGGGCAGCTAGCATTGGTGCACCCGGGGATTTGGCCGTGGGCGTTCCAATCCGTCACGACGAAGCCGCCAAAGCCGAGGCGGTCTTTGAGGAGATCGGTGACGAGGCCCTTGTTGCCCGCGATCTTCACGCCGTTCCAGCTGGAGAAGCTGGTCATCACGGTGGCGACGCCTTCTTCGATCGCCGGGAGATAGGGCGCGCCGTGGACGAGGCGCAGCGTGGTCTCGTCGATCTTTGCATCGCCCTGATCGCGCCCGCCTTCGGTCGCGCCGTCTGCCAGGAAGTGCTTGGTGCTGGCGATGACATGCGCGCCGGCGAGCACGCGGTCCGTGGTGGGCGGGCCTTGCAGGCCGCGCACCATACGGCCGACATAGCTGGCGACGAGCGCGGGATTGGAGGCATAGCCTTCATAAGCGCGGCCCCAGCGCCAATCCTGCGGGACGGTGACGGTGGGGGCGAAAGTCCATTCCTGCCCGGTGACGCGGATTTCGGCGGCGGTGGCGGCGCCGATCTTCTCGATCAGATCGGGATCGCGCATCGCGCCGAGGCCGACGTTGTGCGGGAACAAGGTGGCGCCGATCACGTTGGAATGGCCGTGGACCGCGTCCGTGCCCCAGATCACGGGGATCGCCGGGCAGCCGGGGCGGCCGCGAATCGAGGCGGCGTGGAAGGCGTCTGCCAGCTTCAGCCAATCGGCGGCGGGGGCGAGATCATTGCCATAAGGCCCGGAATTGCCGCCATTGAGCACCGAGCCGAGATTGTAGCGCGCGACATCGTCGGGCGTGAGGCTGGCGATATCGCCCTGGATGACCTGACCGACTTTGCAGGCTGCATCCATCGCGCCCAGCAACTGATGGATTTTCGCCTCGTCCGCATCGGTCACGACTTTGGGCCAAGCGATTCGCGGCCATTGCTGCGGATGGACGGTGCTGGTCGATTCGGCAGCAGGCGCAGGACTGGCGGCAAGACCCGCAGCCGGGGTCATGCTCACCGCGAGGGCCAAGGCGCAAGCCATTGCGGCCACGGGGCCTGCAGGGGGCGAAATCCGCTTCATTCCTTGGCTTTCCTCTCGGTTTTCCGGCTGGCTTGACCATTCCGGGTTTCTTTAATAATAAAAGATGATAATATAAATTGAATGACAACGTTGACAATACGGACAAGGTGATCGTATTTCAACCGTGCCACACGCATCCGGGCTCATTCGCATCGCAAGCTTCGTCACAGGGGGTTTGCACCGGAGGCCGGAAAACCGAAAATGCGGCAGATGCCCCGAACCGGGTGCTGCCGCGCTTCAAGGAGGGGAAGGTTCATGTCTCAAGGAAACGCCCGAGGGCGGTTTGTACTGCTCGGCGCGGCTTCGACGCTGGCACTGTTCGTGGCAGGCAATGCCGCTGCGCAATCGGCACCGCAGCAGGCGGTCGATACTGCGACGAGCGATGAGGCCGCCGCGCCCATCGTCGTCACCGGCTTCCGCCAGTCGCTGGCCGCCGCGCTGGATGCCAAGCGCAATTCGACCCTGATCCTTGAATCGGTCAGCGCCGAAGATATCGGCAAGTTCCCCGATCAGAACATCACGGAGTCGCTCCAGCGCCTGCCGGGTATCCAGATCGACCGCGAAAATGGCCAGGGCACCAAAGTGCGGATTCGTGGCCTTGAACAGAACCTAACCGTGCTCAACAACGAACTGTTCGTGACCGGGCAGGAAGTGTTCAAGGTGGGCGAGGGCAACTTCACCCGCACCGACAGCCTGGAAAGCGTGCCTTCCGAACTGATCGGCGGGGTCGAGGTCTACAAGTCACCCAATGCCTCGCTGCTCGAAGGCGGGCTGGGCGGTATCGTCAACCTCAAGACGCGCAATCCGCTTGATCTCAAGAACGGCCTGACCGTGGCGGGCAACGCGCGGCTCAACAAGGCCAACGGCATCGACGGCTGGAAGCCGACCGGCGCAGTGGTCGCGAGCTACAACTTCAACGACAAGTTCGGCATCATTCTTTCGGGCAGCTATAGCAAGACCAACGCCCACTTCGATATTCTGGGCGGCGAAAACCGCGGCAACTGGGCGTTCGGCGCGGGCCGCCGCGACAGCGCGAGCGTTCCGACCAACTACTACGCGCCCGAATACCGCTACATGACCGACCGCGACCAGTATCGCACGCGCTGGGGCGTTTCGGCGGGGCTGGCCTATCGCCCGACCGATACGCTGAGCATGGACCTGCAGTACTTCCACTCCGATCTGAAGGTGGACACGCGCGAGGGTTCGGTGAAGTTCCCGTTTGGCCAGGGCGAGTCGCTCGGCCTGCTGCCGGGCTATCAGATCAACAGCAACGGCGTGCTGGAAAGCGGCACGGTGCGCGCCCAGTCTGCCGAAGCGATCTCGGTGGTGGACGTGAGCACGATCCGGTCTGACAACGTGCAGTTCGGCACCAAGTTCGACAACGGCTCGAACTTCCGCGCCAATCTCGAAGCGACGTATTCGAACGGCACGCTGTTCCGCGATGTGGCCAACAACGACGTGCGCTACACCAGGTATACCGTGCGGCAGGGCACGGCAGGCGGTCCGCTGGCCGATGGCGTGGCGCTCAACAGCGCGGCCCCCGCAACCTTCGATTTCACCTACAAGAACGGCGATCTGCCCAACTTCGGCATTGCCCCGAACAGCCCGCAGGACTTGTTCAGCAACCCGGCCAACGGCTTCTTCAAGTCGCACTGGGCGTTCGGTGACCGCTCGAAGATCAAGGGCCACTCGATCCGCACCGATTTTGCGTGGGATGTCGATCCTTCGGAACAGGGCAAGATCACGCTGAGCGCCGGTTTCCGCTATGGCCAGCGCACGGTGGACTTCACTTCGGGCCGCTATCTGGCGGACTATTCAGGCAAGGGCGAACTCGACGCCACCAAGATCCCGGCGGCCGAGCGCGTGCCGGGGTTCAACTACAACTACACCCCCTTCGGCTACTTCCAGGACGGCGCAATCGGCTACAAGATCTGCGATCTTCCCGAAGCCAACAAGCCCGCTGTGTTCAAGGGGTGCAGCCGGTTTGGCAATTCGCCCGCGCTGATCACGCCTTATGACACGTTCACCAGCAATGCGGGCCGGGTCGAGACGCTGGTCAACCCGAACATTCCGGGCGGCAAGGCGCTGATCCAGAACCGCGCGCAGATGGTCAATGCGCTGAAGTGGATCCAGGATCTCTATCCGGATACGCCGTTCAGCTTCTTCCAGGATCCGCTGCAGACCTTCCTCGTGAAGGAAGAGACAAAGACCGGCTATCTGATGGCCGATATTGGCGGCAAGGATGACGGGTTCCATGTCAACGTCGGCCTGCGCATTGTCGATACCAAGCTGAAGGTCGATCAGAATCAGGGCACCGCGAACCCGACGTTCTGGGGCACGGACAGCTGGAACGGCGTGGTCAAGGACTTCGACACGGCGAGCGTGCAGCGTTCCTACACCGACTTCCTGCCGAGCCTGAACGTGGTGGTGGATGCGGCGCAGGACGTGAAGGTGCGTGCCTCGGCCGCGCGAGTTACCTCGCGCCAGCCGCTGTTCGATCTGGGCCGGGGCTTTGCCACCGATTTCACCCGCGATGCCGCCACCGACAACTTCCTGTTCACCAGCGGCAGCCGGGGCAACGCTAACCTTGATCCGTTCCGCGCCTACCAGTTCGATCTGGGCGTGGAATACTACTTCGGGCGGCAGGGCCTGCTTTCGGCGGGCGTGTTCTGGAAGGAAGTGGACAGCTTTGTTGTCACGCAGACCGTGCCGGTGTTCGTCAACGATCAGGGCGGCGGGCGGCTCGGGCCGGTGTCGCAGCCGGTCAATGGTTCGGGCGGCCGGGTCAAGGGCTTCGAAGTGGCAGCACAATATGCCTTCCCGTTCGGCCTCGGCTTCACCGCGAACTATACCTTTGCCGATACCAGCACCGAATTCCGCAACGATTTCGAGACGGGTCTGCCGCTGCCGGGTGTTTCGAAGCACTCGTTCAACGGGCAGGTCTATTTCGAGAAGAGCGGGTTTGCGGCGCGCGCTTCCTACTCGTGGCGCTCGAAGTCCTACCTCGGCAACTTCGGCTTCGGCGATGGCGGGGTGACGCGCACGCTGGGGATCTACCAGAAGCCTTATGGCCAGATCGACGGGCAGATCTCCTATCAGGTGACGCCGAACTTCAACGTGTTTGTCGAAGGGATCAACCTCAACAAGGAAAACACCCGGACGTACCTGCAATTCCCCGAACTGCCGTTCCGGTATGAATCCGGTTCGCGCCGGGTGTTTGCGGGCGTCAAGTTCAACTTCTGATTGCTCCACTCCCTCAGGCCTTGGCCTTGGGCCTCTTCGGGGGAGGGCCTTTGCCGGCCTTCCCCCCTTCCTTTTGAGGCCATATCTTGCGGCCGCTGGACCGCCAGCATTGGGCGAACCTTATGACTGCTCCTGATCCCCTGCGTTCCATTCTCATCGTCGGTGGCGGCACGGCTGGCTGGTCGGCAGCGGCGCTGCTGTCAGCCGTGCTTGCGCCCGCCGGGACCGCGATCACGCTGATCGAGACGAGCGATGTGCCCACCGTTGGCGTGGGCGAGGCGACGATCCCGCCGGTGTTCGCGTTTCTCGCGAACTGCGGGATCGATGAGATTGATTTCATTCGCCATTGTCAGGCGACGTTCAAGCTGGCGATCCGCTTTGATGATTGGCTGGAGCAGGGGCATTCCTATTGGCACCCGTTCGGCAATATCGGCGTGACGATAAACCAGCGGCCGTTTCATCACTACTGGTGGAAGAACAAGGCGGCGGGGCATGGCGAGAGCATGGGCGATTTGTGCCCGGCGATTGCCTTGGCGCAGGATGGCAAGTTTGCGTTTCCGCCGCCAGACGGGAGCTTTCCCGGCGGCGCGCTCAATTATGCGCTGCATTTCGATGCGGGGCTGGTGGCGCAATATTTGCGGCGCCATGCCGAAGCGCGGGGCGTGCAGCACATCGATGCGCGGATTGCCGGGACGGTGCTGGCTGAGGACGGCGCGATTGCGGCGGTCATGCTGGCGGACGGGCGGCAGATCGCGGCGGATTTCTTTATTGATTGTTCCGGGTTTCGCGGCCTCCTGATCGAAGAAGCGCTCCACGCCGGTTATGAGGACTGGACGAAATGGCTGCCCTGCGACCGCGCGGTGGCGATGCCGACCGCGACCGTCGGTGCGCCCGCGCCCTACACGGTTTCCGCCGCGCACGAGGCGGGCTGGCGCTGGCGCATTCCGCTGCAATCGCGGGTGGGCAATGGCTATGTCTATTCCAGCCGCCATGTGAGCGACGAGGCGGCGGCGGAGACGCTGCGCGGTTCTGTGACGGGCGAGGCGCTGGCCGAGCCGCGTTTCCTGCGCTTCAACGCTGGGCACCGCAAGGCGATGTGGGTGAAGAACTGCCTCGCCGTGGGGCTTTCGAGCGGATTTCTGGAGCCGCTGGAATCAACCTCGATCCACCTCATTCACACCGCGCTCAACCGGCTGCTTGACTATTTCCCGGACCGGCGCTGCGATCCGGTGCTGGCGGCGGCCTATAACCGCGAGGCGGCGGACGAATACGCGCATATCCGCGATTTCCTGTTGCTGCATTATGTGCCCAACCGGCGGTTTGGCGAGCCGTTCTGGGACGAGATCAGGGCGACCCCCCTGCCGGACAGTCTGGCGGCGAAGCTGGAGCTTTTTCAGCGGACAGGGCGGGTCGTTTCGCGGCGGCGCGAGCTGTTTGCCGATGTGAGCTGGTTCTTCGTGGCGGCGGGCATGGGGATCGAACCGCAAGCGCTCGATCCGCTGGCCGATGCCGCGCCGTTTGACGAGGTGCGCGGTGTGATCGGGCAGATTGCCGAAGTGATGGGCCGCTATCGCTCTGCGGCACCGACGCATCAGGACATGCTGGCGCGGCTGCTCGATCCGGCGCTCAAAGGGCGGCCGAATTTTGCACAAGTGTGGGGCGGGGCATGATCGCCGGGCTGGAACTGGGCGGGACGAAATGCGTCGCCACGCTGGCCGAGGGGCGCGAGGTGGTGGACCAGCGCCGCGTGCCTACGCGCGATGCGGCCGCCACGGTGGGCGATCTGACCGCGATCCTCGATGCATGGACCGCTGCGCACCGGGTGCGGGCGATCGGGGTGGCGGCCTTCGGGCCGATCCGCACCGATCCTGCGGCGGACGATTTCGGCACTTTTCTGGCCACGCCCAAGCCGGGCTGGCAGGGCTTTGCCCTCGTCCAGCAGCTTCAGGAGCGATACGGCCTGCCGGTCGGCCTCGATAGCGATGTGAACGGCGCGGCGCTGGCCGAAGGACGCTGGGGCGGCGCGATCGGCATGGCGAACCATGCTTATGTGACGGTGGGAACCGGCGTGGGCGTGGGGCTGGTGGTGGGCGGCCGGACCATGGCGGGCCGCGCACACAGTGAAATGGGACACATTTTCGTGGACCGCGCGCCGGGCGATGGTGTCCCCGGAATTTGCCCGTTTCATGGGGGCTGCGTGGAAGGATTGATCTCCGGCCCGGCGCTCGCCGCGCGTGCCGGAAAAGCGGGTGAGGCACTGGACGAATTGCATCCGATATGGGATCAATTCGTCCATGTTCTTGCACGCCTCGTCCATACCATCGTGCTGACCGGAGCGCCCGAACGGGTCGCGCTGGGCGGCGGCGTGCTCAGCACGCGGCCTGCGCTGGTGGCGCGGGTCGATGCGGCGGTGCGGGCCAGCCTTGGCGGCTATTCGCAGGTGCCGTTTACGATCGGTATACCTTTGCTGGGCGATCAAGCTGGGCCGATGGGCGCGCTGGCGATTGCGCGCAATGTGCTGGAAGCGGGGGCGGCGTGAATCTGGGGCTGACGCGCAGCGGCTATCGCGGCGCGACGATCGAGGATGCAGGCGCGCACAACACGCGGATCGTGCTGCGTGCGATCCGGGCGCAGGGGATGCTGACCAAGGCAGACCTCGCGCGCCAGACCGGCCTTGCGCACCCGACCGTGACCAACATCACGCGCCGCCTGATCGAACGCGGCCTGCTGCGCACCGCCGGGATGCAGCGCGGCGGGCGCGGGCAGCCGGCCACGCGGCTGGTGATCAATGCCGAGGGCGCGCATGCCATCGGTCTCAATGTCGACCGCGATCATATCACCATGGTGCTGGCCGATTTTGCGGGCGCGGTGAAAGCGCGGCTCGATACCGAGATTGCCTTTGCCCTGCCCGAACAAGTGCGCAGCTTCTATCGCCGCAACCTTGACCGGTTGCTGGGCATGGCAGGTGTGGAGGCCGAGGCGATCACCGGGATCGGCCTTGCGCTGCCGGACGGGCTGGGTGTGATCGATCTGCCAGGGATGCCGACCGATTATGCGCAGTGGTCTGCTACCAACCTTGAAGCGCTGTTTGCCGAACCTTTGGGCAAGCCGATCTTCATCGAGAACGACGCGGCAGCGGCGGCCATCGGTGAAATGCAGTTTGGCCGCGGGCAGCGCGAGGCGAACTTCTTCTACATGCTGATCAGCTATGGCCTGGGCGGCGGGCTGGTCGTGGGCGGGCAACATGAACGCGGCGCGGACGGGCGCAGCGGCGAGATTGGCTTCATGCCGGTGCCGGGTGAAGGCCCGACCGGTCAGGCCGCGATGGTGCCGCTGCAATCCATCGTTTCCATTGCTGGGCTCAACCGGCGGCTGACGCAGGCCGGGCGCGCGCCCTTTGCGCAAGGTGAGGCACTGAGCGCGGATGCCGCGCTGCAACGCATCCATGATGAGTGGATCGAGGAATGCGCGCGCGCGCTGGTGCAGCCGCTGGTGGCGGTGAACCTGCTGATCAATCCGGGTGTGGTGCTGGTGGGTGGGCGGCTGCCAATGCCGCTGCTGGAACGGCTGACCCAGCGCACCAATCTGCTGCTGCGCAGCGGCGGGCGGGATGCTCCGGCGATTGCGCCGGTGATGGCGGCGGCGCTGGCGGAAGATGCCTCTGCCGTAGGCGCGGCGCTGCTGTCGTTCGATGATCTGGCGCTGGCGGAAGACGCGGCTTAATCCGCCTTGGGCGGCGCGGTGCTGCGGCGGATGAGGAGTTCGTGGGGAAGCTGGATGTCGCCGCCTTCGGGTTCGCCCTTCAGCACATCGAGCAGCATGTCCATCGCCTTGTAGGCCATCTCCTCCACCGGCTGGCGGATCGTGGTCAGCGGAGGCCAGACGACGCGGGAAATATCGGAATCGTCGAAGCCGACGACCGAGAGGTCTTCTGGCACATGCAGCCCGGCCTCGCGCGCGGCGGCCATGGTGGCGGCGGCCATGTCATCGTTCTGGGCAAGGATCGCGGTGGGCGGCGGATCGAGCGCGAGCAGGCGGCGTGCAGCGGCGAGGCCGGAATCGAAGGTGAACAATCCCGCCTCGATCAGTTCGGGGCGCAGCGCGATGCCTGCCTTGGCCAGCGCCTGCATCGTGCCGACCAGCCGCGCATCGGCTGCGGCGTGGCTGGGATCGCCCTTGATCACGCCGATGCGCTTGTGCCCCAGCGCCACGATATGTTCGGCCGCTTCCTGCGCGGCGGCGACATCGTCCATCGCGACCGACGGCCCTTGGCCGAGGAGGCGCGTGGGCGAGATGCGCGCAAACGGCATGCCCACTTCGCGCAGTTCGGCCATCAGCCCGGCATGATCGGACGCGGGCGGAGCCAGCAGCACGGCATCGAGCGCGGCGGAGCGCAGCAGGGCGATGATCTCGTCCGCGCGCTCCGTGACAGATTCCACCGGCAGCACGACTAGGCGGAAGCGTTCGCCGTGGAGCCGCTCCAGCGCGCCTTTCTGCAGTTCGACGACATAGCTGGGGCTGGGTTTTTCGTAGACGAGGCCGATGAGATAGGAGCGGCTGCGCACGAGGCCTTGCGCCGCGACATTGGGGTGATAGCGCAATTCGCGCATCGCTTCGTGCACGCGGGTTTTCACCGCTTCGGTGACGTGGGGTTCGTTGTTGACGACGCGGCTGACCGTCTTGGCGGAGACACCTGCCATGCGCGCGACGTCGACGATGGTGGACCGCTTGGGTCTGGTCATGGAATTTGCGGCCGCCTTGTCGTGGGAACGTTACCCTGATCCTACACCGTGGCGGCCGGAAATTGCTAGGCCTTCACCACTTCACTGTCGATCTGGCCGAAGGGCGCGCGGCCCGTGCTCTCTACCGCCGTCATCCGCACGGTATCGCCGAAGGCCATGAACGGCGTCTGCGGCGCGCCGTGGGCAATGATCTCGATCGCCCGGATCTCCGAAATGCAGCTTGAGCCGACTTCGGCGTAATTGGCGTTCGAGACGGTGCCGGAGCCGATCACCGTGCCCGCCACAAGATCGCGGGTGAGGGCGGCATGGGCGATGAGTTCGTGAAAGCCGAAGGCCATTGCGGCGCCATTGGCGCGGCCCACTTCGCGGCCATCCCAATCGATGATGAGATCGAGGCCGACGCGGCCATCCTGCCATGCCGCGCCCAGTTCATCGGGCGTGACGGCAAACGGGGCCATCGAGCAGGCGGGCTTCGCCTGAATCCAGCCAAAGCCGGTCTTCATCTCGACCGGGGCGATGGCGCGCAGCGACCAGTCGTTGATCTGGACGATGAGGCGGATGTGCTTCAGCGCATCGGCGGCGCTGGTGCCCATCGGCACGGCATCGACCACCACGCCGAACTCGCCTTCGAAATCGATGCCGTGTTCCATCGCGGGGAAGGGCACGGGATCGGCGGGTCCGTAGAACCGGTCGGACAAGCCCTGATACATCAGCGGGCGGTCCCCTTCGTGGGGATCGTGCTTGAAGGCCACCGCCATGAGATCGCCGTGGGTGGTGAAGGCTGAGCCATCGAGCCATTGCCAGGTGCGCGGCAGGGGGGCGGCGAAAGTCAGGTCATCGGTCGGCTCGCCCTCACCGGCGTCGAGACGGGCCTGCGCGGCCTTGAGCCTTGCTTCGGTCGCGGGCCAGTCCTCCATCGCGCCAAGCAGGTTGCCGCCGACGCGCAGCACGCGCTCCCCGTCTGCCGAGACGAGCACGAGCGCGCCATCGGCCGTGCCGTCGCGCAAGGTGGCGAGCCTCATGACTTCAGGTCCGGTGCGAATTCGCCGTCGATCAGCACGAAGACGATGCGGCAGTTCTTGTCAGACCGGTTGGCCCAGCCGTGGTTGGTGCCGCGCTGGATGACGATGTCGCCGGGATAGACCGTGGTTTCGCCTTCATCCATGATCAGCACGAGTTCGCCTTCGATGACGATGCCATAGTCGATGGTTTCGGTGCGGTGCATCAGCGCGTGGCGTGCGCCTTGCTTCGCGGCGTTGGAGGCGTGGCCCGCACCGATTTCGGCGAAGTGCGCGGCAGCTTCCTCGGGCGTCATGTTGCGGATGCCGTCGCCTTCGGGGGGGATATCCAGCACGCGGATGCGGGTGCCGTTTGCGGGCGGGGCAAGGACGATGCCGTCTTCATGCGGCTCGCCCGAAGCGGCGTCGATGAAGGCTGGCGTCTGCTGCGTGTTCCACACTTCGTGGAACAGCGGGCCGATGGCACCGCCAACGCGCTGGACGCGGGGGGCGGCGCTATCTTCCTGAATGATCGCGCGGCCGGAAGCGTCGTGGCCGGTGACCACGCGGCGCACTGGTTTCATGTCCATATAATCTCCCGCGATAGATATCCATCCGTTTTACGGATAGGTTTGTTTCGATTGCAATCAATGATGCCTATGATCTTGCCGCAGGTCAATCCGCCGCAGCCTTGCGTTCGGCCGCGAACAGCGTGGCCGGAAGGCGCGAGACGGCGAGGACCGAGATGGTGAGCAGCGCCGATACCATCAGTCCGCCGGGAAGCAGCCCGGCAAGGCGTGCGGTGGCATCCTGGCCCGCGACGGCGAAATAGGCCGAGCCGACGAGCGCGATACCCAGCGCGCCGCCCAGCTGCTGCGCGGTGCGCATCGTCGCGCTGGCGGTGCCGGCGTGGGTGCGCGGGACATCGGAGACGACGATGGGGCCGAGCGGCCCGGAGAGCGTGCCGAAGCCAATCCCTGCAAGGGCGAGCGTGGCGGCAAGGAGTGGTCCGCCCGCGACTGCCGCATGTATCAGTGCGAGGCTGCCGACAATGCCGATGGCCATCAGCATCCCGCCCGCCATTGGCAGCACGCGCCCCAATCGGGGGAGCAGGCGCGGCACCATCAGGCCGACGGCGAGCATGACGCCGAGGCCGAAGGGAATGTGGATCAGCGCGGTTTGCAATGGGTTCAGGGCAAGGCCCTGTTGGAGCGCGACCGCGAAGATCAGCAGGAAGCCGACCGAGGCGCTGTTGAACGCCATCGCCGCGATCACGCCCCAGCGGAAAGTGGGCAGGGCGAACAGCGCGGGTTCGATCATCGCGGGCAGGCCAGCAGCGCGGCGGAGGATGGCGCGCCGCACGGCAAGGCCGACAGCCGCGATGCCGCCGCCGAGGATCGCGGCTGCGCGTCCGGCGCCGAGGTCATCGTGCGCCTGAATCAGGGCAAGCAGGATCAGGCCGAACCCAATGGCGAACAGCGCGGCCCCGAACAGATCGATGGCAAGGCCGCGATGCTCTTCGCCGGTGCGGGGCAAAGTCAGGCGGCCCATGGCGAGCGCGAACAGGCCGACGGGCAGGTTGATCAGGAAGATCAGCCGCCAGCCGAGGCCGAACAGGTTGAGTTCGATCAGGAAGCCGCCGAGGATCGGGCCCAGTATCGCGGCAAGGCCGATGATCATGCCGAAGAAGGCAAGGCGGCGCACGCGTTCGAGCGGGGTGTAGAGGAGCTGGACGATGGCCATGGTCTGCGGCCCCATCATCGCGCCTGCCGCCCCCTGCAGCACGCGCGCCAGCACGAGGATGCCGGGTGTGGGGGCCAGGCCGCACAGCGCCGAGGCCGCGACGAAACCTGCCACCCCGCCCAGGAACATGCGGTTGTGCCCAAAGGCATCGCCCAGCCGTCCGCCCAGCAGCAGCAGCGAGCCCAGCGTGAGCAGGTAGCCCGCCACGATCCACTGCATCGCGGCCGGAGATGCGCCGAGCCCATCGCGGATCGCTGGCAGGGCAGTGTTGACGATGGTGGTGTCGGCCACTTCGAGCACCACGGCCGTCAGCACGGTGAAGAAGGCAAGCGCGCGCTGCCGGTCATCCAGTTCGTGCGGCTGCTTGCTGCCGGTTTTGGCAGCAGGTGCTGCTGCCTGATGCGCTGTCATGGCCTGTCCGATGTCCCGCCCGCCTGTTCGTGGCGGCTATACGTGCCGCGCGTGTTTGCCCGGTCAAATTAAAATGTCGCTTCTATTATTCCCTCATGTCGCCTATGGTCAAGCGCACGGCGCAGGATATCATGGGGATGACAGCCCACCTGCAGCAAAAAAGTTGTTTGGGGAGAATACCTTGGCAAGCACACCGACATCGGCCTCTCAGGCAGGGCCAAAGGCAGGTCTGGCGCAGGGGCTGACAGTCATTATCGCCGGATTCCTGCCGATTCTGGCCATCGTCACGATGTTTCCGGCGATCCCGGCGATCATCGGGCACTTCGCCCCCACCGATCCGACTGCGCCGACGAAGGTGCCTTCGATGGTCACCGCGCCGGGGCTGACGATCGCGCTCGTGGCGCTGTTTGCCGGGCTGATGGTCGATCGGTTCGGGCGGCGCAAATTGCTGCTGGTCTCGACCTTCTTCTATGGCCTGATTGGCGCGGCGCCGTTCTTCCTCGAAAACCTCGATGTGATCTATGGTTCGCGCCTGCTGCTGGGGCTGTGCGAGGCGGTGATCCTGACCACGGTCAACACGCTGATTGCCGATTACTGGCCCGATGAGGGCCGCCGCAAGTGGCTGGCGCTGCAAGGATTGGTCGGCCCGGCGCTGTCGTCGGTCATGATCTTCTTCGCCGGTACGATGACCGCGTGGCGGTGGAACGGGATATTCCTGCTCTATCTGCTGGCCCTGCCGATCTGGCTGGCGATGCTGCGCTGGATGTTCGAACCCAGAAGCGATGCGACCGTGCGGCAGATGCTGGGCATGGACGAGCAGCGCAGCGAGGGCTTTCCGTGGGCCGCGATGCTGGGGATTGCGGGCCTCACGCTGTTCTCCTCGGCGATCTACTACGTGTTCATCGTCAATGGCGCGACCGTCTGGCAGGAACTGGGCGTCACCGATCCGCAGAGCATCGGCCAGATCACGGCTTTGCCGACGCTGTTCATTCTGGTCGGCGCGATGCTGTTCTGGTGGCTGGGCAGCCGGGGGACGGGTTCGCCGACGCTGATCGCGATCTTCCTGAGTTTCCTCGGCGCGGGGCTGGCCGTGATGGGGCTGGCGGCGGACTGGAAGAGCATGATTCTGGGCATGGCGCTGCAGCAGACGGGCGCAGGCATGGCGATCCCGACGCTGATTGCGTGGGCGCAAAGCCAACTGCCGTTTGCGCACCGGGGGCGCGGCATGGGCATCTGGACGGCTACGTTCTTCTTCGGCCAGTTCTCTTCGCCGCTGCTGGTTTCGGTGCTGCGCGGCGCAGTGGGGACGATGCAAGGCGCGTTCCTCGTCGCCGGGATCGTCAGCGCGGTGGGCGCGGTGCTGTTGCTGCTGGTGCTGTCGCGTTCGGCAAGAAAGGCGGCGGCCTGATCGCTCAGGCCGCTGCGGTTTCTTCGGCCTTTCGCAGCTGCATCAGCGCGCGGCGGGCGCGGATCGCGCCGGCATCGGTCTTGAGGATGGCGGGGCGCGCGTCCCAGAAATCCTGTGTCCCGAGCGCGCGCTGGGCGGCCTCGATCATCGGCTCGTCTTCTTCCACGAACACCCGGCGCGCCATTTCGGCGGCCTCAGCGTTGTCCTCGTGATCGTAGAAATAGTGTGACGAGGTCTCGGTCTCGGGCGTGATGATGTGCGGGTTGATCATCGGCGGGACGATCAGGTCCGCGCGCTGCGTGCCCGCCTTGGCGAGGCCGACGGTGAGCGCCATGGCGGCAGGCGCGTGCCAGCGCATGTGGAGCCACTGGTCGATGTTCGCGCCCGCCTCCAGCATCGGCTTGGACCATTCGGGCGATTGCGCGTCGGTCATGTCCCAGTTGTTCCAGATCGCGCCATCCGCGTCGTGGCGCACGGTCTGTGTCCCGTGGAAGATCGAGCCGTTGACCCCGAACGTCTCGATATGGAGAAATTCGGCGTGGGTCAGGTCCATCAGGTTATCGGTGATGAGCTCGTAATTGCCTGCGATGCGCAAGCACCCGCGATGCATCCCGCGATCCTCGTCGAGGAAGCTGAAGTCCGGGATCTTCGCAGGGTCCGCCAGCGCCGGATCGCCGGGCCAGAACCACAGGCCGCGATGCTTTTCCGCAATCGGCATGGCGGGCGCGCTGACATGCGCGGGCGGGCCATCGGGGAAGGGGGAGTGGACACAGGCGCCCGTGCCATCGAAGCCGAGGCCGTGGTAGCGGCACTGCACCGTATCACCTACGCGCTTGCCCATCGAGAGCGGCACGAAGCGGTGCGGGCAGCGGTCTGCGATCATCGCATAGGTGCCATCCGCCTTGCGCCAGATCAGCCACGGTTTGCCGAGCAAAGTGCGCGCCAGCAGCGCATCGCCCGCGATTTCATCGGCCCAGGCGGCCATGTACCAGAGGTTCTTGATGAAAGCGGACATGGGGAGTTGCCTTATTCGGAGCCTTGGCGGGTCAGGTTGCCGATGGCGGCAGCGTCCAGCGGGCGGATCATCACGTTGCGGAACGAGACTTCGGCCCATTCGAATTCGAGCGCGATGCGCCCACTGGTGAGCGGCGTGCGGATGCCGCCGGCATCCTCGCGCAGCATCTTGAACAGCGTGTTGACGATCCGCCCGTTGACGAGCTGCGCCGCAGAATCGCCAAAGGCATAGAGATCGAGCGTGTTCCAGTCGTCCAGCCGTTCATACGGCCCGGAATGGCGGTGCCACTGCCGGCGATAGCCCCCCGCATTGATCGGTGTCTGGTATTCGCTGGGGAAGGCTGGAATCCAGTTCGGCCAGAGCGGGGTGCCGCCCAGCAAGGGGCCTTGCAGCGCCAGCGTGTTGACCATGATCGCATCGCCGGTATCGCCTTCCTCGATCTGGAATTCGACGCAATCGGGAAACAGGCGGTCGCGCTCCGGACCCATGTGATAGAGCAGGCCGCTGTTGCGGCGCTGCAGCGCGCGCGGGGCGAAGCGGCGCGGGCCGAACTTGTAGTCGAGCCGCAGGTGATAGTCCTGCCAAGCGGTGGTGGTGGCGATATGGCCGGGCTGGGCCTTGCCTTGATAGCGGGGGCCGAGGAAATGGAGCATGCCCTGCTCGATCCGCACAACGCGGTTCCGGTCCTCGGTGCCGTTGCCTTCCTGATAGAAGGTCCAGCCCGAGAGCGACTTGCCATCGAACAGAGGCTGCCACGACCCGCCGGAAAAAGGCGGCGCGGCGGTTGCACCGAGCAGGCGCGCGGGGGCGGCTCCAGCCAGAGCGGCAAGGAGCGAGCCCCGAAGCACTTCGCGGCGATCCGGCATCAAATGGCGCCCGATTTCAGCAGCGCGACCGCGTGGGCGGCAGCACGGGCGGTGAGCGCCATGTACGTAAGCGATGGGTTCTGGCAGGCCGACGAGCTCATCTGCGCGCCGTCGGTCACGAACAGGTTGGCCGCGTCGTGCGCCTGGCTCCATTTGTTGAGCACGGAGGTGGCCGGATCATTGCCCATGCGCGCGCCGCCCATTTCGTGGATCGCGGTGCCGCCGGGGCCGGGGCGATCGAAGCCCATGATGACCTTGCCGCCCGCTTTGGTGAGCATTTCGGCCGCATCGGCCTTGGCCTGCGCGAGCGCGGCGTTTTCCTCTGCGCCGAACGCGAAATCGATGCGCAGCTGGGGGATGCCGTTGCTGTCAGTTTTGGTGCGATCCAGCGTGAGGCGGTTGCTTTCGCGCGGCACGCAATCGGCGAAACCGACCAATACCATGCGCCATGCGCCCGGCTTTTGCTGGTGACGCTTGTAGTCCGCGCCGATGCCCGCCTCGCGCTTGCCTGCGGTCCATGTTGATTGCAGCGCGCCGCCCTGAAACGAGAAGCCGCGCGTGTGGCCGGTGCCGTCCATCGTCTCCATGTTGCGATAGCGCGGGATGACAACGCCGGTGGGACGGTTGCCGAACGTGGTCCACTGCTCATAGCCGGGCATGATTGCTGCAGCGGAAAGCGTGTTGGCGTGGTCCATGATATGCGTACCGAGCACGCCGCTGCTGTTCGCGAGGCCATTCGGCATGGCTTCATTGGCGGAATTGAGCAGCAGGTGGACCGAATTGAAGGCCCCCGCATTGAGGAACACCATCCGCGCGCTGGCCGACAAACGCGTCTTGGTCTTACTGTCGATCCAGCGCACGCCCGTCACGCGGCGGGTGGCGGGATCGTAGTCCACATGCTCGACCGCCGCATCGGTGACGAGGGTGAGGTTGCCGGTCGCTTGCGCGGCGGGCAGCGTGCTCGATTGGGTGGAGAAATAGGCACCATACGAGCAGCCGCGCGCACAGATCGAGCGGCTCTGGCAGGGGCCGCGCCCGTCCTTTTCGGCCGTGAGATTCGCAGTGCGACCGATGGTAAGGCGGCGTTCGGGCCACTTAGCCATAATCCGCTCACGCGCAGCCTGTTCGACCACATTGAGCGCGAATGGAGGGAGGAACTTGCCGTCGGGCAGCTGGGGCAGGCCTTCCGCGGCGCCGGCAACGCCGATGAACTCTTCCACCCGGTCATACCACGGGGCGAGATCGGCGTAGCGGATGGGCCAATCGGTGCCGTGGCCATCGCGCTTGTTCGCGCCGAAATCATAGTCCGACCAGCGGTAGCACTGGCGGCCCCAGGTCAGCGATCGGCCGCCGAGCTGGTAGCTGCGGAACCAGTTGAAGGCGGTGTCCGGCCCGGTCTGGTAAGGATTTTGCGCGTCGTTGACGAAGTGGCCCTGCGTGAACTCGGTAAAGTGGCGGTTGAGGCTCTGCACCGCGTATTCGCGGGCATAGAGGTCGGCGTCGCCATCACCCCGGAAGGGCATTTCCCACGGCGCCTTCATCTCGGTCTCGTAATCGAGCTGGTGCTCGATCTTCCGGCCCCGTTCGAGGAGCAGGACCTTGAGGCCCGCCTGTGTGAGTTCCTTGGCCGCCCAGCCGCCGGTGATGCCGGAGCCAACGACGATTGCGTCGAAGTGGAGAGTCTCGTCCATCAGCCGAAGTCCACCGCTGTCCAGTCGCTGGAATAGGCGCGGGTTTCTGGCGTGACCGGCACCTTGGGATCGAACCGGCCGGGGACCAGTTCATATTTGAGTTCGCGTGAGCCGCCGGTCTCGCTGGTGTAGTAGCCGGTGAGGATCAATCCCTTGAGCTTGCGCCATGGGGCGGCGGCGGGGTCGTTGCTGAAGGCGGCGGCATCGAGCGCGGCGAGCTGGGCGTGGCGGCTTGCGGGGGGCAGGGTGAGCCACTTGGGACCGAGCCTGGCTTCGAGCCATGCGATGTGATCGAGGCTGCCATCGCTGCGCAGAAAGGGCGTGAAGGTTGCGTCAGCTGCGGGCGGGAGGCGCGTGCCTTCAAGGCCTTGAGCGAGGGCGACGAACACGAAGTCGTCTACGCCAAGTGCCCCAGCGCCGGGGGTTTCGGTGGTCGGGATGACGTGTTCGGCCGCAGTGCGCATCAGCGTGCGCTGGTGGGGCGAGGGGGCTTCGGCGGGGTCGAGCCCGTGCAGCACTTCTGCTCCGCCGGGTGCGGCGCTGAGCAGGGCGACGAGCGAGGCCGCGCCGAGGAAGCTGCGTCTGTTCCAGCCGGTCATGCGTCGATCCCCATCAGGCGGCGGTTGAGCGCGCGGTCCGCGCCGCCGGCGGCGAAATCATCGAAGGCGTGTTCGGTAACCTTGATGATGTGCCGGTCGATGAACGGCGCACCTTCTGCTGCGCCGACTTCGGGATGCTTCAGCGCGCATTCCCATTCGAGCACGGCCCAGCCGGTAAAATCGTTGGCCGCCATCTTGCTGAAGATCGCGCCGAAATCGACTTGCCCATCGCCCAGCGAGCGGAAGCGGCCGGGGCGGTCCACCCAGCCTTGATAGCCCCCGTAGACGCCGCTGCGGCCATTGGGGCGGAACTCGGCATCCTTCACGTGGAAGCACTTGATGCGCTCGTGGTAGATATCGATGAACTGGAGATAATCGAGGCATTGCAGCACGAAGTGGCTGGGATCGTAGAGGATATTGGCGCGCGGGTGATGGCCGACGGCTTCGAGGAAGCGCTCGAAAGTCACGCCGTCGTGCAGATCCTCGCCGGGGTGGATTTCGTAAGCCGCATCGACGCCGTTGTCCTCGAACACGTCGAGGATCGGCTTCCAGCGGCGGGCGAGTTCGGCGAAGGCATCTTCGACAAGGCCAGCGGGCCGCGCGGGCCAGGGGTAGAAATAGGGCCATGCGAGCGCACCGGAGAACGTGGCGTGGGCGGCAAGGCCGAGGCGGCGGCTGGCCACGGCGGCGTTCTTCACCTGGCGGACAGCCCATTCCTGCCGCGCGGCGGGGTTGCCATGCACTTCGGCGGGCGCGAAGCCATCGAACTGCGCATCGAACGCGGGGTGGACCGCGACGAGCTGGCCTTGCAGGTGCGTCGAAAGCTCGGTGATCTCCAGCCCCTTTTCGGCGAGCATGCCGGTGATCTCATCGCAGTAAGTCTGGCTTTCCGCCGCGAGATCGAGGTTGAACAGCCGCGCATCCCAGCTGGGGATCTGGATGCCCTTGTAGCCGAGGCCTGCCATGTACTCGGCAATGGCGGGGAGGCTGTTGAACGGCGCGGCATCGCCCGCGAACTGCGCGAGGAAGATGCCGGGGCCTTTGATGGTTTTCATGCGGGCGGTGTCCTCAGACGGTAAGCGGGGTCCAACCAGCGCGGGCGGCGCTGGCGCGGACGGCGGTGTCGATGAAGGCCATGGAGCGCAGGCCCTCCGCCGCACCGGGGAGCAGCGGGGCAGCCTGCCCACGCAGCATTTCGGCGAAATCGCGGTAGAGGTTGGCGAAGGCTTCGAGATAGCCTTCCGGATGGCCCCCCGGCGTGCGGGTGCGGCGCGCAGCATCGGGGCCGAGCAGGCCGGTGCCCGCGCGGATCACTTCGCTGCGGCCATCGAGGTGGTGGAGTGTGAGCGTGTTCGGAGCTTCCTGCTGCCAAACAAGGCCGCCGGTTTCACCGTAGACGCGGATGCGCAGGCCATTGAGTTCGCCGACTTCGATCTGGCTGGCCAGCAGCACGCCGCGCGCTCCGTTTTCGAAACGGAGGAGGACGGAGCAATCATCATCAAGCATGCGGCCCGGCACGACTGCGCCGAGATCGGCGAGCAGTTCGGTGACGTGAAGGCCGGTGACGAATTCAGCGAGCTGGAACGCGTGGACGCCGATATCGCCGATGCAGCCGCCCGCCCCGGCGCGCGCGGGATCGACGCGCCATTCGGCCTGCTTGCCTGTCGCCGGGCCAGCGAGCCAGCCTTGCGGGTATTCGACGACGACCTTGCGGACCGCGCCCAGTGCGCCTGCGGCAATGCGGGCGCGGGCTTCGCGCACCAGCGGGTAGCCGGAATAAGTGTAGGTGAGGGCGAAGGGCAGGCCAGCGGCGGCGACGGCTTCGGCCAGGTCCTGCGCTTCTGCCAGCGTGGCGGTCATCGGCTTGTCGCCGATGACGGGAAAGCCAGCGGCCAGTGCCGCCTTGGCCGAAGGGAGGTGATCGTGGTTGGGCGTCACCACCGCGACAAATTGCGCGCCATCGGGGCGGGCGCGTTCGGCGGCGAGCAAGTCTGCAAGGCTGCCATAAGCGCGCGCCGGATCGAGGCCATAGGCAAGGCCGCCCGCGCGGCTGCGCGCGGGATCGGCCGAGAACACCCCGGCGACGAGTTCAATCTCTCGGTCCAGTTCTGCCGCGATGCGGTGCACCGGGCCGATGAACGCACCCGGTCCGCCACCGATCATGGCCATGCGCAGCCGACTCAAATTGCATTCTCCCCGTTTATTTGTAATCTTGGTTCTAATTTGTTAGATCTGCGATTTCAAGCGCTGGATAGAGCGCTCAAAGGGAGAATTTGTCGATGGGTGACCACGATCTCGATCGCCGTTCGCTGTTTGCGCTGGGCAGCGTAGCGCTGGCGAGCGCAGGCCTGCCGGGGGTGGCTGCAGCTGCTCCTGCCGCATGGGGCCGCGGCATCGAGGGGCAGCGCCGCGCGGATCTTGGCAACGGCACCTATCGCAATCCGGTGCTGGCGGGGGACTATCCCGATCCTTCTATCCTCAAGGACGGGGAGGACTATTACCTCACCCATTCGAGCTTCGATGCCGCGCCCGGCCTGCTGATCTGGCATTCGCGCGATCTGGTGAACTGGGTGCCGATTGGCCCTGCGCTGGCGCACCCTGCGGCAATCGGTTTTGCAGTCGATCTGGTGAAGCATGGCGGGCGCTATTTCATCTATATTCCCTTCATCCCCGCGCCGTGGTCCGACACGGTGAAGGACGCGCCGCAGATCTGGGTGATCCATGCGGACCATATCGCGGGGCCGTGGAGCGAGCCGGTCGATCTTGGCATTCGGGGCTATATCGATCCGGGCCACATCGTGGGTGAGGATGGCACGCGCTATTTGTTCCTTTCAGGCGGCATGCGGGTCGAGCTGGCCGATGACGGGCTCTCGGCAGTGGGAGCGCCGGTTCATGCCTTCGATGGCTGGAAATACCCCGACGACTGGGTAACCGAGGCCTATGCGCTCGAAGGGCCAAAGCTGACGCGGCGGGGCGATTGGTTCTACCTCGTGACGGCAGTGGGCGGTACGAGCGGGCCGCCGACAGGGCATATGGTGACGGTGGCGCGCGCGCGCTCGGTGCAAGGGCCGTGGGAGCATTGCCCGCACAATCCGATCATCCGCACGCACGATGCCAGCGAGGCGTGGTGGTCGCGCGGACATGCCACGGCCGTCGAAGGGCCGAGCGGGCAGTGGTATTTCGTCTACCACGGTTATGAGAACGGCTATCGCACGCTGGGGCGGCAGACTTTGCTCGAACCCTTTGCATGGACGGCGGATGGCTGGCCGCGCGCGCTGGGCGGGGATTTGTCGCGCGCGCTGCCGATGCCGGGGGGCGGCAAGGTGGGCGCGCCGCATGGGATGGCGCGGTCCGATGCGTTTGCATCATCCTCGCTCGGCATGCGCTGGAGCGCTTATGGCGCATCGCCCGATGAGGCGGCGCGCATCGCGATGGGCGGCGGGAAGCTGGTGCTGCCGGGCAAGGGCAGCGGGCCGGGTGATGCCAGCGTGCTGACCCAGATGGTGGGCGACCGCGCTTACGAGATCACGGTGACGGTGGAACTGGAAGGTGAGGGCGAGGCGGGCCTGCTGCTGTTCTACAACCGGAGGCTGTTTCTGGGCATGGGCATCAGTGCCACAGGCATGACAAGCTATCGCGGCGGCATGCCGATGTATTGGCGCGAACCAGCACCGGCAGCGCGCACGATGCACCTCAGGATCGTCAACGAACGGCAGATCGTGACGTTCTACTATAGCCTCGATGGCACGAACTGGACGCGCCACGGCGTGCGCTCGGAAGTTTCAGGCTACAATGCCAACACGATGGACGACCTCGCCAGCCTGCGGCCCGCGCTGTTTGCGGCGGGCAAGGGGCAGGGCGTGTTCCGCGACTTCCGCTACCGCGCCCTGGGCTGAGCGATCACGGGCCGAGGTCCGGCAGCGCGGCAGCGTCGACTTCGAGCGCGAAGCCCGGATCTTCGGCATTGCGGGCGATGCGAACTTGGTTCGGGGCGGTGAGCAATTGCCAACCGCTTTCACCACCGCTTTCGCCCCACACCGCAAAGCGGCGGCGCGTGAGCGGGACCGTGACGCTTGCGGCCTTGCCGGGTTCGAGATGGACTTTGGCAAAGCCGATCAGCGTCGGTTCGGGCGCATCCCGATAGACTTGCACGACCTCCGCGCCCGCGCGGTTCGAAAGGTTGGTGACGGTGAGTGAGACGCCGTCCGCCGTGGCTATGGGCTGCGACCATGCGAAGCGGGCATAGCCTTGCCCTGCGCCAAGCGTGTGGTGCGCCGATGCGATGCCGCGATAGCCGAGGCGAGTGCCTTCGCGATAGGGCAGCGCGCCGTCTGCTGTGGGTTTAAGCGCAAAGGCGGGATAATCGGCTTCCTCGCGCGCGATGGTGACGGGCATACGGCCGCCGGGTTCGCGGTCGCCCGCCAGCACGGCGGCTAGCGCGGCGGCGAAGCCTTCGCCGGGATACCAGGTGGCGAGGTGGGCTGCGGCGGCGCGTTCCCAAGCGGCATCATAGGCGTGGCCGACATTGGTGACGACGGCCACGCGCGGGTTGGCGGCAGTGACGCGGGCGATGAGCTCGCGCTGGCCCGCGGCGAGGAGGGTATCGGGCCGGTCCTTGCTTTCGACCGAACTGTCGGACGTTTCGCCGACGATGAGGACGACGGCATCGGCCGCGCGCGCGGCAGTTTCAGCGGCGGCGAGCAGTTCCTCGCCGCTGCCGGGCGCGCGGATGCCGTACCACAAGCCGTGAACACGCGCGCCGGTGAAGGAGAATTCGGCGGTGACGGTGACCGTTTGGCCTGCCGCGAGATCAACAGGGGCGCTCTCGCTGTCCCCCGCCTTGAGCACGCCCATCGTGTCACCCGGCGGGCATTCGGTGGTGGCAAGGACTTCGCGGCCATCGACCATGAGGCGCGAGACGCCGGTTGCGCCGAGGTGGAAGCGGTGGGTGCCGGACTTGCCAGCGGTAAAGCGGCCCGCAGCGCGGATCGAGCCGCCTTTCGCAAACGGGGCCTGATCGTGCATTCCGGCAAACCAGACGAGCGAATTGGTATCGCGCGTTTCGCGGTTGAGCGGCGCGCCGCTGCAATCGGGGGTGGCGAAATAGTCCAGCGTCATGCCGCTGGTGCAGCCATCGCCGATATCGTGCGCGGGGGTGACCGGCATCAGCGGCAGGCGCGGGGCGGGATCGACACCGGGTTCGAACAACACCGCGCACTGCGCGCCGAAGCGGGCGCGGATCGCATCGATGGGCGAGGGCAGGTCCGGGCGGACCGAGATCTTGGCGAATGTGCCGCCCTGGAAGCAGGGGGCGGCGGCATTGGGGCCGATGACGGCGAGGGTCTTGATCGCGGTGGGATCGAGCGGCAGCAGGGCGGCTTCGTTTTTCAGCAGGACCATGCCTGCGGCGGCGGCTTCCTCCAGCAGCGCGGTGATATCGGCTTCGGCGAGCGGCTGGGACTTGGGGCCGGTGACGCGCTGTGCGGCATGGGCGACACGCAGCGCCGCGTCTTGCACGCGGGCTTCGCTCAGCGCGCCTTCGCCGACCGCAACGGCGGCTTTCGCGCCGAGGAAACGCGCCGGGCCGGGCATTTCGAGATCGAGCCCGGCGGCCAGCGTGGGCGCGGTGGAGTGGGTGCCGAACCAATCGGACATGATGACGCCGTGATAGCCCCATTCGCCCTTCACCACTTCGGTAAGGACGTGGTGCTGCTCGGCGCAGTAGCTGCCGTTCACGCGGTTGTAGGCGGCCAGCATTCCGGCGCAGCCAGCTTGCGCGGCAAATTCGAACGGGAGGAGATAGACCTCGCGCAAGGTGCGTTCATCGATCACGACATTCATGCTGTCGCGCGCGGTCTCGCTGTCATTGCACACGAGGTGCTTGGCGCAGGAGCCGGTGCCGGTGGATTGCAGGCCGCCGATCCATGCTGCGCCGAGCAGACCGGCCAGCAGCGGGTCTTCCGAAAAATACTCGAAGGCGCGGCCCGCCAGCGGGCTGCGGGCGAGGTTGATATTGGGGGCGAGCACCATGTCGATCCCGCGCGCCGCCGCTTCCTGCCCCACAAGGGTGCCGATGCGCCGGGCAAGATCGACATCCCAGCTTGCCCCGAGCGCCGTGGCGCAAGGGGAAAGCCGGGCGATATCGCGTTCATCGACCTTGCCGCTGGCGATGCCCATCGGCCCGTCGCTCATGGTGAACGACGGAATGCCGGCTTCGGGCACCGCAGGGGTGGCCCACATCGCAGCCCCTGCCGTGAGGAGCGCGGCCTGATCGAGGGACAGCTGCGTCATGTCAGGCGGCGAGCGCCAGGACTTTGGTGTCCTTCGTGGTCGGCACGAAGGGCAAGTAGGATACGCGCATGCGCACCGCGAATTCGATCTTGTGATCGCCCCCGGGGAGGCCGCCAGGCTTCATCGCGATGATCTTGGCCTTCTCGCCAAAGTTCCAGCGGTCGTCGTAAACCGTTTCCATCTGGTCGAGCGTGTAGGTCTTGCCGCGCACGTGGAAGCGCACGTCCGCGCGGGGGATCACTTCGCCATCGGCGGTGATCTGGATGTCCTCGATCATCGAGAGGCCAAGGCCGCGATAATAGGGGAGGCGGCCATAGAAGGCGAAGCCCTTGTCGGAGGTTTCGAGGCTGCCCTCGACGATCATCTTGTTGTCCATCATGGGATCGTTTCCTTAGGCAGCAGCGCTGAGCTGGGGGGCGGGCTCGCCGAGGAGGTTTGCGAGCATGACCTGCTGGCGGCGGACCTGTTCGACGCTGTCGGGCTCCATCGCGTCCTCGATCCAGCGGTTGCCTTCGTATTCGGAGCAGATGTAGCCATCATAGCCGCCCTGCTGCAGCACCTTGATGATTGCGTCGTAGGGGATCGAGGGCTCGACAAATTCATCAGCTTTCTGGCCGGCCGTCATCTCATAGAACTTGCCGTGGATGTTGTGGATGCGCGGCATGTAATCGAGCATCCGCTTCGGCTCGAACGCAGCGTTGTGGCGCATGGTTTCGGCCATCGCGATGGCGGGGCCAGTGCCGCCCATCTGCTGGACATTGAGGATGACGTATTCCGAGAGGACGCGGTCGGCGTAGGCTTTCTCGACGTAGTCCGCGATGGCCTTGGGCACGCCGATGCGCAGGAACTTTTCCTTCCAGACCGGCGGGAAGGCGTGGAGGAACATGCCCATGTCGGGCAGGAAGCCGAGCGCATCGGAGCCGGATTTTTCAAAGGCTTCGGCGTGGCGGATGATCCAGGGGTGATCGAAGTGCAGGGGCGCGTGAACCTCGATGAGGATCTTGATGCCCTTTTCCTCCGCGTGCGGTGCGGCGGCGACGAGCACTTCGGGGGCGATCGAAACAAGCGCGCGGATAAACTTCATGCCGAGGCGGGCGCCGAAGTCGATGTCCTTCTTCACGCTCGCGACTTGCTCCTCGAAGGGCATTTCCCGGCCCTTGTAGCGCTTGTAGTCGAGCATGAAATCGTGGGCGACCGGCACGCAATCGTACTTGGCGATGAGCTGGTGCCAGTTCTCGATGGCGGCATCCTCGACGCCGACTTCGGGCCAGCCCCAGAAGGTCTGTTCGCCGATGACCTCGATCCCGTTCGCGCCCATTTCGGCGCAGGTGCGGATGCAGTCTTCAAGGGTCATCTTGCCCTGGAAGGTCTCGTTCTGAAAACTGTAGAGGCTTACGCCGCGCTTGATCGGCATGTGCTGGTCTCCCCTGCGGCGGCTGCCAAAGCGCCGCTCTGATCGTGATATCGGAACCGCATGGCTGGCTGCGATTCCTTTTGAAAATATTAGAACGTCCATTCTATAATTTGGCGACCCAAGTCAAGGGGCCTCCGGTTTGAGACGGGCGCGCCAATCGCCGTCCATCGGCCAGAACCACACCACCCCGGCCTGCAACGCAAGGAGGCCGCCTGCGGCGAGGAAGTACGCGCTGCGGATGGCGGCGCGGGCGGTTTCGCTGACCACATCGGGCTGATAGCCAGCCCACGCGAGGATAAACGCGCCGAGCGCGCTGCCCAGCGCCATGCCGACCTTGGTCGACGTGCTGATGCCGGAGGACAAAAGGCCTTCATGGCGCACGCCAAACAGCGCCTGATGGTAATCGGCCGTAGCGGCGGCCATCGAGAAAATGCCGGTGATCGTCACCGAGGTGATGATCGAGAAGGCGAAATAGGGGATCAGCAGGGGCGGGACGGCGAGCGTGCCGAAGTGCAGGTCTGGCGCGCGATCCAGTCCGGTCATGCCCGCCAGCATCGCGAGTGAGAGCACAATTGCGCCGATGCAGCCCTTGCGGATGCCGGTGCGAGCAAGGATCGGCGGGGCGATGAAGGCGGCGAGGAGCAGCCCGCCCGAGACCATCGGCAGCATGACCGGGATCAGCCAGGGCTTCTGCACGACGTCCTTGGCATAGAAGATGGTGAGGCCGAGCATCGCGCCGAAGCGGACGAAATAGAGCAGGCAGAAGCCGAAGCAGACCGCCCAGGCGCGGTTGCGCAGCATCTGGCCGATGGCGGGGAGGGCGCGGAAGGCGGATGCCGTGGCTTCGTCCGAAATGCGTTCGCGGCAATTTCGAAACAGCATGGTGAGCGCGAAGAGGGAGAGCGCGCCGAACAGGAATGTCGTGCGCAGGAAGCCTGCCGCCTCATTCCCGCCGCCGAGCGCGCCAACCAGCGGCATGGTCGCCGCGGTGCCGAGGATCACGCCGACCGACGTGCCGATGGAGCGCCAGCCGCCAAGGCGCAGGCGGTCTGCCGGATCGTCCGTCATCATCGGCATCAGCGCGGTATAAGGGATCGAGCCGGCGCTCATGATGATCCCCAGCGCCTTGAAGGTGAGGAAGGCGTAGACGAGCTGCGCGCCCTCGTTCCAGTGCGGCACGTTGAACGTGGCGATGAAGACGAGGGTGTAAGGCACGGCTGTGAAGAGAAAATAAGGCCGGGTGCGGCCCCAGCGGCTGCGCGTCTTGTCCACCGCGATGCCGACCAGCGGATCGATCACCGCATCGAGCAGGCGCGCGACGAGGAAGATCGTGCCAACCGCCGCCGCCGGGAGCCCGACGACGGTGGTGTAGTAATAGAGCAGGAATGCGCCCGCCATGTTGTAGGCGAGGCTGTAGCCGAAATCGCCGAAGCCATAGCTGGCACGCTCGGCCAGCGAGAGGCGGCTATGCACGCCGCGCGCTCTGCGTGGCCGCGCGTGAGGCCGTGCCTGGCTCCGCCCTGTCAGTGTCTTCGGCAAACAGCCATTCGATGCAGGCGGACAGTTGCATGTCCGGTCTCCCTTGCGCTCGGCTGGCTGCCGGTTGTCGGGGGCGGTCGCCAACCGCCCCCTCATTTGGTTCAGGCTATCAGAACTTCACGTTGAGGCGGATGCCATACGTGCGCGGCGTGCCGAACTGCCAGTTGAACACGTCGTCCGGCCCGGCCGAAACGAAGCTGCCGTAGGTCAGCGGGCGGTTGTTTTCGAGGTTCTTCACAAAGCCCATGACCGAGATCCGCTTGCTGGCGGTCTGGTATTCCAGGCTCAGATCGCTCTGCGTGAAGGCCTGCTGCGTGCCGTCGGCGTAGTTGTAGAAATCGGTGAAGTACGAGGACTTGAACGTGCTGTCCGCCCGCGCCGTGAGCGTGCCGGCATCGCCAAGCTGGAACGTGTGATCGAGCCCTGCCGTGATGATGAACTCCGGCGAGAAGGGCGGACGGTTGCCCGCAAAGTTCGGCTGCTGGATGCCCGGTGTGGTGGGATCAAGATCGCCGATGCCGTTCAGGGCGCCGCTGGTGTCCAACACGTTGAACTGTGCGAACAGCTCCTTGTACTCGGCGTTCAGGTAGTTGATCGAGGTGTGGAAGTTGGTGGCGTCATCCAGCTGGATGCTGCCCGAGGCTTCGATACCCCAGATCTTGGCCTTGCCCGCGTTGAAGGTCTGTCCGCCCACGGTGGTATCGAGCAGGACGGAAACCTGCAGATCCTTGTAGTCGTAGTAGAACGCGCCAAGGTTGAACTGGTGCTGGCGGTGATCGCCGAAGGTCTGCTTCCAGCCGCCTTCGAAAGCAGTGTTGGTCTCGGGCTTGTAGGTGCCGACCGCATCGAAGCCGCCGCCCTTGAAGCCGGTGGAGGCCTTCACGTAGACCAGCGTATCGGAATTGGGCTTGAAGTTCAGCCCGGCAAGCCACGTCACCTTGTTGTCGTTGCTGCCCAGCGGCAGCTTCTGCGCGTTGATCGCGTTCAGATCCTTGCGGCCGGGGCCTGCGCCCAGCAGCGTGAAGTTGGGACCGGTGGGATCGAAAGTGACGCCGTCGGCCTTGAACTTCGCGAACGGCGAGCCGTTGATGTAGAGCGCGTCGCGGCTGTTGTCGGTATAGCGCAGGCCGCCGACGGCGGTCAGCTTGTCACCCAGCGGCACTTCGATCTGGCCGAACAGTGACTTGCTCTCGCTGGAGATCTTGCGGCCGAAGTAGGACAAGTAGGTGCCGGCGGGCGGCGCGATCGGGCCGAGGAAGAAGCCGTTTTCGCGGTCCTGCTTCTCCTTGAAGTAGAACCCGCCGATCTGGTAGATCACGCCGCCGATCTTGCCGTTGAGGCGCAGTTCGTGGCTCTGGGTGTCGGCCTCGTCCTGGAACGAAAACGACTGGTAGATCACCGGCAGGGTCAGGCGGTTCTTGGGATCGCCCGAGAAGCTGCGGTAGCCGCCGATATACGTGAGCGTGGCAGCATCGCTGAATTCATAGGCAATGCGCCCGCGAATGGCCCAGGTGTCCTGCTTGACCAGGCCGATGCCATAAAGCGGCGCTGCGTATTCGTTGCGGTCGACCTTCGATAGCAGGTTAGTGTTGCTCGGCACGCAGAGCAGCTGCGCATAGGCGGGTGCAACGCGGCTGAAGCCGTTGTTGCAGGTGCCGCCGCTGGGGCCATTGCCCGCGCCGTTGAGATCGGCCACCGCGAAGATGCCGGGGCTGAACTTGCGCTGCGCATATTCGGCGGCAAGATTGACCGAGAGCTTGTCGGTGGGATCGAGCCGCAGCGATACGCGGCCGCCATAGGCGTTGTTGTCGTCCGAACGGCCCGCTGCATAAGCCGGGAACACGAAGAAGCCGCCGCCAGCGGGGTGCTTGTTGTAGCCATCGCGGTCTTCGTAGAAGCCCGAAACGCGCACCGCCGCGACATCGCCCAGCGGCACATCGACCCCGGCATCGGCGCGCACGGCGTTGTAGTTGCCATAGCTGATCGTGCCTTCGGCGCCGAACTCGCGGCCGGGCTTGCGGGTGATGAAGTTGATCGCGCCGCCGGTGGAATTGCGGCCATAAAGCGTACCCTGCGGCCCGCGCAGCACCTCGACGCGGTCCATGTCGAACAGCGACATGCCCATCACGTTGGGACGGTTGATGTATTCGCCGTCGATATTGATGACGACCGAGGTATCCTGCGCTTCATCGTTCGAAGTGGTGCCGACGCCGCGCACGGTGACCTTGACCGTGCCCTGATCCTGGTTGAGCTGGACCACCGGTGCGATCTTGTCGATGTCGTTGAGCGTCGAGAACCCGGCCTTCTTGAGCTCCTCGCCGCTGATCACGTTGATCGCGATGGGCACGTCGTTGACGTTCTGCGTGCGGTTCTGCGCGGTGACGACGATTTCGGCGTTGCTGGCGTCGGTCTCGGCGGCTTGCGCTACCTGCTGGGCGTGCGCCGGTGCAGCCACGGCGATGATCGCGCAGCCCGCAAGCAGGCTGGAACCCTTGATGAAGTTGCGCATAATCCCTCCCGTTAAGCACCCCGCTTGAATTGGGGTGTCTGGTGTGCAGTTTTCGAACGGAGCCCGCCGTCAGGTACCGGGCTATTGCCTGTCAGCCGTGGTGCCTGATTGGGTCCATTAAGTGAAATAGTATGTTTTCATCGATAAGCATTCATAGAACTGATGGATTATCTAATCAGTGTATGGATTAGGCCAATGCCGGCATGACCTTGCGGGAAAGCAGATCGAGCGTCTGGTTGCCAAGGCGCAGCCGTTCTTCGGTCAGCGGGCCAGTGGTCGTGCCGCACAGGATATTGCCGATGCCCAGCTCCTTGTACGGCAGCAGGTGTTCGGCCACCGTTTCGGGCGAACCATAAAGGCACCAGGTGCCGATCCAGTCTTCGGTGAGCGCATTTGGGGTGCGGTCGGTCTTGGTGTTGGCGTCGTTGCTTTCGGCGCGGGCGTTGAACTCCGCCTCGCGTTCCACGGCGGCCTGATAGGCGCGCAGGATCACTTCCAGTTCCTCGCGCGCCTGATCGTCGCTCTCGGCCACGTGGACGCACTGGTAGGTGTGGGTGGTCCAATCAAGCGCGCTGGCGACCGTTTCAGCCGAGTGGCCGGCCGATGTCAGCATGCCGTGGTAGATATCGAAGAACTTCTTCACGTGGACAAACGGCTCGGTGCCGCCGATCTTGGGCGGGGTGAAGGCGGGAATGAACGCGGGCCAGCCATTTACCGCGGCGCGGCGGGCGCTCGCTTCCTTCATCGCCACCGGCATGAGCCGGGCGTGGCCGGGCGTGTAGGCAGCGGGCGCGATGCGCTGGAGCACGCGGCCCTGATGGGGGCCATTGTCGATCTCGACCGCAGGGTCCGTCATCGTCTTGGCCCAGAGCGCTTCGGCCAGTTCGAGGTTGCGTTCGGAAATGGCACCCGCGTCCTTGTAGGTGACGCCGAAGCCGATCATTTCTTCGGGCGTCGTGCCGCTGCCGATGCCGACCAGCAGCTTGCCGTCCGTCAACTGGTCGAGGATGTTGATCCGCTCGGCAAAGCGCACGGGATGGTGCAGCGGGACCGAGACGACCGAGAAACCGAAGTGCATCTCTGGCATCTTTGCGGCGAGGTAGGCGGCGAAGATGAAGCTGTCGCTGGCGACGGGCATGTAGCCGTTGAAGTGATGATCGGGCATGAAGATCGCCGAGAAGCCGAGATCGCGGGCGCGCAGGGCGTGGACCTCAAGGTCCTTCATCATCTGCCTGTCGTCTTCCGGGCGCATCGTGCGCGCATTGAGGAACACCGAGAAACGCATGTGAGTTCCATCTCCCCTGGGGTCTGTCCGCCGTGATCCCGCGCATTGGCCGGGGCAGATTTGGTATGGATCAGACGAATCAAATTAGAATTGACGTTCCTGTTTTAGTAGGGTCTATCGAGCCAATGTCAACTGCCACGCACCACACCGAAGCGCTCGCGCTCCAGGCTCTCAGTCGCAAGCCGCGTCAGGGGCGCAGTCTCGCCTCGTTCGAACGCATGCTGGAGGCGACCAAGGCGCTGATGATCGAGACGGGGGGCGACAGCTTCACCCTGCAGGACGTGAGCGAACGCGGGCAGGTTTCGATCGGATCGATCTACTTGCGCTTTGAAAGCAAGGACCGGCTGCTGCACGCGGTGATCGCGGAGGAATTGCAGACGATCCTCGCCAAGGAACGGGTGATGATCGACAATGTGCTGGCCGAGACGGACAGCCTTGGGGCCTTCCTGCCGCTCTACATCGCGCGCTATAGCGCCTTTCTTGAGCAACATGCGCCGATCCTGCGCACGATCATGGCGCGCGCCGAAGTTGATCCGGCGGTGTCCGAGCCGGGCAAGGAAACTGCGCGGCGCTCGTCCGAGCTGTCGATCGCCGCGATCCTCACTTTCCGCGACGAGATCAAATCGGCCGATCCCGAAGCCAAGGCACTGGCGGTGTTCCAGATCGTGTTCGCCACGATTGCGCGCCAGTTCGGGCTGGGTTCTACACCGGAATCGAGCGACCCCTACCTCTGGGGCTTCATCAAGGACGAGATTTCCAAGATGGCGCTCGCCTATCTGCGCCACGCGGATTGAGGTCGGTGTGGGCCGTTCGTTTCAGAACGGCTTCGCCAGCCGGTGCAGCGCGGCGCCCATGATCCCGCCGATTTCCTCGCCCGGACGGCCCGCCAGCTGCGCCGCGCCGATGGAAACGCTGGTTTCCACCACATCGCGGCAGCGTTCGTAGCGGCGTTCCTCATAGGCCGTGAGCGCGGCTTCGGCGGTGGCGGCCCGCGCCAGTTCCTCGCCCAGCACCAGCGCGCTTTCCACCGCGATGCCCGCGCCCGAGGCGAGGTGCGGGGTGGTGGCGTGGACGGCATCGCCCAGCAGCACGATGCGGCCATCGGACCACGGGCGCGGCTGGATCATGGCGGCGAGCGGGCGGTAGTTCACCCAGTCCTCGGCGGTCATGCTATCGCGCACCCAGCCGGCGTTGCCGCCGAAATCGGCGAGGTGGGCCTTCATCTGGGCGACCAGCGCTTCGCCTTCGAGACGCTCCTCGCTGTCTTCGTGCGGGGTGAGGAGCCAGAGGTAGATACGGTCTTCGCCGCAGCGGGTGATGCCCACCATGTAGCGGTGGCCGAAGAACATCTCGCCGCGCTCCAGCGTGGGCGGCTTCTTCATCGAGACGCGCCAGCAGCCCTGGCCGGTGCGCACGGCCTCACCCATGTGCGGGAAGGCGAGATCGCGCACGCGTGAGCGAACGCTGTCGGCCCCGATCACCAGATCGAAGCGGCCCGAGGTGCCATCGGAGAAGGTGACGTCCACTCCGCCATCGCGGTTGGCCAGTGTATCCACTGTAACGCCGAGGCGGACCGGGATGCCAGCGGCGGCAATGCGCTGCTGCATCAGGTGGTGGAGCACCGGGCGCATGATGCCGCCGGTGGCGGGCAGGCCTTCCTCGATGGGCGGTTCATCGAAATCGCGCATGTGCATGCCGTTGAACAGGAACATGCTGGAGCCCGCGACAATCGCCCCTTCGCGCGCGATGTCCTCGACCATGCCGAGCCGCTTGTACGCGCGCAAGGTCGGGCCGGTGATGCTGATCCCCGCGCCATAGACGCGCCATTCGGGATCGAGATCGATCAGCGTGACCGCCACGCCGCGCGCAGCCAGATCGATGGCCGCCGCCATGCCGCCGATGCCGCCGCCGACGATGAGGGCGGTGTTGATCGCCGTGATGGGCGCGTGATCAGTCATGTGGCTTGGCTTCCTTCTGTCCCATGGCCCAGGCGATGCCTTCGGCCAGTAGCGCCGCTGCGTGCGGCTCGTCATAGTTTTCCGGCCGGTGGCCGATGGCGGTGTAGAACATGCGGCCCGCACCGATCCCTTTGCGCCAGGCAATCGGGTGATAGCCCATAGCAAGGCTTTCGCCGCGATAGCCGATCTGCTGGTATTCGCGCTCGTCGATGGTGGCGACGGCAACTGCGCCGCCGTTTACCGGATTGCGGTCGAACGAATACCATTCTTCGAGCAAGGGGAAGGCCTTGGCACCGCCCGCGCTGATGGCGTTATCGGGATCGGTGGTGCTGACCGTGGCGGTCTGGAATTGCGGGCGGCCGGGGTGGCCGGTGAAGCGCGCGCCCAGCAGGGTGTCGGCATACCAGTCCCAGAACCACACCGGATCGCCGCCCGCGCCGTGGATGCCGGCATAACCGCCGCCGTGCTCCATATAGGCCTTGAAGGCCGCGCGCTGGGGCGTGGTGAGGGCATCCCCGCTGACATTGTTCCACACGACGACGGCGAAGCGGGCAAGGTCATCCGCGTTCATCACGCCGCCGCGATCCGTGAACACGATCTGCCAGCCGCGCGCCTCGGCGATGGCGGAGAGGCGCTTGCGGGCGGAATCGACTGAAGGGTTATCGCGGAAGCCGTTGATCTTCTCGAACACGAGAACCTGCGGACGGCCATCTGGCGGAGGCAGGGCGGGGCGATCATGATCGTAGCGCGCGCAGCGGGCCACAGTGAACGCATCGGTGATCGGCAGCGCGGCGAGCTTAGCCGCCAGCGGGGCCTTCAGCGCTGCGCCATCGGGGCGCACTTCGAGCAGCGATGCCACGCTCAGGATATTGGCAAAGCCCGGCGGCAGATCCATGCCGCCGAAATTGCGGGTGAAGCCAGACACGAGATCGGGCGCGAGCGAAGCAAGCGTGGCCGGTCCATCGGGATGCATGAGCGCATCGGACAGCGGCGAATCTACCCCGAGCGGCGTGGTCGCCAGCGGACAATCGCGCACCGGCTCACCAGCCAGCGCCGGTGTGCCTACCGATAGCAGCAAGGCGGCGGCGAATGCTCTGACCGCGCTCACTGGACCGCCAGCCAATCGATATACTGGTCGATCCAGCGATCACTGGTGGTGCCCTTGGGCATCATGCCGAAGCCGTGTTCACCGCCGATGTAGAGGTGGAATTCGACCGTGTTGCTTTCCTTCAGCCAGTTGTCGACGAGCTTGAGGCCGCCTTGCTTGAACAGCGGATCGCCTGCGGCAATGGCGAGGAACAGGGGCGGACGCGGACCGCCCGTCACGGTCTGGGTCATCGGCGGGTAGATCAGGCCGACGTGGTGCAGCAGCGCTGCTTCGGGCTTCTGCTCGATCAGGCGGATCAGCGTGCGCGATCCGGCGGAAAAGCCAATCGCGCCGATCTGCGTCGGATCGAGCTTCCATTCCGCCGCGTGCGCTTTCACGGCCGTGATGGCTGAGGCCAGATCATCGACCGCAGGCGGCAGATCAGGCAGTTCGCCCTTGCCGAGCTGCCCGAACTTCGCGGCCATCTCGGCCATGAAGCCTTCGGCGGTCGGCGGGGTGGGGTTCACCCGGTACTTGAGGACGAAGGCGGTGTAACCTTGCGCGGCGAGCCGGTCGGCCACGCGGAAGCCTTCGCTGTCGATCGAGACGAACATGTAGCCGCCGCCGGGCACGACGATCACCGACTTGCCGTTGGCGCGGCCGTTCATCGGGCGGATCACATAGAGCGTGGAGCGCTGGACATTGCGCGCCCAGACCTGCCCGAACACGCGGGTCCAGGTTTCACCGCCGGTGGGCACGGCATTGAGGACGATCTCTTCGCCGCGCACCGCTGGAACGGTTTCCGCAGTGAAACCGGCGGGCTGGGCCATGGCTGGGGCGGCGGTGAGGCCGAGCAGCGCGATCAGGAAGGCGATGGTCTTGCGCATGGCTCAGGCTCCTGCCGTGTGGCTCTTGATGTAGTCGCGGTAGACCAGCGCGCTCGGCTTGGGCGTGCGTGCGAACGTCTCGCGGTCGAAGCTGTGGAGGCCGAACTTCGGCTTGTAGCCGAAGACCCATTCGAAATTGTCGATCAGCGACCAGTGGAGGTAGCCCTTGACCGGCACGCCATCGGCAATTGCGGCGCGCAAGTGATCGAGCGCTTCGGGGATGAACCAGGCGCGCGTGGTATCGTCTTCGGTGCCCACACCGTGTTCGGTGACCATGATCGGCACTTTGCTGACCTCGTGGGCATAGCGCACCGCGCCCGCGAGCGAGGCGGGATAGACTTCGGCACCAATATAGTTGCGGCGGCCATCGGCGGGAGCGGGGAGCTTGCCCGTCTTGCCCCACAGCGCGCGTTCATAGTTCTGGACGCCGAGGAAATCGTCGGCCTGGGCGAGGCGCAGCCACGAATTGTAGAATTTCTCGCGCATGGCATCGCGCACCGAGCCGCGTGTCGCTTCCTGATCGTCGATCATGGCAAGGCTCACGCCGACCGGGAGATCGCCGCGCACTGCCTTGATCGCGGCCTTGCCCTGGGTGTGGCCGGCCTGAAGGTTGGCCTGCACTTTGGCGCGATCGGGCTGGTAGAGCGCGTTGCCGGCAAGGAACAGCGGCACGCCGAGTTTCTTCGCCGCTGCCTCGACCATGGCCTTGTCCTGATCGAGCAGGAACGGGGGCAGGATATACTGGAGAACGCCCGCCAGATTGGGTTCGTTGAGCGTGGTCGCGTGGTCGATCCCGGCGGCGAGATGGCGCGCGGCCTTGTCGCAGAAGCGGGCGAAAAGCTGGGGGGCCTCGTCGTTCATCCAGCCGCCCCGCGCAGCGAACCAGATCGGCGTGGTGAAGTGATTGAACGTGACGATGGGCTTCAGGCCCACCGCGCGCGCGCCCTCGATCATCGCCTTGTAATGATCGAGCATGGCAATCGAGAACTGGCCCGGCTCCGGCTCGATCCGCGCCCATTCGAGGCTGAAGCGATAGGCATTGAGGCCGAGGTTCTTCGCGAGATCGAGATCGGTGCGCCAGAGCTCGAAGCTGTTGGCCGCATCGCCCGACCGTTCGACGAAGGCGCTGGGCTTGATGTTTTCCAGCAGCCAGCAATCGGCATTGACGTTGTTGCCCTCTACCTGATGGCCTGCGGTGGCCGCGCCCCAGATGAAGTTGGAAGGGAAGGGCTGCGGCGCGGCGGCGGCCTTCACTGCCTTGGCTGCGGCGCGCGGGGCTGCGCCCAACGCCAAGCCTGCTGCCGTGGCGGCCACGAACGTGCGCCGGTCGATTGCCATGTCATCGTCTCCCCTATGTTTGATGTTCGTCTGGGCGAAATCATCAATCAAGTAAAATTGTCATGATGCATGAAATCGCATAAGCTTGACTGATACATCGGCGCATAGGTCGCCGTTTGCGGAGGGGCAGGATGCGCTTCAAGGGTCTCGATCTCAACCTTCTCGTGGCGTTCGATGCGCTCATGGCAACGCGCAGCGTCAGCCGTTCGGCCGAGCGGCTGAACCTGAGCCAGCCCGCGATGAGCGCCGCGCTGGCGCGGTTGCGCGAGTATTTCGGTGATGAGCTGCTGCAATTGCAGGGCAAGCGCATGCATCCCACGCCCTTTGCCGATGAACTGATGCCGCAAGTGCGCGAGAGCCTGCTGGGGCTGGAGACCATGCTTTCGCGCTCGCCCCATTTCGATCCGCGCGTGTCGCAGCGCAGTTTCCGGGTGGTGACGTCGGACTATGTCTTCGCATCCCTGATCGTGCCGCTGGTGGCCGAATTGGCGCAGGACGCGCCGGGCATCCGCGTCGATTGTGACCTGCCGCAACCGGGCACGGTGCAGGAGCTTGAGGAAGGCAAGATCGATATCACGATCACGCCGGAATATGTGATCGGCGGCAATCACTTGTCGTATGTCCTGTATCAGGAGCCGCAAGTCGTGGTCGGCTGGACGGGAAACCCGGCGATTGCCGATGGGACGCTGACCGAGGAAGCGTTCTTTGATGCGGGGCACATTGCGGTGCTGCTGGGCGGGGGCAAGACGCTGTCTTATGCCGACCGAACGCTGGAGCTGATGGGACGAAACCGCACGATCGAAGCGACCGTGGCGATCTTTACCGCGGTGCCGTGGCTGATCGAGGGCACCCATCGGCTATCGGTGATGCATTCGCGGTTGGCGGCGCAATTGATGGGCCGCTTTGCCATTGTGAGTGCGCCAATGCCGTTCGAGATTCCGGCGATGAAGCAGATGCTGAGCTATCATCCGGGGCGCAAGGACGATGCCGGGCTGACCTGGCTGCGCGGGCGGATCGAGGCGATTGCGCGGCGGGGCGAACTGGCCAAAGTATAAATCATGTTTGTGCTGTATGATCCAAACAATCATTTTTACAGATTGATTGGCACACCGCAGAAGTGCCTCGGGAGAGAGGCAGGATCATGCTGACACTAGCGCACGCGCTCACGATTACGATGGAAACGCTGGCCGAAGGGCGGCGGCTGGGCTTTGCGCCGCTGGCCTGCGTGGTGCTCGATCGCGGCGGCCATGTGCTTGCCATGCTGCGCGACGAGAGCGCGTCGATCTACCGGCCGGAAATCGCGATGGGCAAGGCAGCGGGCTGCCTTGGCATGGGCTTTGGCGGGCGCGAACTGGCCAAGCGCGCGGCGGCGATGCCGATGTTCTTCAATGGCCTGCAAGCGGCGTTTCCCAATGGGATGCTGCCGGTGCCGGGCGGCGTGCTGATCCGTGATGGCGAGGGCAACCTGCTGGGCGCGGTGGGCGTGACGGGCGATACATCGGACAACGACGAGCTTTGCGCGCTGGCGGGGATTGCGGCGACGGGCCTCGTGGCGGACACCGGCGCATGAGCGGCACGCTGTTCACCGATGTGCGCGTGTTCGACGGCAGCGGCGCCGCGCTGTTTCCGGGCGAAGTGCTGGTGCGCGGAGATCGGATCGAGGCCGTGGCGCGCGGCGATGAACGCCTGCCGCGTGACGGCGTGGTCGTGGTCGAAGGCAAGGGGCGCACCCTCATGCCCGGCATGGTCGAGGCGCATGGCCACCTCACCTGGCCGACCTCCACCGAGCGCATGATCAACACGATGAAGCCGCTGCCCATCGAGCAGCACGTGCTTGTCACGGCGCAGAACGCGCGGATCACGCTGGAGGCCGGTTTCACCAGCGTCTATTCTGCGGGATCGCTCGGCGAGCGGATCGAGCCTGCCTTGCGTGACATGATCGACGCGGGGTTCATGCCCGGCCCGCGCCTGCGCGCCTCGGCGCTGGAAAAGGGCGCGGAAGGCGTGCTGGGCGTGCCTGCGGGGCATGATCCGACGCACCAGCGCGATATTCCGCACTTGCGTGACTATATCGCGCAGAAGAAGGCCGATGGCTGCGACACGATCAAGTTCCTGATGTCGAGCGATGAGGCCTTCCAGCCGGGCGGCTCGCAGACGCTGATGTATTCCGAAGAGGAAGCGCAGGCCATCGGCGCAGCAGCTTGCGAGGCGGGGATCTGGCTGGCGTGCCACGCGCAAGGCGCAGAGGCAGTGAAGCGCGCACTGCGCGCCGGTTTCCGCGCGATCTATCATTGCACCTATGCCGATGAGGAAGCGCTCGATCTGTTCGAGGCGAAGAAGGAGCAGACCTTTACCGCCCCTGCGGTCGGGCTGCTCTGGGCGCGGGCCTATGAAGCGCAGGATTTCGGTATCGGGCCGAAGGAAGCGGCCGAACTCGGCGCGCTCAAAGGCATCGAACTCGGCCAGCAGGTGATACCCGAGATGCGCAAGCGCGGCATTCGCGTGCTGCCGGGGGGCGACTACGGCTTCCCCTATAACCCGCACGGCCGCAACGCGCGCGATCTGGAGCACTTCGTCAATCTGTTCGGTTTTTCGCCGACCGAAGCGCTGGTTGCTGCCACGAAGCAGGGCGGTGAACTGGTCGGCTGGGATGTCGGGCAGGTGAAGGCGGGCTATCTGGCCGATCTGCTGCTGGTGGAGGGCGACCCCACCGCCGATGTCCGCATTCTGCAGGACAAACACAATCTTGCCGCCATCATGAAGGGCGGGCAATTCTTCAAACCACTTTGCGACACTGGAAGGGCCTCCGCATGAGCCGCGTCACCGAAATCCGCTATGTTGGCTATGCCGTCACCGACTTGGCCGCCGAGCGCGCCTTCTATGCTGACAGCTGGAAGCTGAAGGAAGTGAAGGACGCGGATGGCATGGTATACTTTGCCGCCGAGGGGCACGACGAGCTCTATGTCGTGCGGCTGCGGCAAGATGCCGTGCAGCGGGTCGATGTGATCGCGCTGGCCGCCGATACGCCCGCCGATGTCGATGCGCTTTATGCCAAAGTGCGCGATTATGGCTGCCAGATCGTGTGGGAGCCGAAGGAGCTGGCGCAGTTCGGCGGCGGTTATGGCTTCCGCTTCTTCTCGAAGGACGGCTTGCCTTACGAGATTTCGGCCGGGGTTGCGCGCGGCACGGCACGCCAAATCGCGGTGCGCGAGGCGATCCCCGAGCGGATCAGCCATATCGTGATGCATTCGCCCCGCCACCATGAGGAACTGGCGTTCTTCACCGATGTGCTGGGCTTCAAGGTGAGCGACTGGCTGGGTGATTTCATGGTGTTCCTGCGCTGCAACGAAGCGCACCACCGCCTTGCGTTCCTGCCGGGGCCGCCCTGCCTCAACCACGTGGCCTACGACATGGCCAATGTGGACGAGATGATGCGCGGGGTTGCGCGGCTCAAGCGGCAGAAGATCGATATCCGCTGGGGCCCGGGCCGTCATACGGCGGGGAACAACACGTTCAGCTATTTCACCACGCCCGCAGGCTTCGCGGTGGAATACACCGCCGAACTCGAAAAGGTCGATTTCGAGAACCATCAGGCGCAAGTGATCGCGCCCGCGCCCGAGATCATGGACCAGTGGGGCACCGGCGTCGGCGGCCCGCAGACCATGCCGCACCCCGCGCCCGATGCGGCGCTGTTCCAGCCGGCGGGGGTCTGATCCATGGCGTTGTTTCAGCCTTTCCCCAATTACATCTGGAACCTCTCGGTCGCCATCGCGATGGAAAACGGCGGGCGGATCGGCGAGATCGTCGACATGATCGAGCCGCTGCTCGCCAAAGCGCAGAGCGGCGCGGACGCGGGCACCGCCGATTTCATGGCCGAATGGGTCAAGATGGCGGACAAGCTGGTTGGCCTTGCAGAAGAAGACCTTGCGCTGGGACGCGAGTTTTCGGCAGGCGCGAAGCTCAAGCGCGCGACGATCTACTACCTGACCGGCGAGCGCATGCAGGCGCATGGATCGGCCGGGCGCGAGCAGACCTATGCCAAGGCGCTCGACAGCTTCCAGCGCGGGACGAAGTTTGCAGGCGATCCGCTGACGCGCGTGGAAATCCCGTATGAGGGCAAGCCCATCGTCGGCCTGTTCCACCGCGCCAATGTCGAAGGGCCAGCGCCGTGCGTGGTCTATTGCAACGGGCTCGACAGCATGAAGGAAATGCTGTGGCTGGGCGGCTTTCCCGAGGCGCTGGCGCAGCGCGGCATTCATACGCTGTGCGTCGATCAGCCGGGCACCGGCGAGGCGCTGCGGCTGCAAGGCCTTAATGCGACGCCGTACTCCGAACAGTGGGCTTCGAAGTGGGTGGATTGGCTGGAAACGCAGCCGGACGTCGATCCCAAGCGCATCGGCATGACCGGGATTTCGCTGGGCGGCCACTTTGCGCCGCGCGCGGTTGCTTATGAGCCGCGCTTTGCCAGCGGCGCGGCCTGGGGCGCGAACCACAATTGGCGCGAAGTGCAGGACAAGCGCATGGCGCGCGAGGGCGAGAACCCGGTGCCGCACTACTGGGGCCACGTCTACTGGGTGTTCGGCGCGAAGGACCACGCGGACTTCCTCGCCAAGAGCAACGACATGAACCTTAATGGTCATCTCGACCGGATCAAGGTGCCGTTTCTGGTGACGCACGGCGCGACGGACCGGCAAATCAGCGTGGACTATGCGCACCAGAGCTATGCGCAGCTGGTCAATTCGCCGCGCCGGGAACTGAAAATCTTCACCGCACGCGAAGGCGGGGTGGAGCATGTGGGGGCAGACAACATGAGTTTTGGCAATGATTACATTGCCGACTGGTTCGCCGACACGCTGGGAGGCCGCACCAAGGCCTGAGCGGCGCATTCCCCTAGGGACAGGCTGCTATTTCCGGCCTGTTTCTGGCATTAACCTTGCTGCGCCATCTTGCGTGCGCGGGGGGAAATGCGCGTGCCGGATCAGAAGACGCAGATCGTTGTCGTGGGCGGCGGCGCGGGCGGGCTTGAACTCGTGCGCAAGCTGGGTGCCAAGTATGGGCGCAAGAAGCACGACATCATCCTGATCGACCGCAACCTGACGCATATCTGGAAGCCGCTGCTGCACGAAGTGGCGGCAGGCTCGCTCGATGCCAATCTCGATGAAGTGGGTTATGGCGGCCACGCGGTGCGCTGGGGCTACCGGTTCTTTCAGGGCAGCATCGAAAGCATCGACCGCGAGCACCGCACGATCACCACCGCGCCGCTGCTGGATGAGCGCGGCGAGGAAGTGATCGGGCGGCACACCGTGCGTTATGATTATCTGGTGATGGCCATCGGCGGGATTTCCAACGATTTCGGCGTGCCGGGCGTGCGCGAACACGCGATGTTTCTGGAAGATCGGCCGCAGGCGGACAAGTTCCGCCAGAAGCTACTCAACGCCTGCCTGCGTACCAACCACGCGCACCACACCGGCAATCCCGATGCGCGGGTGCGCGTCAGCATCGTCGGTGGCGGGGCGACGGGCGTGGAACTGGCGGCGGAGCTTTACAACGCGGCAGGCGCGCTGCGGCACTACGGGCTGGAAGTTTTCGACGAGACCAAGCTGGAAGTTTCGCTGATCGAGGCGGGGCCGCGTATCCTGCCCGCGCTCGATGAGGCACTGGCCAGGACGGCGCGCGAGGAGCTGGAGAAGCTGGGCGTGCGGGTGCTGGAGCGCACGCAAGTGGTTAAGCTGGAGGACCGCGCGGTCCATACTGGCGACGGAAAGGTGATCGATGCGGACCTCATCGTCTGGGCCGCAGGGGTGAAGGGCGCGGAGGAAATCAAGACCATGAGCGATCTGGCGCTCACGCGCGGCAACCAGATCGTCGTGCGCCCGACGCTGCAAAGCGAGACCGACGAGCGGATCTATGCACTGGGCGATTGCGCTTCATGCCTGCTGCCGGGCAAGGAACGCCCGGTGCCGCCGCGCGCGCAGTCCGCGCACCAGATGGCGAGCCTGATCTTCACCAATCTCGTCCGCGCGCAGGCCGGGCAGCCGCTCAAGGACTTTGCCTACAGCGACCATGGCTCGCTGGTGTCGCTGAGCCGGTTTTCGACCGTGGGTAGCCTGATGGGCAACCTCGTCGGCGGGCGCATGTTCGTCGAAGGGCGGATCGCGCGGATGGTCTACAGGTCGCTCTACCGGATGCACCTGATTGCCATCCACGGCTGGTGGCGCGGGATCATGCTGATCGTAATCGGGCATGTGAACCAGATCGTGCGGCCAAGGCTGAAGCTGCACTGAGGTTTTAGCGTTCCTCCTCCAGCGTGACCGGACCCATCAGCCCCGAAGGCCGCAGGGGCGCGTCGGCGCGGTAGGTTTTGAGCGTGGTGAAGGTGATCGGCTTGGCACCGGGTTGGGCGTCCCCGATCAGGCGGTTGACCCACAAGTTGGTGATACGCACTTCCAGCGTGTTCGTGCCGGGCTTGGTCAGGCCAGTGAGATCGGCGCGGTAGGGCGGTTTCCAGAGGATACCGGCGGACTTGCCGTTGACCAGCACTTCAGCCACTTCGCGCACTTCGCCCAGATCGAGGACTAGATGCTTGCCGGCCTTGGCGGGCAGCTTGAAGGTCTGGCGATAAGTGGCGGTGCCTGAGAAATAGCGTAGGCCCGGATCGCTACTCTTTGACCAGTCGGCGAGTTGCGGCAGGACGGCGCTTTCAGGCGCGCCCCGGCGCGGCTGGAACGTGACGGTCCAAGGGCCGCTGAGCGTGCTCACGGGCGTCCGGACTGCAGCCGGGATCGTCATGCTGGCGGGGCCATCCTTGCGAAAAACGACGAAGCCGGACTGCCAAGGCTGCAGCGTCATCATGATCTCGGTGTGGCCGAAGGCAGACCAATAACCGATTGGTGAAGCCTTTCCCGAGGTGGCATCCCACCATTCTGCCGCCTTGCCGATAACATTGAAGGTGAGTGTAGTAGCCTCTACGCGATTCTTGCTGTTGGTGATGAAGTAGATATCTGCATCCGTCGTTTTGCGGTGAACGAACCGGACAGCGCTATCTGCTGCGGTCTTCAGGTAGAACATGTCTGGCGAGATGCCGAGCGCCATGAGGGCGATATCGGGATCGTGGCTGGCAAGGACGCGGCCCGCGCTGGTGTTGCCGCTCCACAGTGCGTCGGCGACGCGAGCGAACTCTGCGGCATCGTCCTGCAGGGCGGGCGACCCGGTGGGCTTCTCCCCAATCAGCGTTGCGCCAGCGCGCACCAGCGCGTCGATCCGCTTCAGCACCGCAAGGCTCATCCGCGCCGAACTTCCGCCGAGGTACAGCGCCTTGTAGCGCGCGCCGCTCTTGGCGACGAGGTCCGCGCCGTCGTTCGAAAGTTGGTTCAGCACCACATCCGGATTGACGAAATCGAAGGCATTGGCGGTGGGCAGATCGCCCGGCACGGCCTTGGCGAAGAGCGCGGTGAGGGGGGCTTCCTCGCCATAGAAATACGCCACATCTGCCACATTGCGGCCCTGCTGGAGCATAAAGCTGCTGCGGGCCATGTAATCGACCCAAGGCTTCGCCTGATCGGCCCAGGTTTCGAGGCGGTTGAAATACTGGCCGAAGATGAAGAGCGAGAAGCCGGGGGCCTTGTCCGTCAGCGGCTGGTGGACCGACGTGTGGATCACCGGGCGATTGACGCCGAGGGCAAACTCCATGTCGATCATCGGCTTGAGATCGCGCGGGGCGAAGGCCCACGGCTGGAGCGCCGCGGTGAGCGATTCCGCGGCGACGAGGTTCTGGCCATAGACGTGCGCCACCGATGCCGCGCCGCGCATATCGCCCTGATAGCTGGGCTGGGGCTGTCCGTTGGCCGTATCGTAGGACCACATCGCGGCCATCGGCACATCGGCGTTGCGCCGCATCGCCATGTCGTCACCGAGCGAGGGTCGCTTGTCTTCCAGCGCTTCGGAATAGTGGATCAGGCCGCGCTTGTGGGCTTCCTCGGCGATGGTCTTGTAGTGCGCATCGGCCATCAGATCGGCGAGGGTCTGGCGGTAATCATGCAGGAACGCGTCGGTGCGCGCCGGACTGCCGAGTATCGCGCCGGTGAGCGCGGGGAGCCACGGCACCGGATCATAGCCGCGCCGCGCCTTGAATTCGCTGACCAGTGCGGGCGTCCAGTTGCTCGCGCCGACTTCGATGCTGTCGTTCAGCAGGGCGCGCACGCCGCGCGTGCCGATCATGTCCGGCCCTGCGGCATCGATATAGGTGTCGAGGTAGGTGTTGACGTAGCGGCGCACCGCATCGGCATCGAACTTGTCGACTTCAAGGCCGGTCGCTTCGGGCGGTGCGGGGTGGTTTTCGGTGCCGGTGAGGCTGTAGCCCATGCGCAGCACGCGCCAGCTGCCCTTGGGCGGCGTCCAGTCCAGCGAGCCATCGGGCTTCATGCGGCTGGTGAGGTCGATCACCGCCGCTTCCGGAACGGCGGGTGCATCGGGTGTGGGGATCGCGCCATAATCGAGCGTGGTGGCGAACCCGGCCTTTTCCTCGACGCGGTGCGTGCGCGCAGTGGCGGAGAACGACAGTTCCGACACGGTCACATGCGGCGCAGCGCCGCTCATGAAGCCGGGGAATACGGGAAACTCGACGCCCGGCGCGGGCTGGGTCGGCAGGCCAAAGCCCGTCGGGTCGGGCAGGAAGCGCACCCGCAGCGCCTTGGCGGTCACGGCGGGGAAAGTGATCGTGTACTGTGCTGAAGTGCCGGTAGGGAAGCGGGCGACTTCGCGGAAACTGGTGCCATCGTCGCTCGCTTCGAGAACGGGGGCAAACCTTGCAGCGCTGAACAGCGAGACCGGCGGGGTTGCGAGCGTGGCCGAGCGGATGACTTGCGGCACGGCGAAATCGGCGCGGACCCAGCCCGGCGGCGCAGCGGGATCGGCCGGCACTTCGATGAAGGTTGCCTGCCTGCCATCGGTGAGCCGTCCGGCCTCGATCGGACCTGACGCGGCGGTATAGACCGGCGCGAGCGGGGCCGCGGTTTCGGGGACGGCGAAGACGTAAGTATCGCGGTAGAGCTGCGGCAGGTCGGTCTTGGGCTGTGCAACGCCGATCTCGGGCTGCATGCCGAGGTCCTGAAACGGTCCGGTGACCGAGGGCGGCGGGGCGAGCTTGCCCTTGAAGCGCTTGCCTCCGGTGACGCGCGTTTCGGACCAGACGAGCTTCTTCATGCCGTCTTCGGGCTTCACCCAAGGTCCGCCGCTCTCGCTCCAGCCCGGCGAGGCGGCAATGGCGAGTTCTAGGTCGAGCTTGTCGGCGGCTTGCGCGGCGGTGCGGAAGGCGTGCTTCCATTCCGGCGTCATGTAGACGAGGCGCTTTTCGACCACTTGCGGCGTTTGCAGCTGCGCGTCGAACGTCTGCACACCGCCGATGCCGATGCGCTTCATCCATTCGAGATCGAGCCGGATGCCTTCTTCGGTGACGTTGCCGTTCATCCAGTGCCACCAAACGCGCGGGCGGGCGGAGGCGGGGGGATCGCGGAAGGCTTCGGCCAGCGGGTCAGAGGCTTGCTGGGCATGCAGCGGGGCGAGCGCGCTGCCTGCAAGGAGAAGCGCTCCGAGGAGCCGGATGGGGGCCTTGTGCATTGCTCGTCTCCCGCGCGGAAAATCGTTCGTTATGATCATTTGTGATTGGTTTGATCAAAAACGCGCAAAGAGTGCAAGCGAAATCACGGCAAGGGGCGCTTGCCGGTGGCGGATTGCTTGGTGTGCTGGTGAAGCCTTACTTTCCGGGCCACCATGTCAGCGTGTGCACATCGTGGGCGGACGTCCACACGCCCTTGGGGGTCCAGCGCAGCGCACCGCTGCCGACGGGTTTGCCGATGCGGCTGAGGATGGCGTTCGTCTGGGCGTCGATCATCACGTATTCCTGATCGTCGGTGGTGCGCAGCCAGACTTTGCCCGTGCCGGTATCGATATCGCCCCACTTGAGGTTGTCACCCACCTTGATGCGCGCGGTGACGGCCATCGTGGCGGGATCGATCCTGGCGACGGTACCATCGCCCTGCTCCTGCACCCAGACCGCGCCTTCGCCCGCGACGAGGAAGCCGGGCAGCTTGCCGAGCGGCGCGGTGCCGGTGACGCTATTGGTGGCGGGATCAATGCGCTGGAGGAGCTGTTCCTTGGCGCTGACCGCCCAGAGCGCGCCGAGGCCGTAGCTGAGATACCAGGTGCCGGGGGCGACCGCGATGGTGGCGGCGACCTTGTTGGTGCCCGGATCGATGCGCGCGACCTTGCCGCTGGCGTCAGACCCGATCCATACCGATCCCGCGCCCGTCACGGTGTTGAGTTCGCCTTCCATCTGGTTGGCGATGCCGCTGGAGATGACGGCGAGGAGCTTGCCGGTCTTGATGTCGATGCGCTTGACCGCATTCTCGGGGCAATCGGCGACCCAGAGCGCGCCGAAATCGATGCTCATGCCGCCGCAGGGACGGCCCATCGGGGCCTCGGCCTGCTTGCCCTTCACCGACCACTGCTCGACGCGGCCCTTGTTGGTAGCCCAGACGGTTTCGCCATCGATGGCGAGAAAATCCGCGAAACCGGGGACGACCTGAACGTGCGGCTTGGGCTGGGCCTCAGCATGGGCCGCTACGGGCAGGAGGATTGCTGCAAGCAGCAGGGTCTTGAGGGTTTGCATCGGGTATGCTCCTTCAGCTCTTCTGCGCGATATAGGCGCGCCAGCCGCCGAGGTGGGTGATGTCTTCCGCGCCCGCGATTGCGCGGGGTTCGGCGACGAAACCCTTGACGCTGGTGCCATCGGCCAGCGTCACCGTGCCAATGGCGAGCGGGGCGGGGACTTCCACGGTGAAGCTGCCGAATTCGGCCACGCCGAGTTCATAGACTTCGACCGCGATTGAACCGCCGCCATCGGCGCTGTGGATCAGCGCGGGCTTTGGCGGCACGCTGTCGGCCATGGCGTAGAGCTTGTACGTGGGTGCGGTGTGGGTGGCTTCCACGAACTGCGCCTCGCGCGAGGTGAGCTGCCAGTGGAGCGGCATGTCCTTGAGGTGCGCGCCGACGACGGCGAGTTTGACGGTCTGCATGACGGACTCCAGATCGAGCGGGGGCGGCGGGGCGAGATCGGCCTTGGCCAGATAGGCGTCGGCGAGGTTGAGCAGCGCGCGGTCGGTATCGGCGGGACCGATCAGGGTGATGCCGAAGCCGGTGCGGTTGTGGCGCGTGCCCGCCGGAACCGCGAGCGCGGCCATGTCGAGCAGGTTCACGAAATTGGTGTAGGCACCAAGATTGCTGTTGAGCGCGATGGGCGCGGCGGCGAGTTCGGCCACGCGATAGGTCGTGCCGGTGGTGGGGAAGGCCATCGCGTCGATTTCGCCCCACAGCAGATCGGCGTGGCGCTTCAGCTCGGCGAGGCGGTAGATGCCCTCGAAGGTCTCGACGGCGGTCTTGTCCCACCCGGCTTCGACCACGGCGCGGACCGTGGGATCGACAGCATCGGGGGTGGTTTTCAGAATATGCGCTATCGCGGCGGTGCGTTCGGCGACCCAGGGGCCGCCATAGAGCAGCTGGGCGGCTTCCTGCAGTGGGGCGATGTCGATTTCGACGATCTCGGCAAAGCTGGCGAGGTGATCCAGCGCGCGGTCGTAGAAGTATTCCGATTCCGCATCGCCGAACCACTGGCGCTGGCGGCGATAGGGCACACCGATGCGGGCAGGCGCAAGGGCACGGTCTGCCAGCGGCTTGGACCACGGATCGGCGGGATCGAACCGGGTGAGCACGCTATCGACAAGCGCGGCTTCGGCGGTGGTTTGTGCAAAGACGGTGACGCAATCGATCGAGCGGCAGGCGGGAACGACGCCGTGCGTGCTCCAGCGGCCTTTGGTGGGCTTGAACCCGATCAGCTGGTTGAAAGCGGCGGGCACGCGGCCCGAGCCGGCGGTATCGGTGCCGAGCGCAATCGGCACGAGCCCGGCGGCGACCGCGATGGCCGAACCCGAGCTCGAACCGCCACTGACATAGGCGCGGTTGAAGGCGTTGCGCGGAATGCCATAGGGGCTGCGTGACCCCACAAGGCCGGTGGCGAACTGATCGAGGTTGGTCTTGCCCATGCAGATCGCGCCCGCAGCGGCAAGGCGCTGGGTGACGGTGGCAGAGGCTTCGGGCGTATAGGCAAAGGCGGGGCAGGCGGCGGTGGTTTCGAAGCCCTCGACGTCGATGTTGTCCTTGGCGGCATAGGGCACGCCCGCCAGCGGCAGATGTTCGCCCGCAGCGATGCGCGCATCGACGGCGCGGGCGGCGGCGAGGGCTTGGTCGGCATTCGCGCGGCTGATCCAGACTTGCGGCTGAACCCGATCATAGGCGGCGATGCGGGCGAGGGCTGCTTCGATTTGCGCGACGGCGGTTGTTTCGCCGGATTGGACTGCGGCGGCGATCTGGGCGGCGTTCATACCGTGCGCCTCAGGGCAAGCATCGGGGAGCCGGGCTGGAGCGACTGCTTCTCCTTGATGTAGAGCGCCTCGATCGTGCCGGTGCCGGGGCTTTCGACCGGGCATTCCATCTTCATCGCCTCGATCACCGCAATGGTATCGCCCGCCTGCACCGCGTCTCCGGCGGCGACGAGCAGCTTCCACACGCTGCCGCCGAAGGGGGCTTCGATGAGGTCTGTGCCATCAGGGACTTGCGTTGCACCCATCGCGGGCGCGTCAGTTTCGGCCAGATCGGTCACGCGGTCAAATTCGCCGCGCGCCTGCCAATCGGCGCGTTCGGCGTCGAAGGCGGACTGGCGGTTCGCTTCGAAGGTGGCGATGGCGTCTGCGTTGTCCGCAAGGAACTGGCGGTAATCGGCAAGGCGGAACTCGCTGGGCTCGATCCTGAGCGCGCGGCGTCCGGCGGGGAATTCGCGCCGCCACTCCACCAGCTCTTCGGCGCTGACGGGATAGAAGCGGATCTGGTCGAAGAAGCGCAGGAGCCACGGCTTGCCGTCGGTGAAGGCGTCGGTCTGCTTGTAGGTGTTCCACACCTGCACGGTGCGGCCGAACAGCTGGTAGCCGCCCGGGCCTTCCATCCCGTAGATGCACATGTACGCGCCGCCGATGCCGACGACATTGGGCGGGGTCCAGGTGCGCGCGGGGTTGTACTTCGTCGTCACGAGGCGGTGGCGCGGATCGACCGGCGTCGCGACCGGCGCGCCGAGGTAGACGTCGCCGAGGCCCATGACGAGGTAGTTGGCCTCGAAGATCAGGTTCTCGACCGCCGCCACATCGGGCAGGCCATTGATGCGCCGGATGAATTCGATGTTGTCCGGGCACCACGGTGCATCGTCGCGCACGGCGGCGATGTACTTCTCGATCGTCTCCAGCGTGGCGGGATCGCGCCACGAGAGGGGGAGGTGGACGATGCGGCTGGGGATGGTGAAGTCCGCCAGATCGCCAAGGCGTTCTTCGGCGGCGATCAGCGCGGCAAGCGCGCTGGCCTGATTGAGCGCCTTGCCATCAAAGTGCAATTGCAGCGAGCGAATGCCGGGCACGATATCGATTACGCCGGGCAGGGCCTGACGCTCAAGCTCGACCATGAGCGCGTGGACACGGATGCGCAGTTCGATGTCGAGCACGATCTGGCCGTATTCGACGAGGATGTTGCGGTCGCCCTGCTGGCGGTAGATCGTGCGCGGGCGGCCTCCTGCCGCGGGGGTTTCGGCGAGGATCGGGGAGAGGTGCGCAATGGGGCGATCCGGCACGGGGCCAGGCAGCGTACCTTGGGTGAGCAGGCGTTGCTGGTCGGCATCGGCAGCGGCGGCATCGGCGATGGTGACCGGGGCGAAGCGCAGGCGATCACCGGGGACGAGCTGGCCCAATTTCCAGCGATCCGCCGCGATCACCACGAACGGGCACACGAACCCGCCGAGCGAGGGGCCGTCCGGGCCGAGGATGATCGGCATGTCCCCGGTGAAATCGACCGCGCCGATGGCATAAGGGTTGTCGTGGATGTTCGAGGGGTGCAGCCCCGCCTCGCCGCCGTCCTTGCGCGCCCAGTGCGGCTTGGGGCCGATCAGGCGCACGCCGGTGCGGTTCGAATTGTAGTGCACCTGCCATTCGGCTGCGACGATCATCGCGATATCGTCAGGGGTGAAGAAATCGGGCGCGCCGTGCGGGCCGTAGAGGACGCGCAGGGTCCATTCCTGCCCAAGCGGCGGAATGGCGGTGGCGGCAAGCGGCGCTTCGGCAGGTTCATCGCCGAAGTGCAGCACATCCCCCGCGACAAGGCGGCGCGCGGCGTGGCCGCCGAACTGGCCGAGTTCAAACGTGGCGCGGCTACCGAGGTAGGGCGCGATATCGAGCCCGCCCGCGAAGAGCAGATAGCCGCGCATCCCGCCGCCCGAGGTGCGCCCCATGGCGAGTGTCTGGCCTGCGGCGACGGTGATCGCCTGCCCGCGCGGGACGGGAACACCATCGAGAGTCGCGCTGAAGTCTGCGCCGGTCAGCGCGATCTTTGCAGGCGCCGTGAAGGCAAGGGTCGGGCCGGAATGGGTGAGTTCAAGGCCTGCCGTGCCTTCCGCATTGCCGAGCAGGCGGTTGCCGAGGCGGAACGACTGGTCGTCCATCGGGCCTGAAGGCGGCACGCCGACCGCCCAGAGGCGCTGGCGGCCCGGCCAGTCCTGCACCGTGGTGGCGGTTCCGCCGCTGATCACGCGAACGCTGCGCGGGGCATAGGCAATCGCATCGAGGACGCGGGTGGAAACTTCGCCGCTGGTGAAGGCGGGCGTGCGGACAACATCGCGCAGCCAGCGCAAGTTGGTCTCGATGCCGTCGATGCGCGTTTGCCCGAGCGCGGCTTGCATCGCGGTGACGGCCAGATCGCGGGTGGGCGCGTGGACGATCAGCTTAGCGAGCATGGGATCGTACCATGCGCTGACTTCGCTGCCGCCCATCACCCAGGTTTCGGTGCGAATGTCGGCGGGAAATTCCACCGCCGTCAGTGTGCCGGAAGTGGGGCGGTAATCGAGCGCCGGGTCTTCGGCATAGAGGCGGACTTGCACCGAATGGCCGTTGGGCACTGTCGGCGCGGCATCGAGGAAGCTGAAATCGCCCGCGCCGCCGCGCACCATCCATTCCACGAGATCGAGGCCCATGACCATCTCGGTCACGCCGTGTTCGACCTGCAGGCGGGTGTTCATTTCGAGGAAGTAGAATTGCTGCCGCTCGGCATCGTAGAGGAATTCGACCGTACCGGCGGAGCGATAGCGCGCGGCCTCACCCAGCCGGATCGCGGCGGCGTAAAGCTCTTGCCGGATGTGTTCGGGCAGGAGCGGGGCGGGGGCTTCTTCCACCACCTTCTGGTTGCGGCGCTGGAGCGAGCAATCGCGTTCGCCCAAGGCTATGACGCGCCCCTCGCCATCGCCGAAGATCTGCACCTCGACATGGCGGGCGCGGCGCACGTAGCGTTCAAGGAACACGCCCGCATCGCCGAAATTGCTCTGGCCGAGGCGGGCGACGGTGGCGAAGCCCTCCTTCACATCGGCCTGCGTTTCGCACACGCGCATGCCGATGCCGCCGCCACCAGCGGTGGCCTTGAGCATCACCGGGAAGCCGATTTCGTTGGCGGCGGTGAGGGCGTCCTTTTCGCTGGTCAACAGATCGGAGCCGGGGGCGAGCGGCACGCCGTGGGCCTTGGCCAGCGCGCGGGCGCTGTGCTTGAGGCCGAACTGGCGAATGTTATCGGGCGTTGGGCCAATGAACACGATCCCGGCAGCCGCGCAGGCCTCGGCAAAATCGGTGTTCTCGGCCAGAAAGCCATAGCCGGGGTGGATCGCGCCCGCACCGGTCGCCTTGGCGGCGGTGAGGATCGCCTCGATGTTGAGGTAGCTTTCCGATGGCCGCGCGCCGCCGATGCAGATGGCTTCGTCTGCCTCCGAGACATGGAGCGAGCCGGCATCGGCCTCAGAATAGACCGCGACCGAGCGCAGACCCATGCGGCGCAAGGTGCGGATGATCCGGGTGGCAATGGCGCCCCGGTTGGCAATGAGGACGGTGTCAAAAGGCATCGTTGAGGGACCACTCATTGCTCCCCTCCCCGGTGGGGAGGGGGTGGGGGAGGGGGTTCGGCCTGTCCGGTAAGCGCTGCGCGCCCCCACCCGGCCTCCCCCGAGCGGGGGAGGGGAAGTGAAGTGGAGGTTGAGCGCGCGCCTCGGCTCATACCGCGATGATCATGCGCACGGGCGTCGGGTTGAAGCCGTTGCAGGGGTTGTTGATCTGCGGGCAGTTGGAGACGACGACGATCACATCCATCTCGGCCTTGAGATCGACCGTGAGGCCGGGCGCGGAAATGCCGTCGACGATGCCGAGCGCGCCATCTGCTTCCACCGGCACGTTCATGAAGAAGTTGATGTTCGCCACGATATCGCGCTTGCCGCGCCCTTCGGTGAGGTTGGCCTCAAGGAAGTTTTCGACGCAGGCGTGCTGGACCTTGGTGTGGTGGCCATAGCGCAGCGTGTTGCTTTCGCAGCTGCAAGCACCGCCGATGGTATCGTGGTATTCGACCGTGGTCGCCGCGATGGTCATCATCGGGCGGCCCTCGTTGGAGCGCAGCACGGTGCCGGTGCGCAGGAAGAGGTTGCCCTGCGCTGCGACGGTATCCTGCGCGCTGTACCGCTCGCAGTCGTCAGCTTCGCTGTAGAGCAGGAAATCGACCGCCTGATTGCCTTCAAGATCGACTATGCGCAGCGTCTGGCCCTGCTTGATGTGATGGATCCAGGGCGCGCGGGCGGGAACGACTTCGTCGTGGACGATATCGTCGGGGAGGCCGTCGAAATGCGGATCGCGGTTCTGCATGGGGCTGCCTCCTTACCGGCGGTAATAGTCTTCGACGTTGAGGAAGGCGCGCAGGCCCTCTGGCGTCGCGGTGCGGATGGGATCGTCTTCGGCGGCAACTCGCCCGCGCCACGCCGTCGCGCGCAACGGCGTGACGGTGTATTCAGGGCGCGGATCGAGCACGTGGGGGACGTTGGCGATCACCACGATGACGTCCATCTCCGCGCGCAGGACGACTTCGCGGCCCGGCGCGAACGGGCCGATCTGCGGTTCGATCGTGCCATCATCGGCTATCCGCGCGCCCTTGAACAGAGTGACGGCGGCATGGATATCGCGGCGCTGAAGGCCGTGCTTGGCCGCGCCGAGCAGGAAGCGGTCGCGGCCGTTGGGGAACTGCCCGCTGTTGCGCCCGTCGCCATATTTTGCAGCATTGGTATGGGCGTTGGAGGTGCCGGAGAAGGTATCGTGCGTGCCGCCGGTGGTGTCTTCCACCAGGCTCATCAGCACGCGGCCCATGTCCGAAAGCAGGAATTTGCCCTTGGCCAGATAGGCGTTCCACTGGATCTTCACCGTGTCGGCAAAGCTGTAGCGCTCGGTCGGCATTTCGGCGTTGAAGATCTGCAAGCTGGCGCAGGCATCGCCCTTCGTGTCGATCAGGCGCAGGCGGCTGCCGCGCGGCAGGCGGCGGGTGGCATAGCCGCCGGGGGCGAGGGTCTCTTCCCAGAGCAAGTCGGACGCGGGGACACCTTCGGGCAGATCAGGCGCGGCGGGCGGGAGGATCGGCATCGCCTCGACGACGGTGCCGCCCTGTGCGCGCGCATGATCGCGGGCGGCGTTCGGGTTAGCGAGAGCAGAAGTCATGCGGCGGCTCCCTGCGGCGCATCGCCTTCCGGCTCATAGAGCTGCGGAAGGAGCGCGGTGGTGGTGACGAGTTCGAGCTGCTGGACCCCGCGCACCCGGCGCAGCGCATCCGACAGATCCTTGAGGCGGGCGGCAGGGCCTTGCACCAGCAGCACTTCAAGCGACTGGTCATCTTCAAGGAAGACGTGCTGCGAGGAGATCACTTCCTTGAGATAGTGCGCCTGCGTCTGCGCCAGCTGGTGCCGCACGCGGCCGCGCTCGCCTTTATAGACCAGCGTGATCGTGCCCGCGAGCATCTCGTCGGGCCGGGTGAACGCCTCGTGCGCGGCGAGGGCGTGGCGGATCAGCTCGGCCATGAGCTGCGAGCGCGAAGGGAGCTGGCGCTCCATCACCATCATGTCGAGCTTGCGGAACAGTTCGGCGGGGAGGCTCATGCTGAGCCGGGCGAGGCCGGGGGTTTCGGGTGTCATTGCCATTCCTCTCAATGCGAGGCCGCGACAGGTTGGGTTTCGGGTGTGGGGGCAGGCACGGGCGGCCCGCGCAAGGGCAGGTCGTAGACCGCGGTCGCGCCGTAGCGGTGCGGCGCGTGGGGATCATGGCGGCGCTTGTCGAGCGCGAGGACCCGGGTGCCGAGCGTGAAGGCTTCCTTGATGTCGTGCGTGACCATCACGATGGTGAGGCCATAATCGCGCCACAGCCGGGTGATCAGACCGTGCATATCAGCCCGGATGCCGGGATCGAGCGCGCCGAAGGGTTCATCGAGCAGCAGGATGCGCGGCCGCTTGATCAGCGCCTGCGCGATGGCGAGGCGCTGCTGCATGCCGCCCGACATCTGTGCCGGGTAAAGGTGCAGGCTATCGGCAAGGCCGACGGCTTCGAGCATCTGGGTCGCTTCGGCTTCGGCCTTCCGGCGGGCGCTGCCGAACAGGCGCGCGGCGAAGGGCGCGGCGGGGCATTCGAGGCCGAAGGTGACGTTGCCGAGCACGGTCATATGCGGGAACACCGAGTAGCGCTGGAACACCACGCCGCGATCGGGGCCGCATTCGGCCTTGAGCGGCTGGCCATCGAGCAGCACCTGGCCGCGTGTCGGCGCTTCCTGCCCGAGGATGAGGCGCAGCAGGCTGGACTTGCCCGCGCCGGATGGGCCGATGATCGAGAGGAACGCGCCTTCGGGAACGTCGAGGTTGACCTTTTCGAGCACGACCTTGTCGCCGTATTCGACCCAGACGTTCTTGAGCGAGAGGAGCGCGTTCATCGGCCTGCTCCGTGCGCCCAGGGAAACGCGCGGCGGCTGATCGCGGCGAGCGTCACGTCCATCAGGATGGCGAGCAGCGCGATCCACGCGACGTAGGGGATGATCACATCCATCGCGAGATAGCGGCGGACTAGGAAGATGCGGTAGCCAAGGCCGATATCGGAGGCGACGGCTTCGGCGGAGATGAGGAACACCCACGCGGGTCCGAGCGCGAGGCGGATCGCCTGCAGAAGGCGCGGCATCGCCTGCGGCAGCGCCACGCGGGCGATGATCTGCCACGAATTGGCGCCTAGCGTCTCGGCCTTGATGATCTGTTCGCGCGGCAGGCTCATTACGTGCGCGGCAATGTCGCGGATCATCACGGGCGCGACGCCGATGGCGATGAGCACGACTTTGGACGTCTCACCAAGGCCCAGCGCGATGAACAGGATCGGCAGCAGCGCAATCGGCGGGATGACAGCGATGCCGGTGACCAGCGGGCTGAGCGCGGCCCGCACCGGCGGCAGCGCGCCGAGCAGCAGGCCAAGGACCAGCGCAAACAGCGTCGCGATGCCAAGGCCAAGGCCGAGCCGCTGGAGGCTGGCGATGGTATCGGCCCAGAACACTAGCTGTCCGGTCAGCGGATCGGGCGTGGTGAGCAGATCGCCTAGCGCCTTGGCCATGCCCGAAGGCAGCGGGAAGATCTTGTCCGAAGGATTGGCGGCGTGGCGCTGCGCGGCGATCACCACATAGCCGATCAGCAGGGCGATGATCGGTGCACCCCCCGCAATAAGCCGGTCGCGCCTGGAAAGGTGCCAATTGATCCAGCGCATGGGCTCAGATCTTCCCGTCTGCCGCGAGCTTCATGTAGCTGTCGTCGAAGCGCAGGGTGACATGGGCTGCATCGCCCAGCGTCTTGCCGCCGGGGAAGGCGATGCCGACCGCGTCGGCCGAAGCAGCGCCCTTGAACAGGCCCTTGGAGAAGCTGAAATCGCGCACGCGGGTCATCGTCGCGACGAGCGCGGGAGACTGCGCGGCGGCGACGGCAGCCTTGGGATCGTTGTAGAGGAAGGTGGTCTTGAGCTGGCTGTCGAATGTTTCTGGCGAAGACCCGGCGAGCTTGGCCATCGCGGCGCGGGCGGCCTTTCCTTGGTCGTCCTGCCGCATCATCAGCTGCACCGTGTCGTACCAGATGCCTGCGAGCGCCTTGCCGAGATCGGGATTGGCCTTGAGCGTGGCCGTATCGACGACGAGGAGATCGAGGATCTCGCCCGGAATGTCGGCGGAGGAGAACACCTGCGTAGTCCCGGCCTGCGCGCGCATCACCGAAAGCTGCGGGTTCCACGCGACGGCGGCGGTCACATCCGCGCTGGCGAAAGCGCCGACGATATCGGCGTCGGCGGTGTTGACCGTCTTCACGTCGGTCATCGCCATGCCGCCCTTTTCCAGCGCGCGGGCGAGGAGATAGTGCGAGACGGACAGCTCGACGAGATTGATTGAACGGCCCTTGATCGCGGAGAGGTTCGCGGCGCCCTTGAGCAGGACGCCGTCGTTGCCGTTGGAATAATCGCCAAGGATGACCGCGGTCGTGTCCTTGCCGCCCGCTGCCGGGATCGTCAGCGCGTCCATGTTCGCAAGCGTGACGCCGTCCAGCTTCCCAGCTGTGTACTGGTTTATCGATTCGACGTAGTCGTTGACCTGAACGACCTTGATCTTGACGTGGTACTTGTCTTCCCACTTCTTCACGATACCGGACGCTTGCGCATAGGGCCACGGCATCCAGCCAGCATAGATCGACCAGCCGATGCTGAATTCGGTCTTCTTTTCAGCTACACTACTGCCGCCGCCGCCTGAACAGCCCGAGAGTGCGAGCGTTGCTGCCATGGCCACGATCAGGAGAGAGCCGGTTTTTGCCCGGTGGCGCGATGGCCTGGGGAGGGTGAACACGAGTCTGTCTCCTTTCGCAGTGCAGCATTGCGAGAAGCGGATCGCTTGTCCATGGAAAAATGTTACGTTCGATAAAAAACGTAATACCACCCCTCAATGGGTGCGGGGAGGACGGGCGAATCAGGCGTCAGTGTGGCCAGAATCCGCCGATTCAGCGCAGGCATTGATGGTCTTCAGTGTGCTGGAATAGGCAGGATATGCGGCGGTTGCTCACAAAAAATCGCGTGTTTTCCGCAGTGCAGCGATGTGCTGATAATACCAGGATTGCGCCAAATTATTACGCTTGACCTATTATGTAATATCGATAGCGTAACGGAAATGTCGTGAGGCGTACAGTATTCGCGACAAGTGTTTCGAAATCATGCTCTAGAGACTGCGTGTTTCTGGTGAAGATAATCTTCACGGTACTAATCGTGAGGACATAAATCTGGTTTTCTGCGAGATTGTTCCCGAAGTCAGCCAGTTTTCGATTTCCGGATGGTGAGTGGATAGGGTCAATTTTCCGCTTTTCTCATCCCATCAAAGCACTTTTCAGCTGTCTCATGAGGGAGGCGCTGATCTGGTGCAGAAGTTGACTGCCGGATCTCCAACGGATCGGCAAAACACCCGCGCAATGCGGGTGAACAGGGACGGGGTGCTGCGAAAAGGCTGACACGCATAGAACGCGGGGGCCATAGTGACCAAGAAATCCTATAGAACGACATTGGTGTGTGCGACGATCCTCATGGGCAGCACAGCCATTCCCGCTTTTGCGCAGGAATTGCCTGCTGCCGCAGGGGATGCGCCGCAGGCTGCGGCCATCGAGGACAACAGCGCCATCGTTGTGACCGCGACGCGCCGCGCGACTTCGCTGCAGGACGTGCCGATCAACATTTCCGCCGTGGGCGCCGAGCAGCTTGAACGCCAGCGCATCGATGACGTGCGCGACATCGCCGATTTCACCCCGGGTGTGACGATTGCCGATACCGGCCCGGGCAACACCGGCACGATCGTGCTGCGCGGCCTGAACGCTTCGGATACCGACGCGGGCGGTTCGTCCTATGACAATGCGCTCGGTCTCTATCTTGGCGAAGTGCCGCTCTACTACGACTTCAAGATGCTCGATATCGCGCGCGTCGAGACACTGATGGGGCCGCAGGGCACGCTGTATGGCCTCGGCACGCTGGCGGGCGCGATCCGCAACATTCCCAATCGCCCGAATACGGACAAGGTCGAGGCGGAATGGCATGGCCGCGTCTATGGCCGCAAGGAGGCCTCGAAGGTCGGCTATCAGCTCGACGGGATGATCAACATCCCGCTGATCAAGGACCGGCTCGCGTTCCGTTCGGCCACCGGGTATTATTATGACCCCGGCTTCATCGACTATCCGCTGCTGGTGAAGACGCCGGGCGTTTCGCTGCCGCAGCCCGATGGTCCGAACACGATCTCGCAGGCGAGCTATGATGCCAACCTGTTCCGGCAGAAGGACCTCAACTTCGAGAAGACCTTCAGCACGCGCAACCAGCTGCTGGCGCAGATCACTGACGATCTCTCGGTGGTGTTTACGTATGCCTACCAGCGCACCAAGACCGATGGCGGCCAGTACAATTCCAACCGCGTGTTCGGCACCGGCCTCTATGAAAGCGCGGCGCGCTATGCCGAGCCGGTCGACCGGTTCGCCCATCTCGCCAGCATGGAAATCAACGCCCATGTCGGCGAAGTGTTCGACCTTGTCGCCACGACCGCTTACACCAAGGTCAAGAACAAGCGCACGGGCGACAACACCGATCTGCTGCTCGATCTCGACTATGACTACGAGACGTTCCCGGCCTTCACGAGCTTCAATGAATCGGTGAACTCCCGCGCGCAGTGGAACCAGGAAATTCGCCTCGTTTCAACGCATGGCGGGCCGTTCAGCTGGGTGGTCGGCGGCTTCTTCAACGAACAGAAGCTCCAGAACGACTACCACGAGAAGATCCCGGGCCATCCCTGGGTCGATCTCGCCACCAACCCCGAGGAGCTTGAATACGTCTCCTACGTCACCTCGAAGGTGAGCGAGAAGGCGGTGTTCGGCGAAGGCACGTTCACCATCACGCCGGAATGGCAGGTGACCGCCGGTGGACGCTATTTCCGCTACGATTCGCGCGTATCGGGCCGCGCCGTGGTGCCGCTGCTTGGCGATCCGCTCAGCCCCTATGACGCGAAGGCGGCGGGTGGTTCGTCGGGCAAGAGCGGCTCGGTGTGGAAGTTCAACACCTCCTACAAGTTCACGCCGGGCCTCATGGTCTATGCGACCTACAGCAAGGGCTATCGCATCGGCGGCCCCAACACGGTTGCGCCCTGCATCCTCCCGCTCAAGCCGCCGCCATTCCAGAACGTGTGCGGCCTGCCCAACGAACTCCAGTTCGGGCCGGATTCGACCAAGAACCTCGAAATCGGCCTGCGCGCGGAACTGTTTGATCGCAAGCTGACGATGAACCTCAATGCTTTCTCGATCAAATGGGATGGCATTCAGGTGGCGTCCGCAACGGTCAACGGCATTGTCGGCATCACCGTGAATGGCGGCAAGGCCAAGTCCGAGGGCTTTGAAGCTTCGTTCCAGTTGCGGCCGATTGATCGGCTGGCGATCCAGGGGACGTATTCCTACACCAACGCACAGCTGACCGAAGACGTCGCCAAGATCATTTCGGTCAACAGCCCTGCAGGTCTCTATCCCAGCTCACCGATCCAGCTCGATGCGCTGAAGGGAGACCGGCTGCCGGGATCGACCAAGAACAGCGGCAGCCTTGGTGTGAACTATACGCTGCCTGTGTTTGGCGGCGATCTGATCGGCGACTGGACCGCAACCTATCGTGGCGATGTGGTGACGCGCCTTGGCTGGGACCGTGCCTATGGCGACAAGCTGCCGGGCTTCGTGCTGCATCGCGCTTCGCTCGCGTGGCAGAACGACCAGTTCACGATCGGTCTGTTCGCGAACAACATCTTCGACAAGTACGCGGTGACGGCGGTTTCCAACGACCGTTCGCGTATCGGCCAGAACGACGGGGTGCGGCTGCGCTACTTCCGCCGCACGGTCATTGCGCCGCGCACGGTCGGGCTGGAATTCCGGGTGAAATACTGACCATCCGGCATGTCTGACGCACAAAAGGGGGCGGGGTTGATCCTCGCCCCCGTTTGCGCGAAGCTGCACTGCAACGAAAACAGCAGGCAGGACGGAAATAAGGCACAAGACTGGCAAGGAGAAGCGAGGCCATGAGTTCAGGGCTGAAAAAGCTGGCGGTTGATTGCATTCCCCCCGCGACTGTTGCTGCAGTCGTGGCGTTCTGGATGCTGGCTCCTGCTGCGATCACGGCCAACCCGTGGACTTCATTGGTGGTCAACAGCGTGGTCACCGCGTTGGTGCTCGGGCTTGAACTGGTATTCGAACGGCACAAGGACTGGCGGATCAACCGCGAGGAGTTCTTCACTGACTTGTTCTACTTCGTGCTGATCAACACCGTGATCGGGCGCATGGCCTATCTCCTGTCCGAAGCGCCGCTGCGCGCACTGAAGGAATCCTGGGGCATCGCGACGCCGTGGGCGGCGGAGATGCCGTTCCTCGCGCAAGTGGCGCTGATCGTGTTCCTCTGGGAATTCGGCCAGTACTGGATGCACCGGCTGATGCATAACTGGGAGCCGTTCTGGCTGACCCATGCGCCGCACCACCACATCACGCAATTGAATGCGATGAAGGGCGCGGTCGGCAATCCGATCGAACTGTTCCTCATCAGCCTTGGCGTCGTGGCGCTGTTCGATGTGTCCCCGGCGGCCTATCTCTGCGCGTTCGGGGTGACCAATGCGGTGGCGACGTTCGCCCATGCGAATGTGCGCAGCGATCCGCCGCTGTTCTACAGCTATATCTTCACCACCATCCGCCAGCACAGTTTTCACCACTCGGTGGGCTATGAGAACACGCGCTGCAATTATGGCAATTCACTGATCCTGATCGACCGCATGTTCGGCACCTACAAGGAAGGCGAGGGCATTCTGGTGGGGCAGGATGACCGGCGGCGGCTGACGATCTGGGAGCAGTTCGTGTTTCCGTTCAAGCCGCTCTTCGAACGGCGCAAGGACAATTCGCCGAACGCAGCAGGTTGAAGGCCGAACCTGCCCGGATCGCAGCGGTCCGCCGCGCGCTGGGGCGCGGGGATCTGGCGGCGGCGGAAAGCCTTGCGGCGGGGGTTGTCGGGGCGTTTCCGGATGATGCCGAAGCGCGCTTCCTGCTCGGCATGGCGCGCGCGGAAACTGGGCGCGTGAGCGCAGGTGTGGCCGATATCACCCGCGCCATCGCGCTGGAACCGCGCGGCGAGTACAGGGCGCAACTGGCGCGGTTTCAGGTGATGCTGCGGCAGGATGGCGCGGCGGCGGAAACGCTGTCGGCGGCCGAAGCGGCGCTGCCGGAGGATGCGCTGGGGCGCGACACGATGGGCTGCGTCTATGCGCGGCTGGGCGAGCACGCCGCATCGGTGCCGCATTTCCGCGAGGCCGTGCGGCTCGCGCCGGGCAACGCCAGCTTCCGATACAATCTGGCGGCGGCGCTCAACTTCATTGGCGATGTGGCGGGCGCGGCGGCGGCGGCGGACGCCTTGCTGGCGCTCGACCCGGATCACGCGCGCGGGCACCATCTGCTGGCGGGGCTGCGCAAGGTTACGGCGGAGCGCAACCATGTCGCAGCGCTCGAAGCGGCGCTCGCGCGCGCTCCTGCGGGTGATGCGCGGCTGCTCTTGGGCTATGCGCTGGCCAAGGAACTGGAGGATATCGGGCGCGAGCAGGAGGCTTTCGCGCAGCTTGCGGCGGCCAATGCCGGGCACCGCGCACGCCTGCCTTATACGTTCGCACGGGACGCGGCGAACTTCGATGCGATCGAGCGGACTGTGCCGCAAGTCATGGCGCTGCCGGTGCGCGGTGCACCGCAGGATGCGCCGATTTTCGTAATCGGGATGCCGCGCACGGGCACCACGCTGGTCGACCGCATCCTGTCATCGCATCCCGATGTGTGGAGCGCGGGTGAATTGCAGGCGATGCCGCTGGCGGTGAAGCGCGCGGCAGGCACACAGAGCCGCACGGTGCTCGATGCCGAGACAGTGGAAGCGGCGGCAGCCAGCGCGGACCTTGGCGCAGTGGGCCGCGACTATCTGGCGCGGGCGCGCAGCCATGCCGGGGCGCGTGAGGACGGGCGGTTTAGCGACAAGTTTCCGGGCAATTTCCAGTATGCCGCGTTCATCGCAAGGGCGCTGCCGCAGGCGCGGATCGTGTGCCTGCGCCGCCATCCGCTCGATACGGTGCTCGCGAACTTCCGCAATCTCTTCGCGATCTCCTCGCGCTATTACGACTACAGCTACGATCTGATGGATATCGCGCGGTACTACGTGCGGTTCGATCGGTTGATGGCGCTGTGGCGCGCAGCGCTGCCGGGGCGGATTCTGGAACTGCGCTATGAAGCGCTGGTCGCCGATCAGGAAGCGCAGACGCGGGCGCTGCTGGCGCATTGCGGGCTGGCATGGGACGCCGCCTGCCTCGATTTCCACCGCAACGCCGCACCGGTTTCCACGCCCAGCGCCGCGCAAGTGCGGCGTCCGATGTACACGACATCGGTCGCGCGGTGGGAGCGGCACCGGGACGCGCTGGCCCCGGTGATCGCCTATTTCGCCGCGGAAGGTATCGCCATTTAGCCGGGCTTACTTTGCCGGGCAGGGAATGGTCTGGCCGACGCCTTCGATAGCGGCGGAGCGCAGCGTGAGGACGAGGCCCTTGCCACCCGCAATGCGCAGCGGCGAGCTTACCGCCTTGAAGTTCGCGCCCGCTTCATGGAAGCAGCGCAGCGGAATGCGCAGCGTGAAGGGCCCCGGCGCGGGCTGAACCTTGAGCGAGGCGCCTGCCATGCCGATCTCGATCGGGCCGGATGCGGCATCGAGGCGGCCATCGAGCTTGAGTGCAAATTCCTCGTCAAGCTGGCGCATGAGATCGACCGACGGACCATCAAGACCAACGCCGCCCGTCTCGCTCCAGGCAAACTGCTGCGCATCTTCCTGCGCGCCGAGATCCACCGCGCGGGCGGTGATGCCGGGATCGAGGCTGATGTGCCAGGGCGAGGGAACCTTGCCGAGCGTGACATAGACGCCGTCGCTGGCGAGCGGAGCAAGTTCGACCTTGGGGTCTTCATTGAAGCGCGAGGCACTGGCTTTCATGCCATAGGCAAGGCCATAGCCCGCGGGGAACAGCGGCTCCTTGATCGGGGAGACCGCGTCTGCCGGCCAAGGGAAGGGGAGCTTGCCAGTGAAGCCGCGCGCCGGTTTGCCGTCTTTGCCGGCCACCAGCACGTCGGCCACGCCTTGTCCCTGCGTGCCGGGCAACCAGGCCGCGACAAAGGCATCGGAAAGGTTGAGTTCGGCACCGGTGAACAGCGGGCGGCCCGAAAGGAACACCGAGACGACCTTGATCCCCTGCGCCTTCAGCTTCGCCAGCATGTCCTTCTCCCCCGCTTGTGCGCGGAAGGCGATGTTGGGCATGTCGCCCTGAAATTCGGCGTAGGGCTGTTCGCCATAGACGACGACGGCCACGTCTGGACGGTCTGCGAACGTGGCGTCGGCAGAAAGCGCGGCGCTGCCGCCTGCGTCCTTGACCGCAGCGGCGATGGCGCGGCCGATGGTCTGGCCCCTGGGGTAATCGGCGGCGGTGGTGTCGGTGCCCTGCCAGGTGATCGTCCAGCCGCCCGCCTGCATGGCCATGCTATCCGCGCCGGGGCCAGTGATCAGCACTTTGGCACCGGGGCGCAGCGGCAGAACGCCGCCGTTGTTCTTGAGGAGGACGAGCGACTTGGCCGCCGCTTCACGCGCGACGGCAAGGTGCGCGTCCGCACCGACCACGGACGGATTGCCGCGGTCGACCGGGTTTGCGCCCAGCAGGCCCAGCTTGGCCTTCACGCGCAGGATGCGCGCCACGGCATCGTCGATCCGCGCCATCGGGATCGTGCCCGCCTTGGCCTCGCGCACGGTGCTTTCGAACAGGCCTTTCCAGCTGTTGGGCGCCATGGCGAGATCGAGCCCGGCGTTGAAGGTGGCCGCGCAATCGGTGACGGTGCAGCCGGGGATCTGGCCGTGGCCGTTCCAATCGCCGACGACGAGGCCTTCAAAGCCCATGCGGCCCTTGAGCACATCGGTCAGCAGGCTCTTGTTGCCGTGGTTCTTGGCGCCGTTCCAGCTGGAGAAGCTGGCCATCACGGTCAATGCACCGGCATTAATCGAGGCGGGATAGCCTTGCGCGTGGCGGGCGACGAGTTCGCGTTCCGAAATCAGCGCATCGCCCTGATCCTTGCCGCCATCGGTGCCGCCATCGGCCAGATAGTGCTTGGCGGTGGCGGCGACGCGGTTTGCCGCCAGCGGCTTACCGGGCACCAGCGGGCCTTGCAGGCCCACAGTCATTGCCTTGGCATAGCTGGCAATCAGCGCGGGATCGGCAGCGTAGCCTTCATAGCTGCGGCCCCAGCGCAGATCCTGCGGCACGGCGAGGGTGGGAGCGAATGTCCAGTCGATCCCGCTGGCGGAGACTTCGATGGCGGTCACTTCGCCGATGCGCTGGATGAGCGCAGGATCGTGCGCCGCGCCAAGGCCGATATTGTGCGGGAAGATCGTGGCGCCGGGCAAGTTGGAATGGCCGTGGACGGCATCGACGCCGAACAGCATCGGAATGCCGGCCCCTGCCTTGGCCGAGGCGGCGCGGAATTCGTGCACGAGCTTCGACCACTTCGCGGCATCGGCGCGTTCATCGCCATAAGGGCCGGAGTTGCCGCCCGCGAGGATCGAGCCGAGGGGATACTTCGCCAGATCTTCGGGCGTAATCGCGCTGATATCGGCCTGAATCATCTGGCCGATCTTCTGCTCCAGCGTCATGTTCGCAATCATGCGCCGGATGCGGCGCTCGGTGGCGGGGCTGGAGATGGCGGCGGGGCTCTTCGCCGCAGGCCAGAGCGCGGAGTGGGCGGTGCTGGAGGGCTGATCCTGGGCCGCGAGAACACTGCCCGAAGCCAGCAACATGGCTGCCAAAAGCGTGCGCCGAACCATCATCGTCACTCTTCCCCGTGTATTTCTGTGAACGTTCTCATTTGTCTCGTCGCATGAGAAACCACCAAAATCAAGCGGGCCGATCAGTTTTTGGCCAGCGGATACTCGCGCAGCCCCGCCAGCAATACGGCAGCAACAAGCGCCAATGCCGCGAACAGCAGGAACAGCCCCGAGAAGCCGAACCACGGCACCAGCGCGAGGGTGAACCACGGCATCACCAGTGACGGCATGGTGTTGGTAAGATTGAACAGGCCGAGATCGCGACCGCGCCGATTGCTGTCGGGCAAAGTGCGCAAGGTCTGCGCGGAATGCAGCGCGAGGAAGATCGAGGTGGAGAAGCCGAACACGGCATAGCTCGCCACGCCTGCCGCAACACTGTGTGCCAGCGCCATGCCGACCAGCCCGAACGGGGCGATGAGCGTGCAGACGACGAGCGGGCGGAACGGGTGGCCGCGCCGGTCTGCCCAGCGCCCCGCGAGCAGCGCGGCGGGAGCCGAGAGTACGAGGACAAGGCTGAATACGCGCGCCGTGAGGTAGTCCTCGACCGCCGGATCGATCGAGCGCAGCCAGAGGTAAAGGAACGAGAACAGCGCGGCTTCGGCGACTTGCACCAGCAGCCGCGCGGCCCACATCTTGAGGGCAGACTGGCGCAGTGCCGCGCTTCGGCGAGGTTGCTCGGCTTGTGCAAGGGGCGTTGCAGGCTGAACCGCCGCGGCGCGCGGGGCAAGCAGCAGCGCGGGCAGAACGGCTGCCGCCACAGTCAGCGCGACGACCACGAGGCGGCCATCGGCAGAAGCGAGGCCGGGAACAGTCACCAGCGCTCCTGCCAGCGCGCCAAGGCCGGGCGCGAATGCCAGCAAGCCGCCGAGCAGGCCTTTCTGGCCATCGGGCACACAGTCCGCGCCCCACGCGGCAAGCGGGGCCAGCATCATGTTGAGCCCGAGCTGCCACGCCGCCACGATCAGGATGAGGGCTTCAAGGCTCCGCGCCAGCGGCACGAAAAGGAGGAGACCGCACGACAGCGCAAGGCCGAGCGCGGCCCATGGGCGGCGCGTTCTGGTCAGGTCGCTCAGCCAGCCGAACAGGATATGGCCCACGCTGGCCGCAATCGCGCCGCAAAACGCGATGGCCGAGAGCCACAGCACCGCCTGCTCCGGCCCGCCCGGCGCCAGCGCGGCGACCCGCACCGGCAGGAGAATGGTGAGGAAGGGGACATAGGCAATCGAACCGCCCGCCCATGCCAGCGCATAGAGCATGAGGAAGGATAGCGGCTGGCGGGTGACGGGTTCGCCGGAAACGCCCGGCTTGTCAGGCACTCACGGTTTGCCTGGCATCGGCGACCGAACCGCGTTCGACCAGCGTGGCCGGGATCACGGTGACCGCTTCGGGCAGGCGCTCGCCCTTCTGCGCGGCGATGATCATTTCGACCGCCTTGGAGGCGGTGGCGGCGATGGGCTGGTCGATGGCGGTCAGTGGGGGCTGGGTGAACTGCATCATTGGCGTGTTGTCAAAGCTGATGAGCGAGAGATCGTGCGGTACGGCGAGCCCGGCCTTGCGCGCCACTTCGAGCGCGGCCAGCGTCATCTGATCGCTGCTGGCGATGATCGCGGTGGGCGGTGAAGGCAGGGCCAGCAGCGCCTGCGCGGCGCGCTCGCCCGAAACGTATGTGAAATCGCCTGCTTGCAGGAGATCATCGCTAGGCAGGCCCGCTTCGGCCATCGCAGCCTTCCAGCCATCGATGCGCCAGCCGCTGAGGTTGTAATCGGGCGAACCGGCAATGAAGCCGATCCGGCGATGCCCGCGCGCGATCAGGTGGCGGGTGGCGGCGGCGGCGGCACCTTCATCGTCCATCAGGATCGGCATGCCGCGATCCTGCGCCTTCGATCCGATCCGCGCGAACGGAATTTGCTGCTGCGCAAGGCACGCCACGATCTGCGGATTATCCGAGTGCGGCGGGGTGAGGATGATGCCATCGGGCTGGAGCGCGGCCACCGCGGCGAGCAGTTCGCGCTCCACGTGATCGCTATGCGTATCAACCAGTTCGACGATCATCCGGTAGCCGTGTTCGGCGCATTTCAGCATGCCGCCCAGCAGCATCTGATCGACCCAGTCGGTGCCCTGCCGCGCGCGCCAATCGGCGATGGTGCGGTCGCGATCGTTCAGGGCGAGGATCAGGTAGGAGCGCGAGCCGCTCATCCGCTGTGCGGCGATGGAAGGCACGTAGCCGAGGCGCGTGATCGCCTCCTGCACGCGCTCCTTCAGTTCGGGGCGGACGTTCGGCTCGTTATTGATGACGCGGCTGACCGTCTGGAGCGAAACGCCCACATCCGCCGCAACGTGCCTGATCGTGACCGCCTGACGCCGCCTCGCCATGCGTTATTGGCCTCTTGCTTGGTCCACCGGCGCGATGCTGGCGGTTAAAAGCGGCTTCTGCCAGACGCGGACCCAATCGATCAAGAAGCGCTTGGGAAAATTGGTGTTGGACACGCCCTTCAGGCCGCGCGTCTCCGCAAGGTCGCCGCCGAACGCGAGATTGAGGATGAGGTGGAAGGGCTGATCGAACGGCGCGCCGGGGGTAGCGGAGCCGGATGTCCACCATTCACTGCGCTGGCGCACGGCATAGGTCTGGCCATCAATCTGCCAGATCATCTGATCCGGCTGCCATTCGATGGCATAGGTATGGTAGCCCTTGAGCACTTCGGGATGGTGGGCTTCGGTGCCCTTGTGGGTGTTGCCCGGCCATGGCTTGCCGAAATGGAGCGTGCCGAGGATCGTGTCTTCCTTGCCGCCCGCGCAAGCCGCGCAGGGGACGCCGAGATTGACCGCTTCGAGAATGTCGATTTCGCCCGATGCCGCCCAAGTGCCATACGTGGTCGCTTCGGGCAGCATCCAGATCGCGGGCCAGGTGCCCTGTCCTTCTGGGAGATTGGCGCGCACTTCGATGCGGCCATAACGCCACGAAGCCTTGCCCCGCGTGGTGAGGCGCGCGGAGGAATAGTCCCGCGTGACCAGCGCGCCCGGCTGCGTGGGATCGGGGCGCTGGCTGGCAGGCAGCGCAGGGCCGGTGGTGCGCTCAGCCCGCGCCGTGATGACGAGCTTGCCTTGCGCGATGCGCGCGTTGCGCAGGCGGCCGGTGTAGCACTGGCGCTCGCCGTTGCCGCCGCCCCAGCAATCGACATCCAAGCTCCACTTGGTCTTGTCGATCTTCGGCGCGCGGAATTCATCGGACCAGACGAGCTGCCAGCCGGGACCGCTTGGCGCGGCCTGCGCGGCTACGGGCGTGAGCAGCGCGGCCAGCAGAACAAGGCGAGCGATCATGCCGCGCGAGCTTCCTGCGCGCCGCAGTATTGCGCAACATAGGCATGATGATCGGGAAGGCCCGCGACAGTCTTGGCCACGCTTTCGCGCAGGCCCTTGAGGAGATGGGCGAGTTCCGCGTCCGAGAGCTTGGTGGCGACGGGGTGGTAGCTCTTCGGCATGATGCCCTGACCCATCATCACCTGCACCCAGCTGTTTTCGACGAACAGTTCCTCGTTCTTGCGGAACACGCGGCCCGTCTCGCGGAACAGTTCGATCTTGTGCGTCAGGCTGTCGGGGATATCCATCGCCGCGCACTGGCGCCAGAACGGGCTGTCGCGCCGGTCGGTCGCCTTGTAGTGGAGGATCAGGAAATCGCGGATCTGCTCCATGTCGGTCATCTGCTGCTCGTTGAATTCAGCCACATCGCGCGCGCTGATTTCGCCGGCGGGCAGCATCCGGATCACGCGCAGGATCGCGCGCTGGATGAGGTGGATCGAGGTTGATTCCAGCGGCTCCATGAACCCGCCCGAAAGCCCGATGGCCACGCAATTGCGGTGCCACTGCTTGCGCCGCGCACCGGTGGTGAAGCGGATCACATTCGGTTTGGTCAGCCGCTCGCCCTCCACCGTGGCAAACAGGCGCTCCTGCGCGGCCTCCTGCGAGAGGTAGCGGCTGCAATAGACGATGCCGTTGCCCTGCCGGTGCTGAAGCGGGATGCGCCACTGCCAGCCCGCATCATGCGCGATGGCGCGGGTGTAGGGAATGGGCGCGCGGACGCTTGCGGTCTGCACCGCGATGGCGGAATCGCAGGGCAGCCAGTGGCTCCAGTCATCGTACCCCACATGCAGCGCGCCTTCCATGAGGAGCGCGCGAAAGCCCGTGCAATCGAGGAACAGATCGCCTTCAAGGCGCTGCCCGGAATCGAGGCGCAGCGCGGCGATGTCGCCGGTTTCGGGATTGAGCTCGACTTCGGCAATCTTGCCTTCGACGCGGCGGCAGCCATCGGCCTCGGCCAGTTTGCGCAGGAACACCGCATAGAGGCTGGAATCGAGCTGATAGGCGTAGTTGATGCGGTTGTCCGGCAAGTGCGCGAACTTGGACTTCATCGCGGCCTGAAGCTCGATGCAGTAGTCGTCGTAGCTTTCCTTGTGGCCCTTGGTCAGCCCGTGCATCCAGAAGTGCTGGAAGCCCGCGCTCCAGTGATCGCGCCCGGTGGTGCCGAAGGAATGGAAGTAGTTTTCGCCCTCAACCCGCCAGTTCTCGAAATTGATGCCCAGCTTGAAGGTGGCCTGCGTGGCGCGCATGAAATCGGCCTCGGCAATGCCGAGCAGGCGGTTGTAGGCGACCAGCGGCGGGATCGTGCTTTCGCCGACGCCGATGGTGCCGATGGCATCGGATTCCACCAGCGTCAGTTCGATGGCATCGCCCATCGTGCGGGCGAGTGCGGCGGCGGCCATCCAGCCGGCAGTGCCGCCGCCAGCCACGATGATGCGGCGCTTGGTGCTTGCTTGGGTCATTTGCTGAGTGTCCTGAGCAGGAAGGAACGGAGGCGTCCGGCGGCGGCGGGATCGAGCGGACCGAGGATGCCGCGCCCGCCTTCGGGAATATGGGCGGTGACTTCGGGGCCATTTTCGAAGACGTAGTGATCGAACAGCGCGCGCCAGATTGCCTTGTCTTCGGCGGGCAGATCGCGAATGGAAAGGATTGCGTGGTTGAGCGCGTCCTGCGGCTGGCCCAGCCAACGCGGCGTATCGCGCCACCAGTAGTTCATCAGGATGTTGAAGGGGGCGAGGCCCTCCACATGGTGCCACCACATCGAGGGGATGAACAGCGCGTCGCCCGGCTCCAGCACCGCGACCTGCGCATGGCCCAGCGCCTCGGCGAAGCGGGGGTGGAGATCAAGATCGGGCGCATGGAAATCGACCATCGAGACGGCGCGGCCTGCGGGCGTGTTGTCGATGGGACCGAGGTGGAGATTGGCGAACTGATCTGGCGGAAACAGCGTGAAGCGGCGGCGACCCGCGGCGCAGATCGCGAGATTGTCGGGAAAATCGTTGTGCGCGGCAATGCGGGTGGGCGTGCCGATCCACAGGCTGACGATGGGCTCGCGCGTGCCCAGATCAATGCTGTTTTCCGCCGCGACGGTCGTGAAATGGGCAGGCACGTCGATCGAGCCCATGTAGATCGCGGGCGCATCGGCGCGGCCTTCGTTGGCGTCCATCCCGGTGAACACATCGGCCAGCTTGCCGCGCGCCTCACGGAAATTCATTGCCATGTCGGCGCCGTAGAACAGGCGGCCGTCCTTGCCCGGTTCGCCGAGGGAGACGGTGAACGGAACGGGGCGGGCGCGTTCGAGGAGATAGGCGCGGGCGGCGCGGGCCGACACGAGGCCAGCGCGCACCAGCGGCCAAGCTTGCGCGAGGCCGCGGATCACGAACGGCGTGCGCGCACCTTTGAGCAGCGCATCGAGCGCAGCGGCATCCCCCGCCATACGCTCCTCCACCGCAGGCATCGCGGCGAAGATCGAGGCGTCGGCTTCAGCCAAGCGCAATCTTGCGGTTCTTGCGCGCGACGAGATTGCCGAACTGCGCGAGGCTGGCCAGCACCATGTAAATACGCGCGAGGTGGCCGTGGCTCATCAGGTCCGTGAGCGCTTCGCCGTCGAGGCTGGCGAGGCGGTCCTCGTGGATGGTCTGAAAGCCGACGAGCGACTGCACTGCGCCATTGTCGAGCGTGACTTCGAGGCTGAACGGTTCGACGAGTCCATAAGCTTCGAGCGCATCGAAGAAGGCAGTGCTTTCGTGCCATGCGTAATCGAGATCGCCGAGCATGTTGGCCAGGGTTTCGAGATAGGGCGTGGGCGCGCCTGCATCGTCGAACACGCGCATGCCTTCACCGCTGGTGGAAATGCGCGCGTGGGCCATGTCGATATGGACTTGCGGCGGCGCGCCTTCCTCTGCCGAACGGCCGATCAGGAAGGGCTGCACTGCGTGGGCCATCGGACGGTAGCGCGCGTCCCACGTGCTGCCATTCAGGTAGAGGTTCTCGCCCGCCTCGAAGCCGAACAGGGCGAGCGCGGCGAGTTTGCCGGTTTCGGCATCGCGGCGGAAAACGATGGGATAATGCGCCTGCACTTCGCGGAATTCGGCGGGCATGGCGAGGCAGGCCATCACGGCGTCGCCATATTCCGCGCCCGCTTCGGTGTGGATGCGCAGTTGGCCGTGATCGGCGGGATTGAGGATGCTGTGCTGGCTCATGCGGGAATCCTGGTGGGCGCGGAAAGGCGGTCGAGGTAGTCGCGCGCCGTTGGCAGCGCGGCGGTGAGCGCGCGGGCCTTGGCGGTGACTTCGGCGAGGCGGGCGTGCGGCGCGGGGGCGCTGCTGCCGGTCGGCACGGGAACGCCCATGCCGTGCAGCACATATTGCTGGCTGGCGGCGGGAAACATTTCATCCACGCGCGGGAAATCCCACGCCGAGGGGGCCTGTTCGCGCCACAAGGCAAGGCATTCGGCAAGGCGCGGCGGGATCGTCTCGGGCGCGCGCTGGGCCAGCCAATAGGGCTCGGTGCGCTGGCTGGGCACGTAGTGGAGCTTGAGGAACTCCACGATCCGGTCCCAGCGGTAGCGGAACAACTCGTTGAAGCGCGCGGCGTGGATAGCCATGCTGGCGCGGCTTTGCGGGAAGTTGTCCGCCAGTGCCTTGAGCGACAATTCGATCAGCACGATGGCCGAAGCCTCCAGCGGTTCGATGAACCCGGCGGATAGGCCCACGGCAAGGCAATTGCCGATCCAGAACCGATCCCGGTGGCCGGTGGCGAACGCGAGCTTGCGCGGGGTGAGGCTGGCGACATCCGCGCCGGGCACTTTGGCTGCAATATAGCCGCGCAGGATTTCCTCGGCGCGCTCGTCCGAAAGGAAGCGCGAGGCATAGACGCAGCCGATCCCGCGCCGGGTGGGCAGGCCGATATCCCACAGCCAGCCCGCTTCATGCGCGGTGCCGATGGTTTGCGCAGCAATGGGGCTGCCTGGCCGAACCGGAACCTGCACGGCCAGCGCGCGGTCGTTGAAGGAAATGTCGGAGCGGTCGACCCAGCCAGCGCCGCAATGCCCCTTGATCAGCAGGGCTGCCTGCCCCGAGCAATCGAGGAACAGATCGCCCGATAGCGGATCACGCCCTTCCAGCATGAGGGCCGCAATATCGCCATTTGCTGCAGCCTCGATGCCGGTGACTCTTGCAGCAATATGCGTCACGCCAAGCCGGGTGGTCGCATGGCGCATCAGCAGCGCGGCGAACTTGCCCGCATCGAGATGATAGCCATAATTGAGCGCGCCCGCGTAGCCTGGCATGGTGCGCTGGCGCGGCGCGAGGTTGGCCGCGCAGACGCCGTGCTGCGCCGTGATCGCCGCAGCAAACGGGCCTTGGCTGCCGTTTTCCTGCCACGCAGCGGCAAGCGCCTGCATCTCGGCAGGCGGCGGGGCGGTGAAGGGGTGGAGGTAACTGTCTTCAGCCGAACCATCGCGCCAGCCATCGAAGCGCGAGCCTTGCTTGAACGCGGCGTCGCATTCGGCAAGGAATTCCGCTTCGGGAATGCCGATGGCGGCGAGGGTTTCGCGCATCGTTGGCCAGGTGCCTTCGCCCACGCCGATGGTCGGGATATCGGGTGCCTCGACCAGTGTGATCCGTTTGCCCGGCAAGCGCGCAGCGAGCAGGCAGGCCGAAAGCCATCCGGCAGTGCCCCCGCCGACGATGACGATATGCTGAACCGGATTGCTCATCGAAGGGCGACCATAGCGCAGATTAGCCCGTGTGACCAAAGAGAAGAGCCGCACCGCTATGAGCAGTGCGGCCCTCTCGATTGCAGACCTTCGTTCAGGCGTGAACCTGTCAGAAGGAGAAGCGTGCGCCCGCTGCCCAGCGCGCATAACCGGGGGCCGCGAAGAACACGGTCTGGTCGTTGCGCATGTGGCCCTTGCGGTCGGCGTTGGTGATGTTGATCCCTTCGCCGAAGACGGTCACGCCCTTCTTGATCTCGTAGCTCGCGCTCACGTCGAACTGGCCATACGAATTGGTGTAGTACGGATCGAAGCCCTGACCGCCGAGGAACCCGGCACGCCAGTTGTAGGCGACGCGGGCCTGGAGGCCCTTCTTGTCGTAGAACAGCACCGCGTTCGCGCTGTTGCTGATACCGAGGACCGCGAATTGCGGCACGGTGTAGCGCAAGGTGTTGTCGAACTTGGTGTCGCTCTGCACCACGGTGTAGTTCACGATGGCGCCGAAGCCGGTATCCCAGAAGCTGTGCTGGGCGGCAAATTCCCAGCCCCAGATGCGGGCCTTCTGCGCGCTGTTGACGGGAACCGTAGTGATGAAATTCACCAGCGGATCATCAGCGAGCGACTTGATCCCGGTCACGTTGCCATTGCCATCGCGGCCAGCCACCGTATCGGGATACTTGTTCCCGATATAGTTCATGATCGACGTGGCATTTGCATCGGCACCAAGAGCAGCACGGGCTTCCTTGGCGCGGTCGCCCGCAGCAGCGTCAGTCAGGCCGAAGGCAGGTTGATTGACCTGCGGCTTGCTGATGTAGTTCTTCACCACCTTGTGGAAGAAGCCGACCGAAATATAGCTCGATGGGCCATAGTACCATTCTGCCGAGATATCGACGCCCTTCGACTTGTAGGGCAGCAGGTTCGGATTGCCGACCGAGGCCGTGCTCGTGCCGCCACGGATCGGCGAGGCCAGCGTAAGGCCGCCTTGCAGCGATTCATAGTCCGGGCGGGTGATCGTGTGGCTGTAGGACGCCCGGAACTTCACGTTCTTGACCGGCGACATGTCGAAATCGATGGCCGGAAGCCAGTTTTCGTAGTCACCCTGCCGGGTGGTCTCGCCACTGCCGCCATAAATGATCGAGGTTTCGTTGCCCCCGCTCCACACGGTGCCGGTCGGGATCGGTACCTTTGAGCTGGAGAAGACCTTGGTCTTTTCATAGCGCAGACCAAGCCGCAGGTGCGAAGGCGCTTCGCCCAGATCGAACGTATGCGTCGACTGCAGGTAAGCAGAAGTCGTCCGCTCGCGCACAAATCGATCCGTATTGAAATCGGCGATGCAGGTTCCGGCGACCGGGGCGCTGGCGCAGATGCCAAGCTTGTCGTTGAGCAGTGTGATCAGCGCGGGCGTATTGATGTTGAAATAGCTCGGGATGGTCCCGTTGCCCGATATGTTCATGCCGGCCAGATCGTTCGGCAGGTCGCGGATCGAATAGAGATCATCTGGCGTGTCAGCTGCCGAAAGCGTGCCGCCCCAGCTGTCGTTCTGGATCACGCCGAAGGCCGAGCGCACCTTGTTTTCGGTGTAAGTGGCGCCGAAATCGAGGCTGTCGATGAACGAGGCATCGAAATCGTAGCCGCCGCGAAGCGCGATCTCGTTGATCTCGTCACGCATGTAGGCGGTGCGGAAGGCGTTGCCCGCGGGGCGGATGTTGGCGGCGGTGATTTCCGCGCCTGGATACATCTCGACCGAGATGACCGGCATGTCGGAGGTGAAATCGACCTTCTGGCTCTTCACGCCGAAGATCGCGCTGCCCACCGCAATGCCGGTGCCGTAAGGCGAGGTCGGCTTGCTTTCAGCGGTCGAGTGGTGGCCATCGAGTTCGAGGCGCAGGCCGCCGGGGCCATCCCACTTGAGGTTGCCGCCGATCGACTGGTTGCGCGAACGGTTGGCCGCAACCGCGCCGGTGATCGCCAGATCCTTGCCCGGGCCAAAGCTCTCGGCATAGAAATTGGGGCCAGCGGCGGGGCCATCGGTCCAGCTGCTGCTGGTCTGATCGTGGTTGAACCACACGCCGATGCTGTTGGTGCGCGAATCGATGGTGTTCTGCGAGAAAGTGTAGTCGACCGTGGCGACCAGCGTATCGGTCGGCTTCACCTGCACGACAGCCTGACCGTTGATGCGCTTGCGGCGGAAGGTGCTGAAATCGTAGCCCGCGTTCTGCGTCACCTGATAGGTGCTGTTCGGACCGGGGCGGTTTTCGGTGCGTGCGAAATTGCCGCGCCAGTCGTTGGCATCAACCGGGAGCGAACCCCAGTTGTTTTCATAGCCGAGGTAGCCTTCGCGCCAGCCCGCATTGAACTGGGCCTGGCTCGCGCGGCGATCCTGATAGGAGCCGCTGATCGCAATACCGATACGGTCGTCGGCGAAAGTATCGCTGATGATGCCCGAGACTTCGGGCTTCACCTTGCCGCCTTCGAACACCGAGGTATCATACAGCGCCTTGGCACCGATGCTGCCGTGCAGGCCGGGCCGGTCAAGCGGGCGCGGGGTCTTGATGTTGATGACCGAGCCGATACCGCCCGTGGCGAGGCTGGCGCGGCCCGACTTGTAGACTTCGACGCCGGCAACGGCTTCCGAGGCGAGGTTGGCGAAATCGAAGCTGCGCGAAGCCGGCGCGCCGCTGCTGCCGCCGAGGCTGGAGGCAGGCATCTGGCGGCCATTGAGCAGGACGAGGTTGTAGTCCGGGCCGAAGCCGCGAACCGTCACGGTCGAACCTTCGCCGTTGGAGCGATCGATCGAGACGCCGGTGATGCGCTGGAGCGATTCAGCGAGGTTGGTATCCGGGAACTTGCCGATGTCTTCCGCCGAGATCGCGTCGATCACGCCGATGCCGGTGCGCTTGATGTTCATCGAGCTGCGGAGCGAGGCGCGGATGCCGGTGACGACGATGGCGTCTGCCGGTGCGTCAGCGCTGGCGGTGGCCTGCGGCGCTGCTTCCTGAGCGTGGGCCTGCTGCGCAGCGAGTGCGAGAGCGGCTGCCGATGCGCCAAGCATGAGGCGCGTATAGGCAGGCGTTCGGGATGCGTTCATGGCGATTCTTCCCCCTGAATTCCGGCACTTTGTCCGGTTGAGTAGTCGATGTGCGTATCGAATGTGAACGTTCACCTAACTGGGAACGTTCACTTCGTCAAGGTGCCCCCAGGGGCTTTGCGCGGGATCATAGGCATTTTTGCCACACCGGATTGATCAGGGCGCGGGCTCGGCCAGGAAGCGTTCCAGAGGGGGAAGGGCCTGCGCGGGGCTTTCCTCGAACGGCACATGGCCCATGCCGGGCAGGCGGACGAGGCGCGCGTTTGGCATCAGGCGCAGATAATCCTGCGCATTGCCGAGCGGGATCATCGTGTCCTGCGTCCCCCAAAGCAGTAGCGTGGGCGCGGTGATGCTGCGCAGGCGCGGCGCGGGATCGGTCAGCACCGTCTGGCGCGTGCGGTCAAGGATCGCGCGCCGCACACCGGGGGCCAGCAGCATGTCGCGGTAGCGTTCGAGCACGGCATCCGGCAGCGCTTCGGGATGCGCCCATGCTGGGGCAAGATTGGCGCGGATCAGGCTGCGCGGGCCGACCCACGGCATGAGTTCGAGCAGCAGCGGGACTTCGGGAGCCTTGCCATACTCGAAGCCGGGGCTGGCGAAGCCATCGGGCGAGATCAGCGCGAGGCGGCTGACCCGCTGCGGATAGCGCGCCGCAAATTCCCACGCGAACCGGCCGCCGAGCGAATTGCCGATCAGGGTGGCGCGGGGCAGGGCAAGCTGGTCCATCAGCGCGGCAAGGACCGCGAGGGTGCGGGTATCGGAATAATCGCCCGTGGGATCAGGGCCGGTGAGGCCGAAGCCCGGAAGATCGAGCCGGATCACGCGGTATTGGCGGGATAGCACTTTGGCCCAAGGCTCCCACGTATCGAGGCTGGAGCCGAAGCCGTGCAGCAGGATCAGCGGCGGTCCAGTGCGCGGCCCGGTATCCAGCAGGCGCAGGCGCTGGCCGAGGACCAGGCGGTATTCGCCGGGATAGGCGGCCTCCAGCATGGCGCGGGGTTTGTCCGGGGCATAGAGCCAGAGCGCGAGCGCGGCGATGGCGGCGAAGAGCAGCGCGGCAGCCCAGCGCAGGATGCGGCGCAACATCAAAACACCGCGTGATCGCCGCGCGCGTCCGCTGCGGCTTTGCCGGCGATGATGGCGCGGTAGTGCTCGAACAAGGTGTCGGTGCCGGTTTCGGGCGTGAGGTCAGCGTCGTAGCGGCCTGTCGCGGGATCGAGGACGAGCATCGATTCCGTCGCGTAATAATGTCCGATGCGGGCGAGTTCGGCCTTGGCGGCGAGCGGGGGGATGAGTTTGGCGGCGACGCCAAGCGCACCGGCGATGCCGCCAAGGAAGCCGGGCGGGACAGAGCGGAACCGGGGCTCCATGCCCAGCATCGCGAACAGCGCCTCACCCTGATCGCGCGGGCTGATCGCGGGGCCGGGGCCGCCGATGGGGAGCACTGTGTTCCACCGCTTCGGATCGGTGAGGCACGCGGCGATATAGGCCGCCAGATCGCGGTTGCTGATCGGCTTGCAGGCGGTGAGCGTGCCATCGCCGAAAATCAGGAACGGCTTGCCTTGGCGAACCCGCCCAAGCTGGCCGGAGAGCGATTTGAAGAACGCTGTCGGGCGGACGATGGAATAACGCAGGCCCGAGGCGGCAAGCTCGGACTCGAACGCCAGCTTGGCTTGCTGGAAGGCAAGGCGCGGCCGTTGCACGCAGATCGCGGACAGCAGCACGAAATGCTCCGCCCCGGCCTTGCGGGCAGCGGCGAGGGCATGGCTTTGGGCCTTGTGGTCTATCGCCCAGGCATCGCTGGCAACGCCGGTGCGCGAGGCCATGCAGGAGACAACGGCGTCGAAGCGCAGTTCGCCGAAGCCTTCGCGCGCGATTGAAGCGCTATCCGCGATGTGGGTGAGCGCGCCGGGAAAAGTGGCAGGGCTGCGGACGATGCAGGTAACGTCATGGCCAGCCTGAACGAGCGCATCCGCCGCCGCCCGGCCGATGGTGCCGGTTGCGCCGATGAGAGCAACCCGGCTCATGCCGCCGGTGTTGCTTTCGCGGCCATCACCTGCCTGCCATCGTCCGCGTGGGCGGCAAGGACAAGGCCTTCGCCTTCGCGCCGCATGGCGAGGTGGAGCGGCTCGTCCGCCATCGCGGGGGAAACCGCGCGGAAGCTGAAGGCCGCCAGCGCGGCCTCGCTGCCGAGCGTGCGGCGCGCCAGATCGAGCAGCAGCGTGGCGATCAGCGGGCCATGGACGACAAGGCCGCGATAGCCTTCGACTCCGGTTGCGTAGGGCTGGTCGTAGTGGATGCGGTGGGTGTTGAAGGTGAGCGCGGAGTAGCGGAAGAGGAGGGCAGGGGTAGGCAGAACCGCGCGCGTTGTATCCCATGCACCTGAATCGAAGCGGCCTTCGCCGAGCGGTGGCGGCGCGAGGGGGCTGCCGGGCGGCGGGGCATCGCGGTAGACCAGCGTCTGCGTTTCGCGCAACGCGAGGGCATCGTTCGCAAAGGTCTCGTGCGCCAGTTCGGCAAAGACGAGCGGTCCGGTGCCGCCCTGCTTTTCGGTGATCGAGAGGACGCGGGTGCGGCGTTCGATGGCCGTACCGCTGGCGATGGAGTGCAGGAACTCCACTGCGCCCGCCGCCCACATGCGGCGTTCGAGCGGGAGCGGGGGGAGCAGGCTGCCGGGGCTGTCATCACGCTTCGGATGACCATCTGGGCCCAGCGCAGCAGTCGGCGCGTCCGGCACGCACAGGCACCAATGCAGGCCCTGCGGCGCGGCATCGGCGGGTCCTTCGCGGTCCAGCGTGGCGCACCAGCGGGCGAGCAGGCCGGGCGTCAGCAGATCGCGGCGGACCTCCTCGCGGCCGATCCATGCAGCGTAATCGCCCATCAGCCACGCCCCGCCATGAGGCCGCGCGCGATCACTTGCGCCTGAATTTCCGCAGCGCCTTCGAAGATCGAGAGGATGCGCGCGTCGCACAGCACGCGGCTGATCTCGTATTCGAGCGCATAGCCATTGCCGCCGTGGATCTGCAGCGCGGCGTCGGCGGCGGTCCATGCGGCGCGGGCGGCGTGGAGCTTGGCCATGCCGGCCTCGATATCGCAGCGGCGGCCGGCGTCCTTGGCGCGGGCAGCGGCGTAGGAGAGTTCGCGCGCGGTGACGTATTCGGCGAGGATGACCGCCAGCTTGTCCGCCACGCGCGGGAAGCCGATCAGCGCCTGCCCGAATTGCTTGCGCTGGAGTGCGTAGTCCAGCCCCAGCTCCAGCGCGCGGCGCGTCACGCCGACGGCGCGCGCGGCGGTCTGGATACGGGCACCTTCGAAGGTCTGCATCAGCTGCTTGAAGCCTGCGCCTTCCTTGCCCCCCAGCAGCGCATCGGCGGGCGCGCGCATCCCGTCGAACTGGAGCGCATATTCGCGCATGCCCCGATAGCCGAGCACTTCGATTTCGCTGCCGGTCATGCCCTCGGCGGGGAAAGGGGTCTCCTCGGTGCCGCGCGGTTTGGGCACGAGCAGCATGGAAAGGCCCGCATAGCCGGGTGTATCGGGTTTCGTGCGCACGAGCAGCGTCATCACATCCGAACGCGCGGCATGGGTGATCCACGTCTTCGCGCCGTGGATGACCCAATCGCCGCTCGCATCCTGCGCGGCGCGCGTGGTGAGCGCGCCAAGGTCGGAGCCGACATCGGGTTCGGTGAACACGGCGACCGGCAGCATCTCACCGCTGGCGATGCGCGGCAGCCAGTGCGCCTTCTGCGCTTCGGTGCCGCCCAGCATGATAAGCTCGCCCGCGATTTCCGAGCGGGTGCCCAAGGAGCCAGCGCCGATCCACCCGCGCGACAATTCCTCGCTGACGAGGCACATGACGAGCTTGCCAAGGCCGAGCCCGCCAAACTCCTCCGGGATGCACACGCCGAACGTGCCGAGATCGGCCATGGCACGCACCGTCTCGTCCGGGATCAGCGTGTTGGCGAGGTGCCATTTGTGTGCGTGGGGGATGATCTCGGTATCGGTGAAGCGGCGGAACTGCGCGCGGATTTCATCGAGTTCGGGATCGTGGAAGGTCTCGCTGGGCCATTGGCCTTCCGCCAGTGCGGCGGCGAGCACCGCCCGGGTTTCCGCCATATCGGCATCGAGCAGCGGGGCGGCGGCATTGGCAAGCGCGCGCGCTTCGGCGGTCAGGCCAAGGTCTGCGGGGCGCAGCATTTCTGCCGGCCCCATCAGCAGCGCGCCGGTCAGCTGGCCGAGCGTTTCGGCAAAGGCGAGCTGCGCAACCTGGACGTCGAGCGGGCTGCTGCCTGCCTCCGCCCAGGCATGGACGGCTTCCAGCGCAGCGACACTGGTGGCGATCCATGCAAATCCATGCGCGGCGCGCTGCTCCGCATCCACCGGGCGGTTGGCGAGGCGCTGCGCCAGCGCGCTTCGGGCAGCTTCGCGGTAGGTTATGGCCGCTTCGAGCGGCGTGCGAAGGTCCATATCAGGACGCGCGCTCGAACACCGCGGCGATGCCCTGACCGCCGCCGATGCACATGGTTTCAAGGCCATAGCGGCCATCCCGGCGCACCAGTTCGCGCGTGAGGTTGGCAAGGATGCGCCCGCCCGTCGCGCCGATGGGGTGGCCGAGCGAGATGCCCGAGCCATTGACGTTGAGGATCTCGCGGCGGCTGTCGTCCTCGCTCCAGCCCCAGCCCTTGAGGCAGGCGAGCGCCTGCGGGGCGAAAGCTTCGTTGAGTTCGACCACGTCGATATCGCCCCAGCCAAGGCCGGAGCGCGCGAGCAGGCGTTCTACCGCAGGCACCGGGCCGATGCCCATGCGCGCCGGGTCGCAGCCCGCAGCGGCCCACGAATGGAACCAGGCGATGGGTTCGAGGCCGAGTTCCTCGAGCTTGTGTTCGGCGACGACAAGGCAGGCGGCAGCCGCATCGTTCTGCTGGCTGGCATTGCCTGCGGTGACGACCGCGCCGGGGATGGTCTTGGCCTCCAGCGCCTTCAGCGCGCCAAGGCTCTCCATCGTGGCATCCGCGCGGTAGCCTTCATCGTGCGCGAAGATCTTGGGATCGCCCTTCTTCTGCGGGATGGCGACGGGGACGAGTTCATCATCGAACAGGCCGTTCTTCCACGCCGTGGCGGCGTTCTGGTGGCTGCGCACGGCGAAGGCGTCGCATTGTTCGCGGGTGATGCCATAATCGCGCGCAAGGTTTTCGGCCGTCTCGATCATGCCGGTGATGACGCCGAACCGCTCGATCGGCTGCGACATCAGGCGGCCGCGCGTGAGCCGGTCATGCAGCATGAGCCCGCCTGCGCGCGTGCCGCGCCGCCCTTCGGTGGTGTAGTATTCCACGTTCGACATCGATTCCACGCCGCCCGCGACGACAACGTCGGACTGTCCGGTCTGCACCATCATCGCGGCATTGATGACGGCCTGAAGGCCCGAGCCGCAGCGCCGATCAAGCTGGTAGCCGGGGACTTCGATGGGCAGGCCCGCCGCCAGCCAAGACCAGTGGCCGATGGCGGGGGCTTCGGCATTGCCGTAGCCTTGCGAGAACACGACGTCGTCAACCCGCGAGGGGTCGATCTTCGTGCGCTCCATCAGCGCCTTGAGGATCACCGCGCCAAGCTGGCCTGCGTTCATGTCGGCAAGGCTGCCACCGAACTTGCCGACGGCGGTGCGGATTGGGGCAACGATAGCGGCCCTGACAAGATTTGGGCGGGTCAGTTTGGTCATGCGGGGGTTCCTGCGATGCCGGCTTCAAAGAGCTGGTCGATGGCTTGGGGATCAAGGGCGAGGTGGCGGGCGAGAACGTCGCGCGTATCGGCGCCGAGCACGGGGGCCGGGGCCGGGGTCAGGCGTTCGAGGCCGGGGAAGGTGGCGAAGGCGCCTGCAGCGGGATAGGCAAAGCCGCTGGGGTTGTCCGCCGTGTGCTGGAACATCGGGTTTGCGCTGACAAGGCGGGGGTCTTGCACCGCTTCGGGCATCGTCTTGTAGGGGCCGTGCGTCACGCCGTTCGCATCCAGCTTTTCCCCGAGCGCGGCGTGAGACAGCGGCGCGATGGCGGCTTCGATCAAGGCGTAGATCGCATCGCGGTGACGATAACGCACGCCGTCGTCGCCGGTGAAGGAGACGCCGTGGCGGGCTTCCAGTGCGGCGAGGCCCGACTGCAGATCGAGCGCGCGGACGAGGCCCTGCCACTGGCGTTCATTGATCGCGACGATCATCACGCGCACCCCATCGGCGGTAACGAAATCGCGCCCGATGGTGCCGTAGACCCCATTGCCGAGGCGCTCGCGGTCTGCGCCGTTCTGGAGCACTTCAGCCACGCGGCCGAGATTGGCGGCGCTGCCCATCGCGATATCGGTGAGCGGCAGGCGCACTTCGCCGCCCAGCCCGGTCTGCTCGCGGCGGCGGATGGCGGAGACGAGCGCGAACGCGCCGTAAGCCCCGGTCAGGAGATCCCACGCGGGCAGCACATGATTGACCGGCGACGGATCGGCCAGCGTGCCGGTGAGCGCGGGATAGCCGACGACGGCGTTGGCGGTGTAATCCAGCGCAATGGCGCCATCGGGCCAGCCCATGACGCGCACGGTGATGAGGTCCGCTCGCTCTGCCGCCAGCTTTTCATGCGCGAGGAACCCGCCGACGGGCAGGTTGGTGACGAGCGTGCCGACTTTCTGGATCAGCTGCGTCAGGATAGCGCGGCCCTCGCGGCTCGTGAGATCGAGCGCGACGCTCTTCTTGGCGCGGTTGAGGTTTTCCCACGAGAGCGAATGGCCCTCCGGCGTGAGTGGCCAGCGCTTGAAATCCTGCCCGCCGCCGATCTGGTCGACGCGGATCACTTCGGCCCCGAACTGGGCGAGATAGAGCCCGATGGTGGGCGAGGCGACAAACGAGGATACCTCGATCACCGTGATGCCGGAGAGCAGATTGTACATGGCTGGGCTTTCAGGACGTTTCTTGTGGTTGGTGCAACCGTGTAATCAATCGAGCGGTTAAGCCAAGGGGATAGCTGCGGCTGAGGGCTGGAATCCTGCGCTAGTCGGGCACTGGCAGCGCGGTGCGGTTGACGATGGGACGCAATGCAAAGCTCGTCGTCACCTGCGCCACGCCCGCGATTCGGGTGAGGCGCTTGCGCAGGAAATCCTCGAACGCGGCGAGCGAGGGGACGAGGACGCGCAGCTGATAGTCGGCCTCGCCCGTCATCAGATAGCAGTCCATCACTTCGGGAAATTCGGCGACGGCACTTTCGAAGCGTTCGAGGTGGGCATCGTCCTGCTGATCGAGCCGGATGCGCACGAACGCATTGACCGGCAGGCCGATCACTTCAGGCTCGACCAGCGCGACATAGCCGGTGATGATCCCCCGCTCCTCCAGCGCGCGCACTCGGCGCAGGCACGGGCTGGGGCTGAGGCCGACATCCTCGCACAGCTGCTGGTTCGTCAGCCGCCCGTTCTGCTGCAGGCGGCGCAGGATCTTGCGGTCAATCGCATCTAGATCATAATCTGGCATTATCTTTTACTCATTGCGCCATAGTTGGCAGATTGTGCCAAATCTGTGCCTGTGCGAGGCAAACTTCGCAATAGGCTAATTCGCGCCGCACGCTATGTTTTGGCCAAGCACACCCTGATGGACCCGTAGCCTGTCATGACCACCGTTCTTGCCGATCCAAAAGTTGATCTGATCCCCGCCATCGAAACGCTCGATGCCCGGCTGCGCTGGCTTTCGGCGTGGACGGTGCACAACGCGAACAACATCCGCACGAAGCGCGACGGGATGAAAGTCGGTGGGCATCAGGCCAGCTGCGCCTCGATGTCGACGATCATGGCCGCGCTCTATTTCCACGCGCTGCGCCCGCAAGACAAAGTGGCGGTGAAGCCGCACGCCGGGCCGCTGCTGCACGCGATCCACTATATGCTGGGCAATCAGTCGCTGGAGCAATTGCAGCGGTTTCGCGGGCTGGGGGGGATGCAGAGCTATCCCTCGCGCACCAAGGACCAGATCCCGGTGGATTTCTCCACCGGCTCGGTCGGGCTGGGCGTGGCGATTACGGCGTTTGCCAGCCTGGTGCAGGACTATTGCATCGCGCAGGGGCACATGAGCGAGGCCGATGCGGGCCGGATGATCGCGCTAATGGGCGATGCCGAGCTTGACGAGGGCAACATCTATGAGTGCCTGATCGAGGCCTACAAGCACGATATCCGCAATTGCTGGTGGGTGGTCGATTACAACCGCCAGTCGCTGGATGCGACGACCGCAGACCGCATGTTCCGCCGCTTCGACGATATCTTCGAAACCTGCGGCTGGCGGGTGATCACGCTGAAAAGCGGCAAGCTGCAGAAGGCGGTTTTCGCCAAGCCCGGCGGGGCGGCGCTGGAAGACTGGATCGACAATTGCCCCAATGCCGAGTTCGCCGCGCTGACCTATCAGGGCGGCGCGGCATGGCGCGAGCGGCTGATGAAGGATGTGGGCGATCTGCCCAAGACCCGCGCGCTGATCGAGAGCTTCGACGATGCCGCGCTGGCGCAGCTGATGACCAACCTTGGCGGACACTGCGCCGAGACGCTGGTGGAAGCCTTCGCTGAGGCCAATGACGACAAGCCGACGTTGTTCATTGCCTACACGGTCAAGGGCTATGGCCTGCCGCTTGCAGGGCACAAGGACAACCATTCGGGCATGATGAACACCGCGCAGATCGAGGGGCTGCGCGCGAGCATGGGTATTGCCGAGGGCTCGGAGTGGGAGCCGTGGGGCGGTCTGGGCGACAATGTCGCGGCTGAGCTGAAGGCCTTTGTCGAGCGTAGCGCGCTGGCGGTGAAACCTGCCGAGCATAGCCCTCCCGCCATCCCAGTGCCCGCGCGGCTGCCGGTGCCCGAGGGCGAGGAGCAATCCACGCAAAGCGCGTTCGGGCGCATCCTGATGGACCTTGCCCGGCCGGGCGATGCACTGGGCGACCGCATCGTGACGACCGCGCCCGACGTGACGCAGACCACCAACCTTGGCGGTTTCGTCAACCGGCGCGGGCTGTTTCGCCGGAGCGAACTCAAGGACGTTTTTCAGGCCGCGCGTATTCCTTCGGCGCAGAAGTGGGTGGGCAATAGCGCCGGGCAGCATGTCGAACTCGGGATTGCCGAAACCAATTTCTTCCTCGTGCTGGCGGCCTTCGGGCTTTCGGCGCAGCATTTCGGCACGCGCCTGCTGCCTGTGGGCACGGTCTACGACCCATTCATCGCGCGCGGGCTCGATGCGCTGAACTATGGCTGCTATCAGGATGCGCGGTTCCTGCTGGTCGGCACGCCTTCGGGGCTGACGCTGGGCGCGGAAGGCGGCGCGCACCAATCGATAGGCACGCCGCTGATCGGGATGGGCCAGCCAAACCTCGATTACTTCGAACCGGCCTTTGCCGATGAAGTGGCGTTGATGATGCGCCATGCCTTTGAACACATGCAAAAGCCCGATGGCGCTTCGGTCTATCTGCGGCTCAGCACACGCTCGATCACCCAAGTGGTGCGCGAGGACGAGAGCTGGGAAGCCGATGCGCTGAAGGGGGCCTACTGGCTCAAGCGTCCTGCACCGGGCGCTGAAGCCGCCATCGTGTTTACCGGCGCGATTGCGCCCGAGGCGATGGCTGCATGGGAAACGCTGGTGGAAGACTTGCCGGGCCTCGGACTGCTCAATGTGACCTCGCCCGATCTGCTGCACCGGGGCTGGTCGGCGCGTCGTGCAGCGCGCTGGACGGGGAAGAAGCCGCAGCCAAGCCATATCGACACGCTGCTGAGCGCGCTGGCGCCGGGGGCGGGGCTGGTGACGGTGATTGACGGTTCGCCATCAGCGCTGTCGTGGCTCGGGGCTGTGAAGGGTATGCGGGTGAGCCCGCTGGGGGTCGACCGGTTCGGCCAGACCGGCGACCTGCCCGACCTCTATCGCACCTACCGGCTTGATGCCGATGCGATCATCGATGCGGCGGCGGAGCTGTTTCTGGAGGGATAGCGGGATGCATTCCGATATCTAATGGGTACTATTAGTCGTCAGATATTCGACCTTTCAAGCTTAAGTCTCTGAAATTGTTGTTGCAGTAATGCACCGCGCGTCAGCTTTCGGTTTGGCGCGCGGTGCACGCGCTTGCGCGGCTCCCGGCGTTGATGCAGTCCTTGCGCATCTGGAGAAGCGGGAGGGACGCTGTCCTCCGGGGAGAAAGAACATGACCATGACGGACACGAACACCATCCGCCGCGCGATGCAGGCGGGTACGGCCCTTGCGGCCATCACGCTGGGCCTGCTGGCCACCCCGGCCTCTGCGCAGGAAGCACAGGCCACCGCCGAAACCGCAGCCACGCCTGAACAGACCGGCGAAATCGTCGTCACGGCGCAGCGCCGCGAGCAGAAGCTCAACGATGTCGGCATCGCCGTCAGCGTGCTGAGCGCCAAGGAAATCAAGTCGCTCAACATCGTCAACGCCACCGATGTCGTGCGTGCGATCCCGAACCTGAAGTTCAACGCTTATGGCTCGAGCCAGGTGGTCTACAACATTCGCGGCGTCTCGCAGAACGACTATGGCGATCAGCAGGAGCCGCCGGTCGCGGTCTATCAGGACGATGCCTATACCTCGTCGATCACCGCGGCGAGCTTTCCGGTGTTCGACCTTGCGCGCGTCGAAGCGCTGCGCGGTCCGCAGGGTACGCTGTTTGGCCGCAATGCCACCGGCGGCGCGGTGCAGTTCATCTCTGCGCAGCCGACCGAGAATCTCGATGGCTACGTTTCGGCGACCTATGGCCGGTTCAATCAGGTCGTGCTGGAAGGCGCGCTTTCGGGCGCGCTGTCCGATACGCTGACGGCGCGCGTTTCGGGCCAGTACACGCGCGATGACGGCTACATCCAGAACATCACGCCCGGCCAGCCGGATCGCGGCGCGGACAACCACTGGGCGCTGCGCGGCATCATCCAGTGGAAGCCGAGCAGCGACTTCAAGGCCAAGCTGACGGTGCGCTATGCCAAGGCCGACCGCGAGCGGCAGGCAGGCATCTACTCGCTGGAGCCGACTTGCCCCAACGCGCAGTTCCAGGGTGAATTCCTCGGGCCGAACGAGGCCTGTTCCTATTGGGGTGTCGTCGGCACGACCGGCAACGGGTACAAGAACCCGGCGATCACGCCTTCGCAGGGCGGCAATCCGTGGCGCACGGCGGGCACGAACGATGCCTATGTCGATCGCGACGTGTTCGGCGCCACGCTGCGCATGGATGCCAAGATTGGCGCGTTCGATGTGACCTCGATTACCGACTACCAGCACCTCAAGAAGTTCTACATCGAACAGGGTGATAGCGTTCCCGAGTTCCCCTACGTGGAGCAGGGCATTCCGCGCGCGCCCGGGCCGTGCCCCGCGCCTGCGCAGAGCGTGACGTGCTACGAGAGCGGCACCGTGTTCTTCCAGCGCGCGCGCACCAACCAGGTGAGCCAGGAAATCCGCGCTGCCGCCACGTTCGGCCAGAACTACCTGACCTTCGGCGGCTTCGGCATGATCATCGACGGCAAGTTTGCCGCCAAGTATGCTGTGCCGTTCATCCAGTACGATCCGAACGTGCGCTTCAGCCAGCGCACGGAAAGCTTCGCGTTCTTCGCGCAGGATGAATTCAAGATCAATGACCAGTGGAAGCTGATCGGCGGCATCCGCTATTGGCAGGACAAGAAGCGCGGCGTCTATGATGCCATCGCGCCGACCGGGCCTTACGCGCTTTCGCTGCACTTCGGGCCGGACGATATCCGCTACAACGACACGACCGGCACGGTGACGCCGGGTACGTGGAGCTTCAAGAGCGGCCTGCCTTCGGGCGTGACGACCACGCCGGATGCGGCGAACCCGACCTTCAAGGGCGTGACTGCCCGCGCCGAAATCGACTTCAAGCCCAGCGACGATACGCTGATCTACGCCAGCTACAACCGTGGCTCGAAGTCTGGCGGGTTCACCTTCTCGACCGGTACGCCGTTCCCGACGCAGCTCGTCGACGTGCTCAACAACATTCCGTATCGGCCCGAAACGCTCAACGCCTATGAAGTGGGCGTGAAGGCCAAGCTGCCGGGGAACACGCAGTTCAATCTCGCGGCGTTCTACTACGACTACAAGAACTACCAGGCCTTCGTGCAGGTGTTCGCCGCGCAGGTCGTGCGCAACCTGCCGGCCAAGATCAAGGGCATCGAAGCGGACATCACCAGCCGCCCGATCCCCGGTCTGACGCTGCAGCTTTCGGGCGCGGTGCAGGACAGCGAAGTCAAGGGCGTGCTGCTGCCCGATGGCGTGACGGTGAAGACCAGCGACCTGCCGCAGGCGCCCGGTTTCGCGGGCAACGCGCTCGTGCGTTACGAGTTCGACACCGCAATCGGCCGCGCCTCGCTGCAGGCGGATGCGCTCTACACAGGCAAGTTCTGCTTCACCGTGATGTGCGCGCCGGTGGAGCGCGAGAAGGCCTATCACGTGGAGAACGTGCGGGTTGGCTTCACCCCGAAGGACAGCAACCTCGACCTCTCGTTCTTCGTGAACAATGTGTTCGAACGCCAGTACCGCGTCTACGCTTTCGATGCCTCGACCTACTGGGGCTATACCACGGGCGTCTATGCCAAGCCGCGCACGTGGGGCGTCAACGCGGTGTGGCACTTCGGGAAGTAAGTAGAAGAAGAACCCCTCCGACCCGCCTGCGGCGGGCCACCTCCCCATTTGCCCCTTCGACAAGCTCAGGGAAAAATGGGGAGGGCAAGAAGGTCCTCCCCATTTTTGCCGCAGGCACAAATGGGGAGGTGGCAGCGCGAAGCGCTGAAGGAGGGGTTTTTCTTCCATATGAAAGCAGCGAAACAAGCGCATGAGCAACACCTTCCAGACGATCAATCCCGCCACCGGTGAAGTGCTGGCGACCTTGCCCATCGCCGGAAAGGCCGAAGTCGATGCCGCCGTTGCCAAGGCGGCAGCCGCGCAGAAGGAATGGGCCAAGCGCACCGGCACCGAGCGCGGCCGGATCCTGCGCCGCGCCGCTGAAATCCTGCGCGAACGCAACGATGAGCTGGCTGCGCTGGAAACGCGCGATACCGGCAAGCCGATCCAGGAAACGCTGGTCGTCGATGTCGTCTCGGGGATCGATTGCTTGGAATTCTTTGCGGGCATCGCTCCGACGATTGCCGGCGAGCATCTCGATCTGGGGCCGGCGGCATTTGGCTACACCCGGCGCGAGCCGCTGGGCGTTTGCGCCGGCATTGGCGCGTGGAATTATCCGATCCAGATCGCCTGCTGGAAATCTGCGCCAGCGCTCGCCTGCGGCAATGCGATCATCTTCAAGCCTTCGGAGCTGACCCCGCTGACCGCGATCGAGGTGGAGAAGATCTACCTTGAGGCGGGCCTGCCCGAGGGCCTGTTTCAGGTGCTGCACGGCTTTGGCGAGACTGGCGCGCTGCTCACCGAGCATCCCGGCATCGCCAAGATCTCGCTGACGGGCAGCGTGCCCACCGGCAAGCGGATCATGGCGGGGGCGGCGGCGACGCTCAAGAACGTGACGCTGGAGCTTGGCGGTAAATCGCCGCTGATCATTTTCGCCGATGCCGATATCGAAAACGCGGTTTCGGGCGCGCATCTGGCGAACTTCTACTCGGCGGGCGAAGTCTGCTCCAACGGCACGCGCGTGTTCGTTGAGCGCAGCGTGATGCCGCAGTTCCTCGAAAGCCTGAAGGCGCGCACCGAGCGGATCAAGCTGGGTGATCCGATGGACCCCGCAACTCAGATGGGCTCGCTGATTTCCGAAGCGCACATGAACAAGGTCATGGGCTATATCGAGAAGGGCAAGGCCGAGGGCGCCGAGGTGCTGACCGGCGGCCACCGCGTGACGGAAGGCGTACCGGCAGCAGGTTTCTTCGTGGCACCGACGGTGTTTGCCGCCTGCACCGACGACATGACCGTGGTGCGGGAGGAAATCTTCGGCCCCGTCATGACCGTGCTGCCGTTCGACAGTGAAGACGAAGTGATCGCCCGGGCGAACGATACCGAGTTCGGCCTCGCGGCGGGTGTGTTCACGAATGACCTGACGCGCGCGCACCGGGTGATCGCGGCGCTTGATGCGGGTTCGTGCTGGATCAACACCTTCAACATCTGCCCGGTGGAGATGCCGTTTGGCGGGTTCAAGCAATCCGGCATCGGCTTTGAAAACAGCCGCGAGGCGATCCACCATTTCACGCGCCTCAAGGGCGTCTATGTCGCGATGGAGCCGATCGATGCCCCTTACTGACGGGGATTTCGACTATGTGATCGTCGGCGCGGGCTCGGCCGGCTGCGTGCTGGCCGACCGGCTCTCGGCGGATGGCAAGCACAAGGTGCTGGTGCTGGAGGCCGGCGGCTCCGACCAGTCGCTCTACATCCAGATGCCGAGCGCGCTGGCGATCCCGATGAACACCGCGCGGTGGAACTGGCAATATGAAAGCGAGCCCGAGCCGGGGCTCGATGGCCGCGTGCTGCATACGCCGCGTGGGCTCGGGCTGGGCGGATCGTCCTCGATCAACGGCCTCGTCTACATTCGCGGCAATCCGCTCGATTTCGAACGGTGGGAAGAGGAAGGCGCGCGGGGCTGGAACTACGCCTCGGTGCTGCCGTACTTCCGCCGGGCGGAGAAGCGCGACGAAGGCGGCACCGAATATCGCGGCGGCGATGGGCCGCTCGATACGCGCTATGGCACCTTGCAGAACCCGCTCAATCAGGCGTGGCTCGATGCCGCGAAGCAGGCAGGCTACGCGCTGACCGATGACGTCAACGGGTATCGTCAGGAAGGCTTTGGCCGCATGGACATGACCGTCCGCGATGGCGAGCGGTGCTCTGCTGCCAAGGCCTATCTGCGCCCGGCGATGCGGCGGCCGAACCTGACCGTGTTGCAGCATACGCTGGCGACGAAAGTCGTGATGGAAGGCAAGCGCGCGGTTGGCGGCGAGATCGAACGCTATGGCAAGCGGTCCATCGTGAAGGCCAATCGCGAGGTCATCCTTGCGGGCGGGCCGATCAACTCGCCGCAACTGCTCAAGCTTTCGGGCATCGGCCCGGCGGCGGAACTGGCGCAGCATGGCATTCCGGTCGTGGCAGACCGCGCGGGGGTCGGCGCGAACTTGCAGGATCATCTCGAATTCTATTTCCAGATGGCCTGCACCAAGCCGGTCACGCTCTACAAATACGCGAATCTCTTCGGCAAAGGGCTGGTCGGCGCGCGCTGGCTGTTCCTGAAATCGGGGCTGGGGGCGACCAACCATTTCGAGACTTGCGGCTTCATCCGCAGCAAGGCGGGCATCCGCTATCCCGATATCCAGTACCACTTCTTCCCGATGGCCGTCAGCTACGACGGCAATTCGCTTGCGAGCGAGCACGGATTTCAGGCCCACGTCGGCCCGATGCGTTCGAAGAGCCGGGGCAGCGTCACGCTGCGCAGCGCCGATCCAGCCGACAAGCCGGTGATCCGCTTCAACTACCTCAGCCATCCCGACGATATCGAGGAAATGCGCGCCTGCGTGCGGCTGACGCGCGAGATCTTCCAGCAACCCGCATTCGAACCGTGGCGGGGCCGCGAGATTCAGCCGGGTGCTGACGTCACCAGCGACGAGGCCATCGACGCATTCGTGCGCCAGAAGGTGGAAAGCGCCTATCACCCATCGTGCACCTGCAAGATGGGTGCGGTGGATGATCCGTTTGCCGTGGTCGATCCCGAACTGCGGGTGATTGGCGTCGAGGGCCTGCGCGTGGTCGACAGCTCGGTCATGCCGTCGGTCACCACCGGCAACCTCAACGCGCCGACGATCATGATCGGCGAGAAGGGCGCGGACCATATACTCGGCAAGGACATGCTCGCCCCGTCCAACGCGCCCTACTATGTCGCGCCGAACTGGGAAACCGCTCAGCGATGAGCGGCGCCGCGATCACCGACGTCGCCGGAATCGAGGGGGCCGGGATCGAGGAAAGCGGCGAGCTGCACCGCTCGCTCGACTGGAAGGGCGCGTTCTGGGCTTCGTCCGGGGTTCCGGCGGGGGTGCTGCTGACCATCGGCGGCATTGCCACGATGATTGGCCAGCCCAGCTGGGTGATCTTCATCGCCTCGATCATGATGGGATTCCTGCAGAGCTTCGTCTATGCCGAAATCGCTGGGCTCTATCCGCACAAGTCGGGCGGTGCCTCGGTCTATGGCGCGGCGGCGTGGCTCCCATATTCCAAGTTCGTCGCGCCGATATCGGTGTGGTGCAACTGGCTGGCGTGGTCGCCGGTACTGACGCTCGGCACAAGTCTGGCGGCGGGCTACATCATGGCGAGCCTGTTCGCGCCCGATAGCGCGATCAACACCTGGCACATCACGCTCCTCGATCTTGGTTTCATCCGCGACAAGTTGACCCTCAGGATCAATGCCGTCTCGATCATCGGCACGGCGTTTCTGCTGCTGACGTTCGCGCTTCAGCACGGCGGCGCGGCGAAGGCGGCGAATGCGCAGAAAATCCTCGGCATTGCCTGCCTTGCGCCGCTGATCCTCGTCGGCTTCATGCCGCTGATCACGGGTGACTTGCCGACGCAGAACCTGTTTCCGATCCTGCCGCTGGTGCGCGATGCGGCTGGCCACGCCCACTTCGGCACGTGGGACGGCTATGGGCTCACCCTGATGGCCGCCGCGATGTTTGGCGCGGGCTGGTCGACTTACGGGTTCGAGACGGCGGTGTGCTATACCCGCGAGTTCAAGAACCCGGCGAAGGATACCCCGCGCGCGCTGATCGCTTCGGGTATCCTGTGCATCGTGATTTTCGCGCTGGTGCCGCTGGCGTTTCAGGCCTCGCTGGGGCTGGAAGCGATGATGGACCCGCGCATCGGTGACGGCTCCGGTGTGGCGCTGGCGCTGGCCACCATCGTGACCAAGGGGCTGGGCGTGACGGCAGGCGGCGCGGTCATCGTCGCCAACCTGTTCATCGCGATGCTGATCCTTTCGCTGCTGCTGATCGTGATGACCTCGATGATGGGCTCCTCGCGCACGCTCTATCAGGCGGCAGTCGATGGCTGGCTGCCCAAGTACCTCGGCCGGGTGAACAGCCACGGCGCGCCGACGGCGGCGATGTGGACCGACCTTGCCTTCAACCTCGTGCTGCTGCTCGCCTCGGACTACTTCGCGGTGCTGATGATTTCCAACGTCTGCTACATGGCGTTCAACTTCCTCAACCTGCAATCGGGCTGGATCCACCGCATGGACCGCGCCAACTGGGAGCGCCCGTTCCGCTGCCCGACATGGCTGCTGGGGCTGGGCGCGGTGCTGGGCTTCGTGAACATGGCCTTCATGGGGGCAGGGGCGGATGTCTATGGCGCGGGGACTTTGCGCAATGGTCTGATCGGGGTGTTGCTGATCCTGCCGGTCTTCGCCTTTCGCCATTATGTGCAGGACAAGGGTGTGTTCCCGGCCGCGCTGTCGGAAGACTTTGCGGAAAGCCCTGCTGTGAAGCGGGCCGGGGTGCTGCCGTGGGCGGCGCTGGCGGGCGCTGCGCTGGTGGTGTTTGCGGCGCATTCGCTGGCGAAGCTGCCTGTGGTGGTCGGCTAGAAGAACCCCTCCGGCTCGCTTCGCGAGCCACCTCCCCAATTGTGCTGCGCAAAAATGGGGAGGACCTACCTGCTCCTTCCTATTTTTGCCGGAGGCACAAATGGGGAGGTGGCCTGCCGAAAGGTAGGTCGGAGGGGTTCTTTTGCCTAATACCCAGCATTAGTCTTTGCGATGGCTGCAAAGAGCGGTTCTGACTTGCGCGCGCGGCTGGCATAACGGCATTCTGATAAAAAAGCGGAAGGCCAAGGGGCATCATGAAGACGACAGCGCGGGTAGTGGTCATCGGTGGCGGTGTGGTGGGCGTGAGCACGCTCTATCACCTCGCCAAGCTGGGCTGGAGCGATTGCGTCCTGATCGAGCGCAAGGAGCTGACCTCCGGTTCCACCTGGCACGCCGCGGGCCTGCTGCCGCTGTTCAATCTCTCGTATTCGGTGGGCAAGCTCCACCAGTACTCGGTTGAGCTCTATCCCTCGCTTGAGGCCGAGACTGAACTCAACGTTGGCTTCTCCAACGTCTCGAACATTCGCCTCGCTACTACGCGCGACCGCATGGACGAGTACAAGTACTACGCCGGGGTCGCGAGCACCATCGGGGTCGAGGTCAACTTCCTCAGCCCGGACGAGGTCAAGGCGATCTGGCCGCTGGCCGACATGACGAACGTGCTCGGTGCGATCCAGCACCCGGCTGACGGCTATATCCAGCCCGCCGATCTCACGCAGGCGCTGGCCAAGGGCGCCCGTCAGCGCGGCGCGACGATCTACCGCAACACCACCGTGACCGGCATCACCCAGAAGGCCAACGGCGAATGGGTTGTGACCACCGATCAGGGCGAGATCACTTGCGAGCACGTCGTCTCCGCCACCGGCAGCTTCGCGCGCCAGACGGGCGAGATGATCGGTCTCGATATCCCGGTCGTGCCGGTCGAGCACCAGTACATCGTGACCGAACAGCACCCCGAAATCATGGCGCGCCGCAAGGCCGGCCTTCCGGAAATGGGCGTCCTGCGCGAATCTGACGCCAGTTGGTACATGCGCGAGGAAGCGGGCGGCCTGCTGCTCGGGCCTTACGAAGTCGGCGCGCCCGCTTGCTACGTCAAAGGCCCGGCGGCCAACAGCGAGTACGAACTGTTCCCCGACGCGCTCGAGCGTCTGGAGCCCTACATCCTCTCCGCCATGGCGCGCGTGCCCGCGTTCGGCGAAGTCGGTGTCAAGAAGGTCTACAACGGCGCGATCGCCTATACGCCCGATGGTTCACCCATCGTCGGCCCGGCGTGGGACAAGAAGAACTTCTGGCTCAACGAAGGTCACTCGTTCGGCATCACCGCTGCGGGCGGCGCGGGCTGGCAGCTGGCGCAGTGGATCGTCGAAGGCGAACCCAGCATCGACATGATGGGCGTCGATCCGCGCCGCTTTGGCGACTATGCGGGTGAGGGCTACCTCATCGAGAAGAACGAGGAAGCCTACGCCAAGGTCTTCACCTGCCACTATCCGGACGAAGAGCGCGAGGCTGCGCGCCCGCTGCGCCGCACCCCGTGCTACGACCGCATGAAGGCGCTGGGCGCGGTGTTCGGCAGCGTGTTCGGCTGGGAGCGCCCCAACTGGTTTGCGCCCGAAGGCTATGAACTGAGCGAGGCGGAGCTCGACAAGCCGGACGTGATCCTCAACCACAATCATCCCGATGTGCCCTGCGAGCCGATCCGCGAAAAGTGGTCGTTCCGCCGCTCGAACTACTTCGAGCATGTCGGCAACGAATGTCGCCATGTTACCGAGCATGTGGGCATTCAGGACATGTCGGCGTTTGCCAAGTGCATGATTTCCGGCCCCGGCGCGGAAGACTGGCTCAATGGCCTGCTTTCCAACGTGGTCCCCAAGAAGATCGGCCGAGTGCCGCTCTCCTATCTGCTGACCGACGCTGGCGGCGTGCGCGCGGAGTTCACCGTCTACAAGAAGGGGCCGCAGCAGTATTACCTCGTTTCGGCGGGCGCGCTGGAGCGGCATGATCAGGACTATCTGCTCAAGGCCCTGCCGGCCGACGGTTCGGTGCGCTTCGAGCGGCTGACGACGGCGATGGGCGTGCTCGTGGTGGCAGGTCCGAAGTCGCGCGATGTGCTGCAGAAGCTGACCCACGCCGATCTTTCGAACGGCGCGTTCCCCTGGCTCACCGGCCAGTCGGTTTCGCTCGGGCTCGCCAAGGTCGATCTGCTGCGCGTGAACTTCATCGGCGAGCTGGGCTTTGAAATCCACCACCCGATCGAGATGCAGAACTACATCTTCGACAAGATCATGGTGGCGGGTGCGGAGTTCCAGATCAAGCCGTTCGGCATCCGCGCGATGACTGCGATGGCGATCGAGAAGAGCTACAAGCTGATCCCGCGTGAGCTGTCGATCGAATATGCTGCGCTCGAAAGCGGGCTGGACCGCTTCGTCAGCTTCAAGAAGCCCGCATTCAAGGGCCGTGAAGGGCTGCTGGCGCGCAAGGAAGCGGGCCTCAAGTGGCAGTTCGTCACGCTCGAAGTGCTGGGCGTGACCGATGCCGATGCACGCGGTTCCGAAGCAGTCCTGCGTGATGGCACGCTGGTTGGCCGCGCGACTTCGGGCGGCTATGGCTGGCGTTGCGGCAAGAGCCTTGCGCTCGCGATGGTCGCACCCGAACATGCCACCGTCGGCACGGAACTGGAAATCGTGATCCTGGGCGAGCCGCACCGCGCGGTCATCATCCCGGATTCGCCGTTCGACCCGGACAACAACGCATTGCGGAGCTGATCCCATGATGCATTTTGACGCGATTGCCGCCAGCCTGAAGGCAGACAAGCCCGGCTTCACCCTGCCGCAGAAGCTCTACGTGAGCGAGGAAGCCTACAAGTTCGACACCGAGGTCATGCTCAAGTCGGTGTGGCTCTATGCCTGCACCGTGGCGCATGTGAAGAACCCGGGTGATCGTTTCCTGTTCGAGCTGGGCGATACCTCGGTGATCGTGGTGCGCACCAAGGAGGGCGAGATCAAAGCCTTCCACAACAGCTGCACCCACCGCGGCGCAAAGCTGTGCGAAGGCGCGGGCAAGGCGGCGCGGCTGGTTTGCCCCTATCACCAGTGGACGTTCTCGCTCGATGGCAAGCTGCTGGCCGCGCGCAACATGCCCGAGGAGTTCGACAAGGCCGAGAATGGCCTGCGTCCCGTCGCGCTCGAGAACATCGGCGGGCTGATCTTCCTGTGCCTTTCGGACAATCCACCGCCGATTGACCGCGTAAAGGCCGATATCGAAGAGCAGATCGCCATCTACGACATGACGAAGCTGAAGGTGGCGGTGCAGGACGACTTGATCGAGCCCGCCAACTGGAAGCTCGTGATGGAAAACAACCGCGAGTGCTATCACTGCGACGCGAGCCATCCCGAACTGATGAAGTCGCTTTCGACGTATGGCTTTGGCAAGGGGCTCCCCGAGGACGGCGAGAACGACGTTGTCGATGACGCTGATTTCGATGCCATGCTGGAAGCGCAGCGCCAGCGCTGGCAGGAACTCGGTATCTTCCACGAACTCGTCGAGTTTCCGGATAACTGGTGGCACCGCGTGGCCCGCCTGCCGCTGGCGAACGGTGCGGTGACGCAGACGCTGGATGGCAAGCCGGCCTCGAAGAAGCTGATCTGGCCGCATGGCGACAAGGAGCAGACCAGCCTTTCGGTGTGGACGCAGCCCAATTCCTGGCACCACTTCTGCTGCGATCACGTGGTCACGTTCTCGCTCACCCCGCTGGGACCGGACAAGACTTTGCTGCGCACCACGTGGCTCGTGCACGAAGATGCTGTTGAAGGCGTCGATTACGACGTGGATAACCTCGCCGCAGTGTGGCGCGCGACCAACGCGCAGGACAGCCATCTTTCGGCAGTCAACCACGCTGGCATCAAGGGCGATGGCTATCGTCCGGGCATGTATTCGGTCGAGGAGAAGCTGGTGGACGCGTTCAAGGCCTTTTACGTCGAGCGCAGCAAGGCCGCGCTGGAGGCAACTGCGCGATGAAGCGGTTTTCCGGTTTCAATCTGATTGGCGAGGCGTTCCGCAGCCATCAGGGCTGGCCCGAGCACTGGCCGGACAAGGCCCCCAAGGCGAGCTATGACGCGATCATCGTCGGCGCGGGCGGGCACGGCCTTGGTGCGGCCTATTACCTCGCCAAGAAGTACGGCATCACCAACGTTGCGGTGATCGAGAAGGGTTGGCTGGGCGGCGGCAACACCGGGCGCAACACCACGATCATCCGCTCGAACTACCTCTACGACGAGAGCGCGCATCTCTACGATCACGCGGTCAAGCTGTGGGATGGGCTGAGCCAGGACCTCAACTACAACATCATGTATTCCAAGCGCGGCGTGCTGATGCTCGCGCACAACGTGCATGATGTGCAGAGCTTCAAGCGGCACATCCACGCGAACCGGCTCAACGGCGTCGACAACGAATGGCTGACCCCGGAAGAGTGCAAGGCCTATTGCCCGCCTATCGATATCTCGCCGCGCACGCGCCATCCGGTGCTGGGCGGCGCGCTGCAACGGCGCGGCGGCACCGCGCGGCATGACAGCGTGGCCTGGGGCTATGCGCGCGCGGCTTCGGCATTGGGCGTCGATATCATCCAGAACTGCGCGGTGACGGGCATCCGCCGCGGCGCGGACGGGGCCATCGAAGGCGTCGAGACCGAGCGCGGCTTCATCGCCTCGCGCCGGGTGGGCGTTTCGGCAGCGGGCAGCACCTCGCTCGTCATGAAGATGGCCGGGCTCGATTTTCCGCTCGAAAGCTATCCGCTGCAGGCGCTGGTGTCCGAACCGGTGAAGCCGATCTTCCCCTGCGTCGTCATGTCGAACACCGTCCATGCCTACATGAGCCAGTCCGACAAGGGCGAACTCGTGATCGGCGCGGGCACCGATCAGTACACCAGCTATTCGCAGCGCGGCGCATTCCACATCGTGGAGCATACGCTGGCGGCGATCTGCGAGATCTTCCCGATCTTCACGCGCATGCGGATGCTGCGCACGTGGGGCGGCATCGTGGATGTGACACCGGACCGCTCGCCGATCCTCGGCAAGACACCGGTCAAGGGGCTCTACGTCAACTGCGGTTGGGGCACCGGCGGGTTCAAGGCGACGCCGGGGGCGGGCGATCTCCTCGCCTACACCATGGCGCACGACGAACCGCACAAGATCAACGCGCCCTACAATCTCGACCGGTTCCGCAATGGCCGGCTGATCGACGAAGCGGCTGCCGCCGCCGTCGCGCACTGAGGCACAAGCCATGATCCTGATTCATTGCCCCTATTGCGAAGAGGCGCGCCCCGAAGTGGAGTTCGTCTATGGCGGCGAGGCGCATATCGCGCGACCGGTCGATCCTTCGACCTACTCGGACGAGCAGTGGGAGGAATTCCTCTACATCCGCAGCAATCCGCGCGGGCGGCACCATGAACGGTGGCGGCATTCCCATGGCTGCGGGCGCTTCTTCAATGCGGTGCGCGATACGGTGACCGACGTGTTCGAGACAACCTACAAGGCCGGGGAGCCGCGCAAGTGAGTGGTTTCCGTCTGGCGGATGGCGGCCGCGTTGATCGCCGCATCAAGCGCAATTTCACCTTCGATGGCAAGGCGCAGTGGGGCTATGCAGGGGACAGCCTCGCTTCTGCGCTGCTGGCACAAGGGCAGATGCTGTTCGGGCGCTCGTTCAAGTATCACCGCCCTCGCGGCATCCTCGGTGCGGGCGTGGAAGAGCCCAACGCACTGGTGACCGTGGACCGCGGCCCGGGCCGCGTTACGCCCAACCTGCGCGCACCTTCGGTAGCGCTGCACGATGGGCTCAACGCGACGAGCCAGAACCGCTTCCCCACGCTCAAGACCGACCTGATCGCGGTCAACAACATGCTCTCCGCGTTCTTCCCGGCGGGCTTCTACAACAAGACTTTCATGTGGCCCCGCGCCGCGTGGGAGAAGGTCTACGAGCCGATCATCCGCCGTCTGGCAGGGCTGGGCGACAGCCCGACGACGCGCGATCCCGATCACTACGACGCGACCTATGCGCACTGCGAGACGCTGATCGTTGGCGCTGGTCCTGCCGGCATTGCGGCGGCGCTGGAAGCCGCGGCGAATGGCGGCCGGGTGATTCTGATCGACGAGCAGGAAGAAATCGGCGGCGGCGCCCTTTCCGATCCGGCACAGTGGGCGTGGCTTGAAAAGGCAACCGCCAAGCTGGCGGCGATGGACAATGTCACGGTCCTCTCGCGCACAACGGCCATCGGCCACTATCACCAGAACTTCGTGGTTGCGGCAGAGCGGCTGACCGATCACCTTTCGGTTGATGAGGCTGAAGGCCCACGCGAGAAGCTTTGGCGCATCCGGTCGGGTGAGGTCATCCTCGCGATGGGTGCTATCGAACGCCCGCTGGTGTTCGAGGGCAATGACGTGCCCGGCGTGATGCTGGCGAGTGCAGCGCGGACTTTCGCCCTGCGATACGGCGTGGCGGTGGGCCGCAAGGTGGTCGTCATGGCGATCCATGACAGCGGCTGGCACGACGCGCTGGCGCTGCACAAGGCGGGCGTGAACATTGCCGCGATTGTCGATCTGCGGCGCGAGATTGCGCCGGAACTCGCCGAAGCTGCGCGCCATGCGGGTATTGCCTGCTATCCGGGCTATGCGGTGACTTCGGTTTCAGGCAGCCTTGCCGTGAAGGGCGTGACCATCGCACTGGCAGGCGTCGGCAAGGGCGAGAAGCTGGAATGCGACGCGCTGCTCATGGCCGGTGGCTGGACGCCGACCGTTCACCTGTGGAGCCACGCCAAGGGCACGCTGCGCTGGGATGAAAGCTGGGGTGCCTATGTGCCCGACAAGACCCATGAGAACCTGCGCTGCGTGGGTGCCTGCGCGGGTGCGTGGGACTTCGGCTCGGGGCTTTCCGGTGGGCTTCTGCCCGCGCCCAAGCCGCTGCATGAAAGCAAGGCCTTCGTCGATTTCCAGAACGACGTGAAGGCGCGCGATATCGGCCTGGCGGTGCAGGAAGGCTTCCGCTCGATCGAGCATATCAAACGCTACACCACCAACGGCATGGCGACCGATCAGGGCAAGACCTCGAACCTCAACGGCCTCCAGATCGCATCTGGCGTGCTGCACAGGCCCGTGACCGAGATCGGCCTGACGACGTTCCGCCCGCCCTACACGCCGCAGAGCTTCGGCGCGATGCTGGGGCATCACAAGGAAGCGCTGTTCCAGCCCTTGCGCAAGAGCGTGATCGACGATTGGGCCGCGGATCACGGCGCGGTCTACGAGAACGTCGCGCAGTGGCGGCGAGCGCGCTATTTCCCGCAAGGGTCCGAGGACATGGACGCAGCCGTGGCGCGTGAGTGCCGCACGGTGCGTTCGTCGGTCGGCATTTTCGATGCTTCCACGCTAGGCAAGATCGAAGTTGTGGGGCCGGATGCGGCGGAATTCCTCAACCGCATGTATACGAACCCGTGGAAGTCGCTGGAGCCGGGGCGGTGCCGCTATGGCCTGCTGCTGGGCGAGCACGGCTTCATCATCGATGACGGCGTTTCTGCGCGGCTTGCGCCTGACCGCTTCCACCTGACGACGACGACCGGCGGCGCGGCGCGCGTGCTGAACATGATGGAGGATTACCTCCAGACCGAATGGTCCGACCTCGACGTGTGGCTGACGAGCACGACCGAGCAGTGGGCGGTGATCGCGGTGCAAGGTCCGAAGGCGCGCGACGTGATTGCGCCGCTGGTGGAAGGCATCGATCTTTCGGGGCAAGCGTTCCCGCACATGGCGGTGCGCGAGGGGCAGATTTGCGGCGTCGAAACCCGCCTGTTCCGCGTGAGCTTCACCGGCGAACTGGGCTTCGAAGTCAACGTACCTGCCGAGCATGGCCGCATGGTGTGGGAAGCGATCTGGGCTGAGGGGCAGAAGCACGGCGCGGCGGCCTATGGCACCGAGACGATGCACGTGCTGCGTGCGGAGAAGGGCTTCATCATCGTTGGGCAGGATACCGACGGCACGGTGACCCCGGACGATGCAGGGCTGGGCTGGGCGGTTGGCAAGAAGAAGCCGGACTTTGTCGGCAAGCGCTCGCTGAGCCGTCCGGACATCGTGGCGCCGGGGCGCAAGCAGCTGGTTGGTCTGCTCACCGATGATCCGCAGGCGGTGCTGGAAGAAGGCGCGCAGATCGTGGCCGACCCCAATCAGCCGGTGCCGATGACGATGATCGGGCACGTGACCTCGTCGTATCACAGCGCCACCTTAGGCCGCTCCATCGCCATGGCGCTGGTGGCGGGCGGGCGAGACCGGATGGGCGAGACGCTGCATATCCCGATGCCCGGCAAGACGATCAGCGCCAAGGTGGTGACGCCGATGTTCTATGATGCCGAAGGGAGCTGCCTCAATGGTTGAGATCGCAGAAATCGCGGTTTCGGCGGCAGAGCTGAAGCTGGGCACCGAGCCGGTCGCAGCCCATGGCGTGACGCTCTCGCATACCGGGGGCAAAGTGCGCTATTCGATGCGCGCGCGCGATCCGAAGGTGCTGGAAGGCGTTCTGGGCCGCGAAGTGCCGAAAAAGATCGGCGATACGGACGCCGGGATCGCCTGCCTCGGGCCTGACGAATGGTATGTTGTGCTGCCGGACAACTTCGACCTCGCGCGCGGTGAAGGGCTGCCCGTCAGCGTGGTGGACGTGTCTTCGCGCGCGCTTGGTCTGGTGTTGGACGGGCCGCGGGCGCTCGCGGTGCTGTCGAGCGGCTGTCCGCTCGATCTGGCGAACATGGGCGTGGGCCGCGCGACGCGGACGGTGTTCGAGACCGTGGAAGTCGTGATCTGGCGCGAGGCCGAGGATCGTTGGCACGTCGAAGTGTGGTGCAGCTTTGCGACCTGGCTGTGGAACGCCTTCATCGCCGCGATGCATGGTGCCAAGTGAGTGACGCTGCGCTGAAGGATGCGCTGGCCGCACTGGGCATCGCATGGTCTATCCTCGAGCACGAAGCGGTGTTCACGGTCGAGGCAAGCCTTGCGATCCATGACGCGCTGCCGGGCGCGCATACCAAGAACCTGTTCCTGAAGGACGCAGGCGGGCAGTTCTGGCTTGTCACGGTGGAGCATTCGCGCCGCGTGGACCTCAAGGCGCTGGCGGGCGTGATCGGCGCCAAGAAGCTGAGCTTCGGCAAGGCCGAGGACATGGAGTGCCTGCTGGGGGTGACGCCGGGTGCGGTGACGCCTTTGGCCGCGCTCAATGATACCGGCAGCGCGGTGCGCGTGGTGCTCGATACTGAGCTTGCTTCGGCGGATGCGGTGCATGTTCATCCCTTGCGCAACACGGCGACCATCGGCCTTTCCGGGGCCGATCTCGTGCGCTCGCTGGCGGCATGGGGCCATGATCCGCTGATTGCCGTCATTCCCGAACGTGCGCCAGTCGATCAGGCATGACCGTCTCGACCTTCGAGCTGTTCAAGATCGGCGTCGGGCCTTCGAGCTCGCACACCGTGGGGCCGATGGTGGCCGCGCGGCGGTTCGGCCTTCTGCTCGAAGAGCGGGGGCTGTTGGCTGATACGCTGCGGGTGGAAGTCGATCTCTATGGCTCGCTGGCGCTGACGGGGAAGGGGCACGCTTCCGATACCGCCGTGCTGCTGGGCCTGATGGGTGAGACGCCTGCCGGGGTCGATATCGACGCCGCGCCCGGCAAGATCGCGGCGGTGCATGAGACCGGGCACATCGACCTGCTCGGCAAGCACCGCGTGCGGTTTGCCCCGGCGGACGATCTCCATTTCCACCAGCGCGAGCGGCAGCCCTTCCACAGCAATGCCATGGCGCTGAACGCCTACGGCGCAGACGACGCGCTATTGCTGCGCCGGTTCTACTACTCGGTCGGCGGCGGCTTTGTGCTGGATGAGGACGAGGCGGGCCGCAATGCGCCTGCGGGCGATACTGCGCCGGTCCCTTATCCCTTCACCACCGGCGATGAACTTATCAAGATGGCGGGCGAGGCGGGGCTGACCATTGCCGAGCTGATGCTGGCCAATGAGACGGCGCTGCGCCCCCTTGCCGAGGTGGAAGCAGGGCTCGACCTGCTGGCCGATACGATGGCGGCCTGCATTGATCGCGGCACCTCGCAAGGCGGAACGCTGCCGGGCGGGCTCAAGGTCAAGCGCCGCGCACAGGCCATCGCGGCGGAACTCGTCGCGCGACAGCAGGCGGCGCTGAGCGATCCGCTGGTGGTGCTCGACTGGATCAACCTCTGGGCCATGGCGGTCAACGAGGAGAACGCCGCGGGCGGCCGTGTGGTCACCGCGCCCACCAATGGCGCGGCGGGCATCATCCCGGCGGTACTGCGCTACTATGAGCGGTGCTATCGCGGCGATGTGGCCGGCCGGCGCGTGTTCCTGCTGACGGCGGCGGCAATCGGCGCGCTCTACAAGCGCAATGCCTCCATCTCGGGCGCGGAAGTCGGTTGCCAGGGCGAAGTCGGCGTGGCGTGCTCGATGGCGGCGGCCGGGCTGACGGCAGTGCTGGGCGGCAGCAATGCGCAGATCGAGAACGCGGCGGAAATCGGCATGGAACACAATCTGGGTCTGACCTGCGATCCGGTCGGCGGCCTAGTGCAGATCCCGTGCATCGAGCGCAATGCGATGGGCGCGGTAAAAGCCATCGACGCCTCCCGCCTCGCGCTGCTGGGCGACGGGCAGCATATGGTCAGCCTCGACAAAGTGATCGAGACGATGCGCCAGACCGGGTTCGACATGCGCGACAAGTACAAGGAAACCTCGCAGGGCGGGCTCGCGGTCAACGTCGTGGAGTGCTGACGCGAAGGACCATCGACAGCCACTGATCCGCTTGATACGATCTAGGACATCTGTTCGGGGTTGGTCCGGATCGGGGGGCATCAGCATGGCGATTTCGCGGCGCAAGGGGCTTTGGGGCGGATTGATTGCGGCGAGCCTTGCGCTTCCTGCAACGACGGCATGGTCCAAGGAAGCCGTCGACCTCATCCTCCATCACGGCCAGGTCATCACGGTTGACCGGGCTTTCACGCTCAAGACTGCGGTGGCGGTGAAGGGCGAGCGCATCGTTGCAGTGGGTGGCGAGGAACTGCTGGAGGCCTATGCCGCGCGCAAGGTGATCGACCTTGGCGGCAAGACCCTGATGCCCGGCTTCATCGATACGCACCTTCATCCCAAACCGGTTACGCCCAATGATATCGCCGTGCAGGATGCGAAGAGCATCGCCGAAGTGCAGGCCATGCTGCGCGCGAAGGCCAAGGAACTGGGGCCGGGCAAGTGGATCACCGGCTATGGCTGGCAGGAATCGAACTTTGCCGAGAAGCGCAATCTGAGCCGCGCCGATCTTGATGCCGCCGCGCCAAATAATCCGGTGGCCCTCCTGCGCGCCGGTTCGCATTCGGCGGCCTACAATACGGCGGCGTTCAGGATTGCAGAGGTGGACAAGTCCACCCCCGAGCCTGCGACTGGCCTGATCGAGCGCGGCCCGGACGGCGAGCCGAGCGGGATCATCCGCGAGCGCATGGACGTGGTCTCGAAGTTCATTCCCGATCCGGGCTGGGAAGCGATGCGCGGGCCGACGATCACCTGGCTCAAGCAGATGCTGGCTCTCGGCATCACCAGCTTCCACGATGCCAGCGGCACCATCGACGACGAGCCGGTGGGCAAGGGCGGGACGGATTCGAAAGATCTAGATCCGCTGTGGGGCCAGTCGAACATGACATGGAAGCGCGCGCGGGAGATTTACGCGGCGATGGGCAGCGAGCTGCCACGCATCACGATGTATATCATCCATCCCGGCGCGGAGCGGCTGAAGGCGTTTCCCTATCACACTGGCTATGGCGACAATCACCTGCGGCTCGGCGCGATTGGCGAGAACGCGGTGGATGGCGGCTTCACCGGTCCGACGGCTTGGCTGCTGGCGGACTACAAGGGCCAGCCGGGCTTTCGCGGCAAGGGGCGCTTCACCGATGCCGAGCTGCAGGAACTGGTCGACAGTGCGGCAAAGCTCGGCTGGCAGATGGGCATCCACGCCATCGGCGATGCGGCCATCGTGCAGGCGGTGAAGGCCTATCACAATGCGCTGACGACTATTCCCGATCCCGCCCACGCGCCGAACGACCGGCGCTGGTTCATGGATCACTTCACCATCATGCCGCCCGAGGACACGATGGCGATCATGGCGCAGGATCATGTGATGATCTCGCAGCAGCCCAATTTCCTCTACAATCTCGATGATCGCTATGCCGCGCTGCTCGATGATTGGCGGCTGGCGCACAACAACGCGGTGGCCACGCCGGTGAAGAAGTTCGGCCTGTTCATGGCCTTTGCCAGCGACAACCTGCCCATCGGGCCGCTCGTGGGGCTCTATGCCGCCACCACGCGCAAGGGACCGACGGGCGCCGTGCGCGGGGCCGAGGAAGCGGTCAGCCGCGCCGAAGCGATCCGCATGTATACCGCCAATGGCGCATATCTTTCGTGGGAGGAAAAGGAGAAGGGCACCATCGAGCCGGGCAAGCTGGCCGACATGATCGTGCTGCCGTTCGATCCGCTGACCGCGCCGGAGGAGACGTTCCTCAGCGGCAAGGTTGATATGACGTTCGTCGGCGGGAAGCTTGTCTACCAGCGCAAGTAGGGCGATCACAAAATTCCATGGGTCAGTGAGCAAAGGGCGCTTCCGGTCGCGCTGGCCTGCGGATAGGCTGCGGGGAAACCGAAAGAGGAGCCCCATGCAGCCGCCCTATATTCTCGCCATCGATCAGGGAACCACGTCCAGCCGGGCAATCGTGTTCGATGCTGCCGCCACGCCCATCGCGGTAGCGCAGCGCGAATTTGCGCAGCACTATCCGGCCTCGGGCTGGGTCGAGCATGATCTGGAGGACATCTGGAGCGACGTTGTCACCGTGCTGCGCGAGGCGGTGGCCAAGGCCGGGATCGACGTGGCAGATATTGCCGCCATCGGCATCACCAACCAGCGCGAGACGGTGGCGGTGTGGGAGCGTGACAGCGGCAAGCCGATCCACCGCGCCATCGTGTGGCAGGACCGGCGCACCGCCGATACGTGCGCCAAGCTCAAGGCGGATGGGCTGGAGCCGCTGTTTGCGGCGAAGACCGGGCTGCTGCTAGATCCCTATTTTTCGGGCACCAAGCTGGCGTGGATGCTCGATAACGTGGCAGGCGCGCGGGCGGCTGCAGAGCGCGGCGAACTGGCGTTCGGCACCATCGACTGCTTCCTGCTTTCGCGGCTGACGCGGGGCAAAGTCCACGCGACCGATCCGACCAATGCCTCGCGCACCCTGCTGTTCGATATCGGCGCGCAGGCGTGGGATGAGGAACTGCTGCGCCTGCTGCGCGTGCCCGCTTCGGTGCTGCCCGAAGTGCGAGATAACGCCTGTATTTTCGGGACAAGCGACCCTGCGATCCTTGGCCGCGCGATCCCGATTGCGGGCATGGCGGGGGATCAGCAAGCGGCGCTGTTCGGGCAGGCCTGCTTCCGCCCCGGCATGGCCAAATCGACTTATGGCACCGGCGCGTTTGCGCTGATGAACATCGGCGGCAAGCCGATTGCCTCGAAGAACCGGATGCTGACCACGGTCGGCTACCGCCTGAACGGTGAGACGACTTATGCGCTGGAAGGTTCGATCTTCGTGGCGGGCGCGGCGATCAAGTGGCTGCGCGACGGCCTCAAGATCATCACCCATGCCTCTGACACGCACGACATGGCGGTGCGCGTGCCGGACAACCACGGCGTTTACATGGTGCCCGCCTTCGTGGGGCTGGGCGCGCCGCATTGGGATCCGGACGCGCGCGGGTTGATTTCGGGGCTGACGCTCGATTCCGGCGCGGCGCACATTGCGCGCGCGGCGCTGGAGGCGGTGGCCTACCAGACGCTCGATCTCATTACGGCTATGCGGGAAGATGCCAATCCGGGGGAAGGTGCGCTGCGCATCGATGGCGGCATGTCGGCCAATGACTGGCTGGGGCAGTTCCTTGCGGATATGCTGGTCGCCCCGGTCGAACGGCCCGTCAGCGTGGAGACGACGGCGCTGGGCGCGGCGTTTCTGGCCGGGCTGGCGACAGGCGTGTGGAGCGATCTTGCCGCGCTGGAGGCGACCTGGGCGGCGGACCGGCGGTTCGAACCGAAGATGGATGCGGCGATGCGCGGCAGCCTCGTGGCCGGGTGGCACAAGGCTGTTGAACGGGCGCTATTGTAGGAGCGCCTCTGCGCGGGCGATATCCTCGGGCCGATCCACATCGAGCGCGAGCGCTGGGTCAAGCGGTACGGTGGGGGCGCCGCGCAGCAGGCTCGCTCCGCCGCGGTCCCCCCCCAGCGCGGTGAGCGCGGCGAAATGCTGCGCGCCGAAGAGCGCGGGCGGCATGGTGACCCCGCCTGCCGATGTGGCGATACGCTCGCCATCGAAGGCCTCGACAAGCGCCCGGATATGCGCGGACGGCACGAGCGGCATATCGGCTAGCGCGACGAGCACGGCACGCGCGCCGCTGGCCTGCGCAGCCGCGACGCCAAGCGCCAGCGAACGCGCTTGCGCTGCGCCGGGGGGATCGAGCGGTACCGTCTGATAGCCGAGCGCGGCGAGATCGGGCGCGTGCGGGCCGATCACGGCAAAGCGCGCGGCAAAGGGCAGAGCGGCCAGCATTGCGGCGGCATGGAGCGCCAGCGGCTTGCCGCCGAGCGGTGCGATCAGCTTGGGGCCGCCAAAGCGTGCCGACTGGCCACCTGCCAGAAGCACCAGCGCCAGCCCCTCAAAAGCAGGCTCAGTTGCGGGTGGGGACATGCGAGGCGGGATCGTGACCCACCCGGCCCGGTGCACGCCCGCTCCAGCCGGGCATCCCGGCACAGGCCTGATAATCCTGCACCACTTCGCCCAGGATCGAGAGCGCCAGCGTGGCCGGATCGCGCGTAGCGGGAATGAGGCCGATTCCGCCGCGAAGCATGTCGAGGCGGCTCTGCGTCACGCCGATGAGGCGCAGACCAGTGAGGCGCGCATGGTGCGTGCGCGCGCTGCCGACCGCACCGTGATAGAACCCGTCCTGCGCTAGGGCATGGGGCAGGAGCTGCTCTTCCCAATCGTGATCGTGGAACAGGAACACGAACGCCGTCCACGGATCGCCGGTGAGATCGGGCAGGGCCGTGCGGCTGACGAGCGGCGCGATGCCCGGTTCGGCCATGGCGAGGCGGTCGGTGGCCGGGGCATAGGCTTCGACCGTGATGCCGAACGCGCGCGAGAGGCGGACCAGCGCAGTCAGATCCTCACCGTGGCCAAGCGCGACAAGCCGCAGCGGCGGCGCATAGTTGCGCTGGAAGCCGTGGGCGTCCGGCGCATTGGGCAGCGCAGCGCCGTCCTCGCTCAGCCGCAGCGCGGCGGCACGGCGGGCATCGAGCCGGGCCAGCACGGCGCGCAGCACGGCAGGATCGGGGCACAGGGTGAACAGCAGATCGATGCCGCCGCCGCAGGGAAGGCGAATGTCGAGATAGGGCGAGCCGACGCCGTAGCGCACCTTGCGGCCAAGGCCCTTCGCCAGCACGTCCTGCGCCTCGGCGATCACCGCCGCTTCGATGCAGCCGCCCGAGAAAGAACCGGCGCTGCGCCCATCGGCCAGCACCGCCATCTGCGCGCCGATCCCGCGCGAGGACGCTCCTTCGATGCCGGTGAGGGTGACAAGCACGCCGCCGTTCCCGGCCGCTGCCGCATCGGCCAGAAAGCCGAGGATGGTGCGATCATCATGCGCGATCCCGCCTGCGCTGCTCATTGCGTTGATCCCGGATATTGCAGGCGCAGCGAAGCGGGAGCGCGGCACTTGCGGATCGATTCATTGGCCAGCCGCAGCCGCTCTGCCTTGAGCGAGACGCTGGTGAGCGCGAACTTGCGTTCATGCGCCACTTCTTCGCCGGTGAACGGCTTGGTGCCCGCAGGCACGCTCTTGCCGCCCAGCACGAAGACCACATAGTTCATCAGATCGGCGAGCTGGGCGTTATCGGTAAGGCGGCTGTGCGCAACATTGGGCAAGCGCAGCAGATAGGCACGCGATCCCGGCGTGCACATAAACCAGCCGACGCGGTCCTTGATCTCCGGCAGATGCGCCGGAACGGTGGTGCCGCGCACGCCGTGGCATCCGGCGCACTGCTCGATGAAATCGCTTTGCGCGAGTTCGGGGTTGGCCATCATTGGGCGCACTGCGGCTGGGATATCGGGCGAGTGGTTGTCCGGCTCGGCCGCGCGCAGGGCGGGAAGGGAGAGCGTGCCCAGCAAAGAAGCTGCCGCAATGAGGCCTGCGCGAAGTTTCATGCGCCCTCCCATAGCCATCTGCGCGGTGCGCCGGAAGCCCCGACGTATCGCCGAACGGTCAGGCTGTGCCGACCAGCACCGCAGTGGAGCAGTGATACTCCATGCTGGTCGTGCCGAAGCACCAGATCACGTCGTTGTTGAGCTGCGGCACATAAAGCTGTGTTTCGCGGTCGGTGCCGTCGCAATCGCACTTGTTGCAGTAGGCCTTGCCGCAGCAATCGCGGTAGGCGATCAGATAGGCGCGGCCATCATCGGGATTGATGCAAGTGCCGACCCACGAGACCGGCGAATGCTCCGCGCCCGGTGGGCAGCGGTTGAGCGTGCCGCCGCAGCACGAGCAGAGCGAACCGTCGATCGCGCAATAGCGCCAGTAATCGCACTTGGTGTCGTCCTTGCTTTGCGCGTTGCGGGCGAAAGTGGTCTTCGCCTCGGGCGAGCGGTCCGGCTTGGCGGCGCTGGCGCGGCTGACGGGAAGGACCGGGAACACGGGCGCGGCCACGAGCGCAAGGCCGAGCCGTGAGAGGATGCCCCGGCGCGAGGTGCCGCCAGCAAAGCGGCGGAGCAGTTTTTCGCCCATGGCGTCGGGATTGAAGGTCTTCATGAGCTTGTCCCCTAATGACCAAGAAGAGTTATGTGCCAATTCAGTGTGAAAAGTGTTTTGCGGGCGATCAGTTGACCACGGCCTTGAGCTTGCCGATGTAATCCTGCACCGAGCCGATGCCCATTTCGTGAGCGATGACCAGGCTTTCGAGATGTTCGCGGCTGTTGACGAGGCCCTTGGACAGGATCGTCCCGTGCTCGTCCATCAGCACCGCATAGGGCAGCTTGGCGACTTCGTAGAACGTGCCGACTTCCGGCCCGTTGATGAAGGTGTATCCGCCAAGGCCCTGCTGGGTGATCATCTCGCGCTGGGCCGCGAGGTCATCGTCGCCGACAAAGATCAGCTGGACGCGTTCATCGCGCGCAAAGGACTTGGCCATCGGGATGAGGTTCTTGCACAGCGGGCACGAGGGCGAGACGAACATGAGCAGCCGCAGCGGCACGCCGTGGAGATGGCCGCCGACAGTGGTGGCCGTGCCATCGATCGTGGTGGCGGGAACCGCGGCGGCGCTGCTGCCGACGGACGGACCGGCCGCTGTCGTCAGCGCACCTGCCGGCGCGACGCGCATGTGCAGTACGCCGACCTGCCGGGCCAGCGCGAGCAGTGCCACGACGAGCAGGATGATGACAATCCACGACAGGACCGCCGAAACGAGCAGGGAAAGCAGCATTCGGTTATCTCCGCGAAGCGGCGAGCGGTGAACCCGCAAGCGCCCCGATGGCGTTGAAAAGCTGGACGATCAGGAACACCGCGAGCCCTCCGGCGAGGGCGATGGCAAGATCGGTCGTGGTCGTGCTGATCGGATTGGGCAGCCCTGCAAGCCGGGGAGCGAGCAGTGCGGCAAGGGCCAGGTTGCGTCCCACAAGCAACCAGCTCAATGGCTGGCGCAGCTGCGATCGACCGCAACCGCAATCGATCTGGCTGCGCCCGCGCGCGATGTTGATGCCTATGGCCGCAGCAAAGATCACCAGCAGCACCGCCGCCGCCAGCGCAGCAAGCCAGTGGCCGCCCAGCAGCAGACCAAGGCTTACGGCCAATTCAACCGGCGCGAGCAGCAGCGCCGCCGGGCCGACCAGCGCGGCAGGCAGCAAGCGGTAATTGGCGATCACGCCGCTGAGCAGTTCGCGGTGCCGCAGCTTGGCCAGCGCGGCCTGCAGGAACACAAGGCCGACGCCCACCGCTCCGGCAAGTCCGATCAGGCCGAACCCGGCTCCGCTGAAATCCGTAAGCGTGATGGCCCCGCCGTCCATCATCAGGGCTCAAGCGTCCGGATCACGCCGCCAGCGGACTTTTCGAGCTTGAACTTCTCGGCACCGGTCTTGGCATCTAGGATCAGCAGGGTGCCGCTTTCAGTGCCGAGAACCAGCTTGGGTTCGGCTTCCTGCGTGACTGCGATATGGGCCGCCGGATCTTCAAGCGGGATGCGCTTGACGACCTTTTTGGCGGCAACATCGAGTTCCCAGATTTCAGTGCCGGATTCCTTGTGGGTCCAGTATTCGCCGGTGTGCATCAGTACGAAGGCGTGGCCAGTGGCGAAGTGCAGCGCAAGGCCCTGACGCGCGCCCGGATACCAGTGCACGTCGAGCGGCTTGGTGTCGGCGGGCGAAACCCCGGCGGCCACCTGGATCGAGAAGGGTTCGGAAATCGTCGGCGCCGCGCCCAGCTTGGCGGTGTAGACCTGACCGGTATAAGTCAGGAACACGGCCGATTGCTTGGCCTGATCATAGCCGAAATTGTCAAAGATCGGATCGTTCGTGGCCGAGAAGAACGGTGCCGAGCGCGTGATATCGGTCTTGGCACCAGCGGTCTTGACCGTGGCGAGCGAACCATCCGAGCACAGCGCCGAGAAGCCGACGCCGGTGACCGGCATCAGGCTGGCGCAACCGGCCAGTTCGATCTTCTTGACGAACTTGCCCTTGGCGAGATCAACCACGTTGACCGAAGAGGCCGGATCGAGGTTGTAGACGTAAGCCGTCTTGCCCGCATCCGCGATCACGAAGTTGTACTTCCGCCCGCCGATCAGGATGCGGCCCGGCATGGCGATCTCGGTCTTGAGCTTGAGCGTGGCGGCATCATAGACCGTGATCATGTCCTGCCGGGTGCCGCGCCAGCCCTTGGTCCAGATGCTTTCCGAAACATAGACGGCCTTGCCGCCCGGATCGAGCGCGAGGTCCGACAGGTTCGAGGATTCGACGAGGCCGAGCATCTTGCCGGTGTCGGTATCGTAGATCGCATTGCCGGGCATGACGAAGCCGCGTTCGACGAAGACCCAGCTCGGCTTGGGGGCGGGGAGCGTGACGGCCTCAAGCTCCGGATCAGGCTGGAGCGGATCGGCGGCCTGCACCGGGCCGGCTGAACCAAGCACAGCCAATGCGCCCAGCGTTGCGGCGAAGCAGGCGCGCCTGCGCATGACGGTGAGCGATGACTTGCCCTGAACCTTCATCATCATCATCTGGCCTGGCCCCTTTTGCCTGAAACGCCTGAACCTCTGAATTGGGGCACCATGATCGGCGGCCCCGCCATCGTGACTGCTGCCCTGCTTCCCATGCTGCATCATGCGCTGCGATGCTGCGGCCTGCAAGCGGACCAAAATTGTGCGGCTGCGAAGAAGTTTTGACGGATGTCCAGTTTTAGTCAAGCGCTTTGTCCCGGACTGTGCACCGATCCGGTGGATGGCGGCACTGCTCGATCTGTGCTGCGGCCGATCCCCACACGCACTGCACAGATCGCAACAGGCAAGGGCCTGTGGCGGGGCGTTGGCATGGGCAAAGAGAAGACATCGGACATCAGGCGGCCTCACACAGCGGGCGCGCGGGTGCGCCCGTTCGGTTCAGTGCTCGTTCCTGCGCCCGGGTGCTGCATCGGCCACGGCGTGTGGCCCCGCGCATCCTTATGGCTTGCGTGCAATCTGCTGCGGTGTGATCGACTTGGCAAGCGCCAACAGCGCTTCCTCGGCGATTGCGGTGATTTGCGGCATCTTTTCGGCCCATGGCTTGCCGAAGCCGAGAAACGGCGTGGAGCCTTCCATCGAGGCGCTGATGTAGAGCGCCACGGTCTGCACGTCTTCTGCCGGGAGCGCCGGATTGAGCTGGCTCACCACTTCGCCGATGAAATCGTGCACGCGCTGGTAGAACACGCGCACGCGGTCTGCCACGAAGGCATTGTGATTGGCCAGCGCCCACAATTCGGTGAACAGGCGCGTCGTGCGCTTGCCCGCGATATCATCGAGGCACAGGCGGATGATCAGGCGCAGCCGGTCTTCGGGCGAAATGTCCGGACGGCGCACTTCGCTTTCGAGCAGCTTGTCATAGCTGTCGAGCAGCTCGTCGAGCATGATCTTGATCAGCATTTCCTTGCGCGGGAAATGGTAGCTGACATTGCCGACCTTCAAGCCGCTGGCGGCGGCAATGCGGCGGATCGTGAAGGCACTCGCGCCTTCCTCCACCAGCACATCGTGCGCGGCCTTGAGGATGGCATCGACGGTTTCCGTGCCGCGCGCATAAGTGCCCGGGCGCGGGCCGGTGGCCATGGTGCCCTCTTCGGTGACACCGGCTGTGCGGGACGCCTCGGCCAGCGTATCGGTATTACTGGACATGGGGGTGACGTAGCATGCGCCGGAATACCCTGCCAGCCCGCCGGTTCGGCAAATCGCGCTTGACGGAATCCTGAACTTTGTCCAGACTTTGTTCTATTGTTTCAATTATCTGAAATATAAAGATTATTACCCGCAAGGCGGCTGGTCGATACTGTGTTGTATCGGGGCCAGGCCTGAGCGGGATCTCTGACCAGCCTATGCCGGTTTGGCGTGTTCATTCGCCCCGGCTTCTCGAAAGGACCGCCATGGCGATCTCGCTGACCGTGAACCGCAAGCCCCGCACCGTGGATGTCGAGCCGGACAAACCGCTGCTGTGGGTACTGCGCGAGGATCTGAACATGCCGGGTACCAAGTTCGGCTGCGGCGCCGGGCTGTGCGGGGCCTGCACGGTCATCCTGAACGGTGAAGCGGTGCGTTCGTGCCAGACCCCGCTGGCGGATGCGGCAGGCAAGGATATCGTGACGATCGAAGGCGTGGCGGCATCGCCGGTTGGCGCCAAGGTGGTCGAGGCGTGGACCGCGCTCGATGTGCCGCAGTGCGGTTATTGCCAGGCGGGGCAGATCATGTCGGCCACCGCCATGCTGACGGCGAACGCCAAACCCACGGCCGAGGAAGTGACCGCCGGGATGGCGGGCAACATCTGCCGCTGCGCCACGTATCTGCGCATCCAGAAGGCCATTGCCGAAGCGAGCAAGGCGATTGCGGGAGCGGCAGCATGAACCCGGTCTCGGTGAACCGCCGCTCGTTCCTCGCCGCCTCGCTGGCGGGCGGGGCTGCTTTGACATTCGAGGCGAAGCTGGCCTTTGCCGCATCGGGCAAGGCGGAGCCTGCCATGCTCGGCGTGTTCGTGAGCATTGCACCCGACAACACGGTGACGATTCTCGCCAAGAATCCGGAGATCGGGCAGGGCGTGAAGACCATGCTGCCGATGCTGATCGCCGAAGAGCTCGACGTGGCGTGGAGCCAGGTCAAGATCGCGCAGGCGGATGACAACGCCGAAAAGTACGGTCCGCAGTTTGCCGGTGGCAGCATGACCACGCCGCTCAACTGGCTGCCCGCGCGGCAGGCCGGGGCAGGCGCGCGGGCGATGCTGGTGGCCGCCGCCGCAAAGCAATGGGGCGTGCCTGCCGCCAGCCTGACGACCGAGGCGGGCATGGTGAAGCATGCTGCCAGTGGGCGTTCAATCACGTATGCCGCGCTCGCGCCCGTGGCCGCGAAGATAGCTGCGCCCGATCTGGAAAAGGTAGCGCTGAAATCGCCCAAGGATTTCAAGATCATCGGCAAGTCGATGAAGGGCGTGGATACGCCTGCTATCGTGCGCGGCGATCCGCTGTTCGGCATCGATGCCCATCCCGAAGGCATGCTTTATGCCGCGATGGTCAAGTGCCCGGTGATCAGCGGCACGCTGAAACGCTTTGACGATAGCGCCGTGCGCAAGGAAAAGGGCGTGCTGGCCGTCGCGCCGCTGACCGACGGCGAGATCCCGGCGGGCAAGCACAATGCCGTGGCGATCATCGGGGATAGCTGGTGGCGCGTGCACAAGGCGCGTGAAAAGCTGGTGGTGGAATGGGATACCGCCGGGTTCGACGGCTATTCGACCGAAGGCTACACCAAGGATGCGCGTTCGCTGCTGGGTGCTGCTCCGGCCAGCGATCTGTTCAAGGCGGGCAATGCCGATGCCGCGCTGGCCAAGGCTGCCAAGGTGGTGAGCGCGGACTACGAGTATCCCTTCCTCGCCCACGCCACGCTGGAGCCGCAGAACTGCACCGCGCTGTGGCACAACGACGGCAAGCTGGAGTTCTGGGCGCCAACGCAGGACCCGGGCACCGCGCGCGCCGATATCGCCAAAGTGCTGGGGATCGATCCCGCTTCGATGACCATCCACATGACGCGGATCGGCGGCGGCTTCGGGCGCCGGTTGATGAGCGATTTCATGATCCTCACCGCCTGCGTGGCCAAGGCCGTGCCGGGCCGACCGGTCAAGCTGCTGTTCGATCGCGCCGACGACATGCGCAACGACTACTTCCGCCCGGCAGGCTGGCACCGCATGACCGCAGGGCTCGATGCCAATGGCGCGCTGGTAGCGCTGAAGGACCACTTCGTGACCTTCGGCGAAGGCGGCAAGGCCATGCGCGCGGCGGGCATGAACGCCACCGAGTTCCCCGGGCCAACGCTGCCCGACGTGCATTACGGCGTCTCCTACCTCAAGACCAACTTGACCACCGGCTGGCTGCGCGCGCCGACTTCGAACGCGGTGGCCTTCGTGTTTCAGGGCTTCCTCGATGAAGTGGCCGAAGCGGCGGGCACGGACCTGCCCGAACTGATGCGCCGCACGCTGGGCGCGCCGCGCCAGCTGCCGCCCGAGCCGGATGAGCCGCCATTCGATACCGGCCGCGCGCGCGGGGTGGTCGATGCGGTGTGCAAGTTTGCGGGCTGGACGGGCAAGCGGTCGACCACGCCCGGAAAGGGCCGGGGCTTCGGCTTCTATTTCAGCCACCGTGGCTACTTTGCCGAAGTGGTGGACTTGACCGTGGTAGACGGCGCGATCACCATCGATAAGGTGTGGGTGGCGGGCGACATCGGGAGCCAGGTCATCAATCCGCTGGGGGCCGAACACCAGATGCAGGGCGCGGTCATCGACGGGATTGCGCAGGCGATGGTGTGGCAGCCGATCGAGCAGAAGGCGGGCGCGGTCACCAACGAGAACTTCGGCGATTTCCCGCTGATCCGCATCAACCAGACGCCGGGCGACGTGGCGATCACCTGGGTGGTGACCGACAATTCGCCCACCGGGCTGGGCGAACCCACCCTGCCGCCGGTGATCCCCGCGATTGCCAACGCGATCAAGGATGCCACTGGCAAGCGGCTGCGCAGCCTGCCGATGTCGCTGGCATAGGCCCACTGGCCGATTACGCGGCGCTCAAGACCCCTCCCGCCTACCGTGGGAGGGGTTTTTAGAGTGTGATGGCGTAAACGGAAATCGTCGGCCCGGACTTGATCCGGGCCTTGGCTTTTCTGTTTCGACGTCTCGCCGGAGGAACAGCCAAACCCCGTGCCAAGCACGGGGTTACGGATAGCAGATCAACGGTAAGTCATCAGAGGCTGGTGTGCTTCCAAGACTGACAAAAAACCCCTCGCGGCCGGAACCGCGAGGGGCAAAGTGCCTTACGGCAGGGTAAAGTGGTTAGTAGCGATAGCCCAGCTTGAGCCCGAAGAACTGCGGCCGGATCGGGAAGGTGCGCGATGAACCTGCGCAGACCGAAATCGAGCAGAAGGTGTTGCGCGTCAATTGGCCGCGCCGGTCGAACGCATTCTGGATGAAGATGTCCGCCGTCCAGTTGTCCTTGCGCACGCCCGCGCCGAAATCGAAGCTGACGAAACCGGCCGTGTTGCCCAGCAGTTTGTTGTTGAACTCATTGAGATCCTGCGTCGCCCCGGTCTGATAGAGCGCAGCGCCTTGGAAATAGCCCTTCATTGCGCCGAAATCGGTATCGAGGCGGATGGTTGTCGTGCCCTTGAACTTGGGCTGGCGCGGTAGGCGGGTGCCGTCCGCTGCGGCCACCTGCGGTGTATCAAGGTTGCCGGGGATGAATGCGCCTGCCGTGCAAGTGGCGAGTTGGCTGATGACCTTGGTATCGCGGTTTGCGACGAAGTTGCAGAAATTGCCCTTCAACTTGCCATCGTTGTAGGCACCGCTGCTCGAAATCGTGACCCTGCCGAGCTTGAGTTCGGCGTCGAACTCCACGCCCTTGACCTCGGCCTTGCCGGCATTGCCGGTATAGCCAGCGCCCTGCGCACCGGCCACGACGAGTCCGTATTGGATATTGTTCCACTTTTCGAGATAGATCGCGGCGTTGAGCCGGAACACGTTGTTGAACGTGCCCTTGAAGCCGATTTCGAAGTTGGTGAGCGTTTCGGATTCGTAGGCCGGTGCAGCAACGACGACCTGCGGCTGCGTATCGGTCTTGCGCAAGCGCAGCGGGCGGTTGTAACCGCCGGGCCGGAACCCGGTCGAGTAGTTCGCATAAAACAGCATCTGATCGGCAAACTGCCAATCGACCACGACTTTGTGCGTCTGGCCCTTTTCGCTGTAGCGGCCAATGCTTTGTGGATCGAGCGCGTTGGTGTTGCGGCACTCGAGACGCGCACCGGTCAGCGGCAGCGGGCAACCTTCGGCGCCGGTGGGCAGGAAGATCGACGGTGCAACCGCCGCTGAAGCACCAACGCCCTGGAACCCGGCCACCTGGAAGTCGGTCCAGAAATAGCGGATACCGCCTGTGATCTTGATCGTGGGCGTGATGTTGTAATGCGCCTCGGCGAACACCGCCGTGTCGTGATACAGCGTATCGAATTCTTCGAGATAATAGGCATCGCCGCGCACCGCCGGGGTGCCGAGGATCATGGTGCCGCCCTGCGCCTCGGGAATGCCGAAGCCTTCGGGATTGCTGTCCCCGCCGCCGGACGCGGTGTAGCCGACGATCTGATCCAGACCGCGGATCGCGTAGTTGTTGTCGGTGATGTTCTTCTGGCGCTGGTAGAACGCACCGACCGTGACGTCGAACGGCCAGGTCTTGGGCGTGGTCAGCCGCACTTCCTGCGTGAACTTCTTGTTCTTCTGGACCGTGTGATAATACTGGTTCGGATTGAGCAGCGTTGTGCACTTGAGCGATGCGCCCGATCCGCTGCATCCGCCCTTGTCGAAGAACTGCAGGTAATTTTCATAGCCTGCGCCGAAGCTGTCATAGGTGACGGTGTAATACGTGTAGTCGTTGTTGATCTTGCGATTGCGGTAATAATAGCCCGTCGCCGAAACCAGATCGAAATCGCCGATATGGCCATGCACCGTAAGTGCTGCCTGCGCCCACTTGTCGTCGTTGCGGGTCAGATCGTAATCATGGACCTGCAGATCGCCGACGCGCGTGTCATAGCCGAAATAGCCATAGGAAATCTGGCGCTGTGCCGTGACCGACGGGGCGATTTCCCAGCCATCCGCTACGTCCCACAGCATCGAGAGCCGGCCGCCATATTCGTAGACGGGGTTGTAGTCCTTCTTGGCGATGGCCGAGTTGGTCAGCGTGTAGGACGTCGCCGGGTTGTCGTCACCAAGCGTGAGCACCGAAGGGCGCGGATCGGCCACCAAGGGGTTGTCGGACGTGCCGCTGATGAACTGGCCCTTGTTATCGACATTGTCGATATAGCCGCCTTCCTTGCGATAATAACCCATCGCGCGGATGGCGAGTCGGTCGCCGACCGGAATGTTGATGTACGACTTGATCGTGCCACCGAAGCCGCCCTTGCCGAACTTGTTGACTTCGCTGTCAGCGCCGAACTCGAACTTGCCGACCTTGGGCTTGGCGGTGATGAAGCGCAGCACGCCTGCCAGCGAGCCTGCGCCAAACAGCGTGCCCTGCGGGCCGGAAATCGCCTCAAGCCGCTCCATGTCATAGACCTGGATATCGGGCACTTCGGAGCCGGTGATGGGAATTTCGTCGAGATAGTAGCCGACCGATGCGTAAGCGCCGCCCGCAGGAACGATGCCGCGGAAATAGACCTCGTTGCGGCCGGGGCCGATGCCGGCGAAGGAAACCGAGGGGAGCAGTGCTGCGTAGTCCTGCAGGCCCTTGACCTGACGCTGTGCAAGGAAATCGGAGTTCAGCGCCTGAATCGCGATCGGCACTTTCTGCACGCTTTCCGATTTGCGCGTTGCTGTGACGATGATCTCTTCAAAGCCGCCGGCCGGGCCGGTGCTATCGGCAGGAGCGGCCTGCGGTGCGAGGGCATCCTGCGCAAAGGCGGCGTGCGGCGCGGCGACGCCGGCCAGAATAGTAGTGAGGCACAATGCCCTCAGCATGTGCGACCGGCGACCGGTTTTGTTTGTCATAACGTCTGGCTCCCTGGGACGATACTCTGGCTCGGTTCTGGCTCCTTCGTGTCCGTTCCTGCGATGCGACCTTTGGCCGCACTTTGCGCCGCTTGCACGGCGGCTTGACCCGGATTTGTCGCACCTGCGGTTTCGCAGTCTGCCAAAAACCCTTGGGCCATGGCCGCTTGGCGACCTCTGGCCAGCCCTGCACACGCAAGGCCCGTGTTCAATCCATGGTAATCCCCCGGACCCGCCATTTCTGACGCCTGTCCTGTAGGAAAGATGCTCCATTGTTACCGAGAGTCAACATTCATTTTCGCATTTGCAGCATGAGCTGCCTCTTGCGCGTTGCACCTGTATCAAAACCTGCACATGATGCAGCATGCAGCGGTATCGGAACTAACCATGGATATAGGAAACCCTACCGTTCCGCCGCGCGGCGCCAGGCCTGATGCGGCCTTGCGGGCTGCGCTCGATGCGGCAGGCGCTTGCGTCGATACGGCCCCCGATTTCGCGCTTGCGGAAGCGGAGAAGGCCCTGCGCGCGGTGCCGGGCCTGCCGCCTGCTTTGTTCGTTGCCGGGCAGGCGCTGCGCCGTCTTGGCCGAGCGGATGAGGCGTGCGCACGGTTGGCCCTGATCCCGGGCGCTGATCGGCGGCCGCCCATGGTGCTGTGGGAACTGGCGCAAGCCGCAAGCGAGGCGGAGCGGCCTGAGCAGGCCATCGCCGCGCTGGAGGCGCTGACCCGCCAGCAGCCCGGCGTGGCGAGCGGCTGGTTCCTGCTGGCGGCGCAGCTGCGCAAGGCAGGGCACGAGGAGGACGCATGGCGTGCGGACTTGTCTGCCGTCCATGCCGCCTCGCGCGATCCGGAACTGCTGGCTGCGGCGGCGGACATCAACGCGGGCAAGCTGGACGAAGCCGATGCCAAGCTCGCCGCGCGGGCAGCGCGCCTGCCGGACGATCCTGTCGGCACGCGGATGCAGGGCGAACTGGCGTGGCGGCGCGGCGACATGACCGAGGCGCTGCGGCTGGTCGAACGCGCGGTCATGCTCGCGCCGGGCTTCGATCTGGCGCGCGATTTCCTCGTGCGGCTGCTGATGCAGGTGAACCGTCTGCCCGATGCGCTGGGCCATGCCGAGCTCTTGGCGCAGAGCCCGGTAGGAGGCTCTGCAGCGCGGCTGGTGCTGGCTTCGGTGCTGGTGCGGCTGGGCGATCAGGAGCGGGCGCGCGGCATCTATGAAGCGCTGCTGCGCGTTTCGCCCGATCAGCCGCTGCTGTGGCAGAACCTTGGCCATGTGCTCAAGACGCTGGGCGAGCAGGGCGAGGCGATTGCCGCCTACCGCGCGGCAGTGGCGCGTCAGCCCGCACTGGGTGAGGCCTGGTGGAGCCTTGCCAACTTGAAGACGGTGATGCTGGACGGGGCGGACATCGCGGCGATGGAAGCGGCGCTGGCCTCGCTGGAGGGTGAGGAAGGACGCGAGGAGGACGTGTTCCACCTCCATTTCTCGCTCGGCAAGGCCTATGAGGATGCGGGCGATGCAGCGCGCGCGTTCGGCCACTACGACAAGGGCAACCGCCTGCGCCGAACACTGGTGCGCTATGATGCGGACCAGCTTTCCGCCGAAGCGGGGGCGGCGGCGGCAACCTTTACCAGCAGTTTCATTGCGCAGATGGGTGAGGGCGGGTGCCCTGCGGAAGATCCGATCTTCATCGTCGGCCTGCCACGCTCCGGCTCCACGCTGGTCGAGCAGATCCTGGCCAGCCACAGCATGATCGAAGGCACGATGGAGCTTTCGGAAATGATGGTGATCGCCGCCCGCCTGCAATCGCGGGTGGACGAGGGCGAGTTTGCCGATTTCGCCGCCATGGCGCGCGCGCTGGGGCCGAAGGAACGGCTCCGTCTGGGCGAGGAATACATCGAGCGCACGCGCGTCCACCGCAAGACGGATGCCCTGCGCTTTACCGACAAGATGCCCAACAACTGGCAGCATACCGGGCTGATCCGGCTGATCCTGCCCAATGCGAAGATCGTGGACGCGCGGCGCCATCCGATGTCGTGCTGCTTTTCCGGCTGGAAGCAGCACTTCGCGCGCGGGCAGACATTCACTTACGATCTTACCGAGATCGGGCGCTACTACCGCGATTACGTGAAGCTGATGGCGCATTACGACACCGCTGCCCCCGGTGCGGTGCACCGCGTGATCTACGAGCGGATGGTCGCCGATACCGAAGGCGAAGTGCGGCGGGTGCTCGATTATCTCGGCCTGCCGTTCGAGGAAGGCTGTCTCGAATTCCACCGCAACACCCGCGCGGTGCGCACGGCGAGTTCGGAGCAGGTGCGCCGCCCGATCTATACCGACGCGGTGGAGCACTGGAAGGCGTTCGCGCCGTGGCTCGGCCCGCTGGAAGCCGCGCTGGGCGATGTGGCGACGTGCTATCCGGAGGTGCCCGAAAGCTTGCGACCATAGAGCAGTATCGCGTCAGTCGGGATCGTCGGCCCGTGCTTGACACGGGCCTTGGCTTTCCTTGGCGGCAAAAGATAGCCAAGCCCCGTGTCGAGCACGGGGCGACGGGACCATGATCAACGTATAGTCGTCAGATTCTGGCGCCAGGTTTTAACGAAACGCGACCTTCACCCCGGCCCACAGCGTGCGCGGCGTGCCCAGATCCATCGAACCGCCCGCATTGCGCGTCACGATCACCTCGTCCCACAAGTTCTCACCGCGCAGGACGAAGCTGAAGCCGCGCGCGAGCGGCACTTCGGCATAGGCATCGAGCGTGGTGGCGGCGGGCAGCAGATCGGTTTCGAGATCGTCTTCATACTGCGCGCCGATGTGGCGCAGCGTGAGCGCCAGCGTGGTGCGCGGTGAAGGACGCCAGGCAGCGGTCGCGCTGGCAGCGTAGCGCGGGGTCTGCGCCGGGCGCTTGCCGTCCAGCGCAGTGCCGGGGGCTTCGACCTGAGCGTCGGTATAGGCGAACGAGCCGGTGAGCGAGATCGCGCCAAGCTTGGCCTCTGCGCCGAGTTCGATGCCCTTGGCATGAACCGCGCCGACATTGCGCCGCTCGCGCAAGTTCTCGCCGATGGTGACATTGGCGATGGCGCCGCGTACCTTGTTGTCGAACGCGGTGGCCGAAAGCGAGATGCCTTCCAGCGGGTGCCAATCCAGCCCGCCTTCGAAGCCGCGCAGCTTCTCGTTTTCCAGCGCGGCATTGGCCTTGGTGACGACCGGGAACACGGTGAAGCTGCGGTAGAGTTCGTTGAGCGTGGGCTGGCGCAGGCCGGTATAGGCCGAGCCGCGCAGGGCCAGCGTCTTGCTCACGTTGAACACCGCGCCGCCCCGGTAGCTGCCCTGCCAGCCTGAACGGTTGGGATAGGCAACGCGCGGCGGCGCGCCCGCGATGGCCTGCTCCAGCTTGCCGCCGCTGACCGACCAGCGATCTGCGCGCGCGCCTGCGGTGAGGACCACCGGGCCGAAAGTCCAGTCATCCTCGATGAACAGGCCCAGATCGCGGTTGGTGCCGCCCGCGCGGCGCTGGCCGGTTTTCACGCCCTGCGTGTACACGTCTTCCTCGGTGCGGCCTTCGCCATATCGCCAGTCTGCCCCGAAACGCAGGACATGCGCTGAGCCTAGCGGCGGGCGCAGCTCCAGCTTGCCGCCGATGCCGGTGGACGGCGTGGCGCGCTGGTCCAGCGTGGGCAGGAAGCTGCGCGCGCTGATGACGACATTGCTGAAATCGCGGCTCTGCACATAGGCGAGCGCATCGAACTGCCATGCCCCGCGCCCGACAAGGCGGATGCTGCCGTCTTGTCCGCTGGCGGCAGTGTCTGCCCCGGCGAAGCGCAAGGTGCGCGCATCGTGGAACGCGCCGACGCGGGCCTGAAGCTCGATATCGGGCGTGAGCGGGGCGACGGCACGAACGCTGGCGGACCAGTTTTCATAGCGGGCGCGCACGCTGGCGGGCACGCGCTGATCGGTCGGCGTGGTCCAAAAGCCGCGGCCCCGGTCCCACCTGCCGCTGGCGACGAGGTAACCAGCCCCCAGCTTCGGGGCGAGCGTGGCGGAAAGCTCGGTCTCGCCGCGATCATCGACCAGCGCGCGGCCATTGAACAGGCCGAGCTGGTCCGGCCCGGCGCTGGTCAGGTCAATCGTGCCCGCGACTGCGCCCGCACCAAACGCGCCCGAGCCGCCGCCGCGCATGACGCGGACCGAGGCCAGCCGTTCCGGTGCGAGGGCGGAGAGGGGGACATAACCGAAGAAGGGATCGGCAACCGGCACGCCGTCGAGCAGCATCAACGTGCGGCTGGTGGCATTGCCGCCCAGCGCGCGCAGGGTGATCCCTTGCGCGGAGGGGTTGGAGGCGCGGCTGTCAGACCGGCGGAACTGCTGGAAGCCCGCGGCGGCGGACAGCGCATCTTCCAGCCGGCCCGAGGCCGCCACGGCGAGCCGCTCGGCGTCGATATCCTGCACGTTATAAGCCGTGGCGGCGGGCGCTGCATCAAGGCCGCGGCCCGTGACCACAATCTGATCGGGGGCAGCCTCGTCTGCCAGCGCGGGGCTGGACCAGGCGACGCTGGCAAGGAGCAGGGACACGGCGGCACTGTGAAACGGACGAGGCACGGAACGGGCGCTTTCAACAGGATAGGGGCCTGTTGGCCGTTGCCGGGGCGGGGCGCGGTGTCAAGGGATTTGCCCGTTGGATCAGGCAGCCATGGGTTCTGCCAGCGGGGCGAGCAGGCGGGCGAGTGCGGCGCGGTCTTCTTCGTTCACGCGCCCGCCCAGCGCGGTTTCGATGGCTTCGGCATAGATCGGCCACATCGCGGCGCGCATTGCCAGGCCTTCGATCGTGAGTGTCAGCATGTGGCCGCGCGCATCGGTGGGGCAGGGGGTGCGGATCAGGAGGTGGGCCTTGACCAGCCGGTCGATCAGCCGCGACAGGGCATACTGCTCCATGCCCAGCGCGGCCTGCAGATCGCGCGGACGCTGCGCCCCGCCGCGTTCGAGCGCGAGCAGCACATCGTACCATTCGGGCGGCGGCAGGCCGACCTTGCGAAGGGCTTCGGCGCAGTGCTGTGCGGCCAAATCGGCGGCGCGGAGCAAGCGCGTCCAGGCCAGCAGGGTGGTGGCGGCAGGTTGGGCCATCGGATCAGGGCCTTTCGGTGCACGAGCATGGAAAATCCCATGCCGATGCATCGAAAACATGATGCGCCTGCATGGGAAAGTCCATGCAAGTGCAACTACTTAGCCGGGTTCGCCTGCGGCCTCCTGGGGCTCGGGCTCGTGGATCAGGCGGTCGCGCGCGGCGCGGGGATCGCCAGTTGCGACCTGGATCGCCAGCCGCTCGGCATCGCGCGCGCGGAACAGGGTTTCGGCGCGGGTAATCGCCTCGTTGCTCAGCCCCGCATTGTCGAGCGCGGCGCGGGCCATGGTGACAGCGGATTCGTAGGTTTCGCGCACGATCAGCGTGGCAGGCGCGCCGCGCAATTTTATCACCACGCGCCGATCGAACGCGCGGACATAGAGCGCGGCGCGGGGGAAGGCTTCGTGCACCGCGTGGAGCACGGGCGCATCGAGTTGATCGCCATCGAGGCAGAACAGGATCATCTCGGCATCGGCGGCCCCAGCCTGCCGCAGCATGTCGATCCGCGTGCCATCGCCGAAGTAAACCTTGGCGCCGAACGTGCCGGCGGTATCGATCATGTCGACATCGGTGTCGATCAGGGTGACGGTGATGCCCGCCGTCTGCAGCACCTGGCCCGCCGCCTGCCCGAAGCGGCCATAGCCCACGATCAGCGCATTTGCGCCGTCGTTGCTGGGGCCTTCGCGCGATCCGGCGGCGGAGACGGGTTCGGCGCGGAAGCGGCGCGTGGCCATCATCAGGAACGGTGTGGTGGCCATCGAAAGGGTGACGACCGCCCCGAACAGGCTCGCGGCCTCGGGCGCGATCAGCAGCGCATGGCTGGCCTGCGCAAAGAGGACGAAGCCGAATTCGCCGCCCTGGCTGAGCAGCAGGCCGAGCGCCAATGCGCCGCGCCACGGCATCCCGAACAGGCGCGCGACGACGAAGATCACCGCTGCCTTCACCGTGATCAGCATCACCGCCATCGAGAGCACGAACAGCGGATCGCGCGCGATGGCGCCAAGATCGAGCATCATGCCCACGGCGAGGAAGAAAAGGCCGAGCAGGATCGAGCGGAACGGCTCCACATCGGCCTCTAGCTCGTGGCGATAGGGGCTGTCGGCCAGCATGACACCCGCGATGAACGCGCCGAGCGCGGTCGACAGGCCGAGCAGTTCCATCACCGCGCCCGCCGCCAGTACGGTGAACAGCGCGGCGACCACGAACATCTCGCGCTCGCCCATGTTGCCGATCAGGCGGAACAGCGGACGGATGAGGAAGCGCCCGGCCGCGACCAGACCGGCGATGGCCGCCACGGTTTCCAGCGCGAGCAGCCATCCCGGCGGGCCGCCCGCATCGGCGGGGTTGCGGCTCAGCGCGGTGATGATCGTGATCAGCGGGATGATCGAGAGATCCTGAAACAGCAGGACCGAAAACGCCCGCTCCCCGAACCGGGTCTTGAGGCGACCCGAGGATTGCAGCATCGGCAGGACCTGCGCGGTCGACGAAAGCGCCAGCGGCAGGCCCAGCGCAATCGCGGCGGCCGGCGAGAAGTCGGTCGTCAGCATGAGCGCCCCGGCCAGCGCCGCCCCGCAGAGCGAGACTTGCAGCAGACCGAGGCCGAGAATGTCGCGCTTCATCTTCCAGAGCTTGGACGGATCAAGCTCCAGCCCGACGAGGAACAGCAGCAGTGTGATGCCCAGTTCGGCAAAGCCCAGCTTCTGCTCTGCATCGCCGACAAGGTTCAGCACGAACGGCCCCAGCACCGCGCCCGCGACGAGATAGCCCAGCGTCGCGCCGAGGCCGAGGCGGCGGAACAGCAGCACGAAGGCAAGCGCGAAGCCGAGCAGCAGAAAGCCGTCGTGCATGATCGAGGCAGGATGGGAAGACGTCACGTCACGGTTGTCCGCCCTCCTGCCCGCCAGGTCAACCGTGCGCGAACACATGTCCGGGCCGGACCAATACTATTGACATTGGTGTAGGCAGCATGGTTCCCTGCGGTCTTGAACCACAAGGGAGAGCTCCATGTCTGTTGCCGGCAAGTATGAATGCGTGACCCATTCGCCGATGGGCGATCAAACCTCGATCCTCACCGTCGAAGTCGATGGCGCCAGCTTCAGCGGCAGCAATTCGGGGCCGATGGGCAACATGGAAATCACTGGCGGCACGGTCGATGGCAACACCATCAGCTGGTCGAGCAACATCACCGTGCCGATGCCGATGAAGCTCGATTGCACCGCGACGATCGATGGCGACGCGCTGAATGGAACGGTGACGGCAGGCATGTTCGGCAGCTTTCCGATGGACGGCAAGCGCATCGGCTGACGGGGATGCGGGGGAGGGCGCTGTCCTCCCCCGCCTGATGCCGTCAGCGCGGCCGGACGCGTTTGAACGTGCCTGAAAAGGCCAGCGCCGGTTCGCCATCTGCGGTGATCAGCCCGCGCCCGAACACAAGGCTGCGCCCCGCGCGGATCACTTCGCCGCGCGCTTCGAGCAGCTGCCCGGCCCGCGCCGGACCGACGAATTCACTGTTGAACGTCACGGTGACCCCGCTCATTTCCTCGCCGGAGCCGCTGGCGATCATGAACAGTGAAAAATCGCCGAAAGTCATCAGGCAGCCGCCGTGGATCGTGCCGTGGGCGTTGCAGTTGCGCGGACCAGGCCGAAAGCCGGTGACCAGCCCTTGCGCATCGCGGCGGACGTAGAACGGGCCAACGTCGTCCTCGAACGGATCGTTGCCTGCCCAGTGATACCACCCCGCCCACGCGGGATCACCAGCTGGTTCCAGTTTTCCGGCAAACGGCGGGGGTGAAGCTGGCATGGACGGCGATTCCCTGATGATGACGTGAAGCCGGCTCGCGCTGGCCAAGCAAATGCCTTCCGTCAACCGGGACGGTGGAAGTGCAGGGGTCTAAAGCAGGAAGTCGGCAGCGATGAGTGTGATGCCGGGCGTCAGGCGGATGTAGAAGTCCGCGCTGCCGTCTCCGTTCTGGTCACCGGCGAGGAAGGTGCCCGCTGCGCTCGCTTCGATGCGCAATTCCCCGGCGTGGTGCGTGAAGGCAGCCGTGCCGCGATAGGCAAAGGCCTGATCGCCCGAGACCAGCGCATTTGCATCCACCGCGCGCAGATCGATGCGGTCCTTTTCGGCATGGCTGAAGTCAGCGATGCTGTCTGCGGCGGACTTCGTCTTGCCATCGAGTATGGCGGTATCGTTGAACACGAACCAGTCTGCTCCTGCGCCGCCGGACAGGGTATCGATCCCGCTTCCCGGATTGAGCACATCATTGCCGCTGCCACCGGTCAGCGTGTCGCGCCCCGGCCCGCCCAGCAGCCGATCGTCTCCACCATAGCCCATCAGCGTATCGGCACCCCCATTGCCCGACAGCACGTTGTTTGCCCCGTTGCCGCGAAGGAGGTTTGCCAGCGAATTGCCGGTCGCATCGATGGCTGCGGTGCCGGTCAGCGTGAGGTTCTCGACGAATTGCCGGCCGTTCGGCTCAAGGCTGTACGTCACGCTGCTGAGGACGGTGTCCAAGCCGCCGGCATCGACACTGCTCGCGACTGTGACCGTCTCGTAGACCATGTCGCCAGCGTTATCGACACGGTAGGTATCACCGCCGCCGCCGCCAAGCATCAGGTCGGCTCCCGCCCTGCCATCGAGCAGGTTGGCAGCTGCATTCCCGAACAGTTGGTTGGCCAGCGCGTTGCCCGTGCCGGACAGCGGATCAAGCCCCGCCATCACCAGAATCTCGACGTTGTCGGCCAGCGTGAACGTGACGTTGGTGGTGACCTTGTCGGAGCCTTCGCCGGGCTTTTCGATCACCACGTCGAGCACGTTGTCAACGCGGTAGCCATCATCGCCGGCGCCGCCTGCCATGCGGTCTGCCCCCGTATCGCCGCGCAGGAAATCATTGCCGCCGCCGCCGATCAGGGTGTCGCTGCCCGAGCCGCCGTTGAGGATATTGCCCGCCTCGTTGCCAACGATGGTGTTGGCAAGGGCGTTGCCAACGCCGTTGATGGCGCCTGCACCCGCCTTGAGCGTGAGCTTCTCGACGTTGTCCGACAGGGTCCACGTGATGTCGGCAATTACCGCGTCGAAGCCTTGCCCTGCCTTTTCGGTGATCCGGTCCGATGCGGCATGGACCAGATACGTATCGTCGCCTGAGCCCCCGGTCAGGTCGTTGCGGCGCACTTGCGGCGTTGCGGTCGAGAGGTTGACCCTGACGTGGCCGGTCTTGACGAAACCACTGTCGCTCTGGTTTTCCACCAGCACGACATAGCGCCCGGCGGCCAGATCGGCGACGCTGAGGCCAAATCCGGGGTCATTGGTGGCAACCTGATTGCCATCTGCATCAAACAGCGTCAGCGAATAGCCTGCGGAGAGCGGCTGGCCATTGTCGCTTTCGATCAGGAGGTCGCCGCCCGCCAGCACGTCGAAGCTGTAGTAGGCGGGATCGGCTGCGAAGGATTGCTCGGTATAGGCCAGCACGGCCTGGGGCGAAGCGCCCGCGACTGCGCTGAATGCGGTGTCGATCGCGATCGCCGTCGCGCTATCGCGGCTCGTGGTCTCGACGATCGGCTCCGGTGCAGGGCCGCCTATGCCGGCATCGAGGATATCGTTGCCCGCGCCGCCATCGATCGCATCAGCACCGGCGCCGCCGTTGATGACGTTATCTGCGCTGTTGCCCAGCAGCCGGTCGTTGTTGTTGCCGCCGGTGATGTCGATCTGTTCGATCGCGGTGTAACTCGTTCCGATCGCGGCCAGCGTTCCGCTGGTTCCATCGGGCAAGGCGACATCGATGACCAACCCGAACCCGGTGAAATCGAGATGGAGCCGGTCGACCCCGCTGCCGCCGTCCACGGTCACGCCGCGTGCGGCGCTGAGCCGGTCGTTCCCGCCACCTCCATAGATCACGTCGCCGTAGCTGCCCGTGATCGTGTCGATGCCTTCGCCGCCATAGAGGCGGTCCTGCGCGATGCCGCCGGTAATGCGGTCATTGCCCGCATCACCGTAAAGGTCGCTCGCCCCGGCTCCGCCCCGGATCGTATCGTTGCCGCCGAGTCCGTGGATCGTCTGCGGTGCCGCCGTTGCATCGATGACGTTGTCACCAGCCGTGCCGTTGACTGAGAGCAGGTGGCTGAGGCGCACGGCGCCATTTTCCGCATCTTGCGGGGTGAGGCGCACTCCCGTGCCCAGATCGACCACGCCTGCGCCGTTGCTGAAGGTGACGCGGTCGCGGTAGATCGTGATCGTGGTCGAGCCGAATTCGATGATGGTATAGGCGTCAGCGCCAGCGACGATATCGGGATCCTTGATCGCCACGTAGAGGTCGTTGGCGGCGGGGTCGGAATAGCCCGCGTGGATAAAGGCTCCGGGAAACTTGCCGAGATCGGTTGCGTCGGTCGCTGCGGCCATAAACGCGATCTGGTCTGCCGTCGGCGCGCCGAACGAGACAAGGCCTTTGCCCCAGACGACGAAGGTCTGGAACACGCTGGAGAAGTCTCCATAGAGACCGGGCTTGACGGTGAAGGCCTCATCACCGCTGCCATCGGAGGCGAACACGATGTAGTCCACATCGCCGTGATCGACAGTGCCGTCCGGACCCGCCAGTGGATCAGCTAGATATTCCGCCCGGATCAACCACGTATTGTTATCGTCAACGGCCAGTCTGCGGCTGCGTGACATGTCGCTTTCCCCCGGGAAACCTAGCGTTTGCGCTTGCCAATTGGTGTGCCGTAACACAATCCGGCGCATGTAGGGTGCGTTTTGTCACTTTGCAGCGGGGCAGGTGACGGCCGAAGGGGGCGGGGTCTGAAGTACAGCGCGTTCATCAGCTATAACCACAAGGACAAGGGCTGGGCAGTCTGGCTGCACCGGGCGCTGGAACGCTATTCCATACCGCCCCGGCTGCGGGGGCGCGATTCCGCCTTCGGACCGCTGGGCAAGCGCCTGCCGCCGGTGTTTCGTGATCGCGACGAACTGGCCAGCGGCGCCGACCTTGCCGCAGCCGTGCGGCAAGGTCTGGAGGACGCGGCCTATCTGGTGGTGGTCTGTTCGCCCAATGGCGCACGCTCGCGCTGGGTGAACGAGGAAATCCGCGCCTTTATCGCGATGGGGCGGCGTGATCGGATCCGGCTGATCATCGTTGGCGGCGAGCCGATGTCGGACGATCCCGAACTCGCCGCGCTGCCGCCCGCGATCCTCGAAGGCGCGGAGAGCGAGCCGCTCGCCGCCGATGCGCGGCCCGGGCAGGACGGCAAGCAGGGGGCCAAGCTCAAGCTCCTGGCCGGCATTCTCGGCGTTCCTTATGACGAATTGCGCCAGCGCGAGGCGGCGCGGCGGCAGCAGCGCCTCGCGATCATCGCGGCAGCTTCCACCGTGGGCTTCGTGGTGACGACGGGCCTTGCCATCGCCGCCGTCATTGCGCGCCAACAGGCCGAGGAAGCGAGGCTGATCGCCGAACAGCGCACGATGACCGCAGAGCGCACGCTCTCGTTCGTGAAGGGCATGTTCCGTGTTTCCGATCCCTCGATCGCGCAAGGCGAGGGCGAGAAGATCACCGCGCGCGAAGTGGTCGATCGCGGTGCGCGGATGCTGGAAACCGGGCTGGAAAAGGAACCCGCCGCGCGCGCCGATCTGGGCGTGACGCTGGCCGAGGTCTACAACGCGCTCGGGCTCTATCAGCGCGGTTATGCGATTGTCGGCGCGACGCTGAAGTTCAGCCACGGCGAGGGCGACGTGCGCGTGCGCCAGTTGACGACGCTGGCCGAAACGCAAGTGCTGCTGGGCGATTATGCGCGCGCCGCTGAAAACTTTCGCCGCGCGCAGGGTCTGCTTGGCGCGCCCCGCGTTACGCCGTCGCTGCGCTCGCGCGTGCTGTTCGGGCTGGGCCAGCTGCAATCGGGCGATGGCGATGCGAAAGGGGCCGAGGGCTTGCTCAACGAAGCACTGGCGATCGACCGCAGCCTTGGCGATGAAGGGCGCGCCGATGTCGCCCGCGATCTGGAAGCGCTGGGCAACAACGCCGTCACGGTCAGGAACTATGCCCTTGCGCGCAAGCTGGCGACCGAGGCGCTGGCCATCCGCCTTGCGGTGGAGGGCGAGAACAGCCCGAGCGTGACCGACAACCGCAATTCGCTGGCCAGCATTGCCTATGCTTCGGGCGATCTCAAGGGCGCAGAGGCGGTCTACCGCGCCAATCTCGTCAAGGACGAGCGCGTGCTCGGGCCGAAGCATCCCGATATTGGCATCACGCTCAACAATCTGGCGCGGATGCTGATCGACCAGCGCCGCTTTGCCGAAGCCGTGCCGCTGCTGGAGCGCGCGATTGCCGTGGTCGAAGGGCAACGCGGGACGAAAGTGGACGATCTGGTGTTTTTCTATGGCAACCTCGGCATCGCGCGCAGCCAGACCGGGCGGCGGGCTGAGGCGGCAGAGCTGTTTGCCCGCGCAGCGCGGCTGGGGCGTGAGACCGATCATCCCATGCGCGGCCCGGTACTCACCGATGCCGCCGAAAGCGCCTGTGCGGGCGGTGATACCGCGCGCGGGCTGGCACTGGTGGCCGAGGCGGCCCCGGCCATTGCGCGCGATCATGCGGGCACGCCGTGGCGCAGCGGCTGGCTGGAGAACGTGCGCGGGGCCTGTCTGGCAAGGGCGGGCCAGCGCGCCGAAGGGGCGGCGCTGATTGCGCGCAGCCGCGCGGCGGTGACGCAGCGCTGGCCTGCGGGCACTTACATCGGCGTGGCGGAACGCGGGCACGAGGCGCTGGTGCGATGAGCGCAGCAGACCCTGCCGCTACATTGAACGCCGCGCGTGAGGCCTTGTCGCGCGGCGATGTGTTCAGCGCCTATGACCTCGCCACCGAAAGCGCCGAGCCGGACAGCGAGCTGGCCTATATCGAAGTGCGCGCGCTGGCGGGCATGGGGGACTGGCAGGGCGCGCTGCGGCGCTATGAGGAAGCGGGCGTCGGCGCGCGGGGCGATGTCGACAGCCTCGCACTGCGCGGCCGCATCCTCAAGGACGCAGCCTTTGCCGCGGCACCGGCGGAGCGCGCGGCGCGCTTTTCCGAAGCGGCGGCGACGTATGGCGCGGTCCATGCGGCCAAGAGCGACTTTTATTCCGCGATCAACGCCGCAGCGATGGCCGCGCTGGCGGGGGAGGGCGAACCAGCACGCCGCTATGCAGAGACGGCGCTGGCCGGTGCCCAAACCGCGCCCGAGCAGGACTACTGGGCGCTCGCCACCGCCGCCGAGGCGCTGCTGCTGCTGGGCCGGGGCGCTGAGGCTGAGGCGATGCTGCTGGCGGCAACCGGGCGCGCGAGCGCAACCGTGGCCGCCCGCGCCTCCACCTTCCGCCAGTTCACCGCGCTGCTGGCCAGCCCGGCCTGCGCGGGGCTGGCGGTTTCGCTCGATCCGATCCGGCCGCCGCGCAGTGCCGTGCTCACCGGGCATATGTTCCGTGAGGATGCGGCCGCCGAAGCGCGGATCGCTGACGAATTGCGTGCGGTGCTGGAGGCCGAGCGGATCGGGGCGATGTTCGGTCCGCTTGCCTGCGGGGCGGACATCGTGATCGCGGAAACCTGCCTTGCGCTGGGCATCGAGTTCCACGCGGTTCTGCCGTTTGCCGAAGAGGATTTTCTCGCGCTTTCGGTGCGGCCGGGCGGGCCGGGCTGGGAAGCGCGCTTTCAGCGCTGCCTTGCGGGCGCAGCGACCACGCACCGCGCTTCTGCCATGCGCTATGTCGGCGATGATACCCAGATCGCGTTCGGCAGCGAAGTGGCGATGGGCCTTGCCCGCTTGCGCGCGGCGCAGCTTGGCGGGGAAGCCGTGCAGATCGCTGTATGGGATGGGGCCTATGCGGGCGGGATTGCGGGGGCGGGCGCCGATGTGACGCGCTGGCGCGCCGGCGGCGGGCGGACTGTGGTGATCGATGGCGCGAACTTGCCCCGCGCGCGCGGCACGTTTGCGCCGGGGGTTGGCGCGGTGCCGGTGGAACGCGCGCTGCGGGTCATCGTGTTCACCGATTTCAAAGGCTTCTCGCGCCTGCCCGAACCGGTCATGCCCCAGTTCTGGAGCGATGTGATGGGGCGTTGCGCCGCCGTGCTGACCGCGCACCGGGCCGAGATCAAGTGCCTCAACACCTGGGGCGATGCGCTCTACCTGGCGCTCGATGATGTCCGCGCGGCGGCCACGGTGCTGTGCGGATTGCAGGATGCGCTCGCCGGTATCGACGCGGCGGCGCTCGGCCTGCCGCCGGGCAGCGGCATGCGCATCGCGGCGCACTATGGCTCGGTCTATGCCGTGGACGATCCGGTGACGGGCCTGCCCAACTATTATGGCACCGAAGTCTCGCGCGCGGCGCGGGTCGAGCCGATCACGCCGCCGGGGCAAGTCTACGTGACCGAGCCGATGGCGGCGGCGGTGGAGATGACCTGCCGCGATGCTTTCGCCTGCCGCTATGTCGGGCGGCTGGCGCTGGCCAAGGACTTCGGGGTGGAGCGGATTTACCGGCTCGAAAGAATCAGGGTTAATGACGCGTTTGTCATCAAGGACTCATGCGAATCGGCTACGCGCTGACCCTTAGCTGCTCCCGGTTCCTGCCGGGGCGCACGGGATTTGGGTGGCATGGGGCAGGTTTTTCAGGGCGCAGACATCACGGTTTTGCCGCAGGGCGATGCGCCGCAAACCCTGCCTGCGCCGCCCAAGAACCATCCCGTTCGGTCCATGACGTTCGGCGTTCTTCGCTTTGTGTCCGTGCTGATTGGTGCGGGCCTGCTGCTGCGCACAGCGTCGGCGGAATACGTGGTTTCGGCCCCGCAAGGGCCTAGCCAGTCGCCTGACAAGCTTGCGCCAGCGCGCATCACCATGCCCCAACCCGCGTTTGGCAGGGCCGCGTCACAGCCCGTTGTCGCGGCAGTTGCAAAGGTGCGGGTGGTCTCCATCCCAGCCGCAGCGGTGCATGCAGCTCCGGCGGCCCCGGGCCGGCAACGCGGGCCGCTGCCGGCGGCAGATGCTGCGCCAGCACTTGCGCCCGTTGCAGCTGCCCGGATCGCCGGGCATGCGACTTCCGCACCGGCGATCACGCCCCGCGTGCCCCAGCCCGATGCCGGTTTGCTGGCACCTGTGCGCATCGTGAGCGGTGCGCCGGTGGTGCGTGCTCCGGCTGGCCCCGCTGCCTCGGTGGTGGCACGCCCGGCAGAGCCGCAGCCCGTGCAGATCGTGCTGGCACCGCCGCCCATGCGTCCCGGTCCTCGGACAACGGCTTTGACGAGCGATGTCAGCGCGGAGATGCGTCGTCCTGCTTCGGCCTGGGATTATGCCGAAGCGCTGCCCCCCGAATTGACCGGTCGCGGCGCAGCGTCGCAAGGTCATGCGGCTGCGCAGCCGCAGATAGCGCCCAAGGCACCTGCCATGCGGCCTGAACCCTTCGCAGCCGCCGCGTCGGCCAGCCCGAACGCCCGGACAAGCGCTCCAATCACCGCAGATCGGGCTGCTGCGCCGCGTCCACTGGCATTGCTCGATGTCGCGCCCGCGCCGCGCCCGAAGGACAAGCCGCGCCGTGCGCCGATGGCCGAACGTCCCGCACGGTCGCAGTCGGCCCAATCCCCTGCGCGTGCCGCTGCCACGGCTGCGGCGCCGCCATTGCTCGCCGAAGATCGTCGCAATCGCCTGGTCGCTGCACCTTTCGCCATGCCCGCAGCGGATCAGCGGCGCAGCCGCAAAGAACGCGCGGTGCAGGACGATGCGGCGGCCGCCTTGCAGGAGGTCTCGCTGCAGGAACCGGGTTTCGGGCTGCCGTCAGACCCGGTCGCCACGGCTGACGGGACGGGCACCACCGGCACTTCCAGTCTGCGGGACCGGATGCCCCTTCCTGCGTTCTGAGCAGTGCGACCTGCTCTTGATGTCGGGATAAGTCGCTTTTCGGGTTGAATCGGCACAACAAGTGTGATTCTGTCCGTTTTGATGAAAAGGCGAAAGTCCCACCTCAAGCTGCCGCGCGAAAGCCTGACGCAGAGCTTTGCGTTGGTTGCGTTGCTGCTGCTCGGCTCGATCGCGCTGGCAGGGCCCAGCGGCGTGCTGGCGTGGACCGAAAATGCCCGCCTGCTCGAACAGCGCCAGGCCGAAGTGAAGCAGCTTCAGGCCGAGCGCGACCGGCTTCACAACCGCGTGAACCTGCTCGATCCGCGTCACGCTGATCCGGACCTCGTCGGCGAACTGCTGCGCTCCGATCTCAATGTGGCGCATCCGGACGAGATCGTCATCCAGCGTAAGTGACGCACGGCGCCGTACGGCGCGCAGCACCCCTGAAGGAGCAGACCTGAACATGACCGTCCATCATGGGCACGATGACGATGACTTTGCCGAAGATGGCAAGATTTCAGTGCCAGACGAGGTGCAGAATGCAATCCGCACCCTGATCCGTTGGTCGGGCGATGATCCGGAGCGTGAAGGCCTGCTCGATACGCCGCGCCGCGTGGCCCGCGCGTGGAAGGAATATTGCCAGGGCTATGCCGAGGATCCGGCGGCGCACCTTGCGCGCCAGTTCGAGGAAGTGGGCGGCTACAACGAGCTGGTGCTGCTGAAGGATATCCCGTTCCAGTCGCACTGTGAACACCACATGGCGCCGATCATCGGCAAGGCGGCCATCGCCTACCTGCCGCGCAACAAGGTGGTCGGCATTTCCAAGCTGGCGCGCGTGCTCAATGCTTATGCGCGGCGGCTGCAGATTCAGGAACGGCTGACGGCCGAAGTCGCCACCTGCATCTGGGACAACCTCAAGCCGCACGGCGTGGCGGTGGTGATCGAGGCGCAGCACGGCTGCATGACCGGGCGCGGCGTGCGCACCCCCGGCGTGGGCATGGTCACGAGCCGCATGATGGGTACGTTCCTGGAAGACAACCGCAGCCGCAAGGAAGTGCTCAGCCTGATGGGCTACTGAGCGCGGCCTGACCCTTGGGGGCAGGTTGCAGCAATAAATTATTACCAGCCGGACGTTCCCTGAACATCAGACAATGCTTATCTTGCAATCGGACCCGGAGAAAAGCCGGGCCGATGCAGGAGATGAAACCGATGAAGACTTGCGCGCTTGCCGCAGCGGCAGCGGCCCTGGCGATGTGCGCTCCGGCGCAGGCCGCTGAATACACGACCACGATCAATCACCCCGAAGGCCCCATCGCAGCCGACTATGCGGGCAAGCCCCGTGTCGCGATGCAGCAGGTCGGCGGTGTTGGCGCGGCCGGACGGCCCAGCTCGCTCAGCTGCCGGTGGACGGTTTCGCTGGCGGTTGAACGCCATGCCCGGCTCGGCTCGGGCCATCAGGCACGCCGCTCGCTTGTCCGTAGCGATGTGGTGAAGGGCTCCACTCCGGGCTGGTGCCCGGACCGTGAACATGGCGCAGAGCGTATCGCCGCCCGCCACCGCGATGAGATTCACGCCGCGCTGATGGCGCTGGTGGAGCAGGACCGCGCGGTGCTCCTCACCGAAGTTGACAGCATGCGCAAGGCCTCGCTTGGCGGCTGAGGCAGCCCTCGCGGCATCAAACAGGAATGTGGCGCTGGCCGGTGCGATGCTTGTCGCATCGGTCGGATTTGCCGCAACCGATCCAGCGCGCGCACAATCCTTCGATGCCGGGGCAGAGGCTGCGAGCAACGAGGTGCGCGCGGGGATCAGCTGGAGCGGCGGCAAGGCTTCCGCCTCCGCCGATGCGCGCGTCGATCTCGGCATAGCGGACGTTTCGCTGCGCATGGCAGCGCTGCGCGGCGCGGTGCGCCATGGCGGCGCGGACGTCGTGGCCGATATTGCGCTGGGGCGTGATTGGTCACTCGGCGCAGTCACCCTCCGCACCGAAGCGATTGGCCACGTGTTCGGCGGCGCGGCGCAGGGCCGGAATGAGGGCATGGATTATGGCGAACTGGCGCTGGGCGCGCGCTATGGCATCGGGCCGCTGCGCCTCTCCGCCACGGTCTGGTATGCGCCTTCCCAAAGCACCATCGGCGGCGACAATCTGCACTTGCGCGCAGCGGCAGACGCCGGTTTGCCGGGCCTGCCGATAACGCTGCTGGCGAGCGCCGGTTACACCACCGGTAGCGGCAACGCCCCGCGCGCGGCACGGCTGCGCCCGGACGGGGACTATGTTGATTGGAAACTGGGCGCGGAATACAGCCGCTATCCGCTGACCTTCGGGCTGGACTACACCGGCACCGACATCGCGGCGGACAGGGCCACCATTTCGCCCTTTGCCGATCCGGCGGGCGGTGCGGACCGGATCGTCGCGCGGGTACGCTTCAGCTTCTGAGGCGGCGCGGCCTGCTTATCCCGCCAACTGGCGCGTGAACAGACGCCGGATCAGCCACGGCTCCAGCAAACGGCCCAGCAGCCATAGCGCCGCGAAGATCCCGGCAAAGACATAGGCCGGGGTGGGGGAGAACTTGTCCTTCTCCTTGTCGCCGCCTGCCTTCTTGTCTTTCCCGTCCTTCTTCTCGTCCTTCGGCTTCTCGGGCGCAGGCGCGCCGAGGAACTTGTCGACGGGATTGAGCTGGATTTCGGCCTGCTTGTCCTTCTTTTTGTCCGCCTTGTCCTCGATCGGCGTCTTTTCCAGCGTGCCGAGCGCGGCGGTGAGCTGCCCCACGCCAAGGAACAGCAGCGGCGCGAGGAAGCAATAGAGCAGTGCGCGGCTGACGAGATGGTAGCGCAGTATCGCGCCATCGCCTGCTGCTTCGATCTGCATCGTGCCCGCATCGATCACCGCGAGTGGATCCTGCGCCAGCGGATCGTGCTTGGTCATGGTGAGGTGGTTGCCCATGCGCGCGTGGATCGTCCCGGCATGGGCGAACAGCGGATCGAGCTTGCCGAACGCCTCGTCCGCCGTCTGCCCGGCAGGCAGCGGGACTTCGCCGCGGATGTGCCAGATCCAGTCGATCATGCGCCAGAGCGAGCGGTGCGGGGCGGGCGGGGTGTGTGCGTGCTCGGCGCTGAAGGAGGAGGCCACGCCTTATTCCGCCGGAACCGCAGAGGGCGCATCATCAAAGAACCGTGCGCGGGTCGCGCGTTCCTTCCACGCCTTCCAGCCTTCGGTGAAAGGATAGAGCATCTGTTCGCGGATCGACATCCGGCGGCCGCCTTCCATGCCGAGCAGCTCCGCCTCGCCATCGATGCATGTGCCGAACATGCGGTCGATCAGGATGAAGGTGTTGGCATAGTTGCTGCGCGTCGATTCAAAGTCCTGCGAATGGTGCAGGCTGTGATGCTCGGTCGTGTTGAACATAAAGCGCCACCAGCGCGGCGTGTTGAAGCGCACGTTGATGTGCTGGTATGCGCCGACCGACATGCCGATGGCACCTGCCAGCAGAAACGCGCGCGGCAGGAAATCGAACAGCCCGCCGATGCCGAGGCCGATCAGGAACAGTTCGACCGGATTGCCCACCGCGCCTTTGTGGACGTTGAGCTGGGTGATGTAGTGGTGGACCGAATGCGGCAGCCACAGCGGATACCAGTTGTGCATCCCGCGGTGCATCCAGTATTGCCCGAAATCGAAGATGAACAGGATCAGGACCGCCTGCACCAGCAGCGGCAGGCTGGTGAACCACGCGAACTTTTCGAGATCCATGCCCTTCTGGATCGCCTCGATCGCCACGTCGCTGCCGATGTAGTTTTCAGCCAAGTTCACCAGTGTGGCCGATACGCCGACGTAGAACAGGTCGGTGGCCAGTTCTTTCCAGGTGATCTGCCAGCTTTTGTGGCGCGGGTTGGTCAGTTCGAGGATCTGCAGGATCACGCGAAAGCCGATGCCGATGCCGATCGCGGTCGAGGCCTTGGCAATGGAATTTGGCGCGTAATACCAGAACGCGATCATCCCGAAGAGCACGGCGGGCTGGAACAGGGTGAAGAACAGGCGCTTGAAGGTGCCGCCTTCCACTTTGGGGATGTTGTCCCACCCGATAGTGACCGGGGACTGGGTCCCGACGACGCGCTTACCGACTCGAATACCGTCCATCAACGCCCCCATTGTGCGGTGCAGCGAGGGGAGGATGGCAAATATTTGACAGTCGTCAAGCCCGCAAACGGGCAATTTCAGGGGTAGTTCATGCCGCAGGGAAGCGCCGTATGCGCTGCACTGCGGCATGAGTATTACGATTTATTACGTCACAGGTGCTCGAGCACATACTCGGCCGCAGAGACCTTGAAGTCGCCCGGGGCTTCGACGTGGAGCTGTTCGACGGTGCCATCGTTGATAACCATGGCAAAACGCTGGCCGCGCAGGCCAAGGCCGAAGCCGCTGCCGTCCATCGTCAGGCCGAGCGCCTTGGCGAAATCGCCATTGCCGTCCGCCAGCATGGTGACGTCGGCCGAACCTGACGCAGCACCCCATGCCTTCATCACGAAGGGATCGTTGACTGCGGTGCAGGCGATTTCGTCCACGCCCTTGGCGCGAATCTCGGCGGCCTTTTCCACGAAGCCGGGCAGGTGCTTGGCCGAGCAGGTGGGGGTGAAGGCGCCCGGCACCGAGAACAGCGCGACGCGCTTGCCGGCAAAGTATTCGGCGGACTGCACCGCATCGATGCCGTCGGCCGTGGCTTTCACCAGCTTCACGTCGGGCAGCTTGTCTCCAATCGCAATCGTCATGGGCAAATTCCTTCTGAAAATGGGCCAGTTTGTAATGGGCCTGTGTGAAACCGATTTGTGCGTTGATGCGCGAAAGCCGATATAGGCGCGGCGGGTGACAGCGCAACCGCTGCGGCGCATGGTTAAATGCGCTTCACCGCGAACCTTGAATGATCCGTAAAGCGCGCGGCGCAGACTTGTTCCCGAAGCCGGGGCGGCTTCAGGGGAGATTCGCGAAATGCGCCTTCATGTTCTGACGAAAACGATCTGCGCCGCAGCGGTGGCGGGGGCGATCACGCTGACTGCCAGCGTGCCGGCGCTGGCCGCGCCTGCCTGCTGGTCGGCCAATCTGGTGAACGCGGCGCGGCTGCGGCAGCTTGATGTCATGCTCATGGTCGGCTCGCTGCGCTGCCGTGGCACGGCGCAGGATTACCGCGCGGCCTATGACCGGTTCCTGCTGCGCCACCGTCCGCAACTGGGCAAGGCCAACATGGCCATCCTGGGCGAGATGCGCGTGCGGCTGGGTTCGGTCGGGGCGCTGCAGACGCTCGATCAGGCCAGCGTGCGCATGGCCAATCGCTATGGCGAGCAGGCGAGCTATGGCTGCGCCGATCTGGGCGAGGTGACCGCCGCGCTGGCCGACAGCGGCGACGATGCGCTGCCGCGCGCGGCGGACATGCTGGTGGGCGATGATGTTGCGCTGGAGGCCTGCCCGCTGCAGGTCGCCGTGGCCACACTGCCTATCCGGCGCAAATGATGATGCAGCCCTTCCGAGCATGATATAAAGACTTCTTTATATAGTAATTGCGCAAAGGCTCATGGCCCGCTAAGGAGGTGGCAGAATGACCGCCCTCTCGGCGGGCCTGTTTCATTGTCCTGTGACACCCAATTGTGGAGACTGCCTCGTGCCCAGCGTGCTTGACGCCCGGAAAGACTATGTGATCGCCGATATCGGCCTGGCCGACTTCGGCCGCGCCGAAATCCGCATCGCCGAAACCGAAATGCCCGGTCTGATGGCGCTGCGCGAGGAATTCGGCGCCTCGCAGCCGCTCAAGGGCGCGCGCATCACAGGTTCGCTCCACATGACGATCCAGACCGCCGTGCTGATCGAGACGCTGACCGCGCTCGGCGCCGATGTGCGCTGGGCGACCTGCAACATCTTCTCGACGCAGGACCACGCTGCCGCTGCCATCGCGGCTTCGGGCGTGCCGGTCTTCGCGATCAAGGGCGAAAGCCTGGCTGAATACTGGGACTATGTCGGCTCGATCTTCGATTGGGATGCCGATGGTTCGGGCCAGACCGCGAACATGATCCTCGACGATGGCGGCGATGCCACGATGTTCGCGCTGTGGGGCGCGCGCGTTGAAGCGGGCGAGGCGCTGTTCGAGCCGAGCAACGCCGAAGAGATCGAGTTCGTCCGCGCGCTGACCGCGTTCCTCAAGAAGAAGCCCGGCTACCTCACCGCGACGGTCAAGGCCATCAAGGGCGTTTCGGAAGAAACCACCACGGGCGTCCACCGCCTTTACCAGATCGCCAAGGAAGGCAAGCTGCCGTTCCCCGCGATCAACGTGAACGACAGCGTGACCAAGTCGAAGTTCGACAACCTCTATGGCTGCAAGGAATCGCTGGTCGACGCGATCCGCCGCGCGACCGACGTGATGCTCGCTGGCAAAGTCGCCTGCGTCGCCGGTTTCGGCGATGTCGGCAAGGGTTCGGCCGCTTCGCTGCGTCAGGGCGGCGCGCGCGTGATGGTGACCGAGATCGATCCGATCTGCGCGCTGCAGGCGGCGATGGAAGGCTATGAAGTCGTCACGATGGACGAAGCGGTGAAGCGCTGCGACATCTTCGTGACCGCGACCGGCAACGAGGACGTCATCACCGCCGATCACATGAAGGCGATGAAGCCGATGTCGATCGTGTGCAACATCGGCCACTTCGACAGCGAGATCCAGATCTCGGCGCTCGACAACTACAAGTGGACCGAAGTGAAGCCGGGCACCGACCTTGTCGAGTTCCCTGACGGCAAGCAGATCATCGTGCTGGCCAAGGGCCGCCTCGTCAATCTGGGTTGCGCCACCGGCCACCCCAGCTTCGTGATGAGCGCGAGCTTCACCAACCAGACGCTGGCGCAGATCGAACTGTTCACCAACCCCGAGCAGTACAAGAACGACGTCTACGTGCTGCCCAAGCACCTCGACGAAAAGGTCGCGGCACTGCACCTCGCCAAGCTTGGCGTGCAGCTTTCCACGCTTTCGCCCAAGCAGGCAGCCTATATCGGCGTGCCCGAAGCGGGCCCGTTCAAGCCGGATCACTACCGCTACTAAGCACAAGGCAAGGGGCTGCGTGCTCCTTTGCCGCGAAACAGGAGGCCCGCGCAGCTGCGCGGGCCTTTTTCGTATGCCCCTCCCACAGCTTGTGCCGGGGCTGACATTGTAATTTGCCGCGCTGCACCCTAGCCAAGCAGCGATGGTCGTGCCCCAGTTTGCCCTTGTCCTGATTGCGCTGGTCCTCGCCGCCTGGACATTGGCCGCGGCATGGGCGGTGCTTTCGGCGCGCGGGCGTCTGGCCCGGACCGAGGCGGCGCAGCGGCTTTCGCGGCGGCTTTCGCGCATGATCGAGGAAGCGCCCGCCCTGCCGCTGCTGGTGCGGGCGGACGGCCGAATCGAAGGGCCGTCGCGCCTTGCCGGATGGCTCGGCCTCGATGCCATGCCCGGTTACCTCAGCGAGCTTGATGGCGGCGAGATGGGGCTGGAGGAAGTCCAGCTGTCCCAGCTCAGCGATGCCGTGCGCAAGGCGCAAAAGACGGGCACCCCCTTCGAACTGGCGCTGACCCCGCGCGGAGGCCGCCGCAGTCTTGGCGTGCGCGGGCATCTGGCCGATCCGCAAGTTTCGCCCGGCGGCGCGGCGCTCGTGTGGTTCTTCGATTTTTCGGACAGTGTCGCCGAACTGCGCCGTCTGCGCGCCGAAGCTTCCTCCGCCCGCGCCGATTTTGCTGCGCTGGCGGGATTGATCGAGGCCGCGCCGCTGCCGATGTGGTTCCGCGGGCCGGACATGACGCTGCGGTTGGTCAACAGCGCTTATGTCAAGGCCGTGGGCGCCGCGAGCGCGGCGGACGTGGTGGTCGCGGGCACCGAACTGATCGAGCCGGTCGATGGGGTGAGCGCCGCCAAGATCGCGCAGCAGGTGTTTGCGAGGCGCGTGCCGGTGGAGCGCGCGGTTTCCGCCACGATCGGCGGCCAGCGCCGCTCGATCCGCGTCTCCGATCTCCCGCTGGGTGAAGACGGGGTAGCCGGTTACGCCGTCGATACCGAGGAAATGGAGGAGCTCCAGCGCCAGTTCCGCCGCTTCCGCGATGCCCAGCGCGAAATGCTCGATACGCTGTCTGCCGGGATCGCGCAGTTCGATGAGAAGCGCAATCTGGTTTTCGCCAACCAGCCGTTCCTGCGCATTTTCGGCGTCCCGCAGGCGTGGGTGGTCGATACCCCGCCGTTCGACCGCGTGCTCGACCGCATGCGTGATAGCGCGCGCTTGCCCGAAGTGCGCGATTTTCCCGAATGGCGGCGCGAACGGCAAGGCTGGTTCCTCGCGCGCGAGCCGCAGGAGGAGCCTTGGCACCTTAGTGACGGGACGCACCTTCGCGTCGTCGGCCAGCCGATGCCCGATGGCGGGCTGCTGATGATCTTCGAGGACCGCACCGAGCAGCTCCAGCTTTCCGCCACGCGCGATACGTTGCTGCGCACGCGCACCGCGACGTTCGACAACCTGTTCGAATCACTCGCCGTGTTCGGGCCGGATGGGCGGCTGCAATTGTGGAACCGGCGGTTTGCCAGCGAATTGGGGCTGGAGGAGGAGTTCCTTGGCCAGCATCCGCGCGCCGATGCGCTGCTCAGCCGGATCGCCAAGATCCTCAGGCGCCCCGCGCAAGTGAGCATTATCGGGCAGGTGATCCAGTCCGCCTCGCTCGATCGCAAGCAGCAGAGCGGGCGCATCGTGCTGGCGGACGGGCGCTGCTTCGCCATCGCTGGGGTGCCGCTGCCCGATGGCAACGGTCTGTTGACCGTGCTCGACATCACCGATTCCGAAAAGGCCGAAGCGGCGCTGCGCGAACGCAATGCCGCGCTGGTCGAGGCAGACGCGGTGAAGACGCGCTTCATCGCCAATATGAGCTACGAATTCCGCACGCCGCTGACCTCGATCGGCGGCTTTGCCGAACTGCTGCAAAGCGGCATGGCAGGCGAACTCACCCCGCAGGCGCAGGAATACGTCAGCGCGATCCTCACCTCCGTCGAACGACTGGGCGAGCAGATCGAGAACGTGCTCGACCTCTCGCAGAGCGAGGCGGGCACGCTGCCGCTGGCGGCCGAACCGGTCGACATGTTTCCGCTGCTGGGCGATGTGGTGCGCGAACGCGCGGAGAAGCTGGCCGATGCCGGGATCACGCTCGATCTGCGCGGCAGCGCCGCCATCGGCAGCGCCACCGGGGATCGGCGGCGGCTGCGGCGGCTGTTTGGCCAGCTGATCGATAACGCGATTGCTGCCACGCCCAGGGGCGGGCGCATTCTGGTCGAAGCATCGCGCCGGAAAGGCGGCAAGAGCGCAAAGGGCGCCCTGCAGATCGTCGTTTCGGACAATGGCAAGGGCATGGAGCCGGCGCAGCTCGCGCGGGCGCTGGAGGGCCTGAAGATCAGCACCGATGGCCGTTCGGTCGAACAGCGCGGCGGGGTCGGCCTGCCGCTGGTCCGCCAGCTTGTGGCGGCACATGGCGGAACGTTCGAACTTTTGTCCGAACCCGGCGCGGGCACGAGTGCGATGGTGACGCTACCGTGAAGGGAGCCCGTTCATGATCATTCCGCTGCCTGATCTGGCCGCAACCGATGCGCTGGCGCGGCGCATTGCCAGCCTGCTCCACCCCGGCGATGTCGTGGCGCTGAGCGGGGGGCTGGGCGCAGGCAAGACGACGCTGGCGCGCGCGATTATCGCCGCGCTGGGCTATACGCAGGAAGTGCCAAGCCCGAGCTTTGCGATCATCGAGGTCTATGATCCTCCTGCCTTGCGGCTGCGCGTGGTCCATGCCGATTTCTATCGGCTCGAAGATCCGGAAGAGGTCGAGGAACTCGGGCTCGACGACTACCGCGCCGATGCCGTGCTGATTGCCGAATGGCCCGAACATGCCGGTGGTTTCGCGCAGGAACTCGCCTGCCTGTCGATCAGGCTCGAAATCCTTGAAAACGAGCGCGTCGCCATTGTCGAGGCGGGGCCGGATTGGCTAGAGCGCAGAGGATGGACGTGACCCCCGCTGAAGCCGCTTCGCCCGAACAAGCCCTGCCCGAGGGCGCGCACCCGTTTCTGGCCGCTGCTGGCTGGGGCACGGCTGCGGTGGAGCCGATCCCGGGCGATGCCTCGGCGCGGCGCTATTTCCGGCTGCGGCGGCCGGGCGCGACCGCCATGCTGATGCACGCGCCGCCGCCGGGCGAAGACCCCGAACCGTTCCTGCGTGCGGCGCGCTGGCTTGATGCAAATGGCCTGCGCGCGCCGCAGATCATTGCCGATGACAGCGCGGCGGGCTTCGTGCTGCTGGAGGATTTTGGCGAGATTCGCATGCGCGAGTACCTCGATGCCTGGCCTCAGGACGAGCATGAGGTCTATACCCATGCGATCGAGGCGCTGTTGCAGCTGCATCGCCTCCCGCCGGGGCCGTTCACGCAGTACGGGCTATCGGAATACTTGCGCGAAGTGCGGCTCTTTGCCGAATGGTATTGCCCGGTGCAGGGGCTGACGGTCGATCTGGCAGGCTATACGCAGGCGTGGGAGCAAGTGCTCGGCCCGCTGCTGGCGCGCCAGCGCCCCGGCGTGGCGGTGCTGCGCGATTATCACGCCGAAAACATCATGCTGCTCGGCGGGCTTGAAAAGCAGGGCCTGCTTGATTTTCAGGACGCGCTGGTGGGCCATGCGGCGTATGATCTCGTCTCGCTGCTGCAAGATGCGCGGCGCGATGTGCCTGAGGAGCTCGAACGCGCGATGCTCGATCACTACATCGCCCGAAGCGGCGCGGATGCCCATTTTGCCGAGGACTATGCCCGGCTCGGCGCGCAGCGCAACGCGAAGATCGTGGGCATTTTCGTGCGGCTGTGGAAGCGCGATGGCAAGCCGCGCTACCTCGATTACATCCCGCGCGTGTGGGCCTTGCTCGAACGCGATCTGGCGCACCCGGCGCTGGCCCCGGTGGCGCGCTGGTTCGATGCCAATGTGCCCGCCGCCTTGCGTGATCCCGCGGGCCGTCTTGGCGGGACATTCGCGGCATGAGCAAGCTTCCAAGCCCGCTGGCCAGCCCACTCGCAAGCGACGTGGCGATGGTCCTCGCCGCCGGGATCGGCAAGCGCATGCGCCCGCTCACCGCAACGCGGCCCAAGCCGCTGGTGCGCGTGGATGGCCGTCCGCTGATCGATCACAGCCTTGATAAATTGGTCGAGGCGGGCGTCGCGCGCGCGGTGGTCAATGTCCATTATCTGCCCGGCCAGATCGAGGCGCATCTGGCGCAGCGCAGCGCCCCGCAGATCGCGATTTCGGACGAAAGCGATGCCCTGCTCGAAACCGGTGGCGGCATGGTCAAGGCGCTGCCGCTGATCGGCGCCGATCCGTTCTTCTGCCTCAACAGCGACAATGTCTGGCTCGATGGGCCGCAGACCGTGTTTGCCGCGCTGAGCGATGCGTGGGATCCGGCGAAGATGGATGCGCTGCTGCTGCTGGTCAGCCATGCCCGCGCCTTCAACTACACCGGGCGGGGCGATTTCCACCTCGATCCGCTGGGCGCGATCACGCGGCGCAAGCCGGGCCGGGTGGCGCCGTTCATCTATACCGGCATCCAGCTCGTATCGCAGCGCCTGCTGCGCGATGCGCCCACGGGCGCGTTTTCCACCGGCGTGCTGTGGGACCGGGCGATCGAGGAAGGGCGGCTCTACGGCATCTCGCATAGCGGGCTGTGGTTCGAAGTGGGCGCGCCGCAGATGATCGCGCCAACCGAAGCCGCGCTCCAGCGTGGCTGATCGCCAAACCGGAACAGAGCGGCCCGCGATCTATTCGATTCCTGCGCATCGCGGCTTTGCCGATGCGCTCGTGGCGGGGCTGATCCCGCGCTACCGCGAGGAAGGCTTCGGCCTTGCGCGGCTGACCTTGCTGCTGCCCAGCCGCCGCGCGGTGCGCATCGTGACCGAGGCGTTCGTGCGCGCAAGTGGCGCTGAAGGCGAAGGCGCGGGTGGCGGGCTGCTGCTGCCGCGCATGGTGGTGGTGGGCGATCTCGATCTGGACGAGACGCTGGGGCCGCTGCTCGATCCGCTCGGGCAGGGGGCCGATCTGCCGCCTGCTGCCGATCCCGTGGCGCGGCTGCTGGCGCTGGCCGAAATGCTGCGCACCGATCCCGCGACGCGCACAACTTCCGCCCCCGGCCTGCTGCGGCAAGCCCGTTCGCTGGCGCAGGCGATGGACCGGCTTGCGGTGGAGGATGTCGAGCTTGAGGCCTTGCTCGATCCCGCAGTGGTCGGGCTGGTGGGTGATCTGGCCGGGCACTGGATCGAAGGCACGGCGCAGTTCGCGCGCATCCTTGCGCGGTGGCGCGATCGCTGCGCGGCGCGCGGCGAGATCGACGCGCCGGTACGCCGCAATCGGCTGCTGACGCATGTGGCAGAACGCTGGCGGCAGGAGCCGCCGCCCTCGCCGGTGGTGGCGGCGGGCGTAACATCGGCAGCCCCTGCGGTCGCCCGCCTGCTGCGCGTGGTGGCCGATCTGCCGCAAGGCGCGGTGATCCTGCCCGATCTCGATCTCGCGCTGCCGGGGGCTGTGTGGGATGCGCTGGGCGTGGCGGGCAATACCGCAAAGCCCGATAGCCCGGTGTTCGGGCGCGGCGATGTGGCGACGCATCCGCAGTATCACCTCAAGCTGCTGCTGGCGCGCATGGGCATCGCGCGCGGCGAGGTTCAGGCGTGGCACCGCTCCGGCCCGGCCGCCGCGCCGCCTGCGCGCAGCCGAGCCATTTCCAACCTGTTTCTCCCACCTGAGGCGAGCACGGTCTGGGTCGAGCTTCCCGCCGAAGCGCGGCGGCTTTCGGGCGTGCGCGTGATGGAAACCGCGCATCCCGAGGAGGAAGCGCAGGCGCTGGCCGTGCTGGTGCGCCACGCGCTGGCCGAGCCGGAAAAGCGCGTGGCGGTGATCACGCCGGACCGCGATCTGGCGCAGCGTCTGGTGGCGCATCTCGAACGCTGGGGCATTGCGGCGGACGATACCGCAGGCCGCCCGCTCTCGCAGATGCCGGCAGGGCGCGTTCTGCTGCAATTGGCCGAGATCGCCGCGACATCGGCCGCGCCGGTGCCGCTGCTGGCGCTGCTGGGCCATCCGCTGGTGCGGCGCGGTGAAGGCCGCCCAGCGTGGCTGGAACGCGTGCGCCAGCTCGATCTGGTGCTGCGCGGGCCGCGTCCGGGGCCGGGGCTGGCGGCGGTGGGTACGGCGGTCGCGGCGCGGGAGAAGGACTTTCCGGGCCTTGGCGCATGGTGGGACGAGGCCGCCGCGCTGCTCGCTCCGCTTTGCGACGACGCCGCGCCGGCTTCATTGGCGCGCGGGCTGGATGTGCTGGCCGAAGCGGCTGAAGCGCTGTGCGGACCTGCCGTCTGGGCGGAGGCCGATGGCCGCGCGCTCGCCAGTTTCGTCGAGGCATGGCGCGATGCGGCGCAAGACAGCGCGCTCCCCGTGGAGCCTGCCGAACTTCACACCCTGCTGGGCGATGCGCTGGCCGAGATCGCGGTCCGCCCGCCTTATGGCAGCCACCCGCGCCTTGCGATCTATGGGCTGCTCGAAGCGCGGATGAGCCGGGCGGATCTCGTCATCTGCGCCGGGATGACCGAGGGAGGCTGGCCCGCCGCGCCCGCGCCCGATCCGCTGCTCGCCCCGCCTGTGCTGCGCGCGCTGGGCATTCCGGGCGCCGATTTCCGCATCGGCCTTTCCGCGCACGATCTCGCCGCCGCGCTCGGTGCGCCCGAAGTGGTGCTGAGCCATGCAGCGCGCGATGCGGCGGGGCCGGTCATCCCCTCGCGCTTTCTGCTGCGCATCCGCGCGATGTTGGGCCGTGAGCTTGAGCGCGAGGACGAAGCTGTCCGGATTGCGCGCGCTTTGTGCAAGGCCCCGGCGGCTCAGCCCTATCTGCAGCCCGCGCCGATGCCGAGCGCCGAGCAGCGCCGCGTCAGCATTTCATCGACCGCGCTCGATAGGCTGCGCGGCGATCCCTACCAGTTCTATGCCTCGGCGATCATGGGCCTGCGAACGCTCGATCCGCTCGATGCCGCGCCCACTGCGGCCTGGCGCGGCACGGCGGTCCATGCGATCCTTCAGGAGTGGCACGATCAGGGCAGCAAGCCGGGCGAACTGATCCCGCTGGCAGAACGCACGCTGGCCGCAATGAGCGCGCATCCCTTCATGCGCGGGCTGTGGCGGCCGCGCCTGCTGGCGGCGCTGCAATGGGTGGAAGATTGGAACGCCGAGCTTGCCTTGCAGGGCCGCGTGCCGGTGCTGTGGGAAAAGACCGGCGCGGTCGAGATCAGCGGCGTGAAGCTTCATGGCCGCGCAGACCGGATCGATCGGCTCGCCGATGGCACGCTGGCAGTGGTCGATTACAAGACCGGCAAGCCGCCTTCGGGCAAGATGGTGCAGGAAGGCTATGCGCTGCAACTCGGCCTCGTCGCGCTGATTGCTGAACGCGGCGGGTTTGCCGGGCTGGGCGGCACGGTGCACGGCTTCGAATACTGGTCGCTGCAGAAGAAGCAGGGGCAGGACACCTTCGGCTACCGCGATGAACCCGTTACAGGGGAGGGTAGCCGCAAGAAGTCGGGCCTTGCGCGTGATGCCTTCGTCCCCGAAACGCTGCGCTTCCTGACCGAGGCGATCGACAAGTGGATCCTTGGCAGTGCGCCTTTCACCGCGCGGCCCAATCCCGATCTGCCCGGCTATACCGATTATGACCAGCTGATGCGGCTCGAAGAGTGGCAAGGGCGCGGGAACAAGTCGGCATGAGCAAGTTCCACCCCCTCAAGGACAACCAGCGCCTTGCCGTGCAGCCCGAACGCACGGTGTGGCTCTCTGCGTCGGCCGGCACGGGCAAGACGCAAGTGCTTTCGGCGCGCGTGCTGCGGCTGCTGTTGCAGGACGGGGTAACGCCGGACCAGATCCTGTGCCTCACCTTCACCAAGGCAGGCGCGGCGGAAATGGCCACGCGCGTCAACGATGTGCTCGCCCGCTGGGTGCGCCTGCCCGATACGGAGCTGGCCGGGGAGCTCGGCGCCATCGGCGCATCGATGGGGCCGCAAACCGTGGCGCGCGCGCGCAGCCTGTTTGCCGCCGTGCTCGATTGCCCCGGCGGCGGCCTGCGGATCGAGACGATCCACGCCTTCTCGCAGTGGCTGCTGGGCGCGTTTCCCGCTGAGGCCGGGCTGATCCCCGGCACCCGCGCGATGGAAGACCGCGACCGCGACCTGCTGCTGCGCGAGGTGCTGGCGAACCTGCTGATCACCGCGCAGGAACAAGGCGACGAAGCGCTGTTTGCCGCGCTCGAAGACCTCAGCTTGCGCATGGGCGAGGATGCGGTCCCCGCCTTCCTGCTGCGCTGCGCCGGGGCGCATGGCCTGTGGGAAGGGCCGGGCGCATGGCAGCCCCCGCTGCGCCCGCGCATCAACCGCCTGCTCGGGCTGGATGCCGAGGAGGACGGCTCGGGGCTCGCCGATCTGGTGCGCGACGGCGTGTTCGATGTGCGCGCGGCGGAAGTGTGCATGGAGGCGAACCAGCGCTGGGGCAGCAAGACCGGCCTCGATGCGGCTTCGATCATGCGCGATTGGCTGGAGGCAAGCCCGGCGGCGCGCATCGCCGGGATCGATGATTTTGCCGCGCAGTTCCTCACCAAGGCGGGCACGCCGCGCGCTGCGAAGAACCTTGAAAAGCACGAACCCGCCTACGCCGACTATCAGGCCTGCGTCATCGAAGACTTGGGCCGCGTTCAGGAAATGCGCGCGCTGATTGGCCTTGCAGCAAGGCTCGATCCCGCGCTCACGCTGGGCCGCCGCTTTGCGCTGGCCTGGGCCGAGGCCAAGGCGCGCGAAGGGTTCATCGATTTCGACGACCAGATCCGCGCGGCGGCAGACCTCCTCACCAAGCAGGCCCCGGCGGAGTGGATCCGCTACAAGCTCGACCGCCGTTTCGATCACATTCTGGTGGACGAGGCGCAGGATACCAACACCGCGCAGTGGCGCATCGTGCTCGATGGGCTGGTCGGCGATTTCTTCAGCGGGGAAGGCCAGAAGGACGGCAACCGAACGCTGTTCGTGGTGGGCGATTACAAGCAGGCGATCTTCGGGTTTCAGGGCACCAGCCCCGAAAACTTCGCCGCCGCGCGCGAGCGGGTGCGGCGCGAACTGGATGCGCTGGCCGAAGCGACCGCCGATCCCACGCGCGAACTTCTGCCGCTGGGGCTAGGCCGGTCTTATCGCACCGCCGCCTCGGTTCTCGCGTTTGTCGACCGCGCGATCAGCGCCATCGGCCCGGACCGCTTCGGTCTTCCCGAAGCGCCCGAACCGCATCAGGGCGATGACAGCCGCCCCGGAATGGTCACGCTGTGGAAGCCGGTTGGCGGCAAGGCGGACGAGGATGACGACACGCCGCCGGGCGAAGGCGACGAGGGCGAGGAAAGCTGGCTTTCGCGGCCCGACCGGGTGATGGCCGATCAGATCGCGCAGCAGGTTGAGCACTGGCTTGATGCGGGCTTCCCGCTGCACAAGGGCCAGTCAGGATCGGGGCCGCGCCGGGCCACGCCGGGCGATATCATGGTGCTGGTGCGTTCGCGCAAGGCGCTGGCCGGGCTGATCGTGGCGCGGCTCCATGCGCGCGGCGTGCCGGTGGCGGGGGTGGACCGGCTGCGGCTGGGCGCGCCGCTGGCGGTCAAGGATCTCGTCGCGGTGCTGCGCTTCTGCGCGCAACCGCTCGATGATCTCAATCTTGCCGCGTTGCTCGTCTCGCCGCTGGTCGGCTGGACGCAGGACATGCTGCTCGAGCACGGCTACCGCGCCAAGGGTACGGCGCTGTGGGATCACTTGCGCGCCAGCGAAGGCCCGGCCACCCATCCGGCGATGGAACAACTGCGCGGCGCGCTCTCGAGGGCGGATTTCGGCACACCGGCGCAATTGCTGCACTGGCTGCTGGTGGGGCCGTGGCAGGGACGGCAAAGGCTCGTCGCGCGGCTTGGCGCAGAGGCCAACGACCCCATCGACGAACTGATCAATGCCGCCGCCGCCTATGCCAGCGGCCAGACGCCGAGCCTTGTCGGCTTCCTGCAATGGTTCGATGCGGGCGACGGCGAACTGAAGCGCGAGGCGGGGCAGAAGGCCGATCTGGTGCGGGTGATGACGGTGCATGGCTCGAAGGGGCTGGAAGCGCCGATTGTCATTCTGGCCGATGCCGCCGCTGATCCGGACAAGTCCTCTCCGCGTGGCCTGTCCCTCGAAGAGCAGGTGGTGGACGAACGGCGCACCGTGCCCTTGCCGCCCTTGCGCAAGGCCGAACAGGCCGGGCCAGTCCGCGATGCTGCCGAATACGCCGCCGCGACCGAGCGCGAGGAGCATTGGCGGCTGCTTTACGTGGCGATGACGCGCGCGGAGGAGGCGCTGTTCATCGGCGGTGCGCTCGGCACCAACGCCAAAGGCCCGCCTGAGGAAAGCTGGTACGCGCAGCTCGCGCCGCTGTTTGGCGATGAGGACGGCGACTGGCGCGAGGATCCGATCTGGGGTGCCTCGCGGCAATTGGGGGGGCTGGGGCCGCTGCCGGCTGCGGTTCGCGCAGAAGAGCCTGCGCCCGAAGCGGCCGATCGCTTGCCGGATTGGCTCGATGCTCCGCTGCCTGCCGAGCCGCGCCCGCCGCGTCCGCTTGCTCCGTCCGGGCTGGGGGAGGCAGACGATGCGCCCGATCCGCCTTCGCGCACAGGGCCTGCTGCGCGCATGGCAGCGCGGCGCGGCAGCTTGATGCACAAGCTGATCGAGCGCCTGCCCGAACTCGCAGCAGAAGCGCGCGAGGCGGCGGCGCTGGGCTGGCTTGCCCGCATGGCCGCCGATGTGCCCGAAGACGAGCGCGCGGCAATGGCGGCTTCGGCGATCCGCGTGCTGGCCGAACCGGCGTGGGCGGAGGTGTTCGGCCCCGGCTCGCTGGCCGAAGTGCCGATTGCCGCCGTGGTGGGCGAACGGGTCGTCAGCGGCACGCTCGACCGGTTGCTGCTGGCGCAGACCCATGTGCGCGTGGTCGATTTCAAGACCGCCCGTCGCCCGCCGCAGGACATCGGCGAAGTGCCGCTCGCCAGCTTGCGCCAGATGGCGGCCTATGTCGCCGCGCTGGAGGTGATCTACCCCGGCCGCCGGATCGAGGCGGCGCTGCTCTATACTCACACGCCCCGGCTGATCGTGCTCCCCGAAGCGGTGATTGCCGCGCACAAGCCTGCCCTTCAGGGCCCGCAGGAAAGCTTTTAGCGCTGCTTTCTTGCGCCCTGCGCGAGAGCGCTTACATATCCATCCAACCTCAAGGAGTTTTCAGACATGGCCACCAAAGCCGTTACCGATGCCAGCTTCGCCGCCGACGTTCTGGGTTCGGACAAACCCGTTCTCGTTGATTTCTGGGCCGATTGGTGCGGCCCGTGCAAGATGATCGGCCCGGCGCTCGAAGAAATTTCGGACGAGCTGGCTGACAAGGTTTCCATCGTGAAGATGGACATCATGGAAAACACTACCGTCCCCGGCGAAATCGGCGTGCAGTCGATCCCGCTGATGGTGCTGTTCAAGGATGGCAAGGCCGTGGCGCAGAAGCTGGGCGCTGCGCCCAAGAGCCAGCTCAAGGGCTGGCTGGAAAGCGTCCTTTAAGGCAGCGCCTTGGCAAGGCCGATGAGGGGTGCAAGAGTGCCGCATCCCTCATCGGAGCCACTTGCCCATGCCGATCCAGTTCGCCCGCCGTCTTGCCTTCTCCTGCGCTGCGAGCCTGCTTGCGCTGAGCGCTGCGGCACCTCTTGCAGCAGCGCCCGATGCCGATAGCGCCGCGCTCGCCCGCATCATCGATGAAGGCCTGAACCGCAGCGAGGCGATGACCACGGCTTCTGCGCTGATGGACCGCATCGGGCCGCGCCTCACCAATTCGGAAAACCACCGCCGCGCGGAAAGCTGGGCGATGGACCTCATGAAGAAGCAGGGCCTCGCCAACGTCCATGTTGAACCGTTCGAGTTCGGCGTGGGCTGGAACCTCGACAGCTATTCGGTGGCGATGGTCGCCCCGCGCGCCCTGCCGCTGACCGCCATTCCGGTGGCGTGGTCGCCGCCCACCTCCGGTATCCTGCGCGCCCCCGTGGTGATCGCGCCGATGTCGCGCGAGGAGCACTTTGCCGAATGGAAGGGCAAGCTGGCGGGCAAGATCGTGCTTGTTTCGCTGCCAGGCCAGACGAGCGAGAGCAAAGGTCCGGTGTTCGAACGCTATACCGATGCCCAGATCGCCGAGCTTGATACGTATACCAAGCCCGTGTTCGATCCCGATGCAGCAGCGCTGCAAGTGCGCAACCGTCGCTTTCAGGGCAAGCTGGCCGCGTTCCTCAAGGCCGAGGGCGCGGTGGCGATGGTCAAGATCAGCTACCGCGACGGGATGCTGGTCCACGGCGAAGGCTATGATTTCCAGCCGGGACAGACCCTTGCGCTGCCCGCCATCGAACTGGCGCAGGAAGACTACCGCCGTCTCGTGCGCCTCGCCAAGACCGGCCCCGCGCCGGAAATCGCGATCACTGTTGCCGCGCGCTACGACGAGAGCAATCTCAAGGCGGAGAACGTGGTTGCAGAAATCCCCGGCAGCGATCCCAAGGCCGGCTATGTCATGGCCGGCGCGCATTTCGACAGCTGGATTGCGGGCGACGGCGCGAACGACAATGGCGCGGGCAGCGTTACCGTGCTCGAAGCGGCGCGGCTGATTGCCAAACTGGGCGTGAAGCCCAAGCGCACGATCCGTTTCGTGCTTTGGAGCGGCGAGGAGCAGGGCCTGCTGGGCAGCCGCGCCTATATCGACCAGCACCTTGCCAGCCGCCCGGTCGATCCCGCGCTGAAGGGCATCGATTCCTACATCGCGTGGCGCAATGCCTTCCCGATCACGCCCAAAGCGGAGTACGGCCAGCTGAAGGCCTATTTCAACATGGACAACGGCTCGGGCCGGTTCCGCGGAATCTATACCGAAGGCAATCTTGGCGCGGACAAGCTGCTGCGCGAATGGCTCACCCCGTTCGACATGCTGGGCGCGGACAAGCTGGTGGTGAGCAAGACCGGCGGCACGGATCACGTCTTCATGCAGGCGATCGGCCTGCCCGGCTACCAGTTCATCCAGGACCCGCTCGACTACGACAGCCGCGTCCACCACTCCAATCTCGATACCGTGGACCACATGCGCGCCGACGACATGCGGCAGGCGGCGGTGGTGATGGCCGGTATGCTGTGGCAGGCGGCCAACAGCGACAAGGAACTGCCGCGCGCCGTGCTGCCGACCCAGCCCGTGCCGACCGACCCGTTCAAGGTGCGCGATCCGGCGCAGTGAGGGGTCGCTCCTGCGGGTGGCGGCACTGTGCTTCAGCTCGGCTTGATGGAGTACGGTTGATTTGCTTCTGGTCACCCCGTGCTCGACACGGGGTTAGGCTGTTCGTCTGGCGTTGTGCCCTCAAAGAAAAGCCTAGGCCCCGGATCAAGTCCGGGCCGACGATGTCATCTGATGTCATCCGGTTCTAGGATGAAGCAGCAATCACGCACCACTCCGCTTCACAAACTCATCGAACAGCGCGGGTGAAGAGGCCGCAAACAGGCCTTTTTGTCCGTGCTGATCGGTGCGGTAGGCGGAACCGTCGGGCCGCGCGGCCACGCCGCCAGCTTCGTTGACGAACAGCACGCCTGCCGCATGGTCCCACGGCAAAGTGCGCTCGAACACCGAAATGTCGTTCACGCCGAGGACAAGGCGCGGATACTGCTCAGCGGCGCAGCGCGGGATATCGACGAGGGTGTAGTAGGGCGCGATGCGCTGCTTCACCGCCTCGCGCGCTACGGGATCGAGGAACATCGTGCTGATCGCGGCAATCGGCGGGGTCTCGCCAGTGGTGCGCGCGGCCACGCGCTCGCCATTGACGAAAGCACCCTTGCCCTTGTGCGCCACGCACAGCCGGTCCTTCAGCGGATCATAGATCCAGCCCGAAAGAATCTCGCCGCCATCGCTGAACGAGATGATGATGCCGAACGGCGGCTTGCCCACGGCGAAGTTGTTGGTGCCGTCCACTGGATCGATGATCCAGCACGGCCCACTGTCGAGCCGGGCCGAGAGCGCAGGATCGGCATGGACCGCTTCCTCACCCACGACCGCCGCATCGGGCAGGATCGCAGACAGTCCTTCGGCGAGCATGACTTCGGCTTCGGTGTCAGCAATCGTCACCATGTCGTTGATCGCTTTGTCGATCACCTCATGCGCCGCCAGCGTCTGGTAGCGCGGCATGATGACTTGCGCGGAAACCCGGCGCAGCAGCGCGGCGACGGCGCTATCGAGCGCTGCGCTCACGACCGATAATCCGCGTTGATGGCGATGTAGCCATGCGTGAGATCGCAGGTCCACACCGTTGCGCGGCCTTCGCCAAGTCCGAGATCGACCTCGATGGTGATCTCCTGACCCTTGAGGTGCGCGGCGACGGGGGCTTCGTCATAATCGGGAAGGGGCTGGCCTTCGCGCGCGGCCCACACGCCGCCGAAGCCGATGGAAAGCCGGTCGCGGTCGGCGGGTTCACCCGCCTTGCCGACTGCCATCACCACGCGGCCCCAATTGGCGTCCTCGCCAGCGATGGCCGTTTTGACGAGCGGCGAATTGGCGATGGCGAGGCCGACGCGGCGCGCGCTGTCATCGCTCACCGCGCCCGATACAGTCACGGCAATGAACTTCTGCGCGCCTTCGCCATCGCGCACGACAAGGTGCGCGAGCTGGCGGCAGACGTCATGAAGCGCGGCGGCGAAGGCATCCGCGCCGGGGCTATCGGCCGAAACCAGCGGGGCATTGCCCGCTGCGCCAGTCGCGAAGGCCAGCACGGTGTCGCTGGTGGAGGTGTCGCTATCGACTGTGATGCAGGAGAACGTGCGCTGGTTGGCCTCCGCAAGGCAGGCTTGCAGGAAAGCGGGATCGACCGCCGCATCGGTGAACACATAGCCGAGCATCGTCGCCATATCGGGCGCGATCATGCCGCTGCCTTTAATGATCGCGCTGAGCGTCACCTTGATGCCGCCGACCATCGCCGTGGCCGTCGCGCCCTTGGCGAAGGTGTCGGTGGTGCCGATGGTGTTCGCCGCGTCTTCCCACGCGCAGGGCTCGGCAACCAGCGCCGCCTCGATCCCCGCGCGCGCCTTGTCCTTGGGCAGCGGCACGCCGATCACCCCGGTGGAGGAGACGAAGACCTCCTCGCGCGGGCAGGCCATATGCGCGGCAACCTGATCCATGATCGCCTCGACTGCCTCGCGCCCCCGGTATCCGGTGAAGGCGTTGGAATTGCCGGCGTTGACCACCAGCGCTCGCGCGCGGCCTTGCGCCACGTTCTGCCGTCCCAGTTCGACTTCCGAGGAGCAGCACACATTGCGGGTGAACACGCCCGCGACCGCCGTGCCTTCAGCCAGTTCGACAAACGTCAGGTCGCAGCGCCCCCAGTCCTTATAGCCGGCGCGGGCGATGCGCGGCGTGGCGCCAGCAATGGCGGGAAGCGCGGGGAAGGGCTGGGCGAGGGGGGAGCGATCATGGGCCATGCGCGCGGCCCTAGCGCGCTGCGCGGCGCGCTTCAATCACCGTGGAAGGCGTCACGCAACGCAATATTCTGCGGCTTGATGGTGGACCTTGGCAGCAAATCCGCCTATCTGCGCCTGCGATGCGGCTGTTGCTCGTCCTTCTTGCCCTGCTTTCGGGCCTGTCCCTTACCGAGGTGACGGCATCTTCCGCGCGTGCGGAAGTGGTCGGCGCGGCCTCGGGCACGGTGCTTGCGGCAAGCGCCGAGATCGGGGCGAGGGTCAGCCTTGCCAAGGCCCAGCGGCCGAGCGGCGAAGTCCGCATTGCTGCTGCGCCCGCGATTGCGGCACCCGCACCGATCCGTGCGATCAGCATCGCCCTTTCGGACCGCCCGCGCGAATAGCGCGCGGTTTCCAGTTTTATCCCGCTCCGCCTCCGTGCGGACGCCTGACCAGCGCGGCCTTTTTTCGCGCACTCCATTCCACAACAGGATTCCAGCCATGTTCGGCAGCATCGCCAAGGCCATTTTCGGTTCTTCCAACGATCGTTACGTCAAGTCGCTCGACAAGATCGTGCGCGCCATCGCCTCGCTCGAGCCCGAAATGCAGGCGCTCAGCGATGAGGAACTGCAGGGCCAGACTGCCAAGCTGCGCGGCCAGCTGGAGGCGGGCAAGACGCTCGACGACATCCTGCCCGAAGCTTTCGCCACCTGCCGCGAGGCCTCGCGCCGCGTGCTTGGCATGCGCCACTTCGATGTGCAGATGATCGGCGGCATCGTGCTCCACCGCGGCGAGATCGCGGAAATGCGCACCGGCGAGGGCAAGACGCTGGTGGCGACGCTCGCGTCCTACCTCAATGCCATCGAGGGCAAGGGCGTCCACGTGGTCACGGTGAACGACTATCTCGCCCGGCGCGACGCGGAATGGATGGGCCAGATCCACAAGTTCCTCGGCCTCACGGTGGGCGTGATCGTGCCCAACATGAACGAGTACGAGCGGCGGCAGGCCTATGAGGCCGACATCACTTATGCCACCAACAACGAGCTCGGCTTCGATTACCTGCGCGACAACATGAAGCACGAGCGCAGCCAGATGGTGCACCGCCCGTTCAACTTCGCGATTGTCGACGAAGTGGACTCGATCCTGATCGACGAGGCGCGCACCCCGCTGATCATTTCCGGCCCGACCGACGACAAGAGCGAGCTTTATGTCTCGGTCGATGCGGTGGTGAAGCAGATCGATCCCACGCTCTATGAAGCGGACGAGAAGACCAAGAACATCTCGCTGACCGAAGACGGCGTGGAATGGACCGAGCGCAAGCTGGAGGAAGCAGGGCTGCTCGTCGGCTCGAACCTCTATGACGTCGAGAACACGATGGTGGTCCACCACCTCGATCAGGCGCTCAAGGCCAATGTCATGTTCAAGCGCGACATCGACTATATCGTGAAGGACGACAAGGTCGTCATCATCGACGAGTTCACCGGGCGCATGATGGACGGGCGGCGCTGGTCAAACGGCCTGCACCAGGCGGTCGAAGCCAAGGAAGGCGTGCAGATCGAGCCCGAGAACCAGACGATGGCCTCGATCACCTTCCAGAACTTCTTCCGCATGTATCCCAAGCTTTCGGGCATGACGGGAACGGCGGCGACGGAAGCGCCTGAGTTTTTCGATATTTACAAGATGAACGTCGTAACCATTCCCACCAACGTGCCGGTGCAGCGCGTGGACGAGGAAGACGAGTTCTACAAGAATACGCAGGACAAGTTCCAGGCCATCGCGAAGCTGATCCGCGCGCGGTACGATACCGGCCAGCCGGTGCTCGTGGGCACGGTTTCCATCGAGAAGTCGGAAATGCTCTCCGAGTTCCTCAATCAGGAAGGTGTGAAGCACAGCGTGCTCAACGCGCGGTTCCACGAGATGGAAGCCCATATCGTGGCCCAGGCGGGGCGGATCGGCGCGGTGACCATCGCCACCAACATGGCCGGGCGCGGCACCGACATCCAGCTGGGCGGCAATGTCGAGTTCCGGGTGGAAGACGAACTGCGCGATGTGCCCGAAGGGCCGGAGCGCGAGGCAGGCATTGCGCGGATCAAGTCCGAAGTGGCCGAGGAAAAAGCCAAGGTGCTGGCCGCGGGCGGCCTGTGCGTGATCGGCACCGAACGGCACGAAAGCCGCCGCATCGACAACCAGCTGCGCGGCCGTTCGGGCCGTCAGGGCGATCCGGGGCTTTCCAAGTTCTACCTCTGCCTTGAAGACGATCTCCTGCGCATCTTCGGGCCGGACACGCTGTTTGCGCGCATGATGAATTCCAACCTTGCCGACGGCGAGGCGATCGGTTCACGCTGGCTGTCCAAGGCTATCGAGACCGCGCAGAAGAAGGTCGAGGCGCGCAACTACGACGTGCGCAAGCAGGTTGTCGAATACGACAACGTGATGAACGACCAGCGCAAGGTGATCTACGAGCAGCGCGCCGACATCATGGACGCCGAGGCGGTGGATGACGTCGTGCTCGACATGCGTCAGGACACGATCAATGCCATCGTGGGCGATGCCTGCCCGCCGGGATCCTATCCAGAGCAGTGGAACGTGGCTGCGCTGGCGGAGCGCGTGGGCGAGACGCTTGGCCTCGAATTGCCGCTGGATGCCTGGACGCACGAAGATGGGCTGGAGCCCGAAGTGATCGAGGAACGCATTGCCGCGTTCGCCGAGGAAAAGATGGCTGGCAAGCTGGCGTCGGTGGAGCTTGCGTCATGGCGCAACCTTGAAAAGTCGGTGCTGCTCGAGCGGCTTGACCACCACTGGAAGGAACACCTCGCCACGCTCGATGCGCTGCGGCAGGTCGTGTTCCTGCGCGCCTATGCGCAGAAGACGCCGATCAACGAATACAAGCAGGAAGCCTTCGGGTTGTTCGAGAAGATGCTGGAAGCGATCCGCGAGGACGTGACCCGCATCCTGATGACCAGCGAAATCCGCATGGGCGCGCCGGAAGATTTCCAGCTGCCCGAACTGCCCGATTTCCTGACCAGCCACATCGATCCGCTGACAGGCGAGGATGATGCGCGTCCGGTCCCCGCCGGCGCGCTGTTCGGTACGTTCACGCCGCCGATGGCAGGCTCAGGCGCTCTCGCCGCGCCGGGCGAGGATCCCTTTGCAGGCATGGGCATCAGCCGCAACGCGGCTTGCCCGTGTGGTTCGGGGCAGAAGTACAAGCACTGCCACGGCGCGCTGGCCTGAGGGAGCGCCAATCCGCCCGCGTCTTAACTGGCACCTTGGTTGAGAAAGCGGCGCTATGACGCTGTTTCCATTGCAGTAAGTAATTCTACGTGGCAATCTGTTCGGGCTGTCACGGGCGCGTCGGTGCGTGCGCGGCGATCCGTCGCTGCAATCAGGCGTTTGTGCCGAGTCGAAACGGGCTGGGGTCCGATTTGGTGCAGATCTGCGAATTACCGCGTCTTTTCAATAATTTGTGAAAGTACTTAACCCGTTTGACTCGCAGTCGCAGCGCTTGCTACGCGGGTTGTCAAATAGAACACCGTGGACGCAACGCACGCAACATAGCAGACGAGGGCCTCCACAATGCACGAGGGTGCGACCAGCAGCAGGCGAAGGGCGTTTACCGTCCTTGGATGCTGGCGTTCGCTTGCTCTCGCCAGCGCGGTACTCGTGTCGCCGCTGCTCCATCCCATCGCTGCTGCGGCGCAAGTCAGTTCGCCAACCATTTCCGGTCCCAGCCGCGATGAATTGGGCGGGATCACGCGCGCGCCGGCGGTACAGGCTCCCCGGCTAACGGTTTCGGGCGGGATCGAGCGGTCGGGTTGTCCGCTGGCCGACCCGCAGTTCGCGAATATCACCACCACGATCACTTCGGTCACGTTTAATGGGCTCAAGGGCGCGACGGCGGCTGAAATGGAAGCGGCATGGAGGCCGCTCGCCGGAACGCCGCAGCCAATTGCGGTGCTGTGTGAGATCCGCGATGCCGCAGCGACCATCCTGCGCGGCAAGGGTTATCTGGCCGCGGTGCAAGTGCCGGTGCAGCGCATCGAGAACGGGCAGGTCCGCCTCGAAGTGCTTTACGCCCGGATCACCGCGATCCGCGCCCGGGGTGAGACGCGCGGCGCGGAACGCAAGCTCACGGCCTATCTTGGCCATCTGACCCATGATGAAGTGTTCGATCGCAACCGGGCCGAACGCTATCTGCTGCTGGCGCGCGATCTGCCGGGCTATAACGTCCAGCTCACCTTGCGCCCGGCGGGCACTGCCCCGGGCGATCTGATCGGTGAAGTAACCGTTCTTCGGCAGGTATTTACGGCCGATTTCTCAGTTCAGAACCTCGCTTCTGCGGCAACCGGGCGTTGGGGCGGGCAGCTGCGCGCACAGGCCTTCGGCATCACCGGCATGGGCGATGCCACCACGGTTTCCTATTACACCACGTCCGACTTTCGCGAGCAGCGCATCCTGCAGGCCAGCCATGAATTCCGGCCGGGCAGCGAAGGGCTGCTGGTTGGGGCATCGCTGACCTATGCGTGGACCCGCCCCGATCTCGGGCAGCCGAACGGCGGCGCGGTGCTCGATGCGCGCACGCTGCTGGCCAGCCTTTATGCGCGCTATCCGCTGCAGCGTTCGCAGGCCGGCGATCTCTGGATCGGGGCCGGTTTCGATCTCCTCAACCAGAGCACCACGCTGATCGTGCCGTTGAGCCGCGACCGCTTGCGGGTGGCGTGGGCAAGGCTTGATTTCGACCGGGTTGATCTGACGCGGGCCGAACCGGGCTGGCGGATCAGCGGTTCGCTCGAGGTACGGCAGGGCCTTGCCGGGCTCGGCGCCAGTCCTTCGTGCCTTGGTGCGGCTTGCAATGGGCGGGTGCCAACCAGCCGGTTTGACGCAACGCCCGCTGCCACGGTGGTGCGCGGCGAAGTGGAATACGAGCGGGCATTGGGGCGCTTCTCGCTCTCCCTCCATCCGCGCGGCCAGTATGGCTTCCGCAAGGTGCTGGGCTTCGAGGCCTTTGCGCCGGGCAACTACACGGTCGGGCGCGGCTATGATCCGGGCACGATCACCGGCGATAGCGGGCTGGGCGTGGCCACCGAACTGCGCGGGCCGCACTTGCTGATCGGCAAGGGCAACGCGCCGGTTGTCCAGCCATTCGCGTTCTTTGATGCGGCCTGGGCGTGGGATCGCGGCGCAGGCAAGGCGCAGCGCCTGTCTTCGGTGGGCGGCGGCATCAGGGCGGATATCGGCAGCCGCTTCCGGCTCGACGCCAGCCTTGCAGTACCGCTGGACCGGGCCGGGCTGACCGGGCGCAAGCCCGCACCGCGTTTGCTCGTGTCGCTCACCACCCGCCTTGTGCCCTGGGGAGGCCGCTGATGCGCTGTGCCCTTTCAAGAGGTGGCTCTCTGCTCGCGCTCGCTGCCATGCTGGCGGCAGCGCCGCACAGGAACGCGCAGGCGCAGTCGTTCAATGCCACTGGTGTGTTCTCCGTCGGTGCCGGTGCCATCGATGTGGCGACAGCGGGCCAGACCACGGTCTCGCTCGATCTGCCGGTGGCCGTGATCGACTGGTCCACGAATGAAGCGGCGGGCGCCGGGCCGATCAATTTTCAGTCCGCCGGAACAACGGCAACCTTCGTGAACCGGGATGCGGCCGATTTCACGGTACTCAATCGCATTCTGCCCAATGACATCACGCGCCCGGTGCAGTTCAACGGCACGGTGATCAGCCAGTTGCAGACGGCGGCAACCGGTGCGGTGACACGGGGCGGAACCCTGTTTTTCTATAGCCCCGGCGGCATCGTGGTGGGGCCTACCGGCGTGTTCAATGTCGGCAATCTGGTGCTGACGGCGTCGGATTTGCCGCTTGATCCCGTAACGGGAGCGTTCGGGACGGCGGGAACCTATTCGTTCCTTCCCGCCAATGCCGGCAGCCAGGTCGAACTTCGCCCCGGCGCGCAGATCACCGCCGGGGTGGGTGGCGCCTATGTCGCGCTGGTGGCGCCGCGTGTGATTAATTCCGGCGCGATCAACGTCGATGGTTCGGCGGTCATCGTGGCGGCCGATGCCTCCACCATCACGTTCCGCCCGAGCGGGTTGTTTGATATCCAGATCGATCAAGGCACCAGCGCGACCGGTGAAGTCGTGACCAACACCGGCACGATTACCGGCCCGGCAGGCAATGCGACCGCCGCGCACCGGGTCTATTTCGTCGCGGTGCCGCGTAACGATGCGATCACCATGGCAATCCAGGCTGGCAGCACGCTGGGCTTTGATGTTGCCGGAGCAGCAGATGTTGATGGCAATGCCATCGTGCTTTCGGCGGGATACAACATCGCGGGCGGCACCATCGAGGCGACCCGCGCCCCGGCAAGCGCCCCGGTAGGCGCAGGGCTTGCCATCGGCGCGATCACGGCGACTTCGCAAGTGACCGGGCAGGCGACCGGAACGGCCTCGCTCACCGTAAATGCCGCACAAGCGGGCAACTTTGCTTCGAACGTCAGCCTATCGGGCGTTCAGGACCCAGCGGCGGCAACAACCGATTCCGCGTTTGTCATCGTTTCGGGTGTCGGCTCGACGCTCGACATCACCGGGGACCTCACTGTCCGCTCGCTGGATGCCGGCGTCGTTCTCGGCAACACGGCGCCCGATAGCACGCCCGCGCACATCGATGTGAGCCGGGGGCGGCTGACGGTGCTGGGCAACACCACCATCGACGCCAGCCGCACCGGGTTTGCCGGCAATGCGGCGATCGGCGGCGCGGCATCGCTGACCGCCCGGAACGGCGCCACCGTGGATCTCAGGCGCAATCTGGTGATCACCGGCGACGGGGTCGGCGAAGCTACGGGCAGTTCTGTGGCAGTTGCCACGGGATCGGGAACGGGTGGCAGTGCGCGGCTTCTGGTCGACAACGGTTCCAGCGTTGCGGTCATCGGCAGTGCGACTGTCCGGGCTAATGGTGATGGCGGCCTTGCGCTGGATACCGGGTTGGTCGGTGGCCCCGGTACGGGCGGCATTGCGCGGGTCGAGGGAGGCATCGGCGGCGGGACGATCACCGTCGGCGGCACGCTGGACGTGCAGGCTCGCGGCACCGGCGCGGACGGCAGCTTTTGCTTCTTCTGCGGGGTGGAAGGCGGCGCGGGGCTGGGCGGCTCTGCAGGCATCGACCTGACGCCCGCATTGAACCTCACCGCCAGTCAGACCGTTACAGTCGATGCGACCGGCACGGGCGGCAAGGCTTCTGACCCGAGCAGCGGCACGGGCGGCGGTGCCGGCACTGGCGGCGAAGCTTTCGTGTTTTCAACGGGTGGCAGCCTCACCGCGTTGGCCAGCCTCTCGGTCCGCGCCAGCGGGGTCGGCGGTATCGGGGCGCTGGATGATACTGGCGTTTCCGGTTCGACCGGCTTTGGCGGTTCGGGCGGCGATGGCCTCGGCGGTTTGGCCTTCATCGCAGCGGGCGATGCCGGCACGCCCGGCGGGGCCGGCGCGATCGCGGTCACGAGCGGTGTCGATGTTCAGGCCAACGGGATCGGCGGGGCGGGCGGTACTGGCGGCAGCGGGAGTGGCGGTATCGCAACGCTAACTGCACGCCAGGGGACCGCTAGCGGCGCGTCGCTGAGCGTGCAGGCTTTCGGCGGCGGCGGGGCAAGCGCAAGCGGCGGCACCGCCGGGGCCGGTCTCGGCGGAAATGCCGAAGTGATCGCCTACAGCGCGTTGGAGGGTGGTTCGAACGTCAGCTTCGCGGGAACGACGATCAATGCCCGCGGCACGGGCGGCGCGGGCAGCACGCCGCTGTTTGGCGGAGGCGCGGGCAGCGCGGGCGGCAGCGGAACAGGCGGCCAGGCGCAGGCACTGGCTGAAGCAGGCAACGGTGTTCTCAGTCTAGGCGGATTGGTGCTGGCCGCGACGGGCGCGGGCGGCGCAGGAGGCAAAGGCGGCAGCGCCGTCAGCGTTGGGCCGGGCGGCAATGGCGGCGCGGGCGGCGCGGGCAGGGGCGGCACCGTGAGGCTTGGTGTCGTGGCCGGGCTGGGTACGGGCGGTCCGGCTTCGGGGTCGGCCAGTTTCGGGGGCACCACCGCTAACGCAGGTGCTACGGGCGGTCTTGGCGGAGCGGGCGGCGCTGGCGGTACGCCCGGTGTGGCGGGTACGGGCGGCAGCGCGGTGGGCGGCTATGCCACACTGGTCGTGCAAGGCGGACCGGTTACGTTCAGTAGCAACGCGATCATCGAGGCCGACGCGACAGGCGGTGGCGGCGGCAGCGGGACCGGAACGGGCGGTGCGGCGACAATCGGCAGGACCGGTAGTGGGCCAGGCGGTGTCCAACTGAGCGTGGATGGCGGGAACCTTGTCGCTGCGGATTTTCTGTTCAGCGCTCAGAGCACTGGCGGAAAGGGCGGAACGGCGGGAGCCGCGACCGTGCTGGACCAGCCGCTGAGTTTCCTCTTGAATGGCGGCTCGATTACAGGCGGCAATCTTGATTTCCTCGCGGCCGGCGATGCGGCGTCGGGGTCCTTGCCTTCGGTGATTGCGCTGGCGGGCGGTGACACCACCTTGACCGGCAACCTGAACTTCAGCACCCCCGGCACGCTCACGGCGACATTCGACGGCGCGGACGTGCGCAGCGTCAACGCCGCGATAACGGCAGGCGATTGGCTGGAGGGTGCGGTACCGGTCGGCACGGCGGGGACGCTGTTTGCCACTGGCGATCTGTCGTTCACATCCGGCAATGATGTTTTCGCGCATCTTTCGGGCAACAGCGGCAATGCGCTCACCGTCATTGCGACCGGGCGTGTGCGGCTCGACGATCTCACCTCGCTCGCCGCCGTCACAGTGAATGCTGGCACGACCATCTCGCTCGGCAATATTGCCGCCGGCAGTACCGTCTCGGCCAATGCGCCCGGCGATGTCGCGGTCGGCACGGTGTCCGCCGGCAGCTCGGCCGTGCTGTTCTCCGGTGCGGCCCTGTCCAGCGGCGGGGTGACGGCGGGGCAGAACGTCGATTTTCTCGGCCTGTCCAGCCTCACTTTGAGCGGTACGGCGCAGGCGGGCGATTCGGTCCTGCTCGGCTCCGGCGGCGATATCACCACGGGCTCGCTCTCTGCGGGGCTGGTCAGTCCATCGGCAGCGCCCACCGCGACTTACGGGATCATCGTCTCCGCCGATGGCGCGCTGGCCTTGGGCGATCTTGCGGCCGCGCACGATATCACGCTGTTCACGCCGCAGTCTGTCAGTGCGGGATCGATATCCGGGCGCGAAGTGCTGGTTCTGGCGGACGGCGCGCAGACGCTTGGCGCGATCACGGCATCGGGCCGGGTGCTCCTTGCTGGCAATGCGATGACCGCGATCGGCGGCGATCCGTTCGATGGCTTTGATCTCGGCGCGGTGCTGGCAGCGGCTCCGATCGCCGGAAGCGGGCCAATCAGCGTCGCCGGGCCGACCGCCGCCGGCGCGCTGACGACCATCGCGCTGGGCGATGTCACCGTAGGCGGCGTGGTCACCACGCGCACCGCAACGGCAAGCGGCGCGGTCGATCTGCGCGCTGGCGGTGCGCTCACCGCAGGGGCCATCACCGCGCAGGACGGGATAACCCTGAATGCAGGCACGACGCTGGACCTCGCGTCGGCGCAGGCTGGCGGCCTTCTGTCCATGAACAGCGTCGGCACGATCACCGCGGGCGACTTGTTCGGCGGGGCCGGTGTCACCATTGGCGGCCTTGGCGCCGTGACCGCCGGTGTCGTGACCGCGGGCGGTGGCGGCGCTGCCACGCTCATCACGTCTGGCGGGGCAATGGAGCTCGCCTCGGTCGTCGGCGGCAATAGCGCCGTCACGCTTTCTGCAGGCGGCGTGCTCACCAGCGGCGATATCGCGGGCGATGCGGTGACCGTAACCGGCAACGACACCGTCTCGCTCGGCGCGGTGACCACCCTGACCGGTGGCGCGGCGTTGGGGGCAACCAACACGCTGGTGGCAGGAGCCATCTTTGCAGGCGGCAACGTCCTGCTGGAAAGCACGTCCGGCAGCGTGACGGTCGGCAGCATCGGCTCGCTAACGGGCACGGTGGCGATAACCGCGCCCGGTGCAGTGGCGGCAGGGGCCACGCAGGCGGCACTGGGCCTCTCCATCAGTTCGGGGACGGATATCGGCCTTGTATCGGGCACGACCGATAGCGGCGATCTGCTGCTGGATGGTCTGGGCACGATCACGAGCGGCAATCTCGGGGCTGCGGACGGCCGGGTGATCGTCACGGCAGGCGGCGCGGCAGACTTGGGCGATCTGTCGGGCAATAGCGTCGATGGCAGTCCATCCGTTCAGGTTTCAACCGGCACGGCGCTGACCGTGGGCAATGCGACCTCGCTGGCGGCCAATCTTGAATTGACCAGCGGCGGCGCGCTGACCGCCGGCAATCTCGCCGCCGCCAGCGGCATGATTGCCTTGTTTGCGGACGGCGCGCTTGGCGCGGGCAACCTCAGCGGAACATCGGTGGCTGCAACGGCCGGGGCCAGCCTTGGCACTGGCGCGGTGACCGCGACCAGTGGCGGCGTTTCGCTCACCGCCGCTGGCGACCTGACCGGCGCAGCGATCAGTGCCTTCAGCTCGATCGCGCTTGTCAGCACGGGCGGCGGCGTTGCGGTCGGTGATCTTGCGTCATCGGGCAGCTCGGTCGGCCTGACGGCCAATGGCGCGGCCAGCACTGGGAATATCTCTGCCGCGAGCGGCATCACGGCGAGCGCGGGCGGCAATCTCGGCATCAGTTCGGCCAGCACTGCTGCGGGCGACGTGACGCTTGATGCGGGCGCTGATCTTGTGGCTGGCGACCTCACGGCATCTGCGGGGCGAGTGCTGGCGGCGGCAGGCGGATCGGCTGCGCTGGGTAATCTGGCGGCTGCAGGTCTGGCGGGCGGCGTTGGCATGCGCGTTTCGGCGGGGACGACGCTGACGCTGGGCAAGGCGGATGTTGCGGCCGGAACGCTCGATCTGGCGAGCACCGGCGCGCTGACGGCGGGGGATCTGACGGCGGCGGACGGCGTGACGGTTGCGGGCCTTGCGGCTGTCACGGCGGGTGCGGTGCAAGCGGCAGCGGGCCGTGCATCATTGTCTGCAGCAGGCGATCTGCTGACGGGCGCGGTGACGGCGTCTGGCACGGTCACGCTGGTGAGCAGCGCTGGCGGGGTGAAAGCCGGTGCGCTGGTATCGGCTACGGGCGGGGCGACGGTTACCGCCAAGGGCACGCTGGAGCTGGTCTCGGTCAGTGCGGGCGATCTTGTTACGCTCGGCAGCGACGGGGCGATGACGGTGGGCGATCTGGCCGGGGCTGGCGGCGTTGGCGTGACGGGCCTCGCCGCGGTGACGACCGGGCGCCTGGGTTCGAGCGGCGGCAGTGTCTCGGTCAGCGCGGGCGGTGATCTTGCTTCGGGCGCGGTGACGGCGGGCGGCGGCGTCTCGCTGACCAGCGGCAGCGGCGCGCTGCGCGTGGGCGATGTGGCCGCGACCGGCGGAACCGCCGCGCTGAGCGCCGCTGGCGCGATTGCGTCCGGCGCGGTGACGGCGGCGAACGGGATCACGGCGAGCGGGGGCGGCAACCTTGGCATCACGTCGGCCAGTTCCGCAGCGGGTGACGTCACGCTGGATGCGGGCGCAGATCTCACGGCCGGCGATCTCACCGCAACGGGCGGCCGTTTGTATGTCACAGCGGGCGGCGCGGCGGTGCTGGGCAATCTGGCAGCGGCAGGTCTGTCGGGCGGCGTGGGCATGCGCGCCTCGGCGGGCACCACGCTGTCGCTGGGCAACGCGGCCGCCACGGCGGGTGAGCTGCGTCTGGTCAGCGGCGGGGCGATGACGGCCGGTGATCTTGCCGCAAATGGCGGCGCGCTGACGCTGCGCTCGGGCGCGGCGCTCGATGCGGGCGCGATCAGCGGGCAGAGCGGCATCGCGCTGACGGCGGCGGGGAACGCCACGCTGCGCGGGGCGGCAACGTCGGCCGCGGGTGACGTCACGCTTGACGTCACGGGTGCGCTCGATGCCGGGGCCGTGCGGGCTGCGGCCGGATTGGTGCGGATCGCGGCGAGCACCGGGGCAACGACCGGCGCGCTCTCCGCCGGGACCACGCTCACCGCAAGCAGCAACGGCGCGCTGGTGACAGGCGACCTTGCTGGTTCCGCGATCAGTCTGGCGGCAGGAACGACGCTCACGACGGGGCAGGCCAGCGCAAGCTCGGGCGGCGTAACGCTGAGCGCAGCGGGCGATATCGTTGCCGCAGGCCTATCGGCTCCCGGGGCGATCACGCTTTCCAGCAGCGGCGGCAATGCCGCGGTGGCGGGCGCGATCGAGGGAGGCGCTGACGTGACGCTGACCGCTGCGGGTAACCTGACTTTGCGCGACATTACCGCAGCGGGCGCGCTGGAACTGGGCGGCGCGGCGCTTGCCCTTGGCAATCTGCGCGCGGCTGAGGTTGGCGTGCTCGCGCGGGCCGGGCTTTCGGCAGGCACCGTAGCGGCAACGGGCGGCGCAGCGACACTGGCTGCAACCGGCGATCTGGCGGCGGGTGCGATCACGGCGACTGGCGCTGTCTCGGCCAGCAGCAGCGGCGGCGCGGTCACCACTGCTGCGGTCTCGGCAGGGGGCAATCTCACGCTTGTTTCCGCCGCCGATCTGGCCGCTGGCGCATTGCGCGCTGGCGGTGCGCTTCTGGCGAGCGGGCGTACTGTTCGCCTCGCCGACGTCAGCACGGCATCTGCCCGGCTCTCGGCAGGCGGCGATCTGGCCTTTGGCGATGTGACGACCCTTACCGGCGATGTCGTGATCGGCAGCGCCGGTGCGGTGACGGGCGGCGCGATTGCGGCAGGGGGCAGGGTTGCGCTCAGCAACACGGCGGGCGCGGTCACGCTGGGCAATCTTGCTGCGGCGGGCAACATTCTCCTCTCGGCCGCTGGCGATCTTGGCGTGGGCGATGTGCGCACGGCCAGCGAAACGGTCGAGCTGCGCGCGAATGCCGGTTCGCTGACAGCGGGTTCGATCACCGCAGGCACGGATACGGTGCTCATCGCATCGGGCGATCTTGCGGTCGGGACAGTCCGCGCGCGGGATATCTTGCTGCTGGCAGGCGGCGCGGTGCGCGGGGCGAGCCTGGTTTCGCCGGACGGACGCATCCTCGCCGCCAGCAACACCGTTGGCACAGCTGGCGGCGCGATTGGCGCGTTCAATTTCAACGCCGTGTTCGCCGAGCCGCTGGTTGCCGCGGGCGGCGGCATCACGCTCACCGGGCCGGTTACGGGTGGCACCTTCACCGCCGCCGTTGCTGGCGATGCGCAGCTTCAGGGTATCACCGCCTCGCGCAGCATTCTGGTCGACGCTGGCGGCACGGTGCAGCTGGGCGGGGTGTGGGGTGCGCCTTCGATCGTGCTGCGCGCCAATGACCTCGTGATGCCTGCGGGTTCGGGCCTTAACGCCGGAGTTTCCGGCACGATCTCGCTGGTTTCGCGCAATGCGGCGGGTCTGCGCATCGGCGACGGGCTGGACGGCAGCGTCGTGCCTGACAGCGCCTTTGCGCTCAGCAATGCCGAATGGGGCCGCATCAACAGCGGCTCGCTCAGCGTGTTCGGCCTTGATGGCGCTGGGGCCGTCGATATCCTGATCGGCAAGCTGGATGTGACCGGCCCCGATGCCGGAAGCACGATCGACGATCCGGCAGGCAGCGTCCGTTTCAGCACCGGCGCTGCGCCGACCTCCGGGCCGAGCGGCACCATCCGCATCGCCGGTGCGCTGAATGCCGCCGGGTTCCGCGCCGCCAACGCGCTGATCTTCCGCACCGGCCAGTTCCAGCTTGCCGCCGACACCGGCAGCATTGCCGTATTGGGCCGGGGCGATGCCCTTTCCGGCTCGCTGCGGATCGAGGCAAACGATATCCATGTCGCGGCAACACCGCTGCTGGCGCGGCTTTCCGCCGACCCGTTCTTCACCGGGTTGGAGTCTGCGCTCGATCAGGAAAGCGCCGGGGCCAGCGGGCCGGTGGTGCGGGCGGGTGCGCTCGATTTCACCGTTGGGCGCAGCTTCTATATCCAGCGCACCGGAAGCGGCACCGATCCGCTGGGCTTTGAGGAACCGCTTGATGGCTTCAAGGTGCGCCCGGCAGGATCGGGTCGCATCGCGGTGATCATCAACGGCACGTTCCGCACTGCCGCTGGCCTTGTCAGTGGAGCGGAAGCGTGGCGGCAGTTCAAGGCCAGCGGCGCAGATATTTCCGGCTTTACTGCCGACAGCCGCCTCAACGGCTGTCTGCTGGCGGCGGCAACCTGCGGCGTGGATGTGCCCGATGTCCCGCGCGATCCCGATCCCGGTATTCGCACGCTGATTGACGTTATCGAGGAGCCGCCGCTCGACGATGCGCCAGCCGATCCCGAAAAGCCTGAGGAGAAGCGCGATCCTGCGGTGCTGAACGCGATCATGCCGCCCGCAATCGTATTGCCCGTCCAGCCGGATGCCTTGCCGGGCCACATCGACGAACCGATTGCAGGCAGCGGCAATCCGGCACTGATGGGCGGCCAGCTATGAACTGCGTGGCCATGAAGTGCGCATCAGCCCTTCTCGTAGCGGTCGCCATGCTGGCCGGATCGTTCGTCCCCGCCGATCTTGCGGCGCGCACGCTGCCGATCTCGGTGCGCAGCAACTTCCGGCTCGGTTCGGCGGGTGTGGTCTGCACGGCGCAAATTGCCCCGCGCGATCCGCGCCTCGAAGGCATGTTCGACCGTGCCTACACGCTTTCGTGCCGCGATGCCGCAGGCCCGGTGGGCACGCTGGTCGCGGTTCGCCGCGTCATGCCGGTCGATGCGGCGCCTTTGCCTGGCGTGCCTGCCGCTGCCGGGCCGGCGCGGGTCTGCGGGCCAGTGGGCCGCGCGCCCATCGACGCGTTGGGCGATGTGCGGGCCTTGCTCTGCCGAGATCCAACCGGCGGGCTCGATTATCGGCGCTATGGCCTGACGCGCGGCGACACCACGTATTTGGTCGAGGGCCTTGCCGCCTATGATGGGGCGCTGCGCCTGGCGCTGGCCAGCGTGGTGCTGAACCGGGCGGTGCCGGGCGAGATCAAGGTCGCCACCACCGACGTGACCGACGCCGCCGCGTTTGCGCGGCTGCAGGCCGGTCTGCTCGATCCGCGCGGTGTGCGCGGTGAGGGCTATTTGCGCAACAATGGCAGCAGCTTTGCCGAATCTGCTGCGTTTTTCGAAGTGCTTGCCGAAAAGGCGCGCAGCCAGAAGGGCGAGCAGGCGGAAATGGCCGAAGCCCTTGCCAATGAAGGCCTGCAGCAATCCAACCTCGGCAATTTCGAGGCCGCCGCGCGCCTGTTTGGCAGCAGCGAAAGCGCGGCGCTGACCGGCGATGGCCTCGCCCAGCGCCTGTTGCGCAATTACCGCGCGCTCGATCAGCTTAACCAGCGCCGCCCCGATGGCGCAGCGGCCGCGCTGGCAAGGCCGGTCGATCCGGTCAACGCGGTGTTCGATGGCGCGCGGCTTGCCGATGGCGTGATCAATCTGCCGCTGGCCGAAGCGATCAACCGCGAAAACACCGCGACCCGCCGCATGGGCGCGCCCGATCCGGCGCTGACCCGCGCCGAAAAGGCCGAGATCCTCGATGCGCAGGCTCAGGCCATCGGCGCGACAGCGGCGCGGATGGCGGGCCGCACCGAGGAAGCCGTTGCCGCGTTCAATCAGGCGCGCGAGCGGCTTGCGCTTGTGCGCGGCGGGCAAGTCGCCTCGATTGTCTGGCTGACCGCGGAAATCGACATCGAACTTGCGCAGATTGCCGGGGCTGCTGGACGGACAGCCGAGGCGCTGGCCGGGTTCGACCGCGCCATTGCCGCGCTCGATGCGGCGTACCCGTCATCGCCTGCCGTGCTATCGGCAAAGGCGCGCAAGGCCGGGTTCCTGCTGGCCGCAGGAGAGCGGGAGCCTGCCCGCGAGCTGTTCGCCGCCGTTGTCGCGCAGAGCGCTGCAGTTCCCGATAGCGGCACCACGCTGCGCGATCTGCTCGCGCCTTATTTTGCCTTGCTGGCGGGTGAGGGCGGCGAAGGTGCAGCGGTGGCCGCGTTTGCCGCCGCGCAAGTGCTTGAGCGGCCCGGTGTCGCGCAGACTCAGGCGATCCTTGCGCGCCAATTGGCCGAGGGTAACGATGGGGCTGCGGCGCTGTTCCGCCTTTCGCTGGCGCGCAGCCGCGATATCGTGCGCGCCGAGGGCGAGGTTGCCCGGCTCGGCGCGCTGGCCAATCCCGGCACAGCCGAAATTGCCGAACTGGCGAGCCAGCAGGACGTGCTGACAGGCCTGCGCCGTGAACAGACCCAGATCCTCGCGCAACTTTCCGCCTTTCCGCGCTACACCGCGCTCGCGCCGAAGCGGGTGGCGCTGGCGGACATGCAGGCGGCGCTGAGGGGCGGTGAGGCCTATTACAAGCTCGTCGCTGTCGGGCAGGACCTTTACGGGCTCTATGCGAGCGCGGGTTCGGCGCGGCTGTTCGCGCTGCCGCTGTCGCGCGCAGACCTTACGCGTGAGGTGCAGGCGATCCGCAACAGCATCGTCACCATCGAAAACGGCAAAGTGGTCAACCGTCCCTTCGATCTCGATCGTTCGCGTGCGCTCTATCTGGCGCTGTTCGGCCCGGTCGATGGCGATCTTGCGGGCGTGCGCCATCTGGTGTTCGAACCCGATGCGGCGATGCTCCAGCTGCCCCCGGCGGTGCTGGTGACAGCGGACGCGGGCATTGCCGCCTACAAGGCGCGCACGGTCGATATCGATGCCGATGCCTTCGATTTCACCGGGATCGCGTGGCTGGGGCGGGGCCGGGCGATCTCGATCGCGGTCAGCCCGCGTGCGTTTCTTGATCTGAGGGCTTTGGCCCCGTCAGCTGCGCAGCGGCCCTATCTCGGGCTTGGCGCCAATGCTGTGCCGCAGCAGCGCCCGATCACAGCCGTGGCCGATAGCTGCGATTGGCCGCTGGCCGTGTGGCAGCGCCCGGTAAAGCCCGATGAACTGATGTTTGCGGCGAGGACCATCGGCGGCGCAAGCGTGGTGAAGACGGGAACCAGCTTTACCGATGCGGCGCTGCTCGACGATCCGTCACTCGATCAATACCGCGTGCTGCATTTCGCCACGCACGGCCTTGTCTCCGCCCCGCGCAAGGATTGCCCGGCGCGCCCGGCGCTGGTGACGAGCTTTGCGGACAAGGGCTCGGACGGCCTGCTCAGCTTCCGCGAGATCTTTGACCTCAAGCTCGATGCCGATCTCGTGATCCTTTCCGCCTGCGATACGGCGGGCATGGCCACGGTTGCCGCGAGCCGCGAGGCGGGGGTGACGACCGGCGGCAACTATGCGCTCGACGGGCTGGTGCGCGCCTTCACCGGCGCGGGTGCGCGGGCGGTAATCGCCAGCCATTGGCCGGTGCCCGATGAGTATGATGCAACGCGGCGGCTGATCAGCGGGCTGGTTGCGGGCAAGGCCGGGGAATCGGTGGGCGACGCGCTGGCCGGGGCCGAGGCGAAGCTGATGGACGATCCGCTGACCTCGCACCCATTCTACTGGGCGGCGTTCGTGGTCGTCGGCGATGCGGCCAAGCCTGCGATGACTGCTGCACCGCGCCATTGACAAAGGCCAGCGGCGCATAAATCCGATCAGGGCTGGACCTCGCGCCTTCGCTGATGCACAATAACGGCATGCGATAGGGCCATGACAGCGAGTCATGGCTTTGATCGCAATAAATCCGGCCTCGCTGGCCACCACAGGAAGGAGAGCACCGCAAGCCGTTGTCTCGATGACCGCATGGGAGAGTCCGGATTTTGATCCGGCGCCGACGGAGCAACCCCCCAGGAAACTCTCAGGCACCAGGAACCGTGTGGTCTTGACACTCTGGAGAGTGATGGCGCCCCCGAACGGTTATGCGTTTGGAAAGCAGCCATCCGCCGACGGAGAAAGCCGTATGGTAGGGTCACGCGCAACACGTGCGTGAGACCGAAGCGGTCAAGCTCTCAGGCACAAGCGACAGAGATGGGGAAATGAACGCCGCGCTGGTCCGCAAGGGCCGGAGCCACGCATTTCACTCATCAAGGAGCACTGCTCATGTCGCATTTTGCGGTTATTGGCGCCGGCATTACCGGCATTACCACGGCTTACGCGCTGCTCGAGCGCGGGCACCACGTCACTGTCATCGATCGCCAGCCCCTGCCGGCCATGGAAACCTCGTTCGCCAACGGCGGGCAGCTTTCCGCCAGCAATGGCGAAGTGTGGAACTCGGTCGGCACCGTGTTCAAGGGGCTGCGCTGGATGGCGCGGCGCGATGCCCCGCTGCTGTTCAATCCGCGCCCTGGCTGGCACAAGTTTTCCTGGATCGCCGAATTTCTGAAGGCGATCCCCAAGCATGACGCCAACACGGTGGAAACGGTGCGGCTCGCCATCGAGGCACGCAAATACCTGTTCGATCTGGCGGAGCGCGAAGGCATCGATTTCGACCTTGAGAAGCGCGGCATCCTCCACATCTACCGCAATGCCGCCAGCTTCGCCGATGCCGCACGCACCAACGAACTCGTGCGCACGGGCGGACTGGACCGCTTTCAGGTCAGCCCCGAGGACATGCGCAAGATCGACCCAACTGTCACCGGCGACTACTGCGGCGGATACTTCACCCCCTCCGATGCGACCGGCGACATCTGCAAGTTCACGCGCGGCCTTGCCGCCGCGTGCGAGCGCAAGGGCGCAGTGCTGCAGCTGGACCGCGCTGTTCAGGCTATCGCGGTGCACGATCGCGGCGTCACCATCCGCACTGCCAGCCTCACCGACGCACGGATCGAGGATGTCGGGCACTTCGACGGGCTGGTGATCTGCGCCGGGGTCGGCAGCCGCCGCCTTGCCGCGATGATCGGCGATCGGGTGAACGTCTATCCGGTCAAGGGGTACTCGATCACCGTGATGATGCGCGATGAGGCCAGTCAGGCCGCTGCGCCGTGGGTCAGCCTGCTCGACGAGGACGCCAAGATCGTCACCTCGCGGCTTGGCAAGGACCGCTTCCGCGTGGCGGGCACGGCCGAATTCAACGGCGAGAACCGCGATATCCGCGCCGACCGCATCGCGCCGCTGGTGAACTGGGTGCGCCAGCTGTTTCCCGGCGTCGGTGTGGGGGAAGTACTGCCCTGGGCCGGGCTGAGGCCAATGCTGCCCGACATGATGCCCCGCGTCGGCGCCGGGCAGCGTTCGCGGGTGTTCTACAACACCGGCCACGGCCATCTGGGCTGGACGCTCAGCGCCGTTACCGCGCAGATGGTGGCGGCCACGATCGACCAGTCGCTCGAAAGTGAAGCCGCACTTCGGCCCACACTGCGAGTCGCCTGACCTGCTCCGCGATACGTAGAATACCGCATGTGCGGCCCGGAAGCCCTGCTTGCCTAAACGGCAGGGCTTTCGGGCCGTTCTTCTCTTTGAGGATCGATCACGGTCCAGCCAAAAAGGGAATACCGCCATGCTGGTCAAGCAAGCTGCAGGTAACGAGGCCAATCCCTGGGGCGCCGCGCCTCGCGGCCCGCTCATTTCGGCAACCTACCGCCGCGGGGTGCTGCGCGCCAAAGTGACACTGAGCGAGCTGACGTGCCGGTCTGCCCGGATCGATTCGATGGAAACGCTGCGCCCCGGCATGCTTGTGTGGATCACGCTACCCGGCCTTGAAGCCCGCCCAGCAATGGTCGACTGGACCAGCGGCTTCACCGCCGGCCTCCGCTTCGAGGCACCACTCCACCCGGCTGTGCTCGATGCCATCCTCGATGGGCGGATCGGTTCGGTACACTAGGACGCGCCTGTCGCCAGTTCGCTGTGTGATGGCTGGCGGTGGGAAGAATTGTCCGCGGCTCTGAACGGTGCGAGACCTTGCTTGCAATTCCGGGGGGTGTGGCTCCTCGAGTGGCAGGACACAGCGCAGGCGACGTTCGACAACGGTGTCTTCATCGCCTGCCTTCACCAGCAGATCAAAGAGCGGCGCTCCGTGTCGGCTTCACCTTCTTCAACCTGTGCCCCGAGCAAGTTTGCCGAGATGCGGGAGAGCCGGGGTATGGGGCGCGAACGGCTGAAGCTGGCAATGAACCATCGGCGCAATCGAGGCGGGCGAATTGCCAAGGGCCCTTTTTGGCCAGGAGCCTAAGTCAAACGTATAATTAAAAATGCTTACTTGGCTCTGAACCTCGCTGCCGTCGTGCCTTCTGACAATGCTTGAGTGGCAGGTCTAATTCTTTGCTTGCCAGGCCTGGTGTCAAGCGCCCCGATGAAGGCAGTCTAAGCATTTGAAAATAAGATATAAGATAGGCCCTGCCGGCCCAGCGATGGACCGATCGGAGAAGCCGGCTTCGGCCGTGGCCGCAGTCCTCTCAGGTGTCTCCGAGAAATCCAGTATTTGTAAGTAAGTGCCTTTGGAATGAGCGATTCAATATATGTTTCAAGGATCGCCTTAGGCTCCACGCCACTTGGAGATTAATCCCAACACTATTCAAGTTGAAAACTGATGACAGCGTATATTGCGAGCCCACTGGGATCTGAAATTCTGGTGAACTCTGAAACTGTCAATTATCAGACCAACGCCGCTATTGCCGGATTGAGCAGTGGCGGCTTCGTGGTGACGTGGAAAGACTCCAGCGGCACGCTGGGCGATGCCGATGGGACCAGCATCAAGGCACAGATATTCGACGCTGGCGGCGTGCATGTCGGCAGTGAGTTTCTGGTCAACACGCAAACCGCTAGTTACCAATACAACCCCACCATCACCGGGTTGAGCAACGGCGGCTTCGTGGTGACTTGGAATGACTCCAGCGGCACGCTGGGCGATGCCGAAGGGACCAGCATCAAGGCCCAGGTGTTCGATGCCGAAGGCGTGAAGGTCGGCAGCGAGTTTCTGGTGAACACCGCAACCGCCAACGACCAGTTCAATTCAACGATCACCGGGCTGAGCAACGGCGGCTTAGTGGTGACGTGGAATGATACCAGCGGCACGCTGGGCGATGCTGGTGGGGTCTGCATCAAGGCACAGATATTTGACGCTGGCGGCGTGCAAGTCGGCATTGAGTTTCTGGTCAACACTGAAACCGCTGGTTACCAATACAACCCCACCATCACCGGGCTGAGCAACGGCGGCTTTGTGGTGGCGTGGAATGATACCAGCGGCACGCTGGGCGATGCCGATGGGACCAGCATCAAGGCACAGGTGTTCGATGCGGTTGGCGCAAAAGTCGGCGGCGAGTTTTTGGTCAACGCGGACAGTATGGGCGATCAGTACTCCCCGGTCGTTGCAGGGCTTAGCAACGGCGGCTTCGCGGTTACGTGGTACGATGCAAGTGGTGCACTGAGCGATGACGATAGCCTGAATATCCGCGCGCAGGTGTTCGCGCAGAATCATGCGGTGGTAAGCGTGGCCGAGAACCAGACGGCTGTGGCTACCGTAGCAACTGACTCTCCCGTCGCGAGCACCGATCTGACCTTCAGCATCGCGGGTGGAGATGATGCGGGACTGTTTCAGATTGATGCCGGCACAGGTGCGCTGAGCTTCAAGGTGGCGCCGGATTTTGAGCACCCGACAGATACAGGTGCCGATAACGTCTATGATGTCGAAGTGCAGGTCTCTGACGGGACGCTTGCATCGGTCTACACCTTCGCGGTCACGGTCTCCGATGTTAATGACGCACCGGTCATCACGAGCGACGGCGGCGGGGCCACCGCCAGCATCAGTATTTCAGAGAACCAGACGGCGGTGACCGTGGTTTCTGCGACTGATCCCGATGCAGGTGCCGTGCTCACTTACAGCATCACTGGTGGTACCGATGCGGCGCTGTTCGAGATCGATGTGATCAGCGGGGCGCTGTGCTTCAAGGCCGCGCCAGACTTCGAGAATCCGAGCGATACCGGATTCGACAATCACTATGACGTGGTCGTCCAAGTATCCGATGGTACATTGACGAGTGAACAGGCACTCGCGGTTACGGCTACCCCGGCCAACGAAGCGCCGGACATCACCAGCGGCGAGACCGTTCAGCGCTTCAGCATCGACGAAAACCAGTCGGCGGTGACCGTCGTCACGGGGCACGACCCGGACGAGGGCGCCGTTTTGACCTTCAGCATCGTGGGCGGCGCTGATGCTGCAATGTTCCAGATAGACCCCGATACTGGTGCCTTGAGCTTCATCGCGGCTCCAGATTTCGAGCAGCGGGCCGATGCAGACGCCAATAACGTTTATGATGTCGTGGTGCAGCTTTCTGACGGCACGCTGAGCGAAAGCCAGGCGCTTGCGGTCACAGTTGCCGATGTGAACGAAGCACCGATCATTTCCAGCGACGGCGGAGGAGCCAGCGCGAGCATAAGCGTCGCCGAGTATCAGGAGGCCGTGACCACGGTCTTGGTGCAGGATCCAGATGCGGATACCGTTTTGACCTTCAGCATCGCAGGCGGAGATGATGCTGCGCTGTTCCAGATTGATGCCAATACGGGTGACTTGAGCTTCAAGGCGGCTCCAGACTTCGAGAATCCGGCAGATGCGGGTGGAGACAATGTCTATGATGTTGTTGTTCAGGCCTCTGACGGCAGGTTGAGCGAAAACCAGACGCTCGCGGTTTCGGTAATCAATACCGATGAGGCCGCCGAAGGGACATTTGCGCTATGTGTCGCGCAAACTGCCTCTGCCTCCGGCACACAGTGTGGTATCATCAGCGCCAGTGTCGATCTGAGAGATCCGGATGTCGCGGGAACGCTGACGTTTGTCCACCACTGGCAGACTTCCGCTGATGGCGGCGATTCCTGGATCGACGTTCAAGTGGGCTCTGAGGCGACCATGAGCACCTTGCTGATCCCGGAAGGATCGCTAGTCCGCGATGTGGTCTCATATACTGACCTGTTTGGCACCAAGGAGATTGTTTCGTCGCAAGTGGCGTGCCTCGGTGACGTTGGTGCCAATTCACTCCGCGGAACCGCTGGTGCAGACGCGATGAGTGGCCTCGACGGAGATGACAAAATCTTCGGAGAGCAAGGCAACGACACGCTGTATGGCGGTGACGGCAACGACATGTTGAATGGGGGGAGCGGCAATGACACCCTTCTGGGTGGGCTGGGCGATGATACTTACGTCGTAGATTCCGCCAATGACACGGTGGCTGAAGATGCAGGCGAAGGCACAGACCGCGTCTGGTCAACCGTTACGTTCACGCTCTCCGACAATGTCGAGAAGCTGGTGCTGATCGGGTCGGCCGCGATCGACGGGACCGGTAACGGCGGGGACAACCTGCTTTACGGCAATGCCGCAGACAACATGCTGATGGGCCTGGCTGGCAACGACACGCTGAGCGGCGGGGCTGGCAACGACACGCTGTATGGCGGTGACGGCAACGACATGTTGAATGGGGGGAGCGGCAATGACACCCTGCTGGGCGGGCAGGGAATGAACTGGCTGAGCGGTGGCGCGGGTCAGGACTGCTTCGTGTTCGACACAGCGCCGGGCGCAGGCAACGTTGGCAGAATCCAAGACTTCAACCGTGGTGATAACGACCGGATCCAGTTCAGCGAGGGGAAGTTTGCAAGCTTCCCCCAGTTGGGCGAACTGACATCAGATGAATTTTACGCAGCTGCCGGTGCTATGGCGGGCCACGATGCATCGGACCGAGTGATTTACGATACAAGTTCGGGTAAGCTCTACTACGACGCCGACGGCCTGGGCGGCTCGGCTGCAATCCAGATCGCCATTGTCGGTGCTACCAATCACCCTGCGCTGGTTTACAGCGATTTCGATATTATCGCATGATGCCCTGAAGGCGATGCGGGTCGCCGTGGTGGCTATAAAGGCGACGAGCCAGATGGCACGGTGCTTCGCGTGCAGGCCGCGACCTGCTCGATGCCACGTTTGCTAAGCCGATATCCACTGCGTCGGCGCTTGCAGCAAAGCTAGAAGCGATCGCGGACGGGGGCCCGCATGGGACGGTGGAGAGCGAATTACCGGGCGGCTTGTCGATTTTCGACGCCCTGCTGCGCGATTGCCAGTTCCTCGCTGATCGCGATGTGGGATTTTCTTGCTGACCAACTGTGCGAGCGAATGATGGTCCGCAAAACCGACGTTCTGGGAGCTATTGTTAAAGCGCCTTAATTTCGGTGAGGTGTGGCTCCCTGAGTAGGATTCGAACCTACGACCACTCGATTAACAGTCGAGAGCTCTACCGCTGAGCTATCAGGGACCGGGCCCGGTTTCCCGGGGCAGGAGCGCGCTAATAGCAGGCGTTTCGGTTTTGGCAAGCGCCTGATTGACCAAAAATGGGCTCAAAAATCAGCACAGCAGTCATACCAGGAATTGCTCGGCGAAAATTCGCTCGTCGAGGCTCTTGCCCTTGTCGAACAGGAGCGTCAGCTGGTGCTCGCGCGCGGCGCTCACGCGCACTTCGCTGATGTCGCGCACTTCCTTCTGGTCTGCCACTACCGAGACCGGGCGTTTCTTCGCTTCGAGCGAACGGAAGCGGATTTCGCAGCTTTCCGGCAGGATCGCGCCGCGCCAGCGCCGCGGGCGAAACGGACTGATCGGCGTGAGCGCGAGCATTGCGCTGCCCATCGGCAGGATCGGTCCGTTGGCGGAGAGGTTGTAGGCGGTCGAACCCGCAGGCGTCGCCACCAGCACGCCGTCGCACGATAGTTCTGCCATGCGCACTTTGCCGTTGACCGAGACTTCGAGCTTCGCGGTCTGGCGGGTTTCGCGCAGCAGCGAGACTTCGTTGATCGCCCACGACGAATGCTGCTCGCCCGTCTGGGTCACCGCTTCCATCAAGAGCGGCGCCACCGCGACCCCGCGCGCCTTGGCAACGCGTTCGACGATGGGGCGCGTGGCCTTGTAGCGGTTCATCAGGAAGCCGACGGTGCCGAGATTGAGCCCGTAGGCGGGAAGCACGCGCCCGGTATCGAGCATGTGGTGCAGGGTTTGCAGCATGAACCCATCGCCGCCGAGCACGACGACGATCTCCGCTTCTTCCAGCGGCACCCAATCGTGCGATGCGACGAGTGCGGCTTCGGCTTCCTGCGCACGGTCGGTCGGCGATGCCAGCAGCGCGAGCCGGGGTAGGGCGGGCATGGTCTACAGCTCTCCTCGCGCTAGCGCTGCGATCAGCGTCCGGCGCGCAACTGATATGGAGCGACCCAATCTGGTGCAATGCAAAACGGCACAGCAGTGATGATTTCGCCGGAGCAATCGCATAAGGCGGTCGGCGATGACTGTTATCGCGCCCCCTCCCATGCCTGACCGCGACGTGCTGACGGGCCTCCCCGGGCTTGGCAGTGCGGCGCAATGGCTCGATGGATCGAGCGAAACGGGCTTTGTCCAGGCCATGCTGGTAAGCCTGCAGCGGCTTCCTGCGGTCAATCTCGCCTATGGCATGGCAGGCGGAGACCGGGTGCTGGTGGAGATCGCCCGGCGGCTGCGCGATTTCGTGGCGGACGAGCTTGGCCCGCACGCCATGATTGCGCGCGCGGGCGGCGGGGCGTTTCTCGTCGCCAGTCACGCGGCGCTCAGCCGGGAACGGTGGCAATGGCTGGCTGAGGCGCTCGGGCGGGCCATTGCGCGCCCGCTGGTGGTCGATGGCGAGCGGCTGAGCCTTGCTCCGCGCATGGCGCTGCTGCGCGGTCAGTCGGGGGAAACCGGCGCGCAGTTGCTGGACCGGCTCGATCAGGTTTCGGGTGATCTGCAGCGGCGGCGCGGTCGGCGCGTGCTGTGGGCCGATGGCAGCCACCCCGCGCGCGGGCGCAGCGCTGCCAGCCTTGAGGGCGATCTGCTCGGCGCGCTGCACCGGGACGAGATCACGGTGCTGTTCCAGCCGCAGTTCAACGTGGCGACGGGCGCGCTGGCGGGGGCGGAGGCGCTGGCGCGCTGGGAGCATCCGGCGTTCGGGCGGATCAGTGCCGAAACGCTGTTTGCGGTGGCGGACCGGGGCGATCATGTGGCGCAGCTTTCGCGCCATATCGGCCGCCACGCGCTCGCTATGGCAGCGGCCTGGCCGCAAGGCGCGGCCGCGTTAAAGCTTTCGCTCAACGTGACGGCGGAGGATTTCGCGGTGGGCGATTTTGCCGCCACGCTGCGCGCCGAGATCGCGGAGAGCGGCTTTCCGGCCGAGCATCTGATGATCGAGATCACCGAGCAGACGCTGATCGCCGATTTCGAAGCCTGCGCCGCCGCGCTGCGCGAACTGGAAGGCATCGGCGTCAAAGTGGCGCTCGACGATTTCGGCACCGGCTTTTCCAATTTCCGCGCGCTGAAGGCGCTGCCGCTCGATGCGCTGAAGCTCGACCGCTCGCTGGTCTGCGATATCGAGCACGATCCGCGCGACCGGGCGATTGTTTCGGCGATGGTCGCGATGTCGCGGGCGCTGGGCCTCAGGGTCATTGCCGAAGGCGTGGAGACGGCGGGGCAGCTGGCAATCCTGCAGGGCGAGGGCTGCGATCTGTTTCAGGGCTTCCTGCGTTCCGGACCGATCTCGGCCGAGGAGTTCGGCGTGCTGGCGGCGGCCTCGATCTAGGTCCCTACTCGTCCTCATCGGGCGGGCGCTTGGCCCAGAACGTGCCGGTTTCGCCCAGCTTGCGGCCATAGGCGAAGAGCGCTTGCATGAACGCGGTGTCGAACAGGTTCTTGTCGTTCGCGGGGTAGGCCTTGTCGATGAAGCTGAGGTTGAAATCGATGCCGTGGGCCTTGGCATAAAGGTAGCTCAGGCCCACTGTGCTCGCCATCGAGCGGCGCATGTTGAGCGAGATGGCCTGGCTGGCGATGGGCACGGTACGCGGCTTCACCAGCTTGAATTCGCCGTTCAGCTTGTTGTTCACGATCATGTAGATGTGCATCGGGCGCGCGGCGGCGGGGACCGCGCCTGCGACGATGGCCTCGTCCGGCAGGGTGAGGATCTGCGCGGTGGTGCCGCCATCGACATGCATTTCGCTGATCACCCGGCCGCCCGCTTCGGCTCGGATCATCACCGGGGGGAAGAAGGCGGGGATGGCGGAGGAGGCGAGCAGCACCTGCCGGAACAGTGCGTAGCGGCCCGGCGCCTTGCTGGCGGCAATCGCGCCCATGTTCCAGATGACCATGCGCTGCGCATCGAGATTGGCGGTGCCCACGAACAGCCGCCGCCCGCGCGCGTGCTCTGCCGCGATCCGATCGATCAGCGCATCGGTGAGCGCCGTGCCGATCAGCCGTGCCAGCGGTTTGGTGCTGGCGATGCTGGGGGAAAACGGGATGACGAGGGGAAAGCGGTTCTTGTAGATGTCCTTCGCCGAAGTGCCGGTGAACACCTTTTCGAGCGCGGCATCCTGATCCGGCCCCAGAAACGCGAAAGGCGCGATCAGCGCGCCGGTGCTGACGCCGGTGACCACGGCGAATTCGGGCCGCGTTCCGGCCTTGGTCCAGCCGCCCAGCAGCCCCGCGCCATAGGCCCCGTTGTCCGATCCGCCCGAAAGCGCGAGCAGCGAGCGTTCGCCATCCGCACCGCTGAACGCCGGGGCCATCAGCCGCGCGGCCCCCGGCGCATCGGCCCAGAAGCGCGCCTGCGGCATTCCGGGGATCGCGGCTTCGGCCTGCTGGCGTTCGTTGAAAGGTTCGCGGTTGATCGTGGCGCAGCCCGCCAGCGTGAGACTGGCCGCAAGGAGCGCCGCCCTGAATAATCCGCCCAAACCTGTGTTCCTTTTCGCGAACCCGGCGGGAATCCATGCCCGCAGCCTGCCGCGGCGCTTCATGCGCGCTTGCGAGGCGTGTATCCTGACCATCGCGGACGGCGAGAACAAGCCTGCCCTTAGCACAAGGCAGCAGGATCGGCGCACGCAATCGCATGGCGCAGAGGCGTTCTTGCGCGCGGCGTGCTGACCGCTTAGCCTTGGCGCCCTTGGGGAGAACACGCGCATGACCGTCAAAGTAATCAGCATGGAGCCCGATCCGCTGGCCCCGTACGCGATTTCGCCGGGGTGGCAGGTGGGGAACCTGCTGTTCCTCTCTGGCCAGGCCGCGATCAGCCCGGAGGGCGCGATTATCGGCGTGGGCGATTTTGAGGCGCAACTCGCGCAGACTTTCGCCAATATTGACGCCGTGCTGGCGGCGGGCGGGAGCGACCGCAGCCGGATCGTGAAAGTGACGATCTACCTGACCGACATGGGCAACTTCCCCGCCATCGTGGAAGCGCGGCGCAAGTATTTCACGCCGCCCTGGCCGGCGGACACGATCGTCGAGGTCAAGAGCCTCGCGCTGCCAGAGCTGATGGTGGAGATCGATGTGATTGCGGTGGTGGGGTGAAGTGTTGGGATTTGGGGATTTAGTAAAGTTGCTACGTAATCCGAAACGGTCACCGGAAACGAGACCGGCAAATATTTTGATATCTAGGGCATTTTTTGTTATCAGCAGGACTTATGGGAACCCACAAAGCACTTTACCTTCTCGCATTGCTTTGCAGTTCGACGATGGTGCAATCTGCTGAAATTTCTGCGAAAAAAAACCAATCTGGTCAGGTTGTTATACGGATTACAGGGGAGATCAAATCTGAAGATGAGGAGCGGTTTCGCGCCCTCTCCTTGCAGCACCCGAAGGCGGTTGTTCAGCTTCAAAGTTCCGGGGGGGCTTTAGTCCCAGCCTTGGAAATCGGACGCATTATCCGAATTGCAGGCTATTCAACCGTTGTCTTGCAGAATGACACGTGTGTGTCCGCATGCGCTGTGATTTGGCTTGGGGGGCGCGCCAGGTATCTTGGTGGGCGAGTTGGGTTTCATGCGGCTTACCGAGACAACGACGGGCTTTTGAAAGAATCCGGTGCAGCGAATGCGCTAATCGGTAATTACATGACCTTACTTGGGCTCCCATCAAAGGCCATAGTCTTCGCCACCGCAGCCCCGCCCGACAAGGTCTTGTGGCTAGAGGCGGCGAACAAAGACGTCTCGGGAATTGATTTCGAGCTGCCACTGCAGCCGCCCTCCATGCAGATTTCTCCCGCATCTCCGGTTCCCTCAATTCCTTTTCCGTCGCCACTTTCCACAAGATCGCCCCAAAATACTGATGTTGAAATCATCGATTCAAAGGAGCTTGAAATTGCTGGTGCTAGGTATGTAACCTATACTTTTAGGTACCGCGGCTTTGTCCTTCGACGTAATCTTGAAGAACCGGAAAATGCCAAGGCAGAGCTAAAGGAATTTATAGACAGCCAGATCAAAAAAGAAGATGGTTGGCTGGTTTATGGAACCAGTGGATCATTTAAATCCGATGATTTTACTTTTTATTACATTAATTCTGATTCTATAAGGCGGAAAAATTCCGTGACTGAGGTTTGGGTAAAAGAAAACCATAAATATAATAAAAAATTAAAGCACAGAGAGGATCTTATTTTTTATAAGGTTTACTGTAATACCCGCGAGTTATCAATACTCGAAATTTCGAAAATCGATGCTAGTGGAAAGATTATAAAAAGAGAATATTTTGACGATGTTAAGGAACGCGTCATCCCCGGAAGGATGGACGAGGTCTTGTGGGAAACCGTTTGCTAACGATCTTGCTGCTGGCGGGGCTGTCAGGCAACGGTGCGACTAATCCATCACGGTTAAGTTGATAGCACGGTTACGGTGACAAGATAGTTACGGTGAAAAGTGCAACAATCCCTAAACTCTGTAAATCCCGGGATGCAAGGGCTGTGGCCCTTGCCCGCCGGAGGCTGCTTTCTTTATGCGTCAGCTTGGGCGGGGGCACCACCTCCCACCTCTGAAGAGGAGGGGCTTTTTGACGGTCAGGTGCGCTTCCCGCGCTTCGCCACCGCACTCAGCCCCTTCGTAAGCTGCACCAGTCCATTCAGCCGCGCCTCGGGCGAGCCCCAAGCCCGGTTGATCACCAGCTTGTTGTCCGGCCGCAGTTTGGCTGTGCCTTTCAGGCGGTCGATATAGGCGAAGAGGCCGGCGGGTTCGGGGAAGCTGTCGTTGTGGAACGACACGAGCGTGCCCTTCGCGCCGACGTCGATCTTGGCGATGTGGGCGGCGATGGCCTGGCGTTTGATTTCGATGAGCTTGAGGAGGTTCTGCGTCGGGCCGGGCAGGGGGCCGAAGCGGTCGATCATTTCGGCGGCGAGGGCTTCGACGGCGTCTGCGCCTTCGGCGTCGTTCATGCGGCGGTAGAGTGCCATGCGGACGGCGAGATCGGGGACGTAGTCTTCCGGGATCATGATCGGGGCATCGACGGTGATCTGGGGGCTGAGCGTGTTGCGTTCGCGCGCGAGGCCGATTTCGCCGGCCTTGGCGGCGACGATCGCGTCTTCGAGCATCGACTGGTAGAGCTCGAAGCCCACTTCGCGGACATGGCCGGATTGCTCGTCGCCCAGCAGGTTGCCTGCGCCGCGGATATCGAGATCGTGGCTGGCGAGCTGGAAGCCCGCGCCGAGGCTGTCGAGATCGCTCAGCACCTTGAGGCGCTTTTCGGCGATTTCGCTGAGGGCCTGATTTTCGGGGTACGTCAGGTAGGCATAGGCGCGCAGCTTGCCGCGCCCGACGCGGCCGCGCAGCTGGTAGAGCTGGGCTAGGCCGAAGCGGTCTGCGCGGTGGAGCACGATGGTGTTGGCGCTGGGGATATCGAGGCCGCTCTCCACGATGGTGGTGGAGAGGAGCACTTCGTAGCGCTTTTCATAGAACGCGCCCATGCGGTCTTCGACTTCGGTGGGGCTCATCTGGCCGTGTGCGGAGACGGCGCGGATTTCCGGCACGTTGAGGCGCAGCCATTCCTCCAGATCGGGCATGTCGGCGATGCGGGGCACGACGATGAAGCTCTGCCCGCCGCGCTGGTGTTCGCGCATCAGCGCCTCGCGCATGGTGACGTCGTCCCACGGCATGACATAAGTGCGCACGGCGAGGCGGTCGACCGGCGGGGTTTGGATCGTGGAGAGTTCGCGCAGGCCCGACATCGCCATCTGCAGCGTGCGCGGGATCGGCGTGGCGGTGAGGGTGAGGACGTGGACGTCGGCCTTGAGCTCCTTGAGGCGCTCCTTGTGGGTGACGCCGAAGCGCTGTTCCTCATCGACGATGACGAGGCCGAGGCGCTTGAATTCTAGGGCTTTGGAGAGGAGCGCGTGGGTGCCGATAACGACGTCGATGGTCCCTGCGGAGAGGCCTTCCTTGGTGGCGGCGGCTTCCTTGGCGGGCACGAGGCGCGAGAGGCGGCCGACTTCGAGGGGGAAGCCGGAGAAACGCTCGACGAAGGCGGTGTAGTGCTGGCGCGCCAGCAGTGTGGTGGGGGCGATGATCGCGACTTGCTTGCCCGCCATCGCCGCCACGAACGCGGCGCGCAGTGCAACCTCGGTCTTGCCGAAGCCGACATCGCCGCACACGAGCCGGTCCATCGGCTTGCCAGAGGCCATATCGGCGAGGACGTCCTCGATGGCGCGTTCCTGATCGTCGGTCTCGGCCCAGGGGAAGCGGTCGACGAAGGGGCCGTAGCTGGCGGGATCGGGCGCGATGGTATCGGCCTCGCGCAAGGCGCGCAGGGCCGCTGTCTGCATCAGCTGACCGGCGATCTCGAGGATGCGCTCGCGCATCTTCGCCTTGCGGCGCTGCCATGCCTCACCGCCGAGCCGGTCGAGCTGGACGCCCTCGCTGTCGCTGCCATAGCGGGAGAGGACGTCGAGGTTTTCGACCGGGATGTAGAGCTTGTCGCCGCCGTGGTATTCGAGCTGGACGCAATCATGCGGGCTGTCGCCGACGTCGACCGGTACGAGGCCGATGTAGCGGCCGATGCCGTGCTCCATGTGAACGACGAGATCGCCGGTGCCGAGCGCCGCAAGTTCGGCGAGGAAGGCGTCGGCGTCCTTGCGCTTGCGCTTGGGGCGCACGAGGCGATCACCGAGGATGTCCTGTTCGGTGAGGACATCGACGTCGCCGCTGGAGAAGCCTTGTTCGAGGGGCAAGACGACGGTGGCGGGCTTGCCGGTGGCGGCGGCACCGAGGGCTTCCTGCCAGGTTTCGGCGAGCACGGGCGGCGCTTTGCCAGCATCGCCCAGCAACGAGGCGAGGCGCGAGCGGGAGCCGGCGGAGTAGGCGGCAACGACGGCCTTGCGGCCGCGCGTGGCGAGGGCTGCGAGGTGCTTGGCGGCGGCTTCGTAGATGTTGGCGCCGGATGCGCGCTCGGGCGCGAAATCGCGCGGGGGGCCGAAGCCGAAATCGAGAACGCGGGGGGATTCCGGCTCCGCGAACTGGCTCATGCGGTGGATGGGCCAGCCGGCAAGGGCACGGTCGAACTCGTCGCGGCTGAGGTAGAGCGCGGCCTCATTGAGCGGGCGGTAGGTAGTGCTGCCCGCGCGCTGGCTGCTTTCGGCGCGGGCCTGCCGGTAGTCGGCAATGTCGGCGAGGCGCTCCTCGGCGGCCTTGGCGGCGGCGGCGTCGAGGAGGACGAGATCGCCGTCCGCGAGGTGATCGAACAGGGTCACGAGGCGGTCTTCGAGGAGCGGGAGCCAGTGCTCCATGCCCGCAAGGCGGCGGCCATCGGTGACGGCCTGGTAAAGCGGATCGCTGGTGGCGTTGGCGCCGAACTGTTCGCGGTAACGCGTGCGGAAGCGGCGGATCGAGTCCTCGTCGAGCAAGGCTTCGCTGGCGGGGAGCAGCAAGTGCGACTGGACGGGCTGGACCGAGCGCTGGGTGCCCGGATCGAACAGGCGCATCGTCTCGATCTCGTCACCGAAGAAATCGAGGCGCAGGCCGTGGCTGAGGCCGCTGGGCCACAGATCGAAGACGGAGCCGCGCACCGCATATTCGCCCGCGTCCACCACGGTATCGACGCGGGTGTAGCCCTGGCGCTGGACGAGCGCGATCAGCGCATCGCGCGCGATTTCCTGACCGACCCGAAGCGCGCGGACGGATTCGCGGATGCGGAACGGGGTGAGCGTGCGCTGAAGAACGGCGTTGATCGTGGTGACGAGGAGCTGCGGCCCCTCCTGCTGTTCCTGCAGCGCATGAAGCGCGGCGAGGCGGCGGGCGCTGACCGCCATCGCGGGGGAGGCGCGGTCAAACGGCAGGCAATCCCACGCAGGGTATTCGGTGACGTCGAGTTCGGGCGCGAAGAAGGCGGCGCTTTGGGTGACGGCGCGCATGGCGGCATCGTCTGCGGCGATGAAGATCGTGCGCTTGGGGGCTTTGGCCGAAGCGGCGGCGCGCGCGAGATCGGCGAGGACGAGCGGCTGCGCGCCGCGCGCGATGCTGGCGAGCGTGAGCGGCGTGGTGGCGGCAAGAATGCGGGACGGATCAGGCACGCGGATGCTCAGCGCGGGATATCGACGTAGTCGAGGCGGCGCATGGCGTCCATTTCAGCGCCTTCGAACGCGGGCGGAACGGCCTGGGTACCGAGCGCCCAGGCCATGATATCCACGTCGTCTTCTTCGAGCAGGCGTTCGAACCAATCGCGCGCGGCCTCGTCCCAGCCCTTGTGCCGGACATCGAAGAAGCAGCCCATCATGTAGTCCGCCTCACGCGTGCCGCGATGCCAGGCGCGGAACTTCATCCGCGCGAGGCGGGGGCTGAGCGGGGAGTCGGGTGCGGTCATGGTGGCCCGATACGCCGGAGCGGGCGTGCGGGGCAAGCGCCAAGCCGGAAGCCCCAAAGGGCGGCGTTATCAGGCCCGGAGCGCGGCCAGCACTTCGGTGCCGGTGCGGCCCACCATTTCCTTGGCCACTTCGCGCCGCAGGACAGCCTTCAGCTGACCATGATAGTGCGGGCGCAATTCGCCAAGGGTGCGCGGCGAGGCGATGATCACGAGGTCCTGAACGCGGTGCGCGAGCACTTCGGCATTGAGCCAGCGGACGACGGCGGCACTGTGTTGCGCCTCGATCACATGACTGGCCGGATCGTGGCCGCTCATGTGGCCATGCTGGCCGCTTGAGGCGTGGCCGTGGAGATCAAGCACGGGCATGGCCTGAGCTTCGAGGACAGGCTCGGCATCATTGCCGCTGTTGCGCAGGAGGGTGAAATGCGTGCCATCGGCAATGGCGACGAGGGTTCCGTGAGGGATAAGCATTTGCGTGGCATCCTGCGTTGTTAAGGTTCAGTCTGAACGATCGAGAAGCCGTGATGGGCTCAAACAAGACCCGTATCCATGCGCTGGATCAAATTGGTCGAGGTGTGGCGCTTCGCGGCGGGCGTGACTATGAACAAGCGCAATGCGTCCCGATCTGCTCAATCCGCTGTTTGCCGAAACCGAGGGCCTGAAGGGTGTCGGCCCGGGGCTGGCGCGGCCTTTGGGCAAGCTCGGCCTCACGCGGGTGCGCGATCTGGTTTACCACCTGCCGGACCGGTTCGTGGCGCGGCGCGCGGTTGGCAATCTTGATGAAGCGGCGGTGGGCGAGAACATCGTGATTGCGCTGACGGCGCGCGAGCATCGGTCCAGCACCGGACGCGGGCCGTACCGGATCATGGCCGAGGATGCGCTGGGCAATTATGTCGCGCTCGTGTGGTTCGGGCGGGCGAGCTATACCGCGAAGAAACTGCTGCCGGTGGGGGAGAAGCGCTGGGTGGCCGGGCGGCTCGACCAGTATGGCCAGTCCTGGCAGATCGTGCACCCGGAGCATATTGCCGAAGACAGCAGCGCGCTGGCGGGTTCGCTCAACGAGCCGGTCTATCCGGCGACCGAGGGGTTGACGCAGGCGCGGATCGCCGGGCTGACGGCGCAGGCCATGGGCATGGTGCCTGAGCTTCCCGAATGGATCGAGCCGGGGCTGCTGGCGCAATCAGGCTGGCCCGCATGGCGCGAGGCCCTGCTGCGGGCACACAAGGGCGCCGATGCAGCCGCGCGGGACCGGCTTGCCTATGACGAACTTCTCGCCAATTCGCTGGCGCTGCTGCTGGTGAAGGCGAGCAACCGGACGCGGCGGACGGTGCCGCTGCGGGGCGGTGGACGCTTGCGCGAAAAGCTGCGCCTGCCGTTTGCGCTGACGGGGGCGCAGGCGCGCTCTGTGGCGGAGATCGAGAGCGATGTGGCGCAGGACGCGCCGATGCTGCGGCTGCTGCAGGGCGATGTGGGTTCGGGCAAGACGGCAGTGGCGCTCTACGCGATGCTGATCGCGGTGGAAGCTGGCGCACAGGCGGCGCTGCTTGCGCCGACCGAAATCTTGGCGCGGCAACATGCCGAGACGCTGACACGCATGGCGGCGGGCACGGGGGTGCAGATTGCACTGCTGACCGGCAAGAGTTCGCAGCGCGGCGGAAGCAAGGCGCGCGAGGCGATCCTGATGGGCTTGCTCGATGGCAGCATCGACATTGTGGTGGGGACGCACGCGATCTTTCAGGAGAGCGTGACCTATCGCAATCTCGCGCTGGTGGTGATCGACGAGCAGCACCGCTTCGGCGTCGGCCAGCGCTTGATGCTGACGCAGAAGGGCAAGGCGACGCCGCATTGCCTGGCGATGACCGCAACGCCGATCCCGCGCACGCTGACGCTGGCGCAATATGGCGAGATGGAAGTGTCCAAGCTCGACGAGATGCCGCCGGGCCGGCAGCCGATCGATACGCGGGTGGTGGCGGTGGAGCGGCTGCCCGAAGTGGTGGAGGGGCTCGCGCGGCATCTGGCGACCGGCGCGCAGGCTTATTGGGTGTGCCCGATGGTGCGCGAGAACGAGAACGCCGATCTTGCGGCAGCCGAAGCGCGGTTTGCCGAGATGCAGCAGCGGTTCGGCGAGGATGTGGTGCTGGTGCACGGGCAGCTGCGCCCCGAGGCCAAGGACGCCGCGATGGAGCGCTTTGTGCGCGGCGAGGCCAAGCTGCTGGTGGCCACCACGGTGATCGAGGTGGGCGTGGATGTGCCCGCCGCGAGCCTGATGGTGATCGAGCAGGCCGAGCGGTTTGGCCTGGCGCAATTGCACCAGCTGCGCGGGCGGGTCGGGCGCGGATCGGCGCGGTCCACCTGCCTGCTGCTGCGCGGAGAGGCGCTTTCGGAAGTGGGGCGCGAGCGACTGGCCTTGATGCGTGAGACGCAGGACGGGTTTCGGCTGGCGGAGGAGGATTTGCGCCTGCGCGGCGGAGGCGAACTGCTGGGCACCCGGCAATCGGGCGATACGCCCTTTCGGGTAGCCGACTTCGAACAGATTGCCCGGCTGCTCCCGCTCGCGCATGACGACGCGCGGCTGCTGATGGAGCGCGACGGCGGGCTTTCCTCCCCGAGGGGCGAGGCGGCGCGCGCGTTGCTCTATCTGTTCGAGCGCGATTGGGGCGTGCAGCTGCTGCGCGGCGGTTAGGGTCTGAAAGGACAAGAGTTGAAGCGAGTTTCGGAAAGCGCGCGGGCGCTGGGCTACGCGGGCCTCCTGCCGCAAGTGGCGGCGCTGCTGGCGGTGTTCAAGGGCGGCGAGTGGGCGTGGACTGCGCTGGCGCTGGCCTATGCTTATGCGGCGCTGATCTTCAGTTTTCTGGGCGGGGTATGGTGGGGCATCGGCATCGCCCGGCCCGAAAGCCCGCGCTGGATCTTTCTGGCGGGCGTCATGCCATCGCTGATCGCGCTGGCGCTGTGGTGGCCGTGGATGGCGGGGTGGAGCTGGCCGGGGCCGGAACTGATCGTTCTGGGAATCTGCCTGGCGGCCTCACCGCTGGTCGACATGGCGATTGGCCTGAAGCCCGAAGGCTGGCTGGCGCTGCGGCGCAACCTTTCGGTCCTGCTGGGCGGATTAAGCGTGGTGATCGGGCTGATGGCGGAGCGCGCTTCGGGGCTTTAACTGCGCGGCTGCTTATGCTGCCATTGGGCATAAAAAAATCGGGCCTGAACGGCCCGATTTTCCTCAATGAAACGAAGTGGTCGGGGAAAGAGGATTCGAACCTCCGGCCCCTGCCTCCCGAAGACAGTGCTCTACCAGGCTGAGCTATTCCCCGACCGATCGTTCACTTCCGAGGGACCCAAGAGGCCACCCGGAAGCGAGGCAGGGGCGCGCTATAGGCGGGGGATTCGAGGGTGACAAGCACCCTTTTTGCAAGAATTTGCATGTCTGCAGTGAAAGGCTCGGCCAGACCCCTCAGGCTGCGTAGCTGAGCGGCGTTGCGGCGGTGTGCGGGGTGCCTGCCGTCTGATGGGTGGACAGGCGGAAGCGGGCGACCAGCTCCCGCAGCGTCTCGGCCTCGCGCAGCAGGCTGTGCGCGGCGGCGTTGCTTTCCTCCACCATTGCCGCGTTCTGCTGGGTGAACTTGTCGATCCGGGAGAAACTGGCATTGACGGTGCCCAGATCATCGGCCTGCTGCGCCGCTTCTTTGGCAATCGCGCCAATCGCGCCACTGATGCCGGTTATCTGGTCCACGATCTGGCGCAAGACGGTGCCGGTTTCGCCCACCAGTTCGACGCCGTTGACGACTTGCGCGGAGGATGCCGTGATGAGCGACTTTATGTCGTGCGCGGCATCGGCGCTGCGCTGCGCGAGTGCGCGCACTTCGGTGGCGACCACGGCAAAACCCTTGCCGGCCTCCCCGGCGCGGGCCGCTTCGACCCCGGCGTTGAGGGCAAGCAGGTTGGTCTGGAAGGCAATCCCGTCGATGATCGTGACGATCTGCGAGATTTCTTTAGAGGACTGTTCGATCGCGGTCATGGCCGAAACGGCGCGTTCGACCACGGCACCCCCGGTCACGGCGTGATCCTGTGCCGCCGCCGTCGCGCGGTTGGTTGATTCGGCTGATTTGGCAGAGGTGCGGATATCGGCCGAGAGGCGATTCGTATCTTCGCTGTTCCTGGCGATGGCATTGGCCTGCTCCTCGGTCCGCCGGGCAAGATCGTCCGACGCGGTACGGATTTCGCCCGAGCCTGACGCCATCTGGCTTGCCGCCTGGGCCACGCGGCCAAGCAGGCGATCGAGATCGGCGACCGCGCTGTTCAAGGCTGTGCGCAGGGCTTCGTAGGCGGGAGGGAATGCGGTTTCGATCCGCGCGGCAAGATCGCCATCGGCAAGGGCATCCAGCCGCGTGCCAAGTGCTGTGATGACAAGCGCCTGTTCGGCGGCGATGCGGTTGCGTTCGGCGGCGGCTTCCGCCTCCAGCCGCGCGCGTTCCGCGTTCGCCAAGGCCTGGTTGACGACGAGACGCGCAACCTGTTCGCACAGAATAACGAGAACGCCCATCTCCAGCACCACGACGACAGCGTGGAATAGCACGCGCGCCAATTCGCTGCTGCCGGTCCAGATGATGCCCGGCGCAAGGATGTTTCCGAGCAGGTGGTGCACTGCGATCAGCCCGGCGGCGCAGACCACGGGCCGCCAATCGGCCATGACCGCGATCATCGCGAGCGCGGCAAAGAAGATCATGTGGATATCAACCATCAGCGGCGAACCGGCCCATTGATAGAGCAGGATCATGGGGAGTGCGGCAACCGCGCTCCCCATGGCGAGGCGGGTTGCGGGATCGGCATGTCCCTGCATCACCAGCCACAAGGGGATCCCTGTTACCGCCAGCGCGAGCAGGAGGGGCAGCACGCCGCTTGATGCTAGCAACCCGCCGCCGCCGATGATGAGCAGCGTCAGAAGGCACGTGGCGGCCAGAACCTTGAGGCCATTGCGGCGGACGGCGAGGAGTTCATCCATGGGGCGGTGCTTTCGAGGGCTGGCAGAGAAAGGTGGGGATAGCGATGGCGAGCGCACCTTCGCGCAGCGCGCGGGTGCCAAGGCCGGGGGGCGGCGCGGTGAGGATGAGGCCGCCAAGCGGTCCCTTGCCGTTCAGCGCGGCACCGTTGGCCAAGGCCCAATCGAGCGCGGCGTGGCGGTGTGCGGGCAGCAGCGGCAGATAGAGCGCGGCAAGGCCGGGGCGGGGCGCGAGTTCGGCCAACGCGACAACGGCGGCCAGCACCGCGCCTTGGGCGGCGAGCGCAAGGCGCGGAAGCGGCAGGGAGGCGGTGGGGGCAGGCATCATTTCGATATAGTCCGATGCGGACTTAAGGCGGTGAAGGGCGGGGTTAAGGTTAACTGCGTATTCCGGGCGCTGGTCAGCATGGCTGGACGCGGTTAGACAGTTGCGCATGGCCACAGCCGCTTCCCCTTCGCGAGTCCCCGCGCCGCCCAAAAGCAATCCGGGCACGCATCCCGAGCAGCAATACCTCGACCTGATGCGCCGCATCTGGGAACAGGGCGACGAGCGGGTGGACCGCACGGGCGTGGGTACGCGCAGCGTGTTTGGCGCGCAGCTGCGGTTTGATCTGGCAGACGGGGCAATGCCGCTGCTGACAACCAAGCGCGTCTATTGGAAGACCGCGACGCGCGAATTCCTGTGGTTCCTCACCGGACGGACCAATATCCGCGAGCTGTGCGAGCAAGGGGTGGAGATCTGGACCGACTGGCCGCTGGATCGCTATCGACGCGAGACGGGCGAGGTGATCAGCCGCAAGGACTTTTCAGCGCGGATCGTGGCAGATGAAGCCTTCGCGGCGCAGTGGGGCGATCTGGGGCCGGTCTACGGAAAGCAGTGGACGGACTGGCCGGTTTACGAGCCGGCGGGTGAGGGGCTGTTTGCGCGCCGGGCCGAAGGCGTGAATCAGGTGGCCGAAGTCGTCGAGAGCCTACGCAAGAATCCCGGAAGCCGCCGCCATATCGTGGAAGGGTGGAACGTAGCGGAGCTGGACCAGATGGCCCTGCCGCCGTGCCACAAGACCTATCAGTTCCATGTCGCGGACGGCAAGCTCTCGGGGCTGCTTTATCAGCGCAGTTGCGACGTGGCGCTGGGGCTGCCGTTCAACTTGTGGGGCGGGGCGCTGTTCATCCGGATGCTGGCGCAGCAGTGCGACCTTGAACCGGGTGAGCTGGTGTGGATGGGAGGCGATACGCACCTCTATCTGAACCATACAGACCTGGTGGAAGCGCAGTTGGCGCGCGTGCCGGATGGGAGCCCGAAACTGGAGATCGTGCGGCGGCCGGAATCGATCTTCGACTACCGGATCGAGGACTTTGTGGTGAGCGATTATGCCCCGCAGGCTCCTATTTCGGCACCCGTTGCGGTTTGATTGACTCGGAAAGTGCGTTGTAATAATATTATGCGGTGAGCTAATAATGCGTCTCATGCCGGAGACGCGCCGGGAGTGACCGATGCTGGTGATCTGCGTATGACCGAGGGACCCCGGAGCAACCTGCCACCGCTGCAATTGCATGTGCCCGAGCCGAAATTCCGTCCCGGCGATGCGGTGGATTACAGCCATCTGGTGATCCCGAAAGCGGGTGCGCAGGCGCGGCCCGACGAGAGCTGCGCGGCGAACGAAACGCATGGCCTGTGCCTCGATCTGGTGCGCGTGCTGGGCGAGGATCACAAGGCTGTCGGCCCGTGGGATCCCAAGCTCGATCCCGAGACCCTGCGGCGGATGCTGCGGCTGATGGCGCTGACGCGCGCGTTCGATGACCGGATGTATCGCGGCCAGCGGCAGGGCAAGACCAGCTTCTACATGAAGTGCACCGGCGAGGAGGCGACCTCGATTGCCCCGGCCATGGCGCTCGCCAGCGACGACATGGTGTTCCCCTCGTACCGCCAACAGGGCATTCTGATCGCGCGCGGCTATCCGATGGTCGACATGATCAACCAGATCTATTCGAACAAGGCGGACAAGCTGAAGGGGCGGCAACTGCCGATCATGTATTCGGCGCGCGAGGCTTCGTTCTTTTCGATCTCGGGCAATCTGGCCACGCAGTATCCGCAAGCGGTGGGCTGGGCGATGGCGAGCGCGATCAAGGGGGATACGCGCATTGCTGCGGCGTGGCTGGGCGAAGGCTCGACGGCGGAGGGTGATTTCCATTCGGCGATGACCTTTGCGGCGGTCTATAACGCGCCAGTGGTGTTCAATGTCGTCAACAACCAGTGGGCGATTTCGAGCTTTTCTGGCTTTGCCGGAGCGGAGCGGACGACCTTTGCGGCGCGGGCTATCGGCTATGGGATCGCCGGGCTGCGGGTGGACGGCAACGATCCGCTGGCGGTCTATGCCGCATCGCGCTGGGCGGCGAATCGCGCGCGGGCCAATGGCGGGCCGACGCTGATCGAGCACTTCACGTACCGGGCGGAAGGGCATTCCACCTCGGACGATCCGGGGCAGTACCGTTCGGTGCAGGAGCGCAGCGAGTGGCCGCTGGGCGATCCGATTGCGCGGCTGGCGGCGCATCTCGAAGCCTTGGGCGAATGGACGCCGGAAGCCCATGCGGCGATGGATCTGGAACTGGCTGAACAGGTGAAAGCGGCTGCCAAGGCGGCGGAGGCCAATGGCGTGCTGGGCCACGGCCTGCACCACCCGTTCCGCACGCTGTTCGAGGACGTGTTCGAGGAACTGCCCTGGCACCTCAAGGAGCAGAGCGAGCAGGCAATCCGCGAGCGCCGGATCAAATGGCCTGAGTGGAAGGAGGAAGACTCGTGAGCGAGGACCTTCCCATGAAGAAGCTCAACATGATTGAGGCGATCAATGATGCGCTCGACGTCATGATGGCGCGCGACAGCAATATCGTCGTGATGGGCGAGGATGTCGGCTATTTCGGTGGGGTGTTCCGCGCGACGGCGGGGCTGCAGAAGAAATATGGCCGCACGCGGGTGTTCGATACGCCGATCAGCGAATGCGGGATCATCGGCGTGGCGGTGGGGATGGGGGCTTATGGCCTGCGTCCGGTGCCGGAAATCCAGTTTGCCGATTATATCTATCCGGGGCTGGATCAGCTCGTCTCCGAAGCGGCGCGGCTGCGCTATCGTTCGGCGGGCGAGTTTACCGCGCCGATCACGGTGCGCTCGCCGTTTGGCGGCGGCATCTTCGGCGGACAGACGCACAGCCAGAGCCCGGAGGCGCTGTTTACCCATGTTTCGGGGATCAAGACAGTGATCCCCAGCACGCCGCACGATGCCAAGGGGCTGCTGATCGCGGCCATCGAAGACAACGATCCGGTGATCTTCTTCGAGCCCAAGCGCATCTACAACGGTCCGTTCAACGGATACTACGACAAGCCGGTCGAGCCGTGGTCGCGCCACAAGGATGGAGCGGTGCCGGAAGGGTACTACCGCATCCCGCTGGGCAAGGCGCGGGTGGTGCGCGAAGGCGAGGCGATGACGGTGCTTGCCTATGGCACGATGGTTCATGTGGCGCAGGCGGTGCTGGCCGAAAAGGGCGTGGACGCCGAGATCATCGACCTGCGCACGCTGGTGCCGCTGGATATCGAGACAATCGAGGCTTCGGTGCGCAAGACCGGCAAGTGTCTGATCGTCCACGAGGCGACGCGCACCAGCGGCTTTGGCGCTGAGCTTTCCGCGCTGGTGCAGGAGCGCTGTTTCTACAGCCTTGAGGCCCCCATCGAGCGCGTGACGGGGTTTGATACGCCCTATCCGCATAGCCTTGAATGGGCGTATTTTCCGGGTCCGGTCCGCATTGGCGAGGCTGTTGACCGTTTGCTGAAGGCTTGAGCCGATGGGTACTTTCACGTTCCGCCTGCCCGATATCGGCGAAGGTATTGCCGAGGCCGAGATCGTCGCTTGGCACGTCAAGGTCGGCGATGTGGTGGCCGAGGATGGGCGCGTGGCCGATCTGATGACCGACAAGGCGACGGTCGAGATGGAAAGCCCGGTTTCGGGGCGGATCGTCTCGATTGCGGGCGAGGTGGGCGATGTGATCGCGATCGGCTCGCCGCTGGTGGTGATCGAGACCGAGGGGGATGAGGCCGAGCCTGCGTCTGGCCCTTCGACAGGCTCAGGGCGAGCGGAGGTTGTGGTTGAAGTGCCGGTTGAGAAGCCGGTGGAGGCGGTGCCAATCGTGCCAGAGCCAGTATCTGTCGCAGTGCGTTCAGAGAACCCGAACCCCTTTGAGCGGCCATCCAAGGTACTCGCTAGCCCCGCCGTGCGTGCACGGGCAGAGGCACTGGGCATCGACCTCGCCGAAGTGAAGCCTTCGGAAGCGGGCCGTGTACGCCATGCCGATCTGGACGCGTTCCTCGCCTACAATGCAGGCGGCGGCTATCGCCCCGCCGGTTCGCGCCATGCAGACGAGACGATCAAGGTCATCGGCCTGCGCCGCCGGATTGCCGAGAACATGGCGGCATCCAAGCGCGCCATTCCGCATTTCACTTATGTCGAGGAATGCGATGTCACCGCGCTTGAGGCGATGCGCGCGCAGCTGAATGATGCGCGGGGCGCGAAGCCCAAGCTTACGATGCTGCCGCTGCTGATCACCGCGATCTGCAAGACGCTGCCGGATTATCCCATGCTCAACGCCCGCTATGACGACGAGGCAGGTGTGGTGACGCGGCACGGCGCGGTGCACTTGGGCATGGCGACGCAGACGCCTGGCGGGCTGATGGTGCCGGTGATCCGCGACGCGCAGGATCGCAACTTGTGGCAGCTTGCGCATGAAATCGTGCGGCTGGCCGATGCGGCGCGCAGCGGGACGGCGACTTCGGGCGAGCTATCGGGTTCGACGATCACGATCACGTCGCTCGGCGCGCTGGGCGGGGTGGCGACGACGCCGGTGATCAATCGGCCCGAAGTGGCGATCATCGGGCCGAACCGCATTGTCGAGCGGCCGATGTTCGTGCCCGACGAGTCTAACCGTTCTGGGGGCGGCGAACGGATCGAGAAGCGCAAGCTGATGAACGTGTCGATCAGCTGCGATCACCGCGTGGTCGATGGCTGGGATGCGGCGAGCTTTGTGCAGGCACTCAAGCGGCTGATCGAGACGCCGGTGCTGCTGCTGGCGGACTAGCGCGCACCTTCTATCAACGAACGACGCCGCGCCAGGTCATCTGGCCGCCGCCGGTTAGCGCCTGCGGGGCAGGGATGCGCCAGCGCAAGTGGGTGACCTCTGCGGCATGGGCAGGGCGGGCGCGGCCAGCGGCATCGCGCACGCTGAGCATTTCGAGCGCTCCCCAGGTGCGGCCGCCATCAACCGAGACTTCCTGCGTCTCGTCGGTCGCCCCGGCGAACGCGATGGTGCGCGGCAGCGGATTGGTGACGGTGAAGCCGCCGTCCTTGCGGCCCGACCAGTTGACCACGAAAATCACCCGGTCACCCGGACGCAACTGATCGGCGCGTTCGAGGATGCGGGCGGTGCGGCCGCCGGGCGCGGGCTGGAAGCGTTCGACGAAGACATCGCTGGCAAACTGCACACTCGCGGCAGCGGCATGTGCCGCAGCAGGCACGAGTGCTGCGCTTGCCGCGCCCGCGACGACCATTGCTGGAAGGACCGCCTTGTACATTGCCTCACGAACCCCTTGGGCGCCCCCTGCGCCGATAGGTCCGTTCTGGCATGTGTTCCGATAAAGTTTGGTTAATGGGGCTTGCGCAGTTTGGATCGCATCTGCGGCAGGCAAAGAAAAAGGCACCCGGAGGTGCCTTTTTCGTCTTCCCAATGGCGCGAGTGACGGGACTTGAACCCGCGACCCTCGGCGTGACAGGCCGATACTCTAACCAACTGAGCTACACCCGCTCACCCTTGGGAGCGCCGCCTCTATGGCAGACCTCGCAGGCTGTCAACGCCCTTGCGCAGCAATTTTTTCCCGGCCTTGAATTTTCTCCGAGGAGGCTGGAAAAGATGCTTCGTCAGAGCGCAAGCCATGCGGGAATCAGCCCCAGCGCCCGGTTTCCATCCAGATGAGGAAGCGGCGCAGCGGCAGCAGCCACACCGTGCCGAGAATGATGTAGACGAGGGTCTGCACCAGCACTGGCAGGGTGCTGATCGGGCCGGACAGGCCCGCGACGATCAGCGCATAGCCGAACAGAGCAAGGACCAGCGCGAGGATGCCGAAAGGCTTGCGCCAGGTTGGCTTGTAGGATTCGGGATCGTTCATGTCGGTTCCGCTCAAAAGGGGCCGTAAAGGCGCGTGGGCGTTACCACTGCGGCGAGCGGCCTGTCATGCGCCTCGGTGGGCAAGGCTTCGGCAAGCTGGCTGTCCCACGCCATGCCGATGGCGGGAACATGCGGGTATTGCTCCAGCCAGCGATCATAGTGCCCGCCGCCTTGCCCAAGCCGCTGTCCGTCGGCGGTGAAGCCGACAAGGGGGACGAACAGGACATCGGGGATGAGCGCCTCGGCATCGCCCAGGGGCTGCGGCGCGCGATAGGGGCCGGGCTCCAGCAGGTCGTCCAGATGCGGCGATGCCCAGTGGCGAAACGCCATCGGCGCACCGTGCGCGGCGAACCACGGCATCGCGATTCTGTGCCCCGCTTCGTGGAAGTGGCCGGCATAGGCAGCCGTGGGTGCTTCATCGCCGATGGCAGTATAAAGGCCGACCACAGCACCCGGAGCGACGAGCGCGCCCAGCGCGGCAGGCGGGCGCTTGAACAGCAGGGCCTTCACGCGCGGATCGAGCGCGGCGACATGCTCGCGCCGGGCAGCGCGCAGGGCCTTGCGCAAGCCCGCCTTGGCGGAAGCGGGATCTGCGTTCATCGGCGGTCTCGTTTCAAAGGGGGCGCGTGCCGGGGGTGACGGGACCACCATGGGTCGTTTCCAGGAGAATCCTCTGACGCGTTCACGTCAGGTGGGGACCATATACCAGGGCCAGGGCCAGGGCAGGGACAGCCCCCAAGGATTTTGCTTATAGCCTCAGGGATTTCATGTGGCACGTGCCGGGCAGTACCCGTCAGACCCTATCTAGGAGAGACCGGCCGGTTTCTCAAGGGCCGGGCGCAGTCTCATGCTTCGGAGAGATGCGCGGCGAGGGCCTCGACGCGCGCGGCCAGCGTTTCGATGCGCGCGATGACTTCAGCGGTAGGTTCAGGCGCAGCAGGCTGCTCGGCGGTATCTTGCGGGGGCGGCATCTGGCGGTGGAGTTCGTGCAGTTCGTCCGCCAGCATCAGCGCCGCGAACAGCAACATGCGCGGCTCGCTCTGCCCCGGGCCGCCGCCGCCGCGCGCCGCGCGTTCGGCGACCATCCGGCCGAGCATCTCGATATGCGCTTCCTCGCCGTCTGCTGCCGAGACAGTGTAGGGGCGGCCGCCGATGGTCAGGGTGACGTTGCTCATGGGAGGAGGGGCCTGATCATCTGGGGCTTACTGGGGAAGATTGGCGAGCAGCAGATCGAGTTGCTCGATTTCCTGCGTGACCCGCTCCTTGAGCCTGCGGTGCCGCGTGCGCAGCTCTGCCACTTCGGCGGGCGGGGGCGTTGCGGCCACGGCGGCTTCGAGGCGGGCAAGCGCCTGCTCGATCCTGCCGAGGGCCGCTTCGAGCGGAGAATCCTGCGCCTGCGTGGTCATGAGGCTGATCGCTAGCACAATTGCCTAACCTCGCAAGCCGGGATGGCCACCAGTTTCCCCAACCTTGACGCTATCAAGGAGCGCTCCCAAAGAGAGCCCGCTGCCGAATCGGCGGTTGCAGCGCGGCATTGGCTGCGGGATCGAAGGTCAGGACTAGGTGATGGAACGGGATCAGGCCGTACTGGCGCCGATGGCAAACGCCATCCGCGCGCTGGCGATGGATGCGGTCGAGGCCGCCAATTCGGGGCACCCCGGCATGCCGATGGGCATGGCCGATGTGGCGACCGTGCTGTTCAGCCAGTTCCTGAAGTATGATCCCGCCGCGCCCAAGTGGGCGGACCGCGATCGTTTCGTGCTTTCGGCGGGCCATGGCTCGATGCTGATTTATGCGCTGCTGCACCTGACCGGCTATGCCGCGCCGACGATGGACGACATCCGCAAGTTCCGCCAGCTGGGCAGCCCCTGCGCGGGTCACCCGGAAAACGACATGCTGGAAGGCGTGGAATGCACCACCGGCCCGCTGGGCCAGGGCGTGGCGATGGCAGTGGGCATGGCGATTGCCGAACGCCACCTCAATGCGACGTTCGGCAGCGATCTGGTCGATCACAAGACCTGGGTGATCGCGGGCGATGGCTGCCTGATGGAAGGCGTGAACCACGAAGCCGTGGGTCTGGCCGGTACGCTCGGCCTTGGCCACCTCAACGTGCTGTGGGACGACAACAAGATCACGATCGATGGCGATACCTCGCTTTCGACCACCGAAGACATCCTTGCGCGCTATGCCGCCAGCGGGTGGCACACCGCCAGCTGCGACGGGCATGACTTTGCCGATATCGCCCGCGCGCTGGCCGAAGCCGCCGCCGATCCGCGCCCCTCGCTCGTCTCGTGCCGCACGGTGATCGGCAAGGGCGCGCCCAACAAGCAGGGCGGACACAATGTCCACGGCTCGCCGCTGGGCAAGAGCGAGATCGAGGCGGCCCGCGAATATCTGGGCTGGACTTCGGCGCCGTTCGAAATCCCGGTAGACATTCTGGCTAACTGGCGCGCTGCTGGTGCGCAGGGTTCGGCCGCAAGGGCTGCGTGGGAAGCGCGCGCGGCGGCGCATCCGCAAGGGGCTGAGTTGGCGCGGCGCATGGCAGGTGAACTGCCGGCCGATACCGGGGCGGCGGCGTATGTCGAAAGCCTGATCGCCACCCCGCCGACGGTCGCCACGCGCAAGTCGAGCGAGATGGCGCTGGAAGCCCTGACTGCTGCGATCCCCGAAATGGTAGGTGGTTCGGCGGATCTCACGGGTTCGAACAACACCAAGACCAAGGCGACCGGCCCGCTGACCAAGGACAGCTACGGCGGGCGCTATGTCTATTACGGCATCCGCGAGTTCGGCATGGCCGCCGCGATGAACGGCATGGCGCTGCACGGCGGCGTGATCCCCTATGGCGGCACGTTCCTCGTGTTCTCGGACTATTGCCGCAACGCGGTGCGCATGTCGGCGCTCCAGCATCTGCGCGCGGTCTATGTGTTCACGCACGATTCCATCGGCCTTGGCGAAGACGGCCCGACGCACCAGCCGGTCGAGCATGTCATGTCGCTGCGCATGATCCCCAATCTCCTCGTGTTCCGCCCGGCGGATGCGATCGAGACGGCGGAAGCGTGGAGCCTCGCGCTCGCCAATGCGCACCGCCCGACGGTGCTGGCGCTGACCCGGCAGAACCTGCCGCCGGTGCGCTTCGATGCCGAAATGAAGAGCGCGAAGGGGGCCTACCGCCTTGTGACCGCCTCCGCCACGCGCAAGGTCGTGCTGATGGCGACGGGTTCGGAAGTGGCGATTGCCATGGACGTCGCGAAGGCGCTCGAAGCCGAAGGCGTCGGCGCCGATGTCGTGTCGTTCCCGTGCTGGGAGCTGTTCGACGAGCAGGACGCCGCCTACCGCGCCGATCTGCTGCCGGCAGACGCGCTCAAGGTCTCGATCGAGGCGGGCGTCACGCTGGGCTGGCAGAAGTATGTCGGCGATGGCCTGACCATCGGCATCGACAGCTTCGGCGCATCGGCCCCCGCGCCGGTGCTTTACGACCACTTCGGCCTGACCGCCGAGAAGATCCTGCCGCGCATCCACGCGCGGCTTTCCTAAACGAGACCAGGAGAACACTATCATGGCGACCAAGGTTGCGATCAACGGGTTCGGGCGCATCGGGCGCAATGTGGCGCGCGCCATCCTCGAGCGGCCGGACTGCGGTCTGGAGCTGGTCTCGATCAACGACCTCGCCAGCGCGAAGGCCAATGCCCTGCTGTTCAAGCGTGACAGCGTGCACGGCGCGTTTTCGGGCACGGTCGAAGTTGACGGCACCGATCTCGTCATCAACGGCAAGCGCATTGCCGTGACCGCCGAGCGCGATCCCGCCAACTTGCCGCACGGCGCGCAGGGCATCGACATCGTGCTCGAATGCACCGGCTTCTTCACCGACCGCGCTTCGTGCGAGAAGCACATTGCGGCGGGCGCCAAGCGCGTGCTGATCTCGGCCCCGGGCAAGAACGTCGACCTGACGGTCGTTTACGGCGTGAACCACGGCCAGCTCACCGCCAATCATACCATCGTCTCGAACGCCTCGTGCACCACGAACTGCCTCGCGCCGTTCGCCAAGGTGCTGAACGATGCCATTGGCATCGAACACGGCCTGATGACGACGATCCACGCCTATACCAACGATCAGAAGATCCTCGACCAGATCCACGAAGATCCGCGCCGCGCCCGCGCTGCCGCGATGAGCATGATCCCCACCACCACTGGCGCTGCCCGCGCGGTGGGTGAGGTTCTGCCCGAACTGAAGGGCAAGCTCGACGGTTCGGCGATCCGCGTGCCGACTCCGAACGTCTCGGTGGTCGACCTGACCTTCGTGCCCAAGCGCGCAACCAGCAAGGACGAAGTCAATGCCCTGCTCAAGGCGGCGGCGGAAGGTCCGATGAAGGGCGTGCTCGGCTTCAGCGACGAGCCGCTGGTCTCGATCGACTACAACCACGATTCGCACTCCTCGACCATCGACAGCCTCGAAACCTCGGTGATCGACGGCAAGCTGGTGCGCGTGCTTTCGTGGTACGACAACGAGTGGGGCTTCTCGAACCGCATGGTCGATACGGCCGGCGTGATCGCGGGCCTGCTCTGATCCCATGGGCGCGGGACGTCTTGAGGGCATAGCCCGGCACAAGGTGTCCCGCGGGCCTATGGAAGTGCTGGATCGCGCGCGCGTGACCCCGGACATGGGGCTAGAGGGCGATTGCCGGGGGCGCGTGCCGGAAGGCAAGCGGGGCAACCGCCAGATCACCGTGATCGAGGCCGAGAGCTGGGCTGCGGCGATGAACGAACTGGGCGGGGCCGATGGCCTCGTCTGGTCCGACCGGCGGGCCAATCTGCTGGTCTCGGGCGTGCGTCTGCCACGTGTGCGCGGCAGGGTGATCGCCATAGGCAACAGCCTGCGCATCGAAGTGCGCTGCGAATGCGATCCGTGCAGCCGGATGGACGCGCTGCGCGATGGCCTGCGCGGCGCGCTGACGCCCGATTGGCGCGGCGGGATTTGCGGACGGGTGATCAGCGAAGGCGAGATTGCCGTGGGCGATGAAGTGAGGATCGAGGAATGAGCACTTTCAAGACGCTTGACGATTTGGGCGATGTGCGCGGCAAGGTCGTGCTGGTGCGCGTGGACCTCAACCTGCCGATGCAGGACGGTGCGGTGACCGATGATACCCGCGTGCAGGCCGCCAAGCCGACGATCCTCGAACTGGCCGACAAGGGCGCCAAGGTGCTGCTGCTGGCCCACTTCGGCCGCCCCAAGGGCGAGCGCGTTTCCACCCAGTCGCTGAGCATGGTCGTCGGCGCGGTGGAGCGGGTGATCGGGCGCGAGGTAATGTTCGTATCTGAAATCGCCGGGCCGGTGGTGCAGCAGGTTGTCGGCATCCTCCCCGAAGGCGGGATCGCGGTTCTGGAGAACACGCGGTTCTGGAAGGGCGAGGAAAAGAACGATCCGGAGCTTGTCAAGGCGATTGCCGCCAACGCCGATATCTATGTGAACGACGCCTTTTCGGCGGCGCACCGTGCCCACGCGACGACCGAGGGTCTGGCGCATGTGCTCCCGGCCTATGCGGGCCGTTCGATGCAGGCCGAACTCGAGGCGCTGGGCAAGGCACTGGGCGCGCCGGAGCGGCCGGTCGCGGCCGTGGTCGGCGGGGCCAAGGTTTCTTCCAAGCTCGATGTGCTCAAGCACCTCGTCGGCCAGGTTGATCATCTGATCATCGGCGGCGGCATGGCCAACACCTTCCTCGCCGCGCGCGGAGTCGATGTCGGCAAGTCGCTGTGCGAGCATGATCTGGCGTCCACGGCAGAGGCGATCCTCGATGCGGCAGACAAGTCGGGCTGCACGGTGCATCTGCCTTATGATGTTGTCGTCTCGAAGGAATTTTCGGCCAATCCGCCGAGCCTGCGCACCTGCAACGTGCATGAAGTGGCGGCGGACGAGATGATCCTCGACGTTGGCCCGGCAGCGACCGAGGCGCTGGCGGACGTGCTCAAGGTCTGCAAGACGCTGGTGTGGAACGGTCCAATGGGCGCGTTCGAAACGCCGCCCTTCGATGCCGCCACCGTCGCGCTGGCGCGCACCGCAGCGGCGCTCACCCGCGAAGGGTCGCTGGTTTCGGTGGCAGGCGGCGGCGATACTGTCGCCGCGCTGAGCCATGCCGGGGTGTCGGGCGACTTTTCCTACATCTCGACCGCAGGCGGGGCTTTCCTTGAATGGATGGAAGGCCGCGTGCTGCCCGGTGTGGCGGCGCTCGAAGCCTGATCGGTTCAAATTATTGGGCGGTGAACCGCGCTGCGATATTGCAGTGCGGCAGGACTCGCTTTAAGGGCCCCGCATACGAATGCACTGCATGAGGGATCAGCCATGAACTACGCCGAGATGAAGTCGAAGATCGCTGCTGGACAGGGCTTCATCGCGGCATTGGATCAGAGCGGCGGTTCGACCCCCAAGGCGCTCAAGGGTTATGGCGTTGAAGAGGGCGCGTGGGGTTCGGACGAGGAAATGTTCGGCCTGATTCACGAGATGCGCTGCCGGATCATCCGCTCGGGTGCGTTTTCGGGTGAGAAGGTGCTCGGCGCGATCCTGTTCGAGCGCACGATGAACGGTGATGTGGACGGGACTCCGGTGCCGACCGCGCTGATCGAACAGGGCGTGGTGCCGTTCCTCAAGATCGATCAGGGGCTGGAAGCCGAGGCTGATGGCGTGCAGCTGATGAAGCCGATTGTGGGACTGGATGCGCTGCTCACCCATGCCAAGTCGCTCGGCGTGTTCGGCACCAAGGAGCGTTCGGTGATCAATTCGGCAAGCCGTTCCGGCATTGCCGCCGTGGTGGCGCAGCAATTCGAGCTGGCCATGCAGGTGCTGGCGCATGGCCTGATGCCGATCATCGAGCCTGAAGTGAACATCAAGAGCGAGACGCGCAGCGAGTGCGACGCGATCCTGCTGGACGAGCTGACCAAGGCTCTGGACGCGCTGCCGCAGGGCACGCAGGTCATGCTCAAGCTCTCCTTGCCGCTGCAGCCGGGCCTGTTCGCACAGCTCACCGCGCATCCGGCCGTGCTGCGCGTGGTGGCGCTTTCGGGCGGCTACAGCCGCGGTGATGCGGTGATCGAGCTGGCGAAGAACCACGGGATCATCGCCAGCTTCAGCCGTGCGCTGCTGGAGGACTTGCGCCATCACATGGACGACCATGAATTCGATGCGGCGCTGGGTACGGCGATCCACGAGATCCACCACGGATCGACTGTGAAGGTGAGCGTCTGAACCCCATTTGCGCTGATGCGCGCGGGCGGCTAGGGGCGGGTCATGTCTGAACCTGCCTGCCAGCTATACCTGATCTCGCCGCTCGATGTGAGCGGCACATTCCCCGACCGGCTTGCCCGCGCGCTCGATGCGGGGCCGGTCGCGGCGTTCCAGTTTCGCGTGAAGGACGTGCCTGAGCACGATGCCGCGCGTCTGGCCGAGCCGTTGCAGCGCCTCTGCGCGGACCGTGAGACGGCCTTCATCGTCAACGATTCGGTGGGCCTCGCCAAGCGGCTCGGCGCAGACGGCGTGCATCTCGGGCAGGACGACGGCAGCGTGGCGGATGCCCGCGCGCGTCTCGGCAAGGCTGCACAGATCGGCGTGACCTGCCACGCCAGCCGCCATCTCGCGATGGAAGCCGGGGAGGCCGGGGCAGACTATGTCGCGTTCGGGGCGTTCTTCCCGAGTTCGACCAAAGAGACGAAGCACGTGGCCGAACTCGACCTGCTTTCGTGGTGGTCGCGCCTGTTTGAATTGCCCTGCGTGGCGATCGGCGGGATCACGGTGGCAAACTGTGCGCCCTTGGTGCAGGCGGGCGCGGATTTCCTCGCTGTCAGCCATGCCGTGTGGGGCGGGGATGAAGCGGCCGGCGTGCGCGCCTTGCATGAGGCGATTGCGCAAGCCGCGCTCTAAGCGGCGCGGCTAGGGTGTATTCGCGCTGAAATCATCGCGCACGGAGCCTGCGCGAACGCAGCGCAGCGCCTCGCGCTTGCCGTCCGGGCCGAGCCGGATCAGCGAAAGGCCGACCTTGTCGAACCGGCGGCCCGAGAACGGACCCGAGGTCATCGTGAACGTGTTGCCGAGCAGCAGGTACGTGCCGCGTTCACCGCCGACGACATAGCTGGAATCGGGCACGATGCTGAAGTCGTGGTCAGGCTGCGGGGTGGGCGGCATCGTCGCGTCACCGGGCAGTTCGCAAGTCCAGCGGCCTTGCGCTGCGGTTCCCATCGCGCCGCCCGGCGTGGCCATGGCAGGCGCGGCGGAAAGGACGGCGAGAGTGTAAATGGCGTGGCGGATCATCACAGCCCCGCGCTAGCATGTCGCAGCGGCTTGAAGCAATCGACGCTTGGCGCTAAGGGCCGCGTTTCCGCACTCCGGTGTGCAATCCCATTCCTTCCTCTCTTTGGGGCTCTTTCCATCATGAAGATCAGCGGCGTGGACATCCGTCCGGGCAATATCCTGGAATACGAAAAGGGCATCTGGAAGGTTGCCAAGACCCAGCACACCCAGCCCGGCAAGGGCGGTGCGTTCATGCAGGTCGAGATGAAGAACCTGATCGATGGCCGCAAGACCAACGTGCGCTTCCGCAGCGCCGACACGGTCGAGCGCGTGCGCCTCGATACCAAGGACTTCCAGTTCCTCTACAAGGAAGGCGACGACCTGATCTTCATGGACGTGGAAACCTACGACCAGATCACGCTTCCGGCCGACCTTCTCGGCGATGCGGCGGCTTTCCTTGCGGATGGCATGACCGTGCTGCTCGAAATGTGGGAAGAACGCCCGATTTCGGTGCAGCTGCCCGAGCAGGTCGAAGCAACCATCGTCGAGGCCGATGCCGTGGTGAAGGGGCAGACTGCCTCGTCCAGCTTCAAGCCCGCGATCCTCGACAACGGCGTGCGCGTGATGGTGCCGCCGTTCATCGCCAGCGGCACGCGCATCGTGGTGGACGTTTACGAGCGTACCTACGTCGGCAAGGTGGGCTGATCGGTCATGTCTGCACTTTCCGGCTTGATGCGGGTGATGGAGAAGGCGGCCCGCAAGGCCGGCCAGCGGCTGCGCCGTGATTTCGGCGAGGTCGAGCATCTCCAGGTGAGCCGCAAGGGGCCGGCGGACTTCGTTTCGAAGGCCGACCAGCACGCCGAGCGCACGCTGTGGGACGAACTGCGCGCGGCCCGTCCGGGCTGGGGCTTCGTGATGGAAGAAGGCGGAACCATCGAGGGGGAGCCGGGCAAGCCGCGCTTCATCATCGATCCGCTCGATGGCACCAGCAACTTCCTCCACGGCATTCCGCACTTCGCGATTTCCATCGCGGTGCAGGAGCCGACGCTCGACGGCAAGGGTTGGGGCGAAGTGACTGCGGGGATCGTCTATCAGCCGATCACCGACGAAAGCTTCTGGGCCGAAAAGACTCGCGGCGCGTGGCTGCAGGACCGCCGCCTGCGCGTTTCAGCGCGCCGCCATCTGGACGAAGCGCTGATCGCCACGGGCATCCCGTTTTCGGGCCGGGGCGACATGGGCGAATGGACGCGAATCTACCACGAACTCGGCCCGCGCGTGGCGGGCATCCGCCGCTTCGGTGCCGCCTCGCTCGATCTCGCATGGGTGGCTGCGGGCCGCTATGACGGGTTCTGGGAAAGCTCGCTCCAGCCATGGGATACCGCCGCCGGGTGCCTGCTGGTGCGCGAGGCGGGCGGGTTCGTCTCAGACTATCGCGGCCGTTCGCACCCGATTTGCGCCGAAACCGTGCTGGCCGGCAACGATGCGCTGCATTCCAAGCTGCACAAGCTGGTTGTCGGCGCGATCAAGACGGCTTGAAGCCAGATAACGGGGCGGCTAAGTCCGCCTCACGTGCCCCTGTGGTGGAATGGTAGACGCGACCGACTCAAAATCGGTTATCGAGAGATGTGCCAGTTCGAGTCTGGCCAGGGGCACCAACTTCACATCAAATTAGCGCGAAGCGGGCTTGTGTTCCCCCTATGTTCGCGTTAGGCCGTTTCCATGGCCAAACCCAAACGCCGATATGTCTGCCAGGCCTGCGGCGGAGTTTCGTCTCGCTGGCAGGGGCAGTGCCCTGATTGCAACGAATGGAGCACCTTGCAGGAGGATGCGCCGGAGACGGTGTTTTCCTCCAAGCATGATCTTTCGAGTGGCGGGCGGGCGGTGGCGTTCGTCGCGCTCGATCAGCCGGTAAAGCTGCCCGAGCGGCGCAAGACCGGGCTGGCGGAGTTTGACCGGGCGCTGGGCGGGGGCCTTGTGCCGGGTTCGGCGATCCTGATGGGCGGCGATCCGGGCATCGGCAAATCGACACTGCTGCTCCAGGCGGCGGCGCAAGTGGCCACTGCGGGCGGCTCGGCGGTCTATATCAGCGGTGAGGAAGCGGCAGATCAGGTGCGGCTGCGCGCGGACCGGCTTGGCCTCGGCAAGGCGCCGATCATGCTCGCGTCGGCAACGTCGGTGCGCGATATCCTGACCACGCTGAACACGATGGCCCCGCCTGCGCTGGTGGTGATCGATTCGATCCAGACGATGTATTCCGATCAGATCGAAGGCGCACCCGGCACGGTGAGCCAGGTGCGCGGCTGCGCGTTCGAACTGATCCGCTATGCCAAGGTGAGCGGCGCGGCGCTGGTTCTGGTGGGGCACGTGACCAAGGACGGCACGATCGCGGGGCCGCGCGTGCTGGAGCACATGGTCGACGTGGTGATGAGCTTCGAAGGCGAGCGCAGCCACCAGTACCGCATCCTGCGCGCGCTCAAGAACCGGTTCGGCGCGGTGGACGAGATCGGCGTGTTCGCGATGGCGGGGGCGGGGCTGGAAGAAGTCGGCAATCCCTCGCTGCTGTTCCTTTCGGGGCGGGAGAACCCGGTGCCGGGCAGCGCGGTGTTTCCGGCGCTGGAAGGCACCCGGCCCGTGCTGGTCGAGATTCAGGCGCTGACGGTGCGGCTGCAGAGCGGGGCGACGCCGCGCCGCGCGGTGGTGGGCTGGGATAGCGGACGATTGGCGATGCTGCTGGCAGTGCTCGAAGCGCGCTGCGGGCTCAACTTCTCGACCGCCGAAGTCTATCTCAACGTCGCCGGCGGTTACCGGTTGACCGATCCGGCGGCGGACCTTGCGGTGGCGGCGGCGCTCATTTCGGCGCTTTCGGACCGGCCGCTGTCCGGCGGTTCGGCGTGGTTCGGGGAGATTTCGCTCAGCGGCGAAGTGCGGCCCGTGGCGCATTCCTCGCTCCGCTTGCGGGAAGCGGCAAAGCTGGGGTTCGACAAGGCGCACGGGCCATCAGGCACGCAGGAAAAAGTGCCGGGCATTCACTACGCCCCGATAACACTTCTGCCGAACCTGGTTGACCGGGTGATGGGCGGCTCGTAGATTTCAGGGCCTATGACCGGCTTCGATTATGTTGTTTTCCTGATCGTTGCGGTCTGCGCGATCAGCGGGTTCTTTCGCGGCTTTGTCGAGGAAGTGCTCTCGCTCCTCGCCTGGTGCGTTGGCCTTCTGGCTGTGCGCTATGGCCATGAACCGCTGACAGTGCTGCTGACGCCGCACCTTGAAAGTGAGACGGGGGCGGGAGTGCTCGCGTTCGGCATCCTGACCATCGCGCCCTATTTCGCGGCGAAAATGCTGGCGGCATGGGTCGGCAGTGCCAGCCGCAGTTCGGTGCTCGGCCCGATCGACCGGTTGCTGGGCTTCGGCTTCGGCGCGATCAAGGGCTTTGTCATCATGGTCCTGGGCTTTTCGCTGCTGGTGTTCGGCTATGACATCGTGTGGGGCGAAGGCGGGCGGCCGACATGGATTTCGGCGGCGCGGACGTATCCGTTCCTCAATGCGGCAAGCGAGGAACTGATGACGATGATCGACGAGCGCCGCGAGAATGCGGCCAAGGCGGCGAAGAAGGCGGACGCCGACAAGGACAGCGAACTGGAAAAAGCCGCGAAGAATGCGGCGAAAAAGGCCGCGCGGCGCGAATTGCAGCGGCGGATCAGCACCGCGGCGGAGGGCGAATGACGGCCCAGCCCGCCCGCCCGGCGCGCACGCTCTATACGCCGGAAATCCTTGGCGCGGCGACGATGCTGGCCGATTTTGCGTGGGACGATGGCCTCCCTCTGCGGGGCGAGGCGCGCTCGCGGCGCTGCGGGAGCACGCTGGCGCTGGGGCTGAAGGTGGATGCGGCGGGGCGGATCACTGCGCTCGGCCTGCGCGCCCATGCCTGCGCCATCGGGCAGGCGGCGGCTTATGCCTTTGCCAGCGCAGCGAAGGGCCGCGACCGGGCCGGGATTGCCACGGCGCGCGCGACGCTGGCAGACTGGCTGGCGGGCGCGGGTGCGATGCCCGATTGGCCGGGGATCGCGCTGGTCGAACCGGCGCTTGGCTATTCGGCGCGGCACGATGCGATCATGCTGGCGTGGGATGCGGCGCTCGCCGCGCTGGCTTGAGCTCCAATTGTTTGGCGCGGCGCACTTTCCCCGGGCGGCGGGCTTCGCTAGAGCCCCGGGAATCAACGCACGAATGCGGGCGGCCTATGCAGCTGCTCCGATGGGGATGGGAAACGCACTGGCATGCATGAGGTGAATGGCGCGAGCGAACCGACTGCGGCGGAAATCCGCCTCGTGGTCGCGGCATCGTCGGTCGGGACCGTGTTCGAGTGGTACGACTTTTTCATCTATGGCACGCTTGGCGCGATCCTTTCGAAGGCGTTCTTCCCCACCGGCAATGCCACGCTGGAAATGCTGCTGTTCTGGCTCGTCTTCGCGGTGGGCTTCGGCTTCCGCCCGCTTGGCGCGGTGCTGTTTGGCTATCTGGGTGACCGGCTTGGCCGCAAATATACGTTCCTTGTCACCGTTACGCTGATGGGCATTGCCACGGCGGGTGTCGGCCTGATCCCGCCCGCCTCGCAGATCGGCTATGCGGCGCCTGCGCTGGTGATCTTCCTGCGCATTCTGCAAGGTCTGGCGCTGGGCGGCGAATATGGCGGCGCGGCGGTCTATGTGGCCGAACACGCCGCGCCCGAGCGGCGCGGGTTCTTCACTAGCTTCATCCAGTCGAGCGTGGTGGGCGGCTTCGTGCTCAGTCTTGTCGTCGTGCTGGTGTGCAAGGGCGCGATGAGCAAGGACGTGTGGGAAGCCTGGGGCTGGCGCGTACCATTCCTGCTCAGCCTTGCGCTGCTGGCGGTATCGCTGTGGATGCGCCTCAAGCTTTCGGAAAGCCCGGTGTTCCAGGCGATGAAGGAAAGCGGCGAGATTGCGGGCAATCCGTTCATCGAAAGCCTGACCTATCCCGGCAATCCCAAGCGCCTGTTCGTGGCGCTGTTTGCCGTGGCGGCGGGGCTTACGGTGATCTTCTACACCGCGATGTTTACCGGCCTCTCGTTTCTCAAAGGCCCGATGCGGGTGGACGATACCTATGCCGAGCTGATCGTGGGGCTGGCCTGCGTGATCGGCATGCCCTTCAGCGTGGTGTTTGGCCATATCTCGGACAAAGTCGGGCGCAAGCTGCCGATCGTGCTGGGCTATCTCGCCATGCTGGTCTTGGTGTTCCCCATGTTCTGGATGATCGGTGCGGCGGCCAATCCCGGCCTTGCGGACATGGCGCGGCGCCAGCCAGTGGCCGTCAGCGGGCCGGACTGCGGTTACAACCCGTTCGCCGCCGAGCAGGCGACCCAATGCAGTAAGCTGCTGGCGGACCTGTCTGCCTCGGGCGTGCGCTACACGCTGAGCGAAGGCCCGCAACTGGCGATGAGCATCGGCACGGATGCGGCTTCGCTGGAGGCTTATCCCTGGGCGGAAAAGGGCCCGGCGCGGGGCAAGGCCTTGCAGGCGATGCTGGGCGAGGCAGGCTATAATTTTGCCAAAGTGGTGCCCGATTTCGGCCGCAGCGCGGTGATCGTGCTGGGCTTGGTCGTGCTCATGGCGCTGACGGGCGCGACCTATGGCCCAGCGGCTTCGGTGCTGGCGGAGATGTTTCCGGCGCGCATCCGCTATTCCTCGATGTCGATCCCTTATCACATCGGCACGGGCTATCTCGGCGGGTTTCTGCCGCTGATTTCGGCGCTGATCGTGGCCAAGACCGGCGATCCCTATGCCGGGCTGTGGTATACGTGGGTGGTCGTGCTGGTGGCGTTTGTGGTTGGCATCTGGGGGCTGAAGGGCGGGCCGCCGCGCGATTTCAGCCACGATGATGCCTGAAACTAAGCCGCCCCTGCCGCTGACTGCGCCGCTGCCACCCGCTGCATTGCGGCTGCGGCTTGATCGGGGGGCACTCGCGGGGAACTGGCAGGCGCTCGATGCGCTTTCAGGCTCGGCGCGGGCAGGCGCCGCGATCAAGGCGGATTGCTACGGGCTGGGCGCGGCGCAGGCCGTGCCGGTGCTGGCGGATGCCGGGTGCCGTGACTGGTTCGTGGCGCACTGGCAGGAAGCGGCAGTCGCGGCGCGGTTCGTGCCGCCAGCGCAGATCTGCGTGCTGCATGGGCCAATGAACGAGGCCGAGGCCGCTTATGCGCGCGCGATTGGCGTGCGGCCGGTGCTCAATTCGCTGGATCAGGTGCGGCGCTGGCTGAAGGCAGGCGGCGGCATCTGCGACCTGATGGTCGATACCGGCATGAACCGGCTTGGCCTGCCCGTGGCGGATACGGGCGATCCGGCGGTTGCGGCGCTCGATATCGAAACCTGCCTCAGCCATCTGGCGAGCGCGGACGAGGACAGCGCGCAGAACGCCGGCCAACTGGCGCGCTTTCGCGACGTGACGGCGGCAGTGCGGGCGCGGCGCTATAGCCTGGCAAACAGCGCAGGCATTGCGCTGGGCGGCGACTATCACTTCGACCTGACGCGTCCGGGGCTGGCGCTTTATGGCGGGGTGCCGCGCGGCGAACTGGCGGGGCGCATCCAGCAAGTGGCTTATCCCGAGGCGTCGCTCATTCAGGTGCGCACCCTGCAGGCAGGCGATTCGGTGGGGTACAACGCGACCTTCACCGCGCCCGGCCCGATGCGCGTCGGCGTGATTGCGGTGGGTTATGCCGATGGGTATCTGCGCTGCTGGTCGGGCCGTGGGCACGTGTTTTGGGGAGGCAAGCGTCTGCCAGTGGTCGGGCGCGTTTCGATGGATATGACTATCGTCGACCTTTCCGATGCACCGGATTGCGGGGAAGGGGACTGGCTGGCGCTCAACTATGCGCTGCCCGAAGCGGCGGCGGCGAGCGGGCTCTCGCAGTATGAGCTGCTGACGCTGATGGGCCGGAGATTTGCCCGCGAGCAATGAATTGCCATAATCGCAGCAAGCTTTGTTGCGCTGCACACGCTGCATCTGCTAATGCGTCTGCATAAACCCGTAGGGGCGCAGAAAAAAATGGCAAACGCAGCGAAGGACGGCGACACCGTCATTATCAAGAAGTACGCCAATCGGCGGCTCTACAACACCCGCACATCGAGCTATATCACGCTCGACCATCTCGCGCAGATGGTTAAGGAAAATATCGAATTCAAGGTTCTGGATGCCAAGACCGGCGCGGACCTGACGCATACGATCCTCACCCAGATCATCATGGAAGAAGAAGCCAGCGGCGAGCAGATGCTGCCGACGAGCTTCTTGCGTCAGCTGATCTCGATGTACGGCAATTCGATGCAGGCGCTTCTGCCGGGCTACCTCGAAGCTTCGATGGAGCATTTCCGAGAGAACCAGGTGAAGCTGCGCAAGGCCATCGAGGAAAGCATCGGTGCCAATCCGCTGGCGCAACTCGCGCAGCGCAACATGGAACTGTTCAAGGCCGCGACCGCCGCATTCGTGCCCGGCGCGGTACAGGCCGAGGCCGAGAAAGCCGCAGCGGCCCCGGCTGAAGACGAACTTGCAGCACTGCGCAAGCAGATGGCCGACATGCAGAAGAAGCTGGACCAGATCGCCGGTTGATTGCGTCGGGGGAGGCGGGCAGTCCAAAGCGGGATTGCCCGAATCCCCGAAGCGCCCTAACCGGCGCGCATGAGCCAGAACGCATCGATCAAGCACGCCCTGCCCGTCCTGCGGCAGGATGATTTCGCCCAGTGGTATCAGGCGGTCATCGCCGAAGCCGAACTCGCCGAGGAATCGGGCGTGCGCGGCTGCATGGTTATCAAGCCCTGGGGCTACGGCATCTGGGAACGCATCCAGAAGTTGATGGACGAACGCATCAAGGAAGCGGGCGTCGAGAACTGCTATTTCCCGCTATTCATTCCGCTTTCGTACTTCGCACGGGAAGCCGAGCACGTTGAGGGCTTTGCCAAGGAAATGGCGGTCGTCACGCATCACCGGCTGATCAGCGATGGCAAGGGCGGGCTGGTGCCCGATCCCGAAGCGAAGCTGGAAGAGCCGCTGATCGTGCGGCCGACCTCCGAGACGGTGATTGGCGCGGCGATGGCGCGCTGGATCCAGTCGTGGCGCGATCTGCCGATGCTCACCAACCAGTGGGCCAACGTGGTGCGCTGGGAAATGCGCACGCGCATGTTCCTGCGCACCAGCGAGTTCCTTTGGCAGGAAGGGCACACCGCGCACGCCGACGAGGCCGATGCGATGGTTGAAACGCTGCGCGCGCTCGAAATGTACCGCAGCTTTGCCGAAGACGTGCTGGCGATGCCGGTGGTCGCCGGGCCGAAGCCGGAGAACGAGCGTTTCCCCGGCGCGGTCGAGACGTTCTCGATCGAGGCGATGATGCAGGACGGCAAGGCGTTGCAGGCGGGCACCAGCCACTATCTGGGCACCACGTTCTCGGCTGCGGCGGGCATCCGCTATCAGGACAAGGAAGGCCAGCAGACGCTGTGCCACACGACGAGTTGGGGCGTTTCCACCCGCATGATCGGCGGCGTGATCATGACGCATGGCGATGATGACGGGCTGCGCACGCCCCCGCGCATTGCGCCGCAGCAGATCGTGATCCTGCCGATGCTGCGCGACAATGATGGCGATGCCGCGCTGCTGGAATACTGCGCGGCCCTGCGCGCCAAGCTGGCGGCGCTGACCGTGTTCGATGAAAAGGTGCGCGTGCTGCTCGACAAGCGGCCCGGCAAGGCGACCGCCAAGCGCTGGGGCTGGGTGAAGAAGGGCGTGCCGCTGATTCTGGAGATCGGAGGGCGCGATGCCGAGGGCGGGCAGGTTTCGGTGCTCCGCCGCGACCGGCTGTGGCGCGAAGACGGCAAGGCCAACTTCACCGGCATGGCGCAGGATGATTTCGTTGCGAGTGCTGCTTCGGAACTGGAAGCGATCCAGAACGCGCTGTTCGAAGAAGCCCGCGCGCGGCGCGATGCGCAGATCGAGCGCGGGATCAGCGATCTGGCGGGGCTGACGGCGTTCTTCTCGGAAGACAAGGACTTTCCGGGCTGGGTGGAGCTGTGCTGGTCGCGGCCCACCGGCGCGGCGCTCGACAAGGTGGTGGAGCAGTTGAAGGCGCTCAAGCTGACAATTCGCAACACGCCGATGGATGCGGCGCCGGCGGAAGGCTTGTGTCCGTTCACCGGCGAGGCGGCGGTGGAGCGCATTCTGGTGGCGCGGGCCTATTGACCTTTGGGGCAGGGGAACTGTGCTTTCCCCCTGCTCGACAGGAACGAAGGTTCGGCTAAGGTTCGGGGCATGAAAAAGCTTCTTTCCCTTGCCCTGCTCGCCCTTCCCGCCACTGCCTTTGCCTCACCCGAAGAGGCTGTTTCCCAGCAACGCCTTGAAGCCGACATCGCGCGGCTCGTGGCGTTCGGGACGCGGCACACGCTCTCGTCGCAAGACGATCCCAAGCGCGGGATCGGCGCGGCGCGGCGCTGGGCCGAGGCCGAGTTTCACAAGACCAGCGCGGCATGCGGTGCATGCCTCGAAATCGTGCTGCCGGAAACCGTGGTGAAGGACGACAACCGCGTGCCGGTGGCGACGCGGCTTGTCGATGTGGTGGCGATCCAGCGCGGGACCGCCCGGCCCAATGAGGTCGTGATCGTGCAGGGCCATATCGACGGCCGCAATTCCGATGCGATGGATGCCAAGGGCGATGCGCCGGGGGCGAACGACGATGGTTCGGGCACTGCGCTGGTGCTCGAAGCGGCGCGGGTGCTCTCTAGCCAAAAGTTTGCCGGAACGATCGTCTATGCCGTGCTCTCGGGCGAGGAGCAGGGGCTTTATGGCGGCAAGCTGCTGGCGGATTATGCCAAGTCGCAAGGCTGGTCGGTGAAGGCCGTGCTCAACAACGATATTGTCGGCAATTCGCGCGGCTCGGACGGGTTGACCGACGATACGCATGTGCGCGTGTTTTCCGAAGGGCCGCGCGATGATGCCAGCGAGCGGGCGCGCGCTGCCTTGCGTTCGATTGGCGGAGAGAACGACAGCCCTTCGCGCAATCTCTCGCGCTGGCTTGCGGGGCTGGGTGATGGCAGCCTTGCCGTGCGGCAAGTGTGGCGGGCTGACCGCATGGCGCGCGGCGGGGATCATCTGCCGTTTCAGGCGCTGGGCTATCCGGCGGTGCGCTTTACCGTGGCGGTCGAGAACTACGAGCGGCAGCACCAGAACATGCGGACCGAGGCCGGACGGACGTTTGGCGATACGGTGGAGGCGATGGACTTCCCCTATCTCGCCAAGGTGACGAAGCTGAATGTGCGGGCACTGGCCGCGCTGGCGGCGGCGCCGATGCCGCCTGTGGCCAAGGTCACGGCGGCGGTGCAGACCTTCACCGATGTCGATTGGGCGGCGGTGCCGGGCGCTGCGCGCTACCGCGTGTGGCAGCGGCGCACCGATACGGCGGGCTGGGAGGCAAAGCCGGTGGCCGAAACCGATGCCGTCCATCTGCGGCTTGATGGCGTGCGCGGTGACGACTGGTTCTTCGGCGTGAGTTCGGTGGCGGCGGACGGTTCGGAAAGCCCGATTGCCTCGGCGCTGCCGGGCGGGGCCTATCTGCCGGAGGCCAAGCCCTGAACTTGCTATTGGGCGCGCCAGCCTTCACAGGTCGGTGATGGCAATCCGCAAGCAAACGCCGAACGGGCCCGACGGCCTCCCCACGCGCGATCAGATTCTCGCGTTCATCTCTGCGAGCGAGGAACCCGCAGGCAAGCGGGAGATCTCCAAGGCATTTGGCCTGCAGGGCACCGAGAAGATCGCGCTCAAGGCGCTGCTCAAGGACATGGCCGAGGAAGGCCTGATCGACGGCAATCGCAGCGCGTTCCACCGGCTTGGCGGGGTGCCGCGCGTGACGGTGCTGCGCGTGCTGGAGATCGAGGACGGGCAGCCGCTGGCAATTCCTGATAGCTGGCAGCCCGATGACGGCGCGCCGCCGCCGCGCCTGCGCATCATCGAACCGCGCGGAAAAGGCAAAAGTGCGCAGGCCGCGCTCAAGGTGGGCGACAGGGTGCTGGCGCGGACCGAGGAAGCGGGCCGGGGCCTCATAGCGCATGTGATGAAGAAGCTGCCGACGCGGACCGAGCAATTGCTGGGCGTGGTCGAGTTCGACGGGCCGGGCAAACCGTGGCTCGCGCCTGTGGATAAACGTGTGCGCAACGCTGTGGCTATCGCGGATCTCGGCGGGGCGGCGGAGGGCCAGCTGGTGCTGGGCGAGCCGGTCAGCAAGAGCCCGCGCGCCGGCCTCAAGGTCACCGAAGTGCTGGGCGATCCGCTGGCGCCGCGCGCGTTCAGCCTGATCGCGATCCACAAGCACGGGATTCCCTTCGTTTTCCCGCAAGAGGCGCAGGACGAGGCAGCATTGGCCGCGCAGATGGCGCTTTCGGAAAGCGCCCGCGAGGATCTGCGCGACTTGCCCATCGTGGCCATCGACCCGATTGACGCGCGCGACCATGACGATGCGATCTGGGCCGAGCCGGACGGGGCCGGGGGCTTCCGCGCCATCGTGGCGATTGCCGACGTGAGCTTTTACGTGCGGCCCGGCGGGGCGGTCGACCGTGAGGCACGCAAGCGCGGTAATTCGGTCTATTTCCCGGACCGCGTGGTGCCGATGCTGCCGCATGTGCTGAGCGGCGAAGTCTGCTCGCTGAAGGTGGGCGCGGACCGCGCGGCGATGGCCTGCCATCTGACTATCGATGCCGAGGGCCGGATCACGGGCTGGCGGTTCACCCGCGCGCTGGTGCGCATTGCCGAAGTGATCGCCTATGAAGAAGCGCAGCGGCGGATCGACGCGCGCGAGGCGGCGCCGCATCTCCTGAACTTGTGGGCGGCCTGGCGGCTGCTGGAAAAGGCGCGAGATGCGCGTGATCCGCTGGCGCTGGAACTGCCCGAGCGGCAGGTGGTGCTCGATGCCAAGGGCAAGATCGCCGAGATCGCCTTGCGCGAGCGGCTCGATGCGCACCGCGTGGTCGAGGACTTCATGATCGCCGCCAATGTCGCGGCGGCCAAGGCGCTGGAAGCCAAGGTCGCACCGGTGGTCTACCGCATTCACGAGCCGCCGAGCCGCGAGAAGCTGGTCACGCTGAAGGACTATCTCGCCACGTTCGGGCGCAAGCTGGCGCTGGGGCAGGTTATCACGCCGGGGCTGTTCAACCGGATGCTAAAGGACGTGACCGACGAGGCCGAGAAGGCGTTGGTGATGGAAGCCGTGCTGCGCAGCCAGACGCAGGCCTATTACGGGCCGCGCAACGCCGGGCATTTCGGGCTGGCGCTGGGCAGCTATGCGCACTTCACCTCACCGATCCGGCGCTATTCGGACCTGCTGGTCCACCGCGCGCTGGTCGATGCCTATCATCTGGAGCAGCCGAGGCCGGAGGAGCGCGAAATCCCGGCGACTTCGGGGCTATCGGACCGCGACCGTAGCGATCTTGCGCGGATCAGCGATGCGATCAGCAAGACCGAGCGCCGCGCGATGGAGGCCGAGCGCGATACGATCGACCGCTATGTCGCGGCCTGGCTGGCGGGCCGGGTGGGCGAAGTGTTCGATACCCGCGTGACGGGCGTGCAGAAGTTCGGCCTGTTTGCCACGATCATTGGGCTGGGCGGCGATGGGCTGGTGCCGATTTCCACGCTGGGTTCCGAACGCTTTGCCCATGACGAGAAGCGGCAGGTGCTGGTGGGCGAGGAGACCGGTGAGGAGTTTGCGATGGGCATGATCCTCAAGCTACGCCTGGCCGAAGCCAATCCGCTGACGGGCGCGCTGAAGTTTGAGCCGGTGGACTTGCCCGAAGGCGCGGGGCGGATCGAGCCGCGCGGCGGGCGGCCCTACGATCGGGGGCCGAAGAAGGCGGGCGCATACGTGCAGGGGCCGCGCGGACGGCCGCGCAATATCCGGCATCAAGGCAGGAAGCGGTAGGGCAGACAGCCCCTCACCCAACCCTCTCCCCTGAAGGGGAGAGGGCTTTCAGCTGAACGAATCGATCCCGCGTTCGTCGATGCTGCCGGGCACGATCATCAGCACGCAGGGCAATTGGCCGAGGTGCGAGGTGAAGTGGGTGACGAGCGGGCCGGGGTTGCCTTCCGCCGCTGCGCCCAGCACCAGCGCGGAGACTTCGGGATGCTGGCCAAGGTATTCGCGCACCACTTGCGGGCCGCTGCCGGTACGCACCGCGACGGCGGGCGTCAGGCCGGATTCGCTGGCGAGGCTGCCGGCGGCTGCGCGGGCAAGATCTTCGGCGCGCTCACGCGCCTCGGCTTCGATCGTGGCTTGGATGCTGCCGAACACGACGAATTCCTGCCGGGGCACGAGCGCGAGGATGTGAACCGTGCCGCCGGTGCGCACCGCGCGGCGGGCGGCGAAGCGCAGAGCGCGGGCGCCTTCCTCGGTATCGTCCATGATGACGAGGTAGACGCGCTGTTCTTCGCGCATATCGGCACCGGGCGCATGCCCTGCTTCGTTTGCCGTGCTCATCCTGCCTGCCCCCTGCGCGCCTTTCGGAAGGACCGGCGCGCCGGGTCGCCATCCCATAAGGCTGGATCATGCGTATTGGCCTAATTCGTATGCGGGGCAAGCGCCAAGAGACTTGACCCGCCCCGCGCGGGTGGCGAAATGACGCTCGATATGCAAAAGGCCGTCGGTGTGAAGCGGATGCTTTGCAAGTCCCGGCAACCAAAACGGAAAAGAGCTGCCCATGCCGATCCAGATCAAGATGCCCGCGCTTTCCCCCACGATGGAAGAAGGCACGCTGGCCAAGTGGCTGGTCAAAGTGGGTGACAAGGTTTCTTCGGGCGACATCATGGCCGAGATCGAGACCGACAAGGCGACGATGGAATTCGAGGCGGTGGACGAAGGCACCATTGTGGCCATCGAAGTGGCCGAGGGCACCGAAGGCGTGAAAGTGGGCACCGTGATCGCGACGATTGCGGGCGAGGATGACGGGGATGAGACGGCACCTGCCGCGGCTCCGGCAGCCGCGCCTGCGCCCGCGCCGGTTGCTGCAGCTCCAACGCCTGCGCCGGTCGTGGCCGCACCCGCTCCGGCACCTGCGCCCGTTGCGGCTTCGGGCGACCGGGTTGTTGCAAGCCCGCTGGCCAAGCGCATCGCGGGCGAGAAGGGCATCGACCTTTCCAAGGTAACCGGCAGCGGCCCGCATGGGCGGATCATCAAGGCGGACCTCGATCTGGCTCCAGCGGCCGCGCCTGCTCCGGCTGTTGCTGCGCCGGTTGCGGCTCCTGCGGCAGCGGCCCCGGTTGCAGCGGTTGCGCCCGCGCCGTTCAGCACCGATATCCCGCACGAGGCGGTCAAGCTTTCGACCATGCGCAAGACCATCGCGCGCCGCCTGACCGAAGCGAAAGCGACTGTCCCGCACTACTACCTCACCGTCGATATCCGCCTCGATGCGCTGCTCAAGCTGCGCAGCGAACTCAATTCGGCGCTGGCCGGGGAGGGCGTGAAGCTCTCGGTCAACGACCTCCTGATCAAGGCGCTGGGCAAGGCGCTGATCCTCGCGCCCGATGCCAACGTGAGCTTCGCGGGCGACAACCTGATCCGCTATTCGCGCGCGGACATTGCTGTTGCGGTCTCGATCCCCGGCGGGCTGATCACTCCCATCGTGACGGGCGCTGACGTCAAGTCGATCTCCGCCATCCAGAAGGACATGGCCGATCTCGCCGCGCGGGCAAAGGCAGGCAAGCTGGCCCCGCACGAATATCAGGGCGGCACGGCCAGCCTCTCGAATCTCGGCATGTTCGGGATCAAGCAGTTCGAGGCCGTGATCAATCCGCCGCAGGGCATGATCATGGCGGTCGGCGCGGGCGACAAGCGGCCCTACGTGATCGACGATGCGCTGGGGATCGCCACCGTGATGTCCGCCACCGGCAGCTTCGATCATCGCGCGATTGACGGCGCGGAAGGCGCGCAGCTGATGCAGGCGTTCAAGACGCTGATCGAAGCGCCGCTTTCGCTGGTGGCCTGATCATATTGCCTGCCTGATCATATTGAGAGCGGCGCGCCTGCACGAGCGGGTTAAAGCAGTCGCCGACCTGAAGGAGCATATACGTGGCTGACCAATACGATCTTCTCGTCCTCGGCTCGGGCCCCGGCGGCTATGTCGCGGCGATCCGCGGGGCGCAGCTCGGCCTCAAGGTCGGCATCGTGGAACGCGAGCTGCTCGGCGGCATCTGCCTCAACTGGGGCTGCATCCCGACCAAGGCGCTGCTGCGCTCGGCCGAAGTGTTCAACCAGATGAAGCACGCGGCGGCCTATGGCCTCGCGGCGGACAATATCCGTGCCGACATCGACGCGGTGGTCAAGCGTTCGCGCGGGGTGGCCAAGCAGCTCAATCAGGGCGTCACGCACCTGATGCGCAAGAACAAGATCACCGTGCACATGGGCAATGGCGTCCTCAAGGGCGGCGGCAAGGTCGAAGTCACGGGCGAGAAGGGCACCGAAGTGCTCTCCGCCAAGCACGTGATCGTGGCGACGGGCGCGCGCGCGCGCGATCTGCCGTTTGCCAAGGCCGACGGCGACCGCATCTGGACCTATCGCCACGCGATGGTGCCGCCTGCGATGCCGACGAAGCTGCTGGTGATCGGCTCGGGCGCGATCGGCATCGAGTTCGCGAGCTTCTACAACGACATGGGTGCGGATGTTACGGTCGTCGAGATGATGGACCGCATCGTGCCGGTGGAAGACGCCGACGTCTCCGCCTTCCTCGAAAAGTCGCTGACGAAGCAGGGGATCAAGATCCTGACCGGCGCGGGCGTGGAGAGCATCACGACGAGCGCGAGCGGCGTGAAGGCGAAGATCAAGGGCAAGGACGGCGCGGCTGCCGAGCATGATTTCAGCCATGTGATCGTGGCCGTGGGCATCGTGCCCAACACCGAGAATATCGGCCTCGAAGCACTGGGCGTTGCCGCCGAGCGTGGAATCATCGCCATTGACGGCTATGGCCGCACCAATGTGCCGGGCGTGTGGGCCATCGGCGACGTGACGCCGGGACCGTGGCTGGCGCACAAGGCGAGCCATGAGGGCGTGATCGCCGCCGAAGCCATCGCGCAGGCGCTGGGCAACAGCGAAGTTCATCCGCACCCGATGGACCGGCTCAACATTCCCGGCTGCACCTACTGCCATCCGCAAGTGGCCAGCGTGGGCCTCACCGAAGCGAAGGCCAAGGAAGCCGGACACGAAGTCAAGGTCGGCACCTTCCCGTTCATTGGCAACGGCAAGGCGATTGCGCTGGGCGAGGCCGAGGGCTTCATCAAGACCGTGTTCGACGCGGCAACCGGCGAACTGCTGGGCGCGCACATGATCGGCGCGGAAGTGACCGAGCTGATCCAGGGCTATGTCGTGGGCAAGACGCTGGAGACGACCGAGGCCGAACTGATGCACACGGTGTTTGCGCACCCGACGCTTTCGGAAATGATGCACGAAAGCGTGCTCGCGGCTTACGGGCGCGCGATACATATCTGATCCCACACCCATGGCGCCGACGCATGACGTCCCCACCCATGACGTTATCGTGCTCGGCGCCGGGGCGGCGGGGCTGTTTTGCGCGGGGCTGGCGGGCCAGCGCGGCAAGCGGGTCGCTCTGCTCGATCACGCCGATGCGCCGGGCAAGAAGATCCTGATCTCGGGAGGAGGGCGGTGCAATTTCACCAACCTCCACACCGCGCCTGACCGCTATCTCTCGGAAAATACCCACTTTGCACGCTCGGCGCTGAGCCGTTACACCCCGGCGGACTTCATCGCGCTGATCGAGCGCTACGGCATTGCCTGGCATGAAAAGACGCTGGGGCAATTGTTCTGCGATGGCTCTGCCAAGCAGATCGTGGCCATGCTGGTGGAGGAATGCCGCGCGGGCGGCGTTGACCTTCGCTGCGGGGAACCGGTCGGCGCTGTCGATCATGCCGATGGGCTGTTCCGGGTGCAGTTCGGGGCACAAACGCTGTGCGCGCCTGCCCTTGTCATCGCCACGGGCGGTCCCTCGATTCCGAAGATGGGCGCGACCGGCTTTGCGTATGACCTTGCGCGCAAGTTTGGCCTCAAGGTGGTGCAGCCGCGCCCGGCGCTGGTGCCGCTGACGCTGTCCGGAGACGACGTCCTGTTTCGCGAGCTTTCGGGCGTTTCGGCCGATGTGGTGGCGCGCTGCGGCAAGGCCGCATTCCGCGAGGCGGCGCTGTTCACGCACCGGGGGCTGTCTGGCCCGGCGATCCTGCAGGTGTCTTCCTATTGGCGGCCGGGCGGCCCTGTCGAAATCGATTTCCTGCCCGACCAGACGCCGGACTGGCTGCTGGCAGCCAAGCGCGAACGGCCGCGAGCGGCGCTGGCAAAAGTTCTGGGATCGGCCTTGCCCGAACGGCTTGCCGGGCAGCTGGCCCAGCAACTGAACGAGCATATCGGGTTTGCGGGCGAACTGGGCCAGACGCAGGACAAGGCTTTGCGGGCGGCGGAGGCGCGGCTGCGGCGTTGGTGCTTCACCCCCAGCGGCAGCGAAGGTTTCGCCAAGGCTGAAGTGACGGCGGGCGGGATCAGCACGGCGGGGCTCTCCTCGCGCACGATGGGCGCAAACGCGGTGCCGGGCCTCTATGTCATTGGTGAGGCGGTCGATGTGACGGGCTGGCTCGGCGGCTACAACTTCCAATGGGCCTGGGCGAGCGCCCATGCGGCAGCCGGAGCCATCGCCGATTTTCCATGACGGCGAACGCCGCCTGACGGTTTATACCTAGTCAGATGATTCCCCGTGCGGGCTTGCGGATCACCTTTCCGCCGCCAGAGTGGGATGCTGATCCTGGGAGTGCGTGATGACCCTTTTTTCCGAATCGGCTCCTGCTCTGGGTTATGACCTCAGCGGCGATCCCTTCATCGATTCACTCTATTCTCCGCAGGACTACTTCCGCACGAAGTGGGCCACGGTGGCCGATGGCAAGACCCAGATCAGCTACAGTTTTCCGTTCCTGAACGGCCTCGCTTCGAAATTTACCAGCGATTACGGCAAGGAGCCGACAGCGACAGAGCATTTCGGCGTGACCACGGCGCAGATCCCCGGGATCAAGCTTGCATTCCAGCGCTGGGCCGACGTCGCCAATGTGAAGTTCACCCAGGTGAACGAGACGGCGGCTGGCGTCGTGGGGGACATCCGCATCGCGTTCTCGTCGGAAGTCGGCAGCGATTTCTGGGGTTACACCAAGATTTACAGCGATGGGTCCGATCCCTCGCAAGGTGATATCTGGATCGAACCTTCGGTCAAGAACGGGACGTTCAACGAGTACACTTACGATTTCAATGCAATGATGCACGAGATCGGGCATGCCCTGGGGCTCGACCATCCGTTTGAAGGCAACATCATGCCCGCCGGATACGACGATGGCCGCTATACCATCATGTCGTACACCGACCCCAAAGGCGCATACAACTTCAAGCCGGGTCAGAGCGAAGCGCAGTATATCATTGTGACACCTGGCGTTTACGACATTGCCGCGGTGCAGCGGATCTATGGCGCGAACATGTCGCACAACACTGGCAACACGGTTTACAGCTTCTCACCGGATCAGCCGGTCTACCAGACCATCTGGGATGCCGGCGGGAACGACACGATCGACGTGAGCGCTTTCACAGGCGGGTGCACGATCACGCTGGTGGCGGGCAAGTATTCACAGCTGACATATCCGAACACCACGTTGGACGCCAACATCGGCATCGCTTTCAAATGCACGATCGAGAATGCCATCGGCGGCAAGGGCAATGATACGATTGGCGGCAATGCAGCCAACAATCAACTGACAGGCAATGGTGGCGACGATTTGATCAATGGCGCGGCCGGGAACGACATGTTCTACGGCGGCATCGGCAGTGACACCGAAAACGGTGGCGCGGGCAACGACACCTTCTTTGGGGGCGGCGACCCGGGCAATGACAAATTCAACGGCGGCACCGGGATCGATGTGGTGAGCTATGCCGGCGCAAAGGCAGCCGTGACGGTGAGCCTTTCGGCAGGGACCGGCGCAAGCCGGGCGGCGAGTGATGCGGCCGGGGTGGGCCTCGATACGCTGATCAACATCGAGACGGTGATCGGAAGTGGCTTTGCCGACAGGTTGATCGGCAGCACGCGCGACGACACATTCGTGGGCGGCGCGGGTGACGACCGGATCGCTGGCGGAAGCGGGGTCGATACGGCAAGCTATGCCGACGCCGGGGCCGGGGTAGCCGTCAATCTCGGGCTGACCGGAGCGCAAAACACGCTGGCGGCGGGAACCGATACGCTGAGCGCGATCGAGAACGTGATCGGATCGCGCTTTGCCGACAAGCTTGTTGGCACCGCCGGGAACAACGTGATCGATGGCGGCGCAGGCGCGGACGTGATGACCGGCGGAGCGGGTGACGATACTTTCCTCGTCGACAATGCGAGCGATGTGGTGCGCGAGAGCGCAAGCGGCGGGACGGACCTTGTCGTCGCCACCCTAAGCTGGACGCTGGCCGGCAATATCGAGAACCTCACGCTGGCCGGGACGGGCGCGCTTGCCGGGGCGGGCAATGCTCTTGCCAACATTCTGCGCGGCAATGGCGCGGCCAATACGCTGGCAGGCAATGGCGGCAACGATTGGCTGTCCGGCGGAGGCGGTGCGGACATGCTGTCCGGCGGCGCAGGGGCAGACACGTTCGCCTTTGCCCACCGTGATTTCGGTGGGCTTACCGCAGCCACTGCCGACCGCATTCAGGATTTCAGCCATGCGGATGGCGACCGGATCGACCTGTCTGCCATCGATGCCAGATCGGGAGGCGGCACGGCCAACGACGCTTTCACGTTCATCGGTGCGCAGGCGTTCGGCAATGTGGCGGGGCAACTGCATGCGGTGGCGTCCGCCGGGATGACCTTGCTGGAAGGCGATACCAACGGCGACGGGATCGGCGATTTCCTGATCCGCCTTGATGGCGCGCCGGTGCTGGTGGTGGGCGATATCGTGCTGTAGCCAGCCGCGCCTTGTAGTTCTTCTGCAACAATCGCGGGGCAGGGCGGGGCCTGAGGGCTTTCCGCTTGCCCGCCCCTGCGGCGATTGGCGGACCGGCCTGCCCGGAATGCGAAGGAATGCAGGGTGCCCAGGACGATCAGGGGAACGACAGCGGGGGACATCCTGCGCGGCAGCACGGACCGCGATGTCATGTTCGGTGCGCGCGGCAAGGACACGCTCTACGGCTATGAGGGCAATGACCGGCTGAGCGGCGGTGAAGGCGGCGACCGGATGGTTGGCGGTGACGGCAACGACACGTATGTCGCTGAAAATACGGCCGACTGGGTGACCGAGCTGGCCGATGAGGGCACCGATCTCGTTCTGGCATCGCTACGACGCTACAAGCTGCCTGCGAATGTCGAAAACCTGACCTTCATCACCAAGCACGCGCATCTTGGCATCGGCAATGCGCTGGACAATGTCATCACCGGCAGCGACGAGCGCGACCAGCTGTTTGGTGGCAGCGGCGCGGACGTGCTGACAGGCGGGGCGGGCAAGGACTTTCTGTCCGGCGAGAATGGCAACGACACGCTGCGCGGCGAGAATGGGAACGACACGCTGAACGGCGGCGCGGGTGCCGACCTGCTCGATGGTGGCAGCGGCGCAGACAACATGTTCGGCGGCAAAGGCAACGACATCTACATCGCCGACAACCTGCTCGATTCGGCTGTCGACGTTGCCAGCAGCGGCAACGACGAAGTCCGCGCCAGTGTCGACTTCAAGTTGAGTTCCAACATCGAGAAGCTGACTTTGACGGGCGAGCAACCGATCGACGGGACCGGTAATGCGCTGGATAATGTTCTGATTGGAAACGATAAACCCAACGAACTCAAAGGTGAGCGCGGGAATGATGTGCTGGACGGCGGCAAGGGTAACGACGTTCTGAGCGGCGGAGAGGGTGCCGATAAGTTCGTGTTTGCGGCCGCGCCGAGTTCGGTGCTCAACTTCGATGTGATCACCGATTTCTCGTCAGCCGCGCACGACAGGATCGTACTGGCACTGGATGTGTTTGCCGATTTCGGCGGAGCGGGGAAGATCGGCCCCGATGCCTTCAAGGCAGGTCCGGGCGTAGTGAAGGCGGCGGCGGACGGCCAGTTCCTGATCTACGATACTACAACCGGTGCGCTGTACTATGATGCCGAAGGACCGGACGGGGGCAATCCGGTGAAGATCGCGCAGCTCGGGCTGAGCGATCACCCGGTGCTGGCGTGGAGTGACTTTGTCATCATCGGCTAGTGCTGCTTGCCTGGCTTGGCCTTCGCTTCTGGGACGAACCGGCGCGGGGCTGGTTGTCTCGCCAATTGCCCGGATCACGCAAGGCGCCTTGCAGCTGACACGCTGTGTGGATCAGCAGGGAAAGGCGATCACCTGCAGTGCCCGACCGAGGCGCGCTCGACAAGTTCGAACGCTAGTTGGCGGTGGACCGGCACGAGGGTCTCGCCGGCAAGCCGGGCGGTGGTTGCTTCGATCAGCAGATGAACTGCTTGCCGGGCCATTTCGGCAACTGGCTGCCGGATCGTGGTCAGTTCGGGCCAGATGCTGGTGGCCATGGCGGTATCATCATAACCCGCCACCGAAAGATCACCCGGCACGGACAGGCCAAGCCGGTGCGCGGCGGCGATGGCACCTGCGGCCATGTCATCGTTGCTGGCCAGGATCGCGCTGGGGCGGGGGCTTAGCGCAAGCAACTGTTTGGCAGCGGCCATGCCGGAACGATAGGTGAAATCGCCATGGGCGATCAGCGCGGGATCGGCCGGAAGCCCCGCAGCTTGCAGCGCGCGGTGATACCCGGCCAGGCGCTGCCCGGTCACCGTTTGGTTGGGCGCGCCAGAGATGAAGCCGATGGTGCGATGGCCCAGCGCAATCACATGGCGCGTCATGGCTTCGGCGGCGAGGGTATCGGCGATCGCGACAGACAAGCAGTGCGGCTCCGGAGCGCCCGTTGCCACTTGCGCCACCGGCCAGTCGCTGGCCAGCAGCGCTTTGACCAGTGCGTCTTCGTCGCAGAGCGGCGGCGGCAGGACCACGGCGTCGATCCGGTGCGCCCGCAGCCGCTCGATCAGCCCGGCCAAGGTTTCGCCATGCTCGTGCTTCTCGACCACCAGCTGCGCGCCGCCCGCCGCAGCGGCATCGAGGCAGCCCATGAGGAATTCGCTGAGATAGGCCGCACTCGGATTGGAATAGAGCAGCGCGAGGCGGCAATGCTGCCCTCCTGCAAGATTGCGCGCCGCCTGATTGGGCACATAGCCCAGCGCCTGCACGGCAGCATCGACCCGTTCGGCAATCTCGTTCGAAACGAACGCGGTGCGGTTGAGCACGCGCGATACGGTCATCGGCGAAACCCCGGCCTGCCGGGCGACATCGGCAATGGTCGGCCGCCCGCGCTTGCGGCGCTGCGCACGCGCTGTAGGAGGGAGGGGATCGGACGAACTGGCCATATGAACCCACCTATTGACCTGCCCACGGCAGCGCAAGCGTCGCTCAGAGGCAGGCGGGCGATCCGAAGAGCGCTTGTAATCGTGTTTATGTTAGCGCTATCTTGCTGGAACAACGAGACTCGGACCCATCGGGCCGACCGCAAGGGATCCGGCAGGCATGTATCTTGGCGTGGATATCGGCACATCCGGCGTGAAGGCTGTGCTGGTGCAGGATGACGGCGCATTGCTGGCGCAGGCCAGTGCACCGCTGCCCATCTCGCGTCCCGATCCGCTGTGGTCCGAACAGAACCCGAATGACTGGGTGGCTGCCACCGACGCCGCCGTCCTGGCACTTCCGCTGGACTTGCGCGGGCGGGTGCAGGCGGTCGGTCTTGCCGGGCAGATGCACGGCGCAGTGCTGCTCGGCAGCGATGACAAGCCCTTGCGCCCGGCCATCCTGTGGAACGACGGGCGCAGCTTTGCGGAATGTACTGAACTGGAAGCCGCCGAACCGGGCACCCGCGTGATCACTGGCAACATCGCGATGCCGGGTTTCACTGCGCCCAAGCTGCTGTGGGTGAGGAAGCATGAACCCGCGATCTTCGCCGCCACGCGCACGGTGCTGCTGCCCAAGGACTATGTCCGCCTCGTCCTCACCGGCGAGAAGGCGAGCGACATGTCCGACAGTGCCGGTACGCTCTGGCTTGATGGCGCGGCGCGCGACTGGTCCGATGCGATGCTTGCCGCCACGGGGCTCGACCGGTCGGCGATGCCGCGCCTGGTCGAGGGCGGGGCGATTGCGGGGCAATTGAGCGCAGTGACCGCCGCGCGGTGGGGCATGGGCCGAGTGCCAGTGGCGGGCGGTGCGGGCGACAATGCGGCAGGCGCTGCCGGTGTGGGCGTGATTGCCGATGGCGATGCGCTGCTTTCGCTGGGTACCTCGGGCGTGATTTTCGTCGCAACCGCCGATTTCCGGCCCAATCCGGCGCGCGCGGTCCATGCCTTTTGCCACTGCCTGCCCGATATGTGGCACCAGATGAGTGTTCACCTTTCGGCGGCGAGCTGCATCGACTGGGGCGCGCGGCTGACCGGGCGGGATGTGCCTGCCTTCATGGCAGGGGCGGAAGCGGCAGGCGTGGCGGCGGGGCCGGAATTGTTCCTCCCCTACCTTTCGGGCGAGCGCACCCCGCACAACGACCCGCATGCACGCGGCGCGCTGTTGCGGCTGGACAACGAGACCGATCCCGGACGGATCGCGGCGGCGGTGCTGGAGGGCGTGGCCTTTGCCCATGCCGACGGCATCGCCGCGCTGCGCGAGGCGGGGACGCGCATCGAGCAACTGGCGGTGATTGGCGGCGGCGCGCGCTCGCAGCACTGGGGCCGCATCATCGCTGCCGCGCTCGATGTGGAACTGCACTATCTGGAAGGCGGCGAAGTCGGCCCGGCGCTGGGCGCGGCGCGGCTGGCGCAGATCGCCGCGACCGGCGCATCGCCTGCCGATTGCTGCCTGCGCCCGCCGGTGCGCGCAGGTATCGCGCCCGATCCGATGCTGGCCGAACAGCTCGCCCCCAAACTCGCCCAATTCCGCGCGGCATGGCCCGCGCTCCGCACGCTTCGAGAGGAAACCTGATGTCTGCCGACTATTTCGCCGAGTTCCCGGTCGTTCGCTACGAAGGGCCGGATGCCACCTCCGATCTCGCCTACCGCTGGTATGACAAGGACCGGGTGGTGCTGGGCAAGCGGATGGAAGACCACCTGCGCTTTGCAGTGTGCATGTGGCATACGTTCTGCTGGCCGGGCAGCGACGTGTTCGGCGCGGGCACGTTCACGCGGCCCTGGCTGCAAGGGCCGATGGACGCGAAGAACGCGGCCGCCAAGCGCGAGGCGGCGCTCGCCTTTGTCGAAAAGCTCGATGTGCCGTTCTACTGCTTCCATGACGTGGATGTGATGGCCGATGCCGACGGGATAGCCGCGTTCCGCAAAAGCTTTGCCGAAGCGGTCGATCACCTTGAGGCCCTGCAGGCCGCGCATGGCCGCAAGTTGCTGTGGGGCACAGCCAACCTGTTTGGTCACCCGCGCTACATGGCGGGCGCTTCGACCAATCCCGATCCCGAAGTCTGGGCCTGGGGCGCGAGCCAGGTGCGCGATGCGCTGGAGGCGACGCACCGGCTGGGTGGTTCAAACTATGTGCTGTGGGGCGGGCGCGAAGGCTATGACACGATCCTCAACACCGATCTCGCCATCGAACAGGAAAACTTCGGGCGGTTCCTCAGCCTTGTGGTCGATCACAAACACCGGATCGGGTTCAAGGGCACGATCCTGATCGAGCCCAAGCCCCACGAGCCGACCAAGCACCAGTACGACTTCGATACGCAGACGGTCTACGGCTTCCTCAAGCGGTTCGGGCTGGAAAACGAAGTGCGCGTCAATATCGAGGCGAACCACGCTACGCTGGGCGGGCACACTTTCGAACATGAAATCGCAATGGCCCGGGCGCTGGGGATTTTCGGTTCGATCGATGCCAATCGCGGCGATCACCAAAATGGCTGGGATACCGACCAGTTCCCCAATTCGGTGGAGGAACTCACCCTCGCGATGATCGAGATCATCCGTGCGGGCGGGTTCACCGATGGCGGGTTCAATTTCGATGCCAAGGTGCGCCGCCAGTCCATCGACGCGGCTGATCTGTTTCATGGCCATATCGGGGGTATCGACACGATCGCGCGGGCGCTCCTCAAGGCGGCGGCGCTGATCGAGGATGGCCAGCTCGATGCCTTCCGGGCCGAGCGCTATGCCGGTTGGCAGGGAGAGCTGGGCAAGGCTATCCACGCGACCGACGCCACGCTGGCCGGGATCGCCGACCACGCCGTGGCCGCGAGCCTTGCGCCGCAACCGCGCTCGGGTCGGCAGGAATGGCTGGAGAACCTCTACAACCGGTTCTAGACCGTGCTGACCTCGCGCGCCGGTGACTACCGGCTCGATCTCGATCCGGGACTTGGCGGTTCGATTGCGGCGTGAGGGTTTTGCGGCGCGGCGTTTCAGCTGGCAGTCACCTTTGACCGCGTTTGCACCGTGGAAGCATGAACTGGCGGACAGGGTGCCATCCGGAATATTGGTGTATGTATCCGATTAAAAACAAAAAATGGAAACCAAAAATTTCTCGACCCACATATTGTCCCAAATGTTAGATGGATTGGTTTTATTGGCTCCGCAATATCGTCCGTGTGGACTACCCCTTTCCGCTAGCTGGCGCGTGACCGAAGTTCATCCAGCAGGGCGCGAAAGCCCAAAGTGAGGTTACGCCGGTCCGGATAATAGAGGTGATAGCCGGAAAACGGCGGGCTCCACTCCTCGAGCACCGGCACGAGTGCGCCGCTGTCCAGTTCCACTGCAATGCGATCAGTCATCACGAAAGCCAGACCAAGGCCGGCGAGGGCGGCGCGGATGGCCATCTCGCCGTGATTGACAACCAGTCGCCCGCCAACCCGCACATTGAGCGGATGGCCATCCCGCTCGAACTCCCAGGCATAGAGGTCGCCGCGGGTCGCCATGCGCAAGTTGATGCAGTAATGCATGGTCAGATCGCGCGGCGTCAGGGGGCGGCCGTGGCGTTCGAAATACGCAGGCGCGCCAACGACCAGCATCTGGAGATCGGGACCGATGCGCACCGCGATCATGTCTTTCTCCACCTGCTCGCCCAACCTGACCCCGCCATCAAACCGCTCGCTGACGATATTGGTCAGCGCGCTGTCGATCGAAAGCTCGATATGCACATCCGGGTAGCGCGCCATCACGGCTTCGACCGCCGGCCAGAGAACGGTTTCTGCGGCATGCTGGCTGCAGGTGATCCGGACTGTGCCGGATGGCTGTTCGCGTAGCTGGCTCAGTTCCGCCAGCCGTGCGTCGATGTCGGCAAGGGCAGGCGAGAGCGTTTCGAGAAGCCGTTCGCCCGCTTCAGTGACACCGACATTCCTCGTCGTCCGGGACAGGAGTTTGAGCCCCAGACTGGCTTCCAGCCTCCTGACGATCTGGCTGATAGCCGATTGCGAGGTGCCCAGCACTGCGGCAGCTCGCGTGAAGCTTCGGGCTTCGGCAACGGCCAGGAAGACCGCCAGATCGCTTAGCTCTTCACGCCGCATTGATAAGCTCCGAGTATAACCGCATGTGAAACTTAGCGTATATTCGCTCAAAAGCCCATGCCCTACTGCGTCTTCGCAGCAGCGCGCGGCCCTTTGTTTGACCGCCGTGGCATGAGGAACCGGACAGATGAAAACAGATGTGATCGTTGTCATCGGCGCTGGCGGAATCGGCTCTGCCATCGCACGCCGGCAGGGTTTCGGCCGGACGATCCTCCTCGCGGACTGGAACGAAGCTGTGCTTGCCTCGGCGGCGCAGGCTCTTGCCAATGCTGGTTATGCGGTCGAGACGCAGGCGGTGGACGTGACGCAGCGCGCCTCGGTGAAGGCGCTGGCAAGCAAGGCCGCTGCCCTTGGGTCTGTTGCCCAGGTGATCAACACGGCAGGCCTCTCGCCAAACATGGCATCGGTCGAGAAGGTGCTTGAAGTCGATCTCTACGGCTCGGCGGTTGTCTTCGAGGAGTTTGGCGAGGTGATCGCACCCGGCGGCGCGGGGCTCATCATTTCGAGCATGGCCGGACACATGATGCGCCAGCTGCCCGAGGAAGACGAGAAGCGGCTGGCCCACACCCCTGCCGACGAGCTGCTTGCGCTGCCCTTTCTGCAGGCGGATGCGATCCCCAACACGCTGGTCGCCTACATGGTCGCCAAGCGCGCCAATTTCCTCCGGGTCCAGGCCGAAGCGATGCGCTGGGGCGAACGCGGGGCGCGCGTCAACGCGATCAGCCCCGGGATCATCGTCACCCCGCTCGCCGCACATGAACTCAATTCCGAGATCGGCGATATCTATCGGGGAATGGTAGCAGCCTCGCCTTCGAAGCGGATGGCCCCGCCGGAAGAAATCGCGATTGCGGCCGGCTTCCTCCTTGGCCCCGATGCCGGATTCATTACCGGCAGTGACCTGCTGATCGATGGCGGCGTCATCGCCGCGATGCGCGCCGGAAAGCTCCCGACACCGGGCTAAGTCCTGCTCTGTTCGATCCCCATCCCTGTCTGGAAGGATTACCACGCAATGAAACGACGCAATCTTGGCGATCTCGCTGTCAGCGAAATCGGCTTTGGCGCCATGGGTCTCAGCTTTGGCTACAACAAGACCTCGCCGATCGAGCGCGAAGATGCGATTGCGCTGCTGCGCGCCGCGGTCGAGGCCGGAGTCACCTTCTTCGATACGGCCGAGGTCTATGGGCCTTGGACCAACGAAGAATTGCTGGGCGAGGCGCTTGCGCCGTTCCGCGGCGAGGTGGTGATCGCGACCAAGTTCGGATTCAAGATCGATCCCGAGTCCACGCCGCCGGTGCGGGGCGTGGATTCCTCACCCGCCCGCATTCGCCAGGTGGCGGAGGATTCGCTGCGGCGGCTGCGGGTCGATTGCCTTGACCTGTTCTATCAGCACCGGGTCGATCCGGAGGTGCCGATCGAGGATGTGGCTGGCGCGGTGAAAGACCTCGTGGCCGAAGGCAAGGTCAAGCATTTCGGCCTTTCCGAAGCCAGCGCCGCAACCATCCGCAAGGCCCATGCCGTGCATCCTGTCACCGCCTTGCAGAGCGAATACTCGCTGTGGACGCGCGACATCGAGGCCGAGATCCTGCCGACGCTGGAAGAACTGGGCATCGGCCTCGTGCCGTTCAGCCCGCTTGGCAAGGGTTTCCTGACGGGGACCATCGCGGCGGACACGCAGTTTGGCGAAGGCGACATTCGCCAGGGCATCCCGCGCTTCCATGGCGAGGCCCATGCACACAACATGAAGCTCGTTGAGCTGTTGGGCGAGATCGCCCGCGGCAAGGGCGCGACCACCGGGCAGATCGCGCTGGCCTGGCTGCTGGCGCTGCGGCCCTGGATCGTGCCGATCCCGGGCACCAGCAAACTGCACCGGATGCAGGAAAATGCTGCCGCGGCGGAGATCGTACTGACCGCCGATGACATGGCACGGATCGAGGCGGCGGCAGCGGCGGTCACCATCGAGGGAACCCGCTATCCGCCCGCCTTGATGGCCACCGTAAACCGCTGAGCCGCAACCCGGAAGGAACCGACATGCCCACACGCGTCCCCACCGTTACGCTGAACAATGGCGTCCAAATGCCGCTACTCGGCTTTGGCGTGTTCCAGATGGCCGATCCGGCGGAGTGCGAACGCAGCGTTCGCGATGCCATCGACGTTGGCTATCGCCTGCTCGACACCGCCGCTTCCTATGGCAATGAGGAAGCGGTTGGCGCTGCGATCAAAAACCATGGCATCGACCGGGCAGAGCTTTTCGTCACGACCAAGCTCTGGGTTCAGGACGCGAGCTATGCGGGGGCCAAGGCGGCATTCGAACGATCGATCAACAAGCTGGGGCTCGACTATCTCGATCTCTACCTGATCCATCAGCCATACGGTGACGTCTATGGCGCGTGGCGTGCCATGGAGGAACTGCACAAGGCCGGGCGCATCCGGGCAATCGGCATCAGCAACTTCCAACCGGATCGCCTGGTCGATTTCGTTCTTCACAACGAAACGAAGCCGGCGGTGAACCAGATCGAGATCCATCCATTCCACCAGCAGGCCGACGCCGTGACCATTCTTGAGGAATACGGCGTTCAGGCTGAGGCGTGGGGGCCGTTTGCCGAGGGCAGGAATGGCTTGTTCACCAACGCCGTCTTGCAGCAGATCGCAGGCAAGCACGGCAAGACCATCGCTCAGGTGGTGCTGCGCTGGCTGATCCAGCGCGGCGTGGTCGCCATCCCCAAATCAGTTCGCAAGGACCGCATGACCGAGAATTTCGATGTGTTCGGATTTGAACTCGATCACGACGATATTGCTGCGATCGCCACGCTCGATCAGAACGCCAGCAGCTTTTTCGATCATCGTGACCCGGCCATGGTCAAGTGGCTTGGCACCCGGACAATTTGAGCTGCAGCCGAACGGGGCTGCCGGACTGACACCTGCCTAAGGACCATCACCATGAAAATGCTTGCTTTCGGTCTCTTCCTGTCATCGCTCGCAGCGCCGGCACTGGCGCAGCAATCGCCAGCACCGCCCAGCGAGACGATCACGACCGCCGCCACGCACACCCGGGCCGAGCAGGAGCTGATCGATCTGTCGAACCGGAAGTGGGAGTGGATGGCGAGCAAGTCCGTCGAGCCGCTGACGGCGCTCTTCGATGACAAGGCCATGTTCACCCACATGGGCGGCACATGGGGGAAGACAAGCGAACTCAAAACCATCGCCAGCGGAGGCATCTGGTACAAGAAGGTCGTGATTGGCGCGGTCGATGTGCGGATATTCGGCAACACGGCCGTGGTGCTGGAGGATCTGGACCTCCAGGCCGCAGTCGGTACCCATGAAGTGATCAATCCCTTCATGGTCACGGCGGTTTATTCGCGACGGGGCGGCAAGTGGCATCTGGTCCAGCTGACCTTTTCGCATCTGCTCCGTCCGGTTAAGGCCGCTTTCAGCGGAAATTAGAAGCACCTGACGCGGCAGTTGAGGTAGGGGCAGACTCAACCAGAACACCTGCGCTGAGGAAGACCATGCACCGGATCGCGCTCATTGGCTTTGGCCTGGCTGGCAAGGCGTTCCACGCGCCGCTCATCGCCGCAACGCCGGGGCTGAAGCTGGCGGCTGTGGTCTCGTCCCGCGCCGCGGATGTGGCTGTGGAGTACCCGGACGCGTTGGTTGTTCCCACGCTGGAAGCCGTCCTTGCGGATTGCTCGATCGATCTGGTGGTGCTGGCTACTCCCGATCACCTGCATACAGAGCAAGCCTTGGCCGCGCTCGATGCGGGCAAGCATGTGGTGATAGACAAGCCGCTGGCGCCGACACTGGAGGAAGCGCGCCGCGTGGCGGCATACGCGGCGGCGCGCGGGCTGATGCTCTCCGTCTTCCACAACCGCCGCTGGGATGCTGATTTCCTCACCCTGCGCCGGCTGATCGCCGAAGGCGTGCTGGGCGAGATCACGGCCATGGAGAGCCGCTTCGACCGGTTCCGGCCGGAACCGGGTGAGCGCTGGAAGGACCGGCGCGCGGGTGGGGTTTGGCAGGATCTCGGGCCGCATCTGGCGGATCAGGCGCTGGTGCTGTTTGGGCGGCCGCAAGCGGTGAGCGCGGACCTCGCTGTTCTCAAGCTCGGCGGGCATGCAGTTGATCACGCAGAAGTCCTGCTTCGTTATTCTGATCGGCGCGTATCGCTGCATATCAGCCAGCTGACGGCTGATCATGCTCTGCGTCTCGCGGTGCACGGCACGCGCGGCAGCTTCGTCAAGCACGGGCTCGACAACCAGGAAGAGCAATCGAAGGCAGGCGTGCGGCCGGGTGACCCCGCATGGGGGATAGATCCGAGCCCCGGCCGGTTGACCCAGGCTGACGGCACCATCAGCGTAGTGGTGCCCGAGCGCGGCGACTACCTCGCCTTTTACCGCGGCGTTGCTGCTGCCTTGGCGGGCAAAGGACCCATGCCGGTCAGCGCCGAAGAAGCGCTTGCCGTCATGGAAGTGATCGCTGCCGGGATTGCCAGCAGCGATCAGCGCCGGGAAATCCTGCTTTAGCCCAGCATGGCGGCTGGGATGGTAATGGTGTTGAGCGAATCCGGGGCCAGCTTCAGCTCCAGCATCTGCTTGCCCACGACATAACGCACCGCCTGCCGCTGACCGAGGCTGTTGTTTGCCACCAGTACCAGCGAGCCATCCGGATTTCGGAAAGCGAGCTGATCGTTGAAGCCGAAGAAGCTGTCGACCGGGATCAGCTTTGCGCCCGGGCGGACGGCCCCGGCAATATGGCGCAGCAGCCAGTAGTCGTTGGTCAGGCGGTAGCTGCGCCGCTTGGTGTCCACCTCGACCAGCGCGTTCTGCGGCCAACCCCAGCCGCTCATGCCGCCCGTTGGCATGGCGAGGTTCCAGTAATGCCACGCGGTCGCACCGGCTTCGAAATAGCGCTTGATCGTCTCCCAGCCATAGCGGGCGTAGTGCCAGTCATTGGTGCCGACGCCGCATTCCTGCTCCGAACCCCAGATCTCGAGATCGGGATAGCGCGCGCGCAGCGTGGTGAGTGCGCCCTTGCCGGCCCATTGCACGCCGATGCCGTTGATGACCTTGGCCGCTTCGGGATTGGCGAGCACGCGGGCAAACAGATCGGGATTGCCGCGCTCCAGCGTGCCGAAGAAGACTTTGACGCCTGCCTTGTCCATTTCTTTGCCGAGAAACGGCAGGAACCGGGCGAGGCCTTCGGGAGACCAGCAGCAACTGGGGAAGGGCTGGGCGGAATTGAACTCGTTCTGCGGCATGACCATGCCGATGGGGATGCCGGCCGCGCCGTATTCCTCGACATAGCGGCGGAAATAGCGGGCATAGGCATCGAAATAGCGGTCTTCCTGAATGAAGGAATCTTCGCCTTCCTTGCCGAGTTGGTCGGGCTTTATGCCGTTGTCCGGCTGGCCCGGCCATGCGGGGGCCTGCGCATAGTGGCCGGTGCGCTTCATCCATGTCGGCGGGGACCACGGCGAGGCCCAGAGTTGCAGCTTGGGCTGCAATTGCTGCGCGCCCTTGATGAATGGGATCAGCGTATCGCGGTCATTGGCAGTGGAGAACTGGGCCAGCGCGAAATCGCCCGGCGTTTCGTCATAGCTATACCAGCCGCGCGAAATGTCATTGGCGCCCAGCGGGGTGCGGCACAGACTGAAGTTGCAGCCCTCGGCGCCGAACAGCGCGTCCATCGCCGACCAGCGCGCCCTTTCGGGGAGCACCGACAGCGCCTGCCAGCCCTTTTCGCTGAATGCGCCGCCGAACCCGGCGACCGTACGGCCAGGCTTGTCCAGCAGCACTGTCGCATCGGCATCGAACAGGCTGGCCGGCGGCGGGCTGAATGCCGGCGCGGAAACACGGCGGCCGGGAGCATCGCGCGTCGTTTCCAGCCAGGCGATCTTGCTGGCCGGATCGGCGGCGCGCGCCGCGACCGGCAGTAACGCGGCACTTGCGCCGATGGCCTTAATCGCTTCGCGGCGGGCAAACGTGTCACTCATCGGAAATCTCCACAATGATCCGGCGGTACCGGGTGAGGCGGGGGGTGCCGTAATTGGTCACGGCGAGAATGACGTGGGCTGTGTTCGCCTTGGGGCAGGGCATCAGCGGCAGCCATGCCGGGGCGCAGCGCGCGGTGACGGTGATGACGGGGCGCGGCGTGTTCGCGCGGTCGATGCGCAGCTGGGCGGCAGGGCCTGCGCCGATGAAGCCAGCCTCGTCATAGGCGAACCATTGGAAATCGAGCTTTTGGCGATCCGGATCGCGGCTGGCACCGGCGTCGGGGCGAAGCTGCGAGCCAGTGTGCGCCCTGACGTGCAATGGTTCGAGGCTGGCATCGCCGTCCACGACGACCCTGGGCGGGTGATTGGCGCTGGCATAGGGCATCAGCGTCCAGTCGATTCGCGCGGCGAAATCGTTCTGGAAGGCGCTGCGCCAGCGCCAGATCGTCGCCTGATCCGATGTATGGCCGTTCACCGTGTCGGCCGAGGTCGTCCGGAAGAAGCTGTCGCCGCCCTGCGTCCAGATCGGGCGGCTCTCGCCAGACGGTTGGCGCAGTACATAGCGTCCGCCCCAGCCGCCCCAATCGGGATGCTCCGGCGCGTTGAGGCCATTAGGGATGAGGCCAAGGAACGACGGCGTGTCGCCTTCCATGATGAACATGTAGCGCGGATAGTGCGCTCCTAGCGGGCCCTTGCGGATAGCCAGATCGAGCCATGCGTTGCTGACCTTGGTGAAATCCGCTCCCTCGCCATTGCGGTAGTAGCGATCGCCTGAAATGCCGGTCCAGGTCGCCCGGGCATAGTCGCCGCCATCCTGGCTGGAGGGAGAGATGATGTACCACAAGTCCGGAAATTCACGCCGCAGCCAGGGCCCTGCGTCATCCTGATCGCTGATCGCATAGACCCTGAGACGTGCGACCAGTGCGGCCAGCTCTGCCGGGGCCATCGTGCGGCGCGCCACTTGCAGCGCCTCGGCGAGCGTGGCGGTGCCGCCCCATGCGGTAACCCAGAGCGGCCCGCTATCCGTGCGCCCAGCCGCCGCAAGAAGAGCGAGTGCGCCGGGGGAGGGATGTGCGGGGTTGATCGCTGCCAGCCCATAACCTGATACACCGGAGGTCAGCCGGGAACGGAGAATTTGCGCGTCCGGCCATCCGCTTGCGTTCGAACGCAAGTTCGGGAGAACTGCCGCATAGCCGTCAATCACCGACGCTGCGATCTCGGGGGAGGCCTTGGTTTTCTGCCAGACAGAAGTGGTCGCTGCGATGCCTTCGATCTCGATCTCGTTGGAATAGAGCAGCAGCCGCACCAGCGACATCTGATCGTCCGGCTCGTTGCCGATATCGGTAAGGACGAACAGCCGGGGGCGGGGAGCATCGGCCACGACAAGGCCCGGCACTGTGAGTGCGGCCAGCGCGGTGGCCAGCGCCACCGCGTACCAAGGCCGCCGTCCCGTCAATCGATAGCCGGTGGGGCTTGCGCCACGGAATCGCGCTCAACGAGATGGAAATCGAGCATCAAGAGCTTGCGCTGGTCCGGTTCACGCTCGATCAGCAGCTCGGCGGCGGCAAATCCCATCTCTTCGATCGGCTGATAGATTGTCGTGAGATAGGGCCAGACCGATTTGGCCACCCAGCTATCGTCAAAGCCGCAGATGGAAATGTCGCGCGGCACAGCGAGCCCTTGCTCAAGGCAGGCGACCATGGTGCCGGCGGCGGAATCGTCATTGCCCGCAAAAATGGCGGTGGGACGGTTCGGCCCGGCCAGAAGTTTCCGTCCTGCCTCAATGCCGCCTTCGAACAGGAAGTTGCCATCGGCTTCCGCGACCGGCTCCGTTGCGCCCAAAGCAGCAAGCCCTGCCAAAAATCCTTCGCGGCGGCTGCGCGCTTCGCCGTAGTCTAACGGTCCGTTGACGATGCCGAAGCGGCGGTGGCCATTTGCCCAGAAATGCTGTGCCACCAGGGCAGCGGCAGCAGCATCGTCGATAGCGACGCCCGCACCGCGATCATGCTCCAAATCAGGCGCGATCCGGACATACATGACGCCGCGCTGGTCGAAAAATTCGAGAAGAAGCCGGTTGTCTGAGAGCGGCGGGGTGAGGATGAAGCCGTCGCAGCGGGTGTTGCGCAGCATCGCCTCGAACAGGGCGGTCAGTTCGACTTCGCTGCGCATCGAATCAATCTGGTCGATCCGCAGATGATACTGATGCGCAGTGCACGCGCGGTAGACGCCTGCCTGAAGCTTCATGGTGTAGTTCGGGCTGGGGTTGTCCAAGATCAGGCCGATCGTGAAGGACCGCGCGCCGGCGAGTGACCGGGCTGCCTGATCTGGTACGAACGACAGTTCGGCAATCGCGGCCTCGACCTTGAGGCGCAGCTTTTCCGAGACGTGGGGCTCCCGGTTCACCACGCGCGAGACGCTCTTGAGCGAGACACCGGCAAGCTGCGCGACGTCGGCCATGGTGGCATGGGAATTGGGGGCGAGGCGGGGGTTTATGTTCATGCTGGCTGTATATCGGGTCCTCTTCCCTCGTCATCCCTTTTGAATTGACAGCGCAGTCTTGACAGCGCTGCCAAAATAGATCAAGCCGATTCTTGAAGATGGGCAGGCAGCCCGCACACGGGAGCGGAAACAAACGTCGGGTCTGCTCGGCAAAGTGCCAAGGCACTGTTTCCTAATATTTTTGGTCAACCAAAACTCGATTTTCGGGCTGGGAGACCTGTGTCTGGCGTCTGCGCATACGGTGCGGCCGCATATGAATTTGTGATCAGGCCAGAACGGCCCGGCGCAAGAATGGGAGGGAAGTTCCATGAAGTTGATCCGCACCGCTTGCTTCGCATCGGTCTTTGCGCTGGCGACACCAGCCTTTGCGCAGAATGCCCAAACCGACCAGCCGGCGCAGGAAGCCGACGCTTCGGCGGCGGCCGCCACCGGCGACATCATCGTCACCGCGTCGCGCCAGTCGACCCTGCTTTCCAAGACCCCGATCACGCTGACCGCGCTCAACGGTGACCAGCTGCGCAGCGCGGGCGTGACCGATGCGCGCGCACTGACAAACTCCGTGCCCAATCTCGCACTCACCGAAAGCGGCGATGCGGTGCGCATCTCGATTCGCGGCGTGACCAGCACCGATACGACCGAGAAGGGCGATCCTTCGGCGGCGTTCCTGCAGGACGGCATCTACATCGCGCGGCCTGCCGACGTGCTGGGCAGCTTCTATGATGTTGAGCGCATCGAGGTGCTGCGCGGACCGCAAGGCACGCTCTATGGTCGCAACACGACGGCGGGCGTGATCAACGTGATCAGCGCGCTGCCCAAGGACGAGTTCGGCGCTTCGGTCGACGCGAGCTATGGCAATCTCGACAGCGTCGATGCCAGCGGCATGATCAACCTGCGCGTTGCCGATGGCCTCGGCGTGCGCGCGGCTGTGAACTACCAGCGCCAGGATCCGTTCTACACGCTGGCAAGCCCCGCAACCATGAAGCTCAATCCGTTCCGCGAGGTGTTTTCGGGCCGGCTTTCGTTCGGCGGAAAGGTCGGCGAAAACCTCACTTTCGTGATCCGCGGCGATTACTCGAACACCAAGGGTTCGGGCACCAACGGCAACACCGTCACGCTCGACCGGTTCTATGATCCCGCCACCGTGGGCATCAAGACGAAGAACCCGGTCTACCGCGATGGCGATGCCGATTTCCAGCGCACGCTGACTGTGGCGCCGACCTATCCCACTCAGCGCAACAACAAGAACTACGGCATCATGGGCGAGTTCACCTATGATTTCGGGCCGGTGCAGGCGACTTACCTCGGCTCCTATCGCAAAACCGACCGCAACGACACGCGCAACCTGCTGCTGTTCGGCGCGCTCAACAACCCGGCGTTCTTCTTTGGCAACTTCAAGCAGGACAGCCACGAACTGCGCCTCGCCTTCGGCAAGGGCAGCCCGCTGCACGGGCAGATTGGCGGCTACTACTTCCACGAAAAGTCGGCGATCGAGTTCAACCTTGGTGCGCCTCTTTCGGGCTTCGTGGTGCCGAACGCGACCGGCTTCGCGTTCCCGCAAGGACCCACCGTTTCGCGCTCGAAGGCCGTGTTCGGCCAGCTGACGTATGACATTACGCCTGATTTCCACCTCACTGGCGGCATCCGCTACAACAACGACTTCAAGTCGCGTAACGGCGCGACCGTGGTCGATTTTGCGGACGTGACCAAGTCGATCTGCGGCAAGGCGCGCTGCGTGCTGAACGAGAACATCGCCTCGCGCACATTCAAGAAGACGATCTGGAAGGTCGGCCTCGACTATGATGTGCCGGGTCTCGGCCTTGTCTACGCAGCGGTTTCGACCGGCTACAAGGCGGGTGGCTTCAACGATGGCTGCGTGACCGGCAGCGGCGTGGGCTGCGCGCTGACGCCCGCAGTACTCTACTACAACCCCGAGAACCTCACGAACTACGAAGCCGGCGTGAAGTTCCGCATCTCGCCCGCGTTCCGCTTCAATGCGGCGGTGTTCCACTATGATTACAGCAGCCTGCAAGTCAGTCAGGTGGTCACCGTGCCGATCCCGGCAACGCTGATCAGCAACGCCGCCAAGGCCAAGGTCGACGGCCTCGAACTGGAAGCGACCCTCAAGCCCAGCAACACGCTGACCTTCGACCTCGGCTATACCTATACCAATGCCCGCTATTCCAAGTTCTCGCCCGATCCGGTGAACTTCCCGAACTTCTCGTTCACGGGGGCTGCGCTCGATCAGGCACCCAAGCACGTGGCGACGGTGGGGATGACCAAGGTGTTCCCGCTGGGCAATGGCGGCCGTTTCGAAGCAGCGGTGCGAAGCCGGATGAGCTCGGAATACTTCATCATCGATCTCAACAACCTGTCGCAGTTCCGCCAGCCGTCGTTCACCAAGACCGATGCGACGCTGACCTACACAGCGCCGGGTGATCGCTACTATGTGCAGGGCTTTGTCCGGAACATCGAGAACAAGATCACCATCTCGAACGCATCGACCGGCCTTGCCGCCGGTGCCACGATTGGTGCGCCGCGTCTCTACGGCGTGCGCGCCGGAGTGAAGTTCTGATCTGAGAACCCTCCTCTCGGGCCGCAACTCCGGTTGCGGCCCGTTTTTTTGATTTCCAACGATATTGCTGAATTTCCCAGGGGACGGACCATGTCTTATCGAAACGCAATCGCCATCGGTGTCGCTGCTGCAGCGCTCTCGGCACCCATGTTGACTGAGGCTAAGCCGGCTCCTGCGGCTGATGCGGAGGCCCGGGCTGCTGCAACTGTGAAGCAGATGAGCGCAGACGAAAGGGTCGTGCTCACCCATGGCATCATTGCGGTGCCGTTCGTTCCCGGAATCGTTGTCCCGGCAGACGCTGTTCTTGGCGCCGGCTATGTCCCCGGCATTGCGCGGCTGGGTGTGCCAGCGCTTAGGGAATCCGATGCCAGCCTCGGCGTTGCTTATGTGATGGGCATCCGCAAGGATGGCTCGACCCCACTGCCTTCCGGTCTGGCACAGGCCGCAAGCTGGAACCCTGATATTCTCTTCAAGGGCGGCGCGATGATCGGCTCGGAAGCCCGCGCCAAGGGCTTCAACGTGCTGCTGGCAGGCGGTGCGAACCTTACCCGCGACCCCCGCAATGGTCGCACATTCGAATACCTCTCTGAAGATCCGCTGCTGACCGGCGTGCTCGTCGGATCAGCGATCCGGGGTATCCAGTCGAACGACATCATTTCGACAATCAAGCACTTCGCGCTCAACGGGCAGGAAACCGGCCGCAAGTTCGTGAACAGCGTCATCAGCGAATCCGCCGCGCGCGAAAGCGATCTGCTGGCGTTCCAGATCGGCATCGAACAGGGCCAGCCTGGATCGGTAATGTGCTCCTACAACGTGGTTAACGGCGCGCATGGCTGCGACAGCGACTGGCTGCTCAACAAGGTCCTCAAGCGCGATTGGCGCTACAAGGGCTTCGTCATGTCGGACTGGGGCGCAGTGCCCAGCCTTGATGCCGCGCTGAACGGACTTGATCAGCAATCGGGCGAGCAGCTCGATCCCAAGGTGTTCTTCGCGAAGGACCTGCAGGCCAAGGCCGCGAGCGATCCGGCCTATGCCGCCAAGCTGGTGGACATGAACACCCGGATCCTCTCGCAGATCTTCAAGTACCACCTCGATACCAATCCCGCCAAGCCTAGCGGTGCGATTGATTTTGCCGCAAATGGAGCAGTTGCGCTGGCAGCAGCGGAGCAGGGCATCGTCCTTTTGCGCAACCAGAACGGCGCGCTGCCGCTGGCGGCGTCTGCCAAGCGCATTGCCGTTATCGGCGGCTTTGCCAATTCCGGCGTGATGTCGGGGGCGGGTTCGAGCCAGGTGCAGCTGCCCGGCGGTCCGGCGGTGTCGATCCCGCTCGGCGGCGATGGTCCATTCGCAGCGTTCATGCAGATCCAGTATCACGCTTCCGCCCCGCTCAAGGCGATCAAGGCGCTCGCGCCGGAAGCGCAGGTAATCTACCGAGACGGCTCCACGATTGCCGATGCCGTGGCGCAGGCGAAGACGAGCGATGTGGCCATCGTGTTCGCCACCAAGTGGTCGACCGAAGGGCAGGATTCTGCGGACTTCTCGCTGCCAAACGGGCAGGACGCGCTGATCGCCGCAGTGGCGGAGGCCAATCCCAATACCATCGTCGTGCTGGAGACGGGCAATCCTGTGGACATGCCGTGGCTCGGCAAGACGGCGGCGGTTATCGAAGCCTGGTTCCCCGGCGGGCGCGGCGGTGAGGCGATTGCGAATGTGCTGTTCGGAAAAGTAAATCCCAGCGGCCATTTGCCGATCACTTTCCCGGCCAGTGCGGCCCAGTTGCCGCGTTCGGTGATTGATGGGTATTTTGATCTGGAGCCCAATTTCGCCGGTGATCCGCCGACCCCCGATACGAAGCTCGATGCCAACTACAATATCGAGGGATCAGACGTCGGGTATCGTTGGTTCGCGCGGAACCTGCACAAGGCGCTGTTCCCGTTTGGCTTCGGGCTAAGCTACACCACCTTCGCCAGTTCGGGGCTCAAGGTTTCGGGCATGAGTGCCAGCTTCACGGTCCAGAACACGGGCAGCCGGCAGGGTGCCACAGTGGGTCAGGTCTATCTGGTCTCGCGGGCCGGTGCACCCAAGCAGCGGCTCGCCGGGTTTGCCCGCGTCGATCTCCAGCCGGGGGCCTCGCAGACCGTGAAGGTCACGTTCGATCCGCGCATTCTGGCGGACTGGAAGGACGGCGGGTGGTCGCTCCCCGCAGGTGCCTACACCTTCGCGCTTGGCGACGATGCCGAGCATCTGGGCACGCCGGTTACGGTTCGCATGGCCGCGCGCAGCTGGAAGGACTGATCAGACCCAGAGGATCGGGAACCGCCATGCAGGTAAAGCAGCACTACGCCGTCCTTGACGGCTTGCGCGGCGTGGCGGCGATCCTCGTCGTCGTGTTCCACCTTTCAGAAGTGCTGGCTGGAGGCGATCCGGCAGGCAATGTGTTGCCGCACGGGGCGCTTGCGGTCGATTTCTTCTTCGGCCTTTCGGGCTTCGTGATCGGCTACGCTTACGACGAGCGCTGGCCGGAGATGAGCACTGGCCAGTTTCTGCTCCGGCGGCTGATCCGCTTGCACCCGCTGGTCCTTCTGGCGACTGCCTTCGGTGCAACGGCCTATGTGCTCTCGCCCTATCCTGGGCCTGACCACGGTGTCTCCGCGTTGCGAATGGCGCTCACTGTCGCCGCAGCGCTGCTAGTCCTGCCCTATCCCGCGCTGCCCGAGCGGTTTGACGACACCCACTCGCTCGACGGGCCGACCTGGACCCTGCTGCAGGAGTATATCGGCAGCCTGGCCTACGCGCTTGTGCTGCGCCGGCTGGACCTGCGCGCCTTGTTTGGCCTCGCGCTGGCATGTGCTGCCATCACGCTGGTCTCCGCCGCCCATTTTGGCACGATGAGCAAGGGCTTCGGCTTTGATGGCTGGTGGATGGCGCCGGTGCGGCTTGCCTTTCCGTTTGTCTGCGGCCTCTGGCTCCACCGCGCGGTCGGCTATCTGCCAGCCTGCCGGTTGGGGCTCGCGCCGCTTTCGTTAGCGCTGCTTGCGATCTTTGCCGCGCCGGCCATCGGCGGGGCCGGAACCACCAGTAACGGCATTGCCGAAGCGCTGGCGGTGATCGTGGTGTTTCCGGCGGTGATCCTGCTGGGCGCGCATTCCGGCGCTAGTGAAGCGGCGATCCGCGCATGCAGCTTGCTCGGCCGACTTTCTTATCCGCTCTACATCCTGCACTATCCCTTCGTGTACTGCTTCATCGACTATGCACGGTTCGGCCACGGTGCGCCTGCAACCAGCCTCGCGGCAACCCCGGTGCTGTTCATGAGCGTGATGCTGCTTGCCTGGCTGGGCCTGCGCCTATGGGACGAACCCGTGCGGGGCTGGCTGTCTCGTCGCTTGCTGGGATCCAAGGTCGCGCCGGGAAGCTGACACCTATTCAGTGTTTTGGTTCGGCCGCTGGGACGCGGCTCCACCTCATCAGCCGGTCATTTCTTCCAGCTCGACTCCCTTGGTTTCATGGACGAGCGCCCGCAAAAAAACGAACGAGACGACGGTACATGAGACTTGCGCTCAAAGCGCAGGCGGCGTGCCGATCAACGCTGGAGGCGCTGGCGAGACTGCACCAGCCGCGCGAGCAAACCGTCAAGCATGTGCATGTCAGTGAAGGCGGACAGGCCGTGCGCGTCTGGTGCGGGATACGGCCTAGCTGGTTTCGTCTTTCTTCTTTTAAGGCCTGAAGTCCTGACCGCTCGGTATGCCAGCAAAGCCACGGACGATCCAACCCACAACGGCAGCGACCAGCCAAAGGATCAAAATCGTGCCGAACACAAAGGGGGCTGCCTCATTGCAGCGCGCGGTGAAGCGATTCCAGCGCAGGGTCGAAAACCCGTCCCGAATTTGGCGGATAAGGTCTGGCGTAAAAACAAAGTCCGCTTTGCGCTTTTCAATGTAGGCCTTAACCGGCTCATCGTAACTATCGCCATGCCAATACCATTTTTGCGTGGGCGTGCGGTTAGCACCCGTTGACGCGCCTCCTATGGGCGGTGGGGGCTGGGGCGCATCCTTCGGCGGTGGGGCCTCTGCATAGTATATGTCGCCTTTTTCGGCCACGAAACAGAGTGCGACCTCTCGTCCGTTCAACTCTGGCGGCTCTTGATCGGAGATATACTCCGTATCATTTGGATACCCGCACTCGCGCGGCGCGAAATACCATGGTTCATCTGGAGTGCTGCTAAACAGGAACACGGTCGATGGACTGCTAAGAAACAGGTGTCCCGCCCCTCCGAGAGCAACGAGCCCCATGAAAAAGCCGTTGATACGGCGGCCACCTTCAAACCAATTGACCGCTATGCGCGACCCCGTTCCCTGCTGGTTAAATTAGCTCTCCGCGATTTGAACGGCCAGCAGAAATGTCAGATGCGCTGAGAACGGGCGGCCCGCGAACGGCCCTTGCCCACGTTACGCACGAAGTGACTATGCGCCCAGATAACGCGCGCGCGGGCTGCCCGACCTACAATCCGGCACTCGCCTTTTGAGCGAGATTGTCTAGCTACATCCCGCTTCAAGCGAGCCCTCTATCGGGGAGCTTTTGTGCTAATTTGCGCCCAACACCGAAAAAATGTCATTTAAACCAATAGTTATTGGCGGACAGGGTGTCCGCCTAATTTCCCTTTCCATGCGATACAGGCAATCGCATAGACCCGCTGAAACCCCTGATATTCTGGCATTCTACGTTGCAGATTGCTTCACGCTGTTGCAGAATGTTTCCCAGATACTCACTCAGTAAGTGGGGCCGAAAGTGGGGCCGGTCAATCCAGAAGTGGGACCGGCGCAGTTTGAAGGTGGGGCCGATGGCGCAACGCAGTCTGAACAAGCTCAGCGCGACTTTTGTCGCGAAGACCAAGGAACCGGGCAGGCACTCTGACGGCGGGGGCCTATACCTGGCGATCGATGGCGATGGCCGTCGGCGCTGGCTTTTCATGTACACCCGCGCTGGCAAGCGCACCGAGCTGGGGATCGGCAGCGGCCGTGACCTGAAGCTGGCCGACGCGCGCGCCCTTGCCGGTGAGATGCGCGCCGCGATCGAGCGGGGCGACGATCCGCGCTCTGTGCGCGCCAAGGACAAGCCGGGGCAGACCTTCGGCGAGTTTGCTGATGTCTTCGTTGCCGACCTGCGGCCCTCATGGAAGAACGCGAAGCACGCCGCACAATGGGAAACGACGCTCAAGCAGCACGCGGCAAAGCTACGCCCGCTACGGCTCGACCAGATTACCACCGCCGATGTGCTGGCGGTCCTCAAGCCAATCTGGAGCAAAACGCCGGAGACGGCAGAGCGTTTGCGCGGCAGGATCGAGCGCGTCCTCGATGCGGCGAAGGCTGTCGGGCTGCGCAGCGGTGAAAACCCGGCTCAATGGAAGGGCAATCTCAAGACCCGTCTACCGCCGCGTACCCGGCTCAACCGGGGCAACCACACCGCGCTGCCCTACGAAGAGCTTCCGGGCTTCATGGAGCGCCTACGCGCCCAGCACGGCACCGCCGCCCTGCTTCTCGAATTCACGATCCTGACGGCAGTCAGGACCGGCGAGGCGTTGGGAGCCAAGTGGGGCGAGGTCGACCTAGAGAAAGCTGTCTGGACGGTCCCAGCCGAGCGCATGAAGGTGAAGGCGGCAAAGGCCGGGGACGGGCAGCACCGCGTCCCACTTTCGCCGAGAGCGTTGGATCTGCTGCGCTCGATTCACGTCACGCTTGGAGAGGCTGAGCGCCAGCCCGAGAGCCTGATCTTCGGACGCTCGCCGACCAAGATGCTCTCAAACATGGCCATGGGCATGTTGCTTCGGCGGATGGACGTGAATGCCGGGGGCAAGATCGTGACCGTGCATGGCTTCCGCTCGACCTTTCGCGATTGGGCCGCCGAGACAACGCCGTTCCCGCACGAGGTCTGTGAGATGGCATTGGCGCACACGATCAAGAACAAGGCCGAGGCCGCCTATCGCCGGGGCGATTTGTTCGAGAAGCGTCGGGAGCTCATGGACGCTTGGGCGGCCTACTGCTCTTAACTTCCTACTCCGTTTGGGCTTGCGGCCTTGCAGGTCTGGCGGATCAGCGATAGCTCAAAATCGTTGTGGACCTTGGCGTCCGGGGGAACCATGAACGAACGGTATCAGCGATCAAGAGAAGCGCCGCGCTTTCCCGCACGGGTCGCGATATTGTGTGTTGCCGCTACATTTTGGGTGTTATTTCCAGCGACCGTTTCGGCGCAGGCGCAAGGCGCAACATCAACCGCGAAAGCGACTCCAAACTTCTTTGACCAGTTTGACCCAAAGCCAGAAACGCTTGGGCCGGGGCCTCACGTCCTTGTCGTGTCCAATGGAACGACGGTGACTCGGGTAAACTATAAGAGCGGAGCCGCTTGCCTCTGGGCAAGGAACACCGTGCGACGGCAGTTATGGCAACCCGGCCTCGTCGTTTCAGCAACCACGGCGGTTTGCATTCCTCGCTGATTCTGGTTCGTAAACTGCTGTTCTTGACCTTCCCGCAAAACTCGAAAGTCGGCACGGTCACCCAATTGCCTGTTGATTTCCACTGAGAGCTGACCCGGGAGGCGCATAATTTCCACTGAGAAGTGACCCATGTTCTGACCTTCCCCCTGGCTGCCTGGTCGGGGGACATTGGAGTGATCGACATGGCTTTATTGAGC